>NZ_BBCB01000182.1 GCF_001311825.1 Salidesulfovibrio brasiliensis JCM 12178 | reverse complement strand
GGCCCGACAAAATCCAGCACACGCCGGAAGTCATCAAGGGGCGGCACGTAACGCGGTTGGCGCTTCTCCGGGAACTTGTCCACCAGTTGGAACGGATTCACACGGTCCATGCCAAGGTATCTCACGCCCCAGTTCCAGCCTGCGCAAAGGTTCTTTCTGTCCTTGTTGGCCGTATTGCCGGTTTTCTCGCGAAAGACCTTTGTCAGGCAATCCAGCACAAGGGCTGTGCTCAGTTCGCCCACCAAGGTTTTTTCCCGATTCGGCAAATGCTGAATCAGTCGACGCAAGGCAATTTGCTTTTCACAGTATGATGAATGGCACATCGTGCTTTCGGCGAAGTCCATGTATCGTTCGCCCCATTCACCCACCGTCAAGGCCCGACCAACGGTGTTCAGGTCTTTCTGGTGTTGGCGATCCGCCAGAATCAACGCCTTGCGGGTCTCATCTTCCCAAGTCGTTGCATCTTTCTTTTTGTCAAAGAGCTGGGTGCGTCGCATTTGCCTTCCGGCTGACGGGGT
>NZ_BBCB01000181.1 GCF_001311825.1 Salidesulfovibrio brasiliensis JCM 12178 | reverse complement strand
CCAGGACCGGAACCGAGGAACGAGAAGGTTCGGTTGTGGCCCCGATCATTCGGGCCTCACGGCGCGGGCGAGCATCACGCCGAGGCGCTGGGCCTCCTGCATGACGTCCGGCCGTTCGCGCACCTTTCCGGCGGCGAAGACCTTGAGCACCGAGAGTTCACCCAGAATTTCGTAATCATGGCTCTCCAGCGGCAGGCGCATGGCGGGCATTGCGAACCCGAGGTCCTTTTCCTCGGCCTGCTCGCCGACACAGGCGAGCACGGCCTTGCGTCCCTGCCCGGCAAGGCGGCTGGACCACGCCCTCGGCATGGTGTCCTCGAAGTCGTAATAACAGTACAGCCGATCGATGAACGCTTTCATCCACGCAGTGACATTGTAGGTATGCACGGGGGTGACGAGGATGAGTCCCTTGGCCTGCTCGAAGAGAGGATAC
The DNA here is from genome assembly GCF_001311825.1 of Salidesulfovibrio brasiliensis JCM 12178. Lineage (GTDB taxonomy): Bacteria > Desulfobacterota > Desulfovibrionia > Desulfovibrionales > Desulfovibrionaceae > Pseudodesulfovibrio > Pseudodesulfovibrio brasiliensis. The sequence goes on along the minus strand of NZ_BBCB01000181.1, from coordinate 156 downwards.
ACAAGCTGCAGTCCGTCCTTGAGGCCGGTGCAGGCCTTGTCCTTGCGGCAGGCTTCGCAGCCGATACAGGAGCTGAATTGGTAGTCGCGCAGTTTCACCAGCTCGGCGCTCACGCCCTGTTCGCGGGCCGCCTCGACCATGGCCGCGGCCACGCGG
>NZ_BBCB01000180.1 GCF_001311825.1 Salidesulfovibrio brasiliensis JCM 12178 | reverse complement strand
TCCAGCTCAACGTGGTGTTCATAGGCCCACTTATCCAAGGCCTTTGACGTGAACTCCGGTCCATTGTCGCACTTGATACGTGCTGGCAATGACCGATCACTGGCTATCTTTGCCAGCACCTCGGTCACCTGCTCACCCGTAATACCCTGGCCGGCTTCAATGGCCAGACTTTCCCGCGTATAGTTGTCGACCACCGTCATCAGCTTGAACCTGCGGCCGTCAAAAAGAGCGTCACTCATGAAGTCCATAGACCACACTTCATCGGGCCGCGTTGCGCTTTCTGTTTTTTCACGGTGCACTGCGCTTACGATACGCTTTGGTCTTTTGCTGCGGAGCAACAGTCCCTCCTCCTTGTAGAGGCGATATACGCGCTTATGGTTGATTTCCCAGCCTTCTCGGCAGAGCAATACGTGAATGCGTCGGTAACCATAGCGAACTCGGGTTGCGGCGATCTCACAGATTCTCATGCGGAGCTCGGCCTGATCGTCGGTCTTGCGTCGGTAGGCATACAGCGACCGGGAGATGAGCGCGATACGGCATGCCCGACGGATGCTCACGTCGTAGTCGCCCCGAAGGTCGTCCACCAACTCCCGACGG
>NZ_BBCB01000179.1 GCF_001311825.1 Salidesulfovibrio brasiliensis JCM 12178 | reverse complement strand
CCAGACAGCACCAAGCGGACGTCGCCTGCGGGCGGGTCGCCCCTCCCGCAGGGGCGTGGATTGAAACTTACAGAGAGGCCACCAGTGTTGCCGACCTTGCCGGTCGCCCCTCCCGCAGGGGCGTGGATTGAAACTATTGACGAGGGAATGGTCCTCAAAAGAATATTTGTCGCCCCTCCCGCAGGGGCGTGGATTGAAACCGGCGTGAGCACATCCGGCAGGCCAAGCGCGCGCTGTCGCCCCTCCCGCAGGGGCGTGGATTGAAACATGCCGTAGCGACTGCGGGCCCGATCAAATGCGTGTCGCCCCTCCCGCAGGGGCGTGGATTGAAACCCGCCGGGTGTGGCCCTGACCGTGGCTCTCGCGAGTCGCCCCTCCCGCAGGGGCGTGGATTGAAACGATCAGAATGCTGTGGGCGTTTTTCAGCTTTTCGTGGTCGCCCCTCCCGCAGGGGCGTGGATTGAAACGTTTAAGTTTCCCGTCGATGCACCATTTTTGAACGTCGCCCCTCCCGCAGGGGCGTGGATTGAAACGGGGTCGAAACTCCGCCCGTATTTGTCCAGCGGCGTCGCCCCTCCCGCAGGGGCGTGGATTGAAACTGGGACTACGTGGGCAACGACCAGTTCGTCTACG
>NZ_BBCB01000178.1 GCF_001311825.1 Salidesulfovibrio brasiliensis JCM 12178 | reverse complement strand
CAAGAGGCTCTAAGAGTGATCGCTGCCCCGGTCGAAAGGTTCGCCAGCGAACAGGCAACCGGGCCCACGCAAGCAGCACATAAGAGCCTCTAAGCCTCGGGAGACAACGCTGCCGTTCTTCGTCTGCGCTGTCGCTCACCCTTAGGGTATCGCTTGCGGGAGAGGCTTGATTTGGGCCGGAGTCTCGCGGCCTGCGGCACTATTGGGGGGACGTTTTGCTTCCCGGTAGCCTTGCTTGCCGGGCCATGTGGCAATCTCACGCTGCCGAATTCCCAAACAGGAACCCCGAACCGGCTTTCGCCAGCGTGGAAGCGAGGGTCAGCGTTGTTTCGTAAGGCTTAGAAGCTCTTCGGCGGCGAGCGTTAAGCTCGAAGGGAAGGTGCCAGCGCGCTGGCACCTTCCCTTCGAGTAGCGAGTCGCCGTTAGAGCTTCTTGCCGTCGAAACCGGGTCCCCGACCAAGCGCAGCTTTTTTGGTTACTTTTTTTCTGCGCCAGCAAAAAGTAACTCGCTCGTAGAGAGCGAAACTCTCTCTTAAGAAATCAAGGTGCCTGTATGAATCGGCATGCCCGCGGGCGATGTAACGGTGGCTTTCTTGCTCGCCTTCGGCGGGAGGGACGGGAAGCGGAACCCGTTTCGTTGTG
>NZ_BBCB01000177.1 GCF_001311825.1 Salidesulfovibrio brasiliensis JCM 12178 | reverse complement strand
CCGCAGCCCGCGAGGACATCGCCGTGGTCGGCCACGAACAGCTTGCCGAGCTGCACGGCCTGAACATCCTTGCCGCGCGCATCGAGGACCACCCCGACAACTGGACCCGCTTCCTCGTCATCGGCCCCTCCCCGGTCCGCGAGGAAAAACGCGACAAGACGAGCATCCTGTTCACCCTGCCGGACAGGCCCGGCTCACTGGCGGGCGTGCTGAACACGCTTGCGGGCGAAGGCATCAACATGACCAAGCTGGAATCCCGTCCCTTCCGGGGCGAGAAATGGAAGTACGTCTTTTTCACCGACCTCGAATGCGACCTCGGCAAGACGGAATACGAATCCATGCTCGCAAACCTGCGAGAGCAATGCCACACCCTGCGCGTCCTCGGCACGTACCCTGCCGCGCCCAAGGGACAGGAAGGATAAGAATCATGACCAACGAGACCATCATCATACAGGCCCCGGCCTCCAAGTCCCTCTCCCACCGCACCCTCATCGCTGGCGCGCTGGCGCCGGGCCGCTCCATCATCTCCGGCCTGCTGGACAGCGACGACATCCACCGCACGCGGGGCTGCCTTGAAGCCTGCGGCGTGCAGTTCGAGGACCAGCTGGACGGCTCGCTGGCCGTCACCCGGCACCGAGACCGGCCCGCAGGGCGGCAACCACGACGGCAAGGACAAGGA
>NZ_BBCB01000176.1 GCF_001311825.1 Salidesulfovibrio brasiliensis JCM 12178 | reverse complement strand
TTGACCGGGAACTGGCCGAGGCTGGCCGCGCCGTGACCGGGCCGCCGCCTTCCGAGGCATGGACCGCCTACCGGAACACCGTGGCAGAGCTACTTGAACGTGAGCATGACATCATGAACGCTGCCGCCGAGATGATGGGCGACCCCGCCGTGCGGCAGACCTTCGACTATCTCTACGCCGAGGCCCAGCGCGCGCTGGACGAGCCGGTGCAGCTTGCCGAGGCCGAGGCTGAACTGCTCAACCGGCTCGCGCTGGCCCAGCAGGATGACGGGCGGTATTCCGAAGCCGCCGCTTCCTTCCGCGAGGCTGCGGAGCTGGCCCGGCGGCTCAAGGCGGAAAAGAATCTCGGCATGCTGACCCGTTCGGCGGCCTACAACGTCTACATGCAGGCCGGAGAGCACACCGGCACCGAGCGGGAACGGCTGCTGACCGAGTCTGCAACGCTCTTTCGCGAAGCCCGCACGCTGGTCCTGAAGCACGGTGTGCCGGACCGTTCACGCAAAAGCTCCGCGCTCATCAGCATCGACATCGAAACCTCGCTGGACGAGGCCACGGCAAGCCGCGCTTCCGGCGGATTCTCGGCAGCACAGGAGGTGCGCCTCTGCGACACCTTCCTCGCCCGTATCGCGCTGGAGACCGGGAGGATCGGCGAGGCTGCTTCGTACTATGCGCCACAGATCGCCGCCGTGGGACCGGACGTGCCGCGTCGGGACGTGTTCGAGGCCTCGGTGCTGCTGCATCGCGGCGCGCTCATGGACAACGCCATGGCCGACCCGCAG
>NZ_BBCB01000175.1 GCF_001311825.1 Salidesulfovibrio brasiliensis JCM 12178 | reverse complement strand
CTCGCGCAGTCGGGCCAGCAAGGGACCGAGGCACAGCACCGAGGCGCGCATGGTCTTGACCAGCTCATACGGGGCCTCCGGCACCAGCGCCACGGCGTCGGACGTGACATCGTTACCGTCAAAGCTGGTCTTGCAGCCAAGAATCTCAAGCAATTTGAGCGAGGTGTGAATATCGCGCAGGCGAGGCACGTTACCCAGCTCCACCTTTCCTTCGGCCAAAAGACAGGCCATGAGGATGGGCAGGGCCGCGTTCTTGGCACCGCTGACGCGGATTCGACCTTCGAGCGGTCCGCCGCCCTGTACTATGAGTTTATCCATGAAAATTTTCCTTTTTTTACATTCTTTGCTTGACCGCCGCCGGGGACTTGGATACATCTACGGCCCTCATGCGGTGGGTGTAGCTCAGTTGGTAGAGCACCTGGTTGTGGCCCAGGTGGCCGAGGGTTCAAGTCCCTTCACTCACCCCACAGGAATTCAAGGCGAAACTCCGGTTTCGCCTTTTCCTTTTTCAGGGGCATCCACACGTCCGAGAAGAGCCGTCAGATCGGTGTCCCGCCGTCCGGCATCTCCCCGCAAAATATCATCCGCTGAAACGCCTTCGCCCCACAGGGCCGCGTTCATGCTGTCCCGCTCGGCAATGCCTCCGGCCTCGAACCCGGCTCCGGCATACAACCCGGAGATTTCGGTCATCACCAGCATGTCCGGGCTGGGGTTGTCCCACCCGGCATTGTTCTGCACGCCCACGTTCAGGAACTCCACGGCAAACGAGGCACCGCCGATGGTGCCGTCGGCCATGAAGTGCTCAAGCGTTTCCGGGGTGCGAAAGGCAAAGATCACGGACTGGGTCCTGACGCCCGCCTGCAGGCCGAAGCCCGGCGCGCCGAGGCCGTAAAAGACCGGCCCGTTCCACCGC
>NZ_BBCB01000174.1 GCF_001311825.1 Salidesulfovibrio brasiliensis JCM 12178 | reverse complement strand
AAATTCCCAGTTTCCGCCACGGCGCTTTTGCGTCCACAAGCCAACAGTGCCTTTGTCGAAATCCACCTCGCTCCACTTGATGCGGAAGATTTCCGACTTCCGGCCAGCCGTAAAGAAGGTGGTCAGGAGCACGAACCGCTCATATTCGTCAGCAGTGTCCAGTACCGTTTTGAAATCCGCAAACGGCGGGACATAGCGGGGGTGCCGCTTTTCAGGGAACTTGTCGACCAACTGAAACGGGTTGACCCGATTCATATTGTGGTACTTGGCTCCCCAGTTCCATGCGGCGACGAGATTCTTGCGGTCCTTGTTTGCCGTGTTGCCGTTCTTTCGCCGGTTCAGCTTGCTCAGATGATCCAGCGCAACGGCGGGGCTTATCTCACCAACCGGCATTTCCGGCCTGATGCTGTCTCTAAACAGCCGCCTGAAGGCCCGACGTTTTGAATCATACGTCTTTTCCGACCAAGTGGCCTTGGCGTAATCCAAGTACCGTTCGGCCCATTCCCCGGCAACAAGAAGTCTGCCGACAGTGTCCATGTCCTTGCGCTTTTGGCGATCAGCCAGTTCAAGCGCCTTGATGGTTTCGCGTTCCCACGCTTCGGCTTCTCGCTTTCTGTCAAAGAGCTTTGTGCGTCGAAGTTGCTTTCCAGCCGACGGGGTAAAACGCACCGCGCCCCGCCACTTTTTTTCCTTCCTTGTAAGGCATGTAGGTATCCTCTTCTCGGAAGGCCGCTTATTTGCCTGAAGATATTACCAAAGATCATGTAAAGACGTCAATTTCCGCTTGCGCTGGCGAGGAGCGTCACAACCCTTTGAAACCTCACGCTCGGAAACATTTACGCACCCCTGACGCATGTACGCCTCCACAGCTTGACGATGAAAGCGAATCCCTCGCTTCCCCACCGTGAACGCACCAAG
>NZ_BBCB01000173.1 GCF_001311825.1 Salidesulfovibrio brasiliensis JCM 12178 | reverse complement strand
CAGCACGGCGGCGGGCCGGTTCACGGCCAGCGTCTGGGCTGCTTCGGTGCGATTGTCCTCAAGCGGCCTGTACCTTCGGGCACTTCTTCCAGCCCGATGCCCATGAGCTTGGAGCGGAACGGCTTGAGCGACCATGCCCCGCGCACGAACTGCGTACCGCTGAGTGCAGCGGCACGGCCCTCCGGCAGCGACCGGGCATCCGGCACCACGGGAATCACATCCGTGGAAAACACCTTGGGCAACGAGTCCAGTCGCTTGAGTTCCGGCATGTCCCTGTGCACGGAGAAGGCAAGCACCCCGCCCTCGCCGTCCGGGAAGAACAGCCGGATCGAGCGTTCTTCAGGCAGGGACAGATACACCTCGAAAAAGTCCACGGGCCGCGGCAGGAAAAGTCCGAGCGCTCCGGCGGACCGCCCCACGGGAAGCTCTTCAAGGGCCAGCCGCATGGCAGACCGATAGCTGTCACCGAGCGCGGCAAGACGCGCCTTGGCGGTTTCGTCCCCGCTCTGCACTGCCTCGTCGGCAGCCTCGACCAGCGCCACGTCCAGCCCGGCAAGGACGGTCAGCCACGTTCGCTGGGCCTCGCCCTTGGCCAGCCGCGCAATGCCCGGCAGCCGTCCGGCATCCGGCCCGAGCGCCCGGAGCATGATCTCCTGCTCCTGCTCCACCAGTTGCCGCAGCCGTTCAGTATCGCCGTTTTCGGCTTCAAGCATGAGCGAACGGATACGCAGCAGTCGCGGCGCGGCCCGCACCAGAAACCCGGCCTCCGAGGCCGGGGGCGGCAAGTGGAACATGGGTCCCATGCGGTTGACCCGCTCCAGTTCCATGATCCGCTCTGCAAGATTGAACGCGCCTTCAACGTCACCGCTGTCGGCGGCGCTGGTCACAAGCGGGGCAAAGGCAGCCACGATCTCGCCCCGGCCGCAGCCAAGGCCGGAGAGCGGCACCCCGGCAAGGACCTCAA
>NZ_BBCB01000172.1 GCF_001311825.1 Salidesulfovibrio brasiliensis JCM 12178 | reverse complement strand
ACCTTCCGGTGCTGGCGGCGTCCGCGCAGAATCGGGCGGGGGACCTGCTGCTGGTGAAGGGCGAGACTCCCGGAGCCAAGGCCGCGTATGCGCACGTCCTTTCCGAATATCCGGACACAGGCAGGCCCACGGCTGCGGCCCGGCTGGCGCTTGCCGAACTCTATTACCGTGAAGGCCGGTTCGCCAAGGCCGTGGAGCTTTATGAAAACGCCATGACCGGCCGCGCACGCGAAGACGGCGTCTACCGCCTCGCTCGCAAGGCGTATCTGGACAAGACCGCCTCGGCCGGGGAGCGTCTGCTGCGAAATGGCGAAATCCCGGCAGCGCGAAGCCTCTTTGCCGAGCTTGTCAGGACCGAGCCGGAATACGTGCCCGGCCACCGGGGCTGGATTCGCGCAAGTCTCGCTCTCGGCAAACTCGAAGAGGCCATTGCCCGCTACTACAGGCTGCACGCCGAAGACCCCGGCAGTGCGGCCACGCTGTATTCACTGGGGCTTGCGGTTTCCTACAGGGATGATGAAAGGGCGCTCACCGAGGCGCGCAAGATGATTCGACAGTCCATCGCCATAGGCGGGCAGGGCAGCGCCTACTATCGCACTCTCGGATTTATCGAGGAAGCGCTGGAGAACGCCTTCGGCAGGCGGGGCGGCCTTGAGCGCGCACTGAGTTATTATGAGAAAGCGTGGTTTCTGGCAGAAAACGAGCGGGACCGTGCAGCGTTGGCCCTGAACCTCGGCAATGTGAACCTTCGTCTGGGCCGCAGTCTTGCGGCGTATCGTTTTTACCTTGAGCGGTTGGAATCCGGCGTCCCGTTCGAATCGGCGGATACCGAATTGCTCTTTTACCGTCATCTGGGCATGGCAGCCTTCCGCGCCGACGACCCCGGCCGTACCGTGGACGTGTTCAACAAGGCGCTCGACCTCGTGCGTGAACGCACCCGCCCGCTGGCTCCTTCGGTGGCCTTCGGGCTGTTGAGCGAAGCTGTCCGGGCCCGCGCGCTTCGGCCTGCAGTCGAAG
>NZ_BBCB01000171.1 GCF_001311825.1 Salidesulfovibrio brasiliensis JCM 12178 | reverse complement strand
CCCTGAGAAATGTCACGCAGTGCATTTCTCAGGGCGTTTCAAGCTGTCTGGCAACCCAAGGATTCCAAAGGGGATTATCCCCTTTGGTCCCGCTGAAGGCGCCCTCGGAGAGCCGCCGGAGGCTAGGCGCGTCAGCGCCCCTACACAAGAAAAAAGGGCGTCCCGATTCGGGACGCCCTTTTTAGTGCATGATTCTTCCTCGCCTAAAGTCCTGGTTTGGGCATGGGCGGGAGGTTTTTTTCGAGCAGGTGTGCAGTGGAGAGCATGATGTCTTCGCTGAAGGTGGGGCCGAGCAGTTGCAGCCCGATGGGCATGTTGGAATCGGAGCCGATGCCGACGGGCATGCTCATGCCGGGCACGCCTGCGAGGTTGCAGGAGATGGTGAAGATATCGATGAGGTACATCTGGAGCGGGTCTGCTTTTTCGCCGGATTTGAATGCGGTAGTGGGGCAAACGGGTCCGGCGATGAGGTCGCAGGATTCAAAGGCCTTGTCGAAGTTCTGGCGGATGCGGCGGCGCACTTTGGCGGCTTTGCCGTAGTAGGCGTCGTAGTATCCGGCGGAGAGCACGTAGGAGCCGATGATGATGCGTCGCTGGACTTCGTCGCCGAAGCCTTCGGTGCGGGATCGGGTGTAGAGTTCGCTGAGTTCCTCGACGTTTTCCGCGCGGTGTCCGTAGCGGACGCCATCGAAGCGGGAGAGGTTGGAGGAGGCTTCGGCCATGGCGATAATGTAGTAGGTGGCGATGGCGTAGTCGGTCAGCGAGAGGGAGACGGGCACGGTTTTGGCGCCCAGTTCTTCCATTTTGGCAACGGCGTTTTGGCAGGCTGTTTCAACTTCCGGGCTGAGCGGGTTGTCGGAGTCTGCGGCGGGCCAGTATTCGTCGGGCAGGCCGATGGTCAGGCCGGAGAGGTCCTTGCGGTTGAGGGCTGCGAGGTAGTCGGGCACGGGGGTATCCACGCTGGTGGAGTCTTTGGGGTCGTGCCCGGCGATGACTTGCAGGACTCGGGCGCAGTCTTCGACGGACCGGGCCATGGGGCCGATCTGGTCGAGGGAGGAGCCGTAGGCGACCATGCCGTATCGGGAGACGCGGCCGTAGGTGGGTTTGAGGCCGGTGACGCCGCAGAAGGAGGCGGGCAGGCGGATGGAGCCGCCGGTGTCGGTGCC
>NZ_BBCB01000170.1 GCF_001311825.1 Salidesulfovibrio brasiliensis JCM 12178 | reverse complement strand
CGTTGTCGTTCCCCGCCGGAGAGGTCGGTGGCGGGCCTGTCGGCAAGGTCGGTCAGGTCCAGCGCGGCAAGGGCGTTTTCCACGGCGCGCCTGTCTTCTTCGTCGGGAGCCGAAAAGCGGGGGATGTGCGGGTGGCGGCCCATCATCACGGTTTCGCGCACGGTGTAGGCAAATCCGGAGCGTTCGTCCTGCGGCATGTAGGCCAGCCGGAGGGCCTGCTCACGCGGGCCGAGCGTCTGGACCGGAGTTCCGTTCAGCCGGATTTCGCCGGACGCGGGGCAGCGGTATCCGGCCGCGAGGTCGAGCAGCGTGCTTTTGCCGGAGCCGTTCGCGCCCACCACGGCGTGCAGCGCACCAGCCTTCAGCGAGAGCGAGAAGTCACGCAGCACGGGCGTTTCGCCGTGGGAGAATTGCAGGGCCGCAATGTGCAGGGCAGAATCAGGCATGATCCCTCCCGGCGTGGCGTTTGCGGAACAGCCAGCAGAAGACCGGCCCGCCGATGAGCGCGGTGAGTACGCCGATGGGCACTTCGTGCGGGAGCACGGCGCGGGTCAGGGTATCGGCGGCCAGCAGCAGCACCGCTCCGGCAAGGGCGGACGCGGGCAAAAGGATGCGGTTGTCCGGCCCGGAGAGCAGGCGCACCAGATGCGGCACCACGAGGCCCACGAAGCCGATGATGCCCGCCGAGGCCACGCAGACCGCGCTGACGAACGAGGCGGCCATGAGCAGGAAGAGTCGGACCCGCGCGGGGTTTACGCCCAGCGAGGCCGCCGTCCTGCCGCCGAGAGACATGACGTTCAGGTCGCGGGCGAACCACAGGCAACAGAAAAGGCCGGTCAGCGACGCGGCCCAGACCGTGATCGCCTGTGTCCAGCCGCTTCCGGCAAAGCTGCCCATGAGCCAGAAGATGAGGGTGGAGACGCGCTCGTCCGCCATGTACTTGAGAAAGCTCAGGCCCGCCGACAGGATCGACGCGGTGATGACCCCGGCCAGCACCAGCGTGGAAGGGGACCGGGAGGTGTCGCCGCGGGCTATCCATAAAACGGCGGCCAGCGTCAGGGCCGCCCCGATGAACGCGAACAGCGGCAGGGTGGCCGCGCCGAAGAGCGTCAATCCGAGCACGAGACAAAGCGCCGCGCCCAAAGGCCGCGCCGGACGAGACGCCCAGCGTGAAAGGGTCGGCCAGC
>NZ_BBCB01000169.1 GCF_001311825.1 Salidesulfovibrio brasiliensis JCM 12178 | reverse complement strand
CACGCGGCCAGTTCCGGGGGGGACCGTGTGAACGGTTTCGGCTCGGGCCGGGCGGGTCACGAGGCAGCTTCCTTCAAGCCGTTTTCCGGTTTCCGCGTCCACCATGATCCTGCGGTGATCGGTGCAGCGGGGCAGGTGCAGCACTGGCCCTGCTTGGGCGCTGATGGTCTTCGGGCAGTCCGGACCAGCCGGAAGGCGGCTCTTGGCGCAAAGAAGGATTTCGCGCATCTCCGGGGCCTCAGGGAGCCTTAGATCGCGGGAGTGCGGCTCCAGTGCGCGCAGGATATCGAAGAAGAGCGGCCCTGCGTGGGTTGCGCCCGAGATGCCCTTTACTGGCGTTCCGTCCGGATTGCCAACCCAGACGCCCACGGCCAGTTCGGGACCGAAGCCCACGGCCCATGCGTCGCGGTGTCCGAAGGACGTTCCCGTCTTCCACGCTGCAGCGGGCCGGTCACGCGTGAGTCGCCACGAGTCCGGCATGTCGGGCCGCGTGACCTTGGTGAGGATGTCGCCGACGCTTCTGGCCGCCTCGGGTGAAAACAGATGCCCTGCCGGACCGGGAGACCCCGCCACCACGCGCCACGGCCGGTGGTTTCCGCCTTGCGCAAGGGTTGCGTAGAGATTGGTCAGGTCCACCAGACGCACCTCGCACGCGCCGAGCACCAGCGGCAGCCCGTAACTGGCCGAGGCCCGGTCGATGGTCTCCAGTCCGCCGCGTTTGAGCAGGGCGTGGAAGCCCTCCAGTCCGGTGCGGGAGAGCAGACGAACCGCAGGGACGTTCAGGGAGCGCGAGAGGGCCTCGCTGACGCTGACCTGCCCGTGAAAGGTGCCGGAGTAGTTTTCGGGCGTGTATCCGGAGTAGTCGGTGGGCACGTCGAGGAGCCGCGAGGCAGGGATGGCCTCGCCCTTGTCAAAGGCCAGCGTGTAGAGGAACGGCTTGAGCGTGGATCCGGGGGAGCGGGCGGCCAGCGCGTTGTTGACCTGTCCCTGCGTGCGGTCGTCGAAGAAGTCTGCGGACCCGGCCATGGCGAGCACCTGCCGGGTGGAGCGGTCCAGCACCACGGCGGCGGCGTTGGTGATGCCTTCCTGCCGGACCCGCGCGGCGTGTCGGGCCACGAGGTGTTCCACGATGCGCTGGGTGGGCAGGTCGAGGGATGTCTGAAGCTGCGTTTGTGCGCCGAGGCGGTGCCGGGCCAGCAAGGTGAAG
>NZ_BBCB01000168.1 GCF_001311825.1 Salidesulfovibrio brasiliensis JCM 12178 | reverse complement strand
TTGAAACGCTCGCCGTCGCGGCCGTACACCACAAGCACGGCCGTCGCCCCTCCCGCAGGGGCGTGGATTGAAACTGTGCGGGATACGTCTCGGAGCTGAATGAGATGATGTCGCCCCTCCCGCAGGGGCGTGGATTGAAACCCTCCCGCACCTCCCGCACCGCCAGAACGGGGGAGTCGCCCCTCCCGCAGGGGCGTGGATTGAAACACCTTGGTGATCCACTTGATGACGATGTCCCCTTGTCGCCCCTCCCGCAGGGGCGTGGATTGAAACATCGACGGTCAATCACTTCCCCCCGAACACTTTGGTCGCCCCTCCCGCAGGGGCGTGGATTGAAACAGGAAAATCGAAAATGATTTCTCTGGGGACATATGTCGCCCCTCCCGCAGGGGCGTGGATTGAAACGCGTTTGGTTTCGGGGTAGCTCCTCTGCCTTCTGGTCGCCCCTCCCGCAGGGGCGTGGATTGAAACCGCGAAATTGCCACCGGCAAACGCGAGGCAAGCGGTCGCCCCTCCCGCAGGGGCGTGGATTGAAACAACCTGCCGCAGGCCGAGCCGAACCCGGTGCCGACGTCGCCCCTCCCGCAGGGGCGTGGATTGAAACGATCAGAACGTCGCGAAAAAGGTCGTTGATCGGGGTCGCCCCTCCCGCAGGGGCGTGGATTGAAACAGTGAAACGCATGATGGAATACATAGGTAGATCCACGTCGCCCCTCCCGCAGGGGCGTGGATTGAAACACTCAATCTGGCAGATTGCGGCGGTGACAAAGAGTCGCCCCTCCCGCAGGGGCGTGGATTGAAACGTTCGCAGTTCTCCACCCCGGAACAGCGGGTGAAGTCGCCCCTCCCGCAGGGGCGTGGATTGAAACATGACCTGGAGGCCCGCTTTGCAGAAGAGGATCGCGTCGCCCCTCCCGCAGGGGCGTGGATTGAAACCATGAATTCGTTCCAATCGATCATGCAGCCTCCGTCGCCCCTCCCGCAGGGGCGTGGATTGAAACTCTGCACAAATGCGGCTTGGCATGAACGCTGTAGAGTCGCCCCTCCCGCAGGGGCGTGGATTGAAACTGCCCGTTCGGGGCGGACGACGATACCGCAGCCATGTCGCCCCTCCCGCAGGGGCGTGGATTGAAACACCACGAACAGTGCGATGGACGATAATCATCAGTCGCCCCTCCCGCAGGGGCGTGGATTGAAACTGCCCGTTCGGGGCGGACGACGATACCGCAGCCATGTCGCCCCTCCCGCAGGGGCGTGGATTGAAACTTAAGCTCGAACGGGATGTCGCGGGTGACCACGCG
>NZ_BBCB01000167.1 GCF_001311825.1 Salidesulfovibrio brasiliensis JCM 12178 | reverse complement strand
CCCCCCACCCCTGCGAAAATGATCGCCGAGGCCAGCAACTGACCGGGGGTCAGCGTCTCGCCCAAAAGGGTCCAGCCAAAGAACGCCGCCACCACCGGTACGAGATTGATGAACACCGAGGCCTTGCCCGCAGGCAGGCGGCTCATGCCCACGTTGTAGAGGCCGAAGGCACCGAGGGTCACGAACGCGCCGAGATACCCCGCGATTGCCAGCGTGAACACCGGGTCCGCGCCCACGCCGTCGCGAAGGAGCATGTAGGCACCGGGCAGGAAAAAGATCACCCCTGCCGCGTTCTGCACCGCCGTGATGGTCCACGGTCCGTAACTGGCCGAGAGCCGCTTCACCAGCAGCATGTACCCGGTGGCGCTGACCATGGCCGCAAGCTCCAGCATGTTCCCCAGCAACGGATTGGAGGCGTGCTCCGACGGGTTGCCCAGCATGGTGAGCGCTCCGACCCCGGCAATGGACAGGGCCAGCCCGAGCCAGCCACGGGGGGTGGTGCGCTCTCCGAAAAAGAGCCCGGCACCGGCTGCCACCATGAGGGGTACGGAAGCGGAAATAAGCCCGGCCTGCGTGGCGGACGTGTACGTCAACGCATGGGATTCAAAGAAGAAATACAGGCACGGCATGCACAGGGCCATCAGGGCCAGAGCCCCCCGGTCCCTGCCCTGCCGCACCGGTCCGGCCAGTCGCGCGGCAAAGGGGGTCAGCACCAGCGTGGCCACCCCGGTCCGCAGCCACATGACGGCCCACGGGTCCATGAAGGAAACCAGATACTTCATGGACGCGAACGAACTGCCCCACAGAAACACCGCGCCAAGCACGGCCAGAAGCGGAGTCAGGGGGGTGGCGGTCTCTGCACTCTTCACGGTATCACTCATGGTCTTTCTCCCGACGGTTTTCGATATGACTACGAAACGTCGGACGAAACGTCTTGCAAAATGTTGCGGACTTGACTTCAGCCCGAAATGTACTGACTGGGGGTCGCGCCTGTATAGCGTCGGAAGGTATTGGAAAAATGACTCTGGTCCGAAAACCCGCTCTCAAGCGCGACCTCGGAGAACCGGCAGCCCTCCCGCAGCAGTCGCTTGGCGTGCTCGATGCGAAGCTGCATGTGATACCCGTGCGGCGGCAACCCCAGCACATCCCGGAAAACGCGAAGCAGATGATACCGGGAAAGACCGGCGACCCCGGCAAGCTGCTCAAGCGTGACCTCGCCGGAAAGGTTCTCATGCAGATACTCACGCGCCCGCTTCACGGCCCTCGGCTCAGGCGAACCGGGCACCCGTGGCCGGATTTCGCAGTGCCGGGAAAGGAGCGCGGCAGAGGCTCGCGAACGGCGG
>NZ_BBCB01000166.1 GCF_001311825.1 Salidesulfovibrio brasiliensis JCM 12178 | reverse complement strand
CTTTTTCTTATGCGGCCCCATGTCAAGGACTCCCGTATATCTTGATTTCACTATTTCACAGGCCATAGTTTACCCTCGCCTTGTGGCGTAATTATCAAGTATTCCTTTTCTTATTCGTGCTCAGCGGCACCAAGTACCGATTCGGTACGGTGTTGATTTTTGGATCGCAATTTTCGTTCGTAGTCTACGCTACCTAAAGCCCCCCGCGATCCGTTCAGGCCGTTGCCGGTGGCAAGCTGAGCTTCCACAGCAGAGCGGCCAGCTTTCGAGCCAGCGCGGTAATCGCTTTTTGCGGAATGCCGTGGCGGCTCAAAATTCGATTGTAGAAGCCTTGCGCCCATTCGTCTCTTTGTTTCCACCCCCAGGCCGCTTCGACAAGCAGGCTTCGTAATCGTCTTTGTCCGACCGGGCGGATAAACGACTTTCCTTTTCCGCCACCGCTTTGTCGGATCACCGGGGCCAGCCCGAGATAGGCGGTGACTTCCTCACTGCGGTTGAAGCGCTCCGGTCGATAGATCTCGGCCGCAAAAGCGGTCGCGACCACCTCGCCGACGCCGGGAACGGACCTCATGGCGGCGATACGTCGCGCCTCGTCTTGTTCCTTGGCGTGCGTTCGAAGCAATCCATCCACTTCCCGTTGTGCGTCCTTAAGGTAATGTAACTCCCGGAGAAGGCTCACCTTGGTCTCGTTTGCGCAATGAGGAAATTCAATTCTTGCGATTTCGGCAACTGCGACTTTGCCCCACTTGTCGATACCGGGCGGCTCCTGGATGTTGAAGCTCAAGAACAACGCACGAATTCGCTGTTTCACCTTGCGAAGCGAATCCGTAAGTTGATGTCGTCTGCGTTGGAGAGACCGAAAGGCCTCCTCGGCTTCCGTTGGAATCGCGATGGGCCGAATGAGACCGGATGAAGCCAGCTCAGCCAGTTTGCGGCAGTCGAGGCTATCCGTCTTGTTGGATGCCGCAACCGGGCGGGGGATACGGCTCGGGGCTGCGACGATAACCGGGATTCCGACTTGCTCAAGTGCTCGTGCCAAGCCGAATCCCGTAGGTCCGGCTTCGTAACTAACTGCACCAAGCCGAACGGGCAGGGACAAAATCGTCCTAACCAGAGCCTGGTTGTCGGCCGGACAGGTCCAATCCTTCATCATCCCGTCAGGCCGGAGAAGTCCCACGCTGTAGCTGCGTTTGTGGACGTCAACGCCGATCCAGATCTCTTCGCCACGAAAAGCTTCTACAAACCGGTGGACTGATGATACCTTGAGCTTTGCCATGTCGGCCTCCCTTTGGTTTTGGTTTCACTGGTGTTGTTACCAGCAAAACTCGGGAGTGCCGACATGGTATTTTCG
>NZ_BBCB01000165.1 GCF_001311825.1 Salidesulfovibrio brasiliensis JCM 12178 | reverse complement strand
CTCGCGGGCCTCGCGCGCGGCGCGCCCCACGGCCTCGGGATCGATGAGCGGATACTCGTCGCATCCGGTGTCATGGTGCGCGGACTGGGCGCAGAAGGAACAGTTCTCGGGGCAGCGGCCGCTGCGGGCGTTGACGATGGCGCACAGTTCGACGCGGTCACCAAAGAACTCGCTACGCACCTGACGCGCGGCCTGCATCAGTTCAGGCAGCCGCTCGTCGGGGCAACTGGTCACGGCGTCGATGTCCGCGTCTGAAAGATGTCGCAATCCGATGGCGCGGCGGGCGATTTTCTGAAAAGGCATCAGCGACGCATCCTCGCGTACAGCTCTTTGGCGGTCCAGCCGTTCAGGCGGGCGGCGGCGCGACGGGCGATCTCCTTGGGCTTGCCGCCCTGTTCGCCCTCCTCGGCCAGCACGGCGTCTGCCTCGGCTTCATCGCTGGGGCCGGTGTCCTCGGGCGGGCCGATGACCACCGTGACCTCGCCCTTGATGTCGTAATGCGCCGGATCGGGCGAAGCGAGAGAACCGTAAAGAAACTCCTCGTAATCCTTGGTCAGCTCCCGTGCGATGCAGTAAGGCCGGTCTCCCAGCGCCTTAAAGGCGGCCTTGAGGGTGGACTCGACGCGGGTCTTGCGCTCGAAGAAGACCAGCGTGGCCCCGGTATCGCGGTATGGCTCGAAAAACCTTACGGCCTGCCCCTCCTTGCGGGGCGGGAAGCCGATGAAAGCATACGGGATGGGCGGGAGCCCGCAGGCGGAGAGCGCCGTGACCGGGGCGCTGGGACCGGGGACGGGCCGCACCGGATGCCCGGCTGCACGGCATGCCTGCACCAGCCGGAAGCCGGGGTCGGACATGAGCGGCGTGCCCGCATCCGAGACGAGCGCCACTGCTGCGCCCTCTTCCAGACGGGAGAGAACGTAGGCGGTCTTTTTTTTCCTCGTTGTGGTCGTGAAAGCTGGTCATCTCCCCGCCGCGCTCCACACCCGTACGCTGCAGGAGCAGCCCGGTGCGGCGCGTGTCCTCGGCAAGGACCAGTTCGACACGCTGTAGCACTCCGGCGGCACGGGGCGAGAGGTCACCATCGTTGCCCAGCGGCGTTGCCACCACGTACAGGCCGGGGCGCAGGGAATCGGTTTCCTGAGGCATTGTGCATATTCCTTACTATATCGAGCGCGGCGCGGTTAGCCGAACTCGGCGGCGTCGATGACGTTGCTGAAGAGCGTGACCTCCAGCCCGTCCCGAGATTCCGAGACTGCGGCGAGATCGAAACGGCAGGACATTTCCCAGCGGTCCGTCTGCGAGAGATAGTGTGAGGCCGCACGGACCAGCCGACGGGCCTTGTCGGGTCCGAGCGCCTCGGCCGCGCTGC
>NZ_BBCB01000164.1 GCF_001311825.1 Salidesulfovibrio brasiliensis JCM 12178 | reverse complement strand
CACCGCCAGCAGGGCGCACTCCCCGAGGGAGAGTCGGTCCGGGGGCTTGTTGAAATACAGCCGCGAGGCCGCGCCGACGCCCATGATGTTTCCGCCGAACGGCGCGGTGTTCAGGTAGATTTCGAGCAGCTCGTCCTTGGAGTGGGTCAGGCTCAGTTGCAGGGCGCGAAAGGTCTCCACGAGCTTGGCGGACAGGGTTCTCGGCCGGGGATCACTCATGCGGGCGATCTGCATGGGGACGGTGCTCGCCCCCGAGACCACCCGCCCGGCGCGGAGGTTGCTCCACGCTGCGCGCAGGATTGCCAACGGGTTCACGCCCGGATGCAGCCGGAACCAGCGGTCCTCGCTCTCAACCAGCGCCGTGACCAGTTCGGGCGAAAGTTCGTCAATGGTTACGGGAAACCGCCACATGCCGTCCGCCGCCAGAAAGCGGCGCAGTTCGGTGCCGTGTCGGTCCAGCACCCGCGTTCCGGAGGGCGGCTTGAGTCGCTCATCCGGAAAGGGGAACAGGGTATTCAGGACCGAAAATGTCACGAGGCACGCAAGCAGGGTGCCCGCAGCCGCGAGGCCGAGGGTGCGGAGCCGCATTGCGTTTTACTTCCTTTTCACCGTCATGGTGCCCGGCTCGCTCACGGCCATGATCGAGGGATCGTACATGGCCTCTGCCTGCACGGGCGGCAGGGCGTAGGTGCCGGGCGTGACCGCGCGAAGCTGCGTGTATCCGGCGTGCCAGCCCGCGCGGTTCAGGTCGGTGAAGAAGAGCACCCGGTCATCGCGCAGGTCCTGATGCCCGGCGATGGGCTGCTCTTCGTCCGGGGCAAACGCCGCCACCTCGGAGGACGCGAGCCTCGGGTTCTCCACTTCCATTCCCGCGGGCAGCAGCGCCTGTACCACAACGTTTTCCACCGCGTTTCCGGCGGTCTTGATCTCGGTCTTCATGATAACGAGCGCGCCCTGCTCCACGGTGGCGAGGTCCACGGCCTTGCCGTTTCGGTCAAGGAACGTGCGGCGCACCTCGATGCCGCTGGACTCGGGCTTGAAGTGCTCGCTGTCCGGCACGCCGCGTGTGGTCACGGACCAGTATGCGGTGGCGTTGTCGGTGGCGAGGGTTGCGCTGACGGGAGCGCCGCCCTCAAGGTCGGCGAGGGTGAAGGTGTCCACGTCCCTGAAGGGATGCTCGGTGTCGCCGAAGGTCAATGTGCCGCTCACTGGCGCGGCGTCACCGAGACCGAGGGCCTTGCCCACTGCGGCAAAGGCCAGCGCGTTCTCCTGCGTGGTGCCCCAGCGGGTGAGGCCCATGAGACGCGAGACGTTGCCGGTCAGCTCGGGGATCATCCTGTCGCCGGGGGCGGCGTCGGCAAGGGCCAGCAGCATCAGCGCGCTGTCGCGCAGGCCGGAGCC
>NZ_BBCB01000163.1 GCF_001311825.1 Salidesulfovibrio brasiliensis JCM 12178 | reverse complement strand
AAAGATCCCCGGCACCGAATCCAGCGGTAGCTGCAACAAACCATCCCCCCTCTCATCACGGTTCAGCTTGAAACCCCAACACATTTGTGTAACACCCTTTCTGGCGAAAAAGCGTAAAAATCAGAAGAGGGTTGCGTTATAATGGCTGACGAAAGCAACAGAAATTTTATTGAATGGATCGACGTCCTCGCCAAGGGAATCCTTGCTGGGTGCGCGCTTGGTGCCATCGCTGGATGGTTTGATATTTTGCCGATAACCAAGGCTGTCGCGCTGGGCGGACTGGCGGGATGCCTTGCTGCCATCAACTTCAAGCAGAGACGGGACGACAGGCGCAAAAAAGACGGGACCGACCAGTGAAGCTGAAGGTTGTCCTCGCACTCTGCGCCACGTTGACGTTCTGGGCTTCTGCGTTTGTCGGCATCCGGGCCGCGCTGCCGGTGTTCGAACCCGGCCACCTCGCGCTGCTCAGGTTCCTCTTTGCTTCGGCGGCCATGCTCGTGTACGCATGGCGGGCAAAAATCCGGCTGCCGAAACTCAAGGACCTGCCAGTCATCATGCTGCACGGCTTCCTCGGATACACGGTCTATCACGTGGCGCTCAATTACGGCGAAACCACAGTCAGCGCGGGTTCTGCAAGCTTTATTATCAGCTCGATCCCCGTCTTTTCCACGCTGCTGGCGGTCATCCTGCTCGGTGAGCGGATTGTGCTGCGAACGGTGGTGGGCATTTGCGTGAGCATGATCGGCATCGCGCTCATCGCGTTCGGTGAGGGCGGCGGCATGAGCTTTGATACCGGCGCGCTGCTCATATTGCTGGCTGCGTTTTCCGAGTCGCTCTACATCGTGCTCCAGAAGCCGTATCTCAAGCGGTATACGCCGTTTGAGTACGTGACGTATACCATTCTGGCAGGAACGTTTTTCATGTGCTGGTACATGCCGGGACTGCCACAGGCCGTGGCAGCGGCTCCGCTGGATGCTATCCTTGCGGTGGCGTATCTCGGGGTGTTCCCCGGCGCGGTGGCGTATGCGTTCTGGTCATATGCGCTCTCGAAGGGCGATGTTTCTAAGATCGTGGTGACGCAGTATTCATTGCCGATGATCACGCTTGTGATCGGGCTTGTGTGGCTGGGCGAATTTCCGGCTCCACTGGCCTTGAGCGGCGGTCTGGTGGCCCTTGTCGGGGTCGTGACTATCACCGCCCCCGCCAGCCTCTTCCGCCGCCTGCAAAAGCAGCAATAAAATAAAGATGACCTTAAAAACAGTGCCGGGAATCACAAGATTCCCGGCACTACTTGTTTCTTCAACTCTGTTTCCAATCAACCCCGACTACTGCCACCCTCCAGCCAATTGACCATCAGCAAGGGCAACGCCCAACCAAAAGGTTTTGCGGAAGGGAGAGGGGATGGAGAGTCTAGAGGAAGGAGAGG
>NZ_BBCB01000162.1 GCF_001311825.1 Salidesulfovibrio brasiliensis JCM 12178 | reverse complement strand
GGGAGACCCCTTTTTGCAAAAGCGGTCTCCCTCTCCCCTTCCTCTCAGACTCTCCATCCCCTCACCCTCCCGCAAAACCTTTTGCTTGGGCGTTGCCCACGCTGATGGACAGTTGGCCGAAGCAGGAATGTGGTCGAGTCGGGTGAGGGTTTTGGATTTGGTAGGTGAGACTGATAGCGTGAAATGCTTTTTGGGTAGGTGATATGAGAGGGCAGCGGGCGTGAACCGCAACTCGTTTAGAGTGCTTCAGCTTCTACAATCATCAATTATTCATGAGGTCATCAGCTTCGACCAGCCGCGTCTTTATGCCGCAAGCATGCAACCACAACAGACTCCAACAAGGTAGTTCTTTTCATTTGCCAAGCCGCAAGACGGGCCTCTTGAAAAGGATTGGATCCGAAAAGGCTTATTGAACTGATCTTGAGTAGAGCGGGCCGGTTATGTACCCCAGTATCTTCGTTAAGATGTAAAACACGCATGACTGATGCGTAAAGTAATCCGACACTTTTTGAACCCTTACCCTTTGCAAGGGTCCGTCCTTACTGTCTTTTTAACTCGGAACACTCTTTGCTCAGTTCTCCTTTGTGCAATTATCAGCGGCCGCGAGTCATGTCGGCCCAAGCAAGGAGGCTTTGCTATGAACAGTTTGAAGGCCGCATTGGTGGCTGTGGCGATGCTCCTCTTCTCCATTTCCGTTGCTCACGCCTACACGTTTTCATTCATCAACGGCGCTCCCGCCGCGCAAGGGCCGGGGTATGTGGAGTTCATGAACACGGCCGCGCTCACTAACACCGTGCCGGGAACATTCGACTTCGACGGGCGATCCAGCTTTACGTCCAACACCGAATTCATCATCAACCCCGGCGAAACCGGAACGGCATCCTTGAATTGGAACATGGACCTTTCCGGCCTGCTCGAAGCATACGGGTACTTTGCCCAGTCCAGATCTCAATACACGTTCGTTTTATACAAAGTGGGTGCAGACAACCTGCTGTACATCGACGACCTGCTCGAAGACCGAGTGTCCACACTTGGCCTGACATCAGTCGATCTCGACGTACATGAAAGCGGCATGCTGAACCTAGATTTCGATACGCGGTACGCCTTCGATCTCTATTTCTGGAACACCGTCTTGGCAGAAGAAAACGAACAGGAACCAGTAGGCGCATACGCAAACGTCAACATCGAAGAAGCGCTTTTCCGGTTCGAAGAAACCAGCAACGGCACCATCCCGACACCGGAACCGGCCACGGCGCTGCTGCTTCTTCTCGGACTCCCGGCTCTCATTCTGCTTAGCCGCAAGCGTTAGTTATAGTATAGCCTCCGGCGGCCCTCCGGAGGCTTAAACCCTTTTCCAAAAGGGTTTAAGAATCCCAAAACGCTTTGGCTTGCCTTCGGCGGAGCTTGCCGGGCACGTAAGGTGTTCGCTTGTTGC
>NZ_BBCB01000161.1 GCF_001311825.1 Salidesulfovibrio brasiliensis JCM 12178 | reverse complement strand
CGAGCACGGTCTCGCGGATGCCGGTGCGCTCACCGGAAAGCCCGCCGCCGAGGAATCTGCCCGTGGCGAGCAGCACCCGCTCGGCGCGAATCTCACGCTCAACGCTGGTGCCGACAACGCGCAGCTTGAACAGGTCCCCGTCCTTGCCCTCGTAGACCATCTTCTGCTGGCGGAAGAGGTGCAGATCCATGCCCGATGCGGCTTCCTCAAAGGCTTCCTTGATGCGGATGCCGGGAACGCCCGGCGGCATGGTGGGGATTTCGAAAATGGTCACGCCGAGCCGCTCCTGCATGTCCTGCAGCACTGCGTCCGGGCGGTAGATGCCGAGACAGGCGGGCAGGCCCAGCCATTTGGCGTCACCCACGACCGGTGCCAGCACTTCGGCAAAGCTCTCGCGGCCCTTGGGCGTTTCAAGCATCCGGGCCACGTTCTCGGTGAAGACCTCGCCGCCCTTGCCGGGCAGTTTCACGGTCTCGGAGCGCAGCCCCGCACGTCCGGGCGAAAGGTTGGCCGCGATCTGACGGGCGCTGAAGCCCTTGAGACCCGCGAAATCGACAATAACGCACTCTTCAGCGTCAGCAAGCATGTTCACGGCAGGGCTCATGGTGGAAGGCACGCTCCACGTGCGCTTCAGGGTCCCGGCCGGGCTGGGCACTTCAAAGTTGCCGCTCTCGGCAGTGACGTAGTGCAGTCCCGCGTCCGAAAGAAAACTGGTCACGGCCCTGAATCCGGCGCGCATGTCGGTCTCGTCCACGAAACGATAAGGGTGCTCCGGGTTGGCCGCAAGCAGCGCGGGCAGGGACTCGAACGGGTTGGTGACGCCCACGGCCTTGCCGCCCTCTTCGCTGGCCGGGATGGCCCCCAGAAGGTCGAAATAGCCGGTGGTGTACGCGAGCATGCCGGTATTTCCGGCCTGCGCCACGCTCATGCCGCGCTCTGCGGCGAATATGGATGCGGCCATTCCGGCGATGCCGGTGCCGATGATGGCGAGGTTGCAGCGGATGATGTCTGCCATGGCTAGTCGTCCTCCCCGGCGGATTCAAGGCCCATGAGGCCGCAGTGCAGGGCCTCGGCCAGTTCGGCCTGAACCAGTTGCGCGTCCCAGAGAACGGGACGCAGGCCCCGGAAGCGTTCGGCAAAAAAGGTCTGCATCTTCTTCAGTCCCTCGGGCGAATCGAAACGCCCGGTGTCATACAGGTGCGCACCGATGCGCATGCCGCAGAAGGAGCCCTGACAGGAGCCCTTGCCCACGCGGCTTCTCAACCCGAGCGCCTTGAGGCCCGGATCGGGGATGAATTCGGAGCAGTCGTTGATGATTTCGTCCACCGCGCTGGCCGGGACCATCTCGCACTCGCACAGCAGCGGATCGTCCGCGTCCGGGTTGCGCGTCCAGATTTTCGGGGCGCGGCCCGGCTCGGTCCATTCGCAGGCATTGACCTCGGGCAGCGGCTCGGTGGCGGTGATGCACGGGGCGGTCACGCCCAGCCGCCCGGCAACGAGGTCCGCACACTTTTCGGCCATGAGCCGGAAGGTGGTCAGCTTGCCGCCGGTGATGGTGCAGAAGTTGGAAAGCCCGATGTCCTCATGGTCAAAGAGCG
>NZ_BBCB01000160.1 GCF_001311825.1 Salidesulfovibrio brasiliensis JCM 12178 | reverse complement strand
GCGCGGTGCGGGCGGCGGCGGTAGCCGCGTTTCGGCAGCGGCTCACCGGTGGTGTCGAGATAAATGACGGCGGAGTCGTCCAGCCAGTGCAGGTGCAGGCAGGCGCGGGACTTGTCCGGGCCGGAGTTGGGACGGCGGCCGGTCTTCTTTCGCAGGCGGTCCACCACGGCGTCCTTGACGCGTACGGCCGCGAAGCGGGTGTCGTTGACGGTCTCGTTCGTGACAGCGGCGCTGACCGAGAAGTAGCCGTCCGGGTCGAGGATGTCCTCCCACGGCAGGGCGAGCAGGCCGCTGTAGAGTCGGTCCGCGTCCGGGGCCTTGATCTCGCCAAGCTCCCAGAGCACGCGGTGCGCGGTGAAGAGGTGCAGGTTGAGGCGCATGCAGTCCGCGAGAGTGCCGGAGGCCAGCACGCCGTTGAACAGCTCTTTTGTCTGGTCCATGCCGAGGGCCTGCATCTCCCGGTTCAGGTGCGGGGGCAGTCCCTTGGGGCAGGTGGCGAGGATGGTGGATTCTTTTTCAAATATGCTCATGGGTGTACCAGCAGGACGGCGATGTCCATGACGTTGGTGCGGGTCGGTCCCGTCACCAGCAGACAGCCGATTTTTTCAAGAAAGGTGTAGGAGTCGTTGTCCAGAAGACAGGTGCGCGGGTCCACCGCGCATTCCATGGCCCGGGCAAGGCCGTTGGGAAGCGCGAAGCCCCCTGCGGCGTCGGTGGGGCCGTCAGTTCCGTCGGTCCCGGCAAAGAGGGCGCAGACACCCTGCTCGTCGCCCAGCTCAAGGGTGGCGGCAAGGGCCATTTCCTGATTGCGCCCGCCGCGTCCGTCGCCGGTGATGGTCACGGTGGTCTCGCCGCCCGCCAGCAGGCAGACCGGACACCCGATTTCGCGGGCGCGGTGACGCGCCGAGCAGGCCTCGCGCACCAGATCCACGGCCACCTTCCGGGCCTCGCCGGTGAGCTTGTCGGTGAGCACGGTGGGTTCAAAACCGAGCTCTGCGGCCTTTTCCGCTGCGGCGTCCAGCGCCATGCGGTTGGTGGCAACCAGAGCGGTGCGGACGTTTCGAAACCGGGTCTCCTTCCTTGGGCGTCTCCGGGAATGCTCCGTCCATGCCGTTTTGCAGCCGTTCGGCAACGGGTTCCGGCAGGGCCTCGAAGATGTCGTAGCGGTGCAGGATGGAGACGCAGTCGCCGAAGGTGGACGGGTCCGGGGTCACGGGGCCCGAGGCGATGACGTCGAGGTCGTCGCCCACCACGTCCGACACGATGAAAGCGAGCACCGTGGCCGGATGGCAGGCCTTGGCGAGCAGGCCGCCCCCAAAGGCGGAGAGGTGCTTTCGGACCGCGTTTATCTCGTGAATGTTGGCTCCGCTCTCCAGCATCAAACGGGTGGTTTCCTGCACGTCCGCGAGGGCGATGCCTTCGGCGTTGGCCGGGGTGAGCGCACTGGCTCCGCCGGTGAGCACCACGATGACCAGATCGTCTTCTGTGGCGCTTTCGGCCATGGTCAGCAGCTCGTTTGCCGCGACTTCGCCTGCTGCGTCGGGCACGGGATGGTCGGCCTCGCGCAGTTCGGTGCGGGAGAGCTTCTGGCCGTGGCCGTACTTGACCACGGCAAGCCCGGCGTCGAGGCGCTCGCCGAG
>NZ_BBCB01000159.1 GCF_001311825.1 Salidesulfovibrio brasiliensis JCM 12178 | reverse complement strand
CTCGCCAACGAGCCGGGCGACAGGCTTGGCACGCTGCGTGCCACCCTCCAGCGCACCAACAGCCTCAACACCGCCACCACGCGCGGACTGGCTCAAGACCTCCCCCTGCCCTCCGGCCAGTGCAGGCCATTCAGCTCGACCCGCCATGCAGCGGCTGGGGCACTATCAACAAGGACCCCAAAGTCCGGGAACGCTGGACACCCGAGCGGCTCGGCCCGCTGACCGCCCTGCAGCGCGACCTGCTCGCCAAGGCCGCCGACCTTCTCGCGCCGGGGGGCAGGCTGGTCTACTCCACCTGCACCACCCATGAAGGGGAAAACGAGGAGCAGGCCCTCTGGGCGCTTGAAAACCTCCCGCTCGAGCAAACCCCTCTCGCCCGCCCCCAAGGATTCGTGTTCGACGATCCGGGCCTCGGCATTGAGGACGTTCTTCGCGTGGCGGATGATTCCGAGGGACAGGGCTTCTTTGTGGCTGCGTTCGTGAAAACGGGCGATGCAGAAGTGGCAACCGCTCCGAAGCGCGACCGCAGCAATTCCATGCGGCTGGACAAACTCCCCGGAGCCGAATCCATTGCCTTTGATGCCCTGCCGCCGGGCCGCGCTCAGGAGCACAACGGGCGTGTTTACTGGACGCCGAAGCCGTGCGTCGAGCTGATGAATACGGGCCTCAAGGCGCAGGGAACGCCCATCGGACGACTGGCCGGTCGCGGTCCCAAAACGAAATTCCGTCCGGAAGCCGTCGCGTGGGGGCTTTTGCCTGTAGGACCGCTTCCAAGCGCCTATGTTGCCGAGACAGAAGAACTCACCCGACTACTCAGCGGCCAGGGCCTGCCCTCCGAGGGGCGCAAACACCCGTCCGGCCTGTACTGGCGCGGCCTTCGCCTCGGCTGGCTGACGCCCAAGGGCAACCGTCTTCTGTGGCAGGAACGCTGACACTTTGAGGGCTTGCCTTTTTTTGCCAACCGAGAACGATTTTTTTTGCATTTATTGGTTGACAAGATCGACCCAGTTAGGACATACATCTTTCCGCGCTGAGAAAAACGCTCAGGGCCGAACCTGACGGTGCTTAACCCGTCGGGCCGTAAAAAGCGGAGCCGTAGTTAAGCTGGTTATAACGCCGGCCTGTCACGCCGGAGGCCGAGGGTTCGAGTCCCTTCGGCTCCGCCAGTAAAATCAAAGGGTTACACGAAAGTGTGACCCTTTTTTTGTGCTTTTTTCCCGTTTCGTGGCTCGTCTTCGTGGCTTCAGGTGACACGCAGCTTTTTCGGCACTACCCTCAACCTGCCTGTAAGCCATCAGCTTTCACCTTCTGCCTTGTCCCACAGGCCGTGTTCGCTCGACGGCGTCCGCATGGCCTTGTCCAAGGCGCTCACCGCCCGATTGTTTCTGGTGGTGCGGTGGATGTACCGTTCCGTCGTGCGTGTAGAGGTGTGGCGAAGCAACTGCTGGATGTCCAGAATGTTTGCTCCGGTCTCCATGCCGATGCTTGCCGACAGGTGGCGGATGCCGTGAAACCCGAATTGCCAGACCCCGGCTTTGTCGCACAGCTTGCTCAGCCACCGATTGTGGCTGTCCCGGACCATCCAAAGGGACTGATCAAACACAAATTCCGCTTTTCCGGCTTGCAGCTTGCGTTTGGCAAGCTCTGCCCGGAGAGCATCGGCCATGGGAACTTCATC
>NZ_BBCB01000158.1 GCF_001311825.1 Salidesulfovibrio brasiliensis JCM 12178 | reverse complement strand
ATCCGCCGCCCGGACGGCTGGCGCGTCTTTCAGGCGCCAAGGCCTGCCTGACCATCACGCTCGCGGGCGGATTCCTGCTGGTGCGCCAGTTCGCCTTCACGGACCTCGGCGTCCCGCCCACGGTGCTCGGCTCTGTGGCACTCGCGGCAGTTGGCTGCTACGCCCCGGACATCTGGCTCCGGATGCGCACCAAGAAGCGCAGGCTGGCCATCGTCAACTCCCTGCCCGACGCCCTCGACCTGCTCGTGGTCTGCGTGGAATCCGGCATGGGGCTCGATCAGGCCATCACCCGCGTCTGTACGGAAATGCGCAGCGGATCGCCGGAGATCAGCCTCGAATTCTACCAGCTCACGCTGGAACTGCGCGCCGGGCGCAAGCGCACCGAAGCCCTGCGCGACCTCGGCAGACGCTGCGGCGTGGAGGACCTCAACAGCCTCATCTCGCTGCTGGTGCAGGCCGACACCTTCGGCATCAGCGTGGGCCGCACCCTGCGCGTCTACTCGGACACCATGCGCACCAAGCGGTTCCAGCTCGCCGAGGAAAAGGCGGCCAAGCTGCCCGTGCTGCTGCTTCTGCCGCTCATCATGTTCATCCTGCCCGCCCTGTTCGTGGTCATCATGGGCCCGGCAGTCATGCTTTTCATAGACGTGTTCGCGGTACTGCCGAAGTAACACCAAGGAAGGAGAAACAACATGCCCAGAACCATACCCGTCATCGTGATGCTCGTCGCACTGGTGGTCGCCGCCTCGGGCTGCGCCCCCAAGAAGGCCGACACCTCAATGGACTTCAACGAGATGATATGGGGCTCCGGCAGCAATCTTACCGCCGAACAGCACATTCAGGTGGGCCTCGGCCTCGCTGCCAAGAACAAGCCGGAAATGGCCCTCATGCACTTTACCCGTGCCCAGAAGAAGGCCCCCGAGAACCTAAACGTGCGCGTCTACAAGGGTGACATGTTCCTCGATCAGGGCTCCACGGAGACCGCCCTTTCCGAGTACCGCAGCGTGCTGGAAAAGCAGCCCGATCACGCCGGGGCCAATCAGGCGCCGGAATGGTCTACTATCTGGCCGGGCTGGAAAAGGAAGCGGAAACCCATCTGCGCAAGGCCGTTGAGAGCGACCCCGCACAGTGGAAGGCGCACTGCTATCTCGGCATCCTGCTCGACCGCAAGGGCCAGAGCGGCAAGGCCGCCGAACACTTCCGGCAGGCCCTCAACCTCAGCAGCGGCAGCGACGCGGCCCGCGTGCTGAACAACCTCGGCGTGACGCGCATGGCCCGGCAGGATTACACCGGAGCCGCAGACCTGTTCCGGCAGGCGCTGGAGACCGGCGGCGCGTCCCCGCGCACCTACAACAACCTCGGTCTGGCTTTGGCGCGCCTCGGTCGCCCCGAGCAGGCCCTTGAAGCGTTCCGCTACGCCGGGGATGACGCCTCGGCCCACAACAATCTCGGCTACGTCCTGCTCATGGACGGCAAGCCCGCACAGGCGGCGGCCCACTTCGAACAGGCCGTGGAGCTTTCGCCCACCTTCTACGAAAAGGCCTTCGCCAACCTGAAGCGCGCCCGCATGGCCGCGGCTTCGGATCATCACAGAACAGGTTCTACCCCGAACCCACCGCTCGCGTCGTCCTCCGGGACGGCCGGGCGGGTCATTGCCGAGGCTGCGGCCCTCCCCGCCGCAGCCCAGGCAATGACGCCCGAGACGCAG
>NZ_BBCB01000157.1 GCF_001311825.1 Salidesulfovibrio brasiliensis JCM 12178 | reverse complement strand
GTAGGCTGGCCCGCGAACCGACCCGAAAGGCATCAACAAACCGCAAGGATCATATATGAGTGCAAAAGCATTTCTGACCGAAGAAGAACAGCAGCGGATCATGGACTGCGTCAAGGAGGTGGAGAAGACCACCTCGGGCGAGATCGTCCCGGTCATCGCCGACGTGAGCCACCACTACCCCAGCGCCGAGGCGCTCTCCTCCATGCTTTTTGCCATGGTTACGGGGCTCGGGGTCTGCGAACTCTGGGGCCGCACGGACATGTGGACGTATCTGGCCGTGTTTCTCGGCCTGAACCTCGGCTTCCAGTTTCTCGTCAAGGCGGTGCCCATCCTCAAGAAGCCCTTTGTCGGCAAGCGCCGCATGCGCGAAGAAGTGGCCGAAGGGGCCATGACCGCGTTTTACGGCAACGGCCTGCATCGCACCCGCGACGAGACCGGCATCATCATCTACGTCTCGGTGTACGAGCGCATGGTGCAGGTGCTGGCGGACAAGGGCATCAACGACAAGATCGACACCGGCGTCTGGGAAGAGGTGGTGGAAAACCTGACCAAGGCGATTCAGGACGGCAAGCCCGCAGACGGCATCTGCGCGGCCGTGCGTCGCTGTGGCGAGCTGGTGGCCCGCGAATTCCCGATCAAACATGACGACACCGACGAACTGCCGAACCTCATCGTCAACGGCAAGATTCAATAGTCTCGGAAAGATACGGCAAAGCGGCGCAGCCATCCGGGCTGCGCCGCTTTTTTTGCGTTGTGACTAGTGGACCATGACGAGCATGATTTCCATGGGGTCGTCCGTAAGCAGGTGGCGGGTGTCGGTGGTGAAGATCAGCCTGCCCCGGTCGCGGATTTCAGCACGCACCGCATAGGTGTGGCCGGGCCGGATGTCAGCCGGATCGTACTCCACGGCAAAGCGGATGGGCACCTGCCCGGGGTTCCTGATGACCTGCTTGCCGATGGTCACGGCGGCCGCATCCGCGCGGGAGACGTCCTGAACCAGAACAGTGACCACCGCCTGTGGACTGAGGGCGATGCGCTCGCGGTAGAAGATGGACCCCTGGGCCGTGGCGTCGCGCCGGACCTCGTGGAAGATCATGGGTGACTGCTGCCCCTGAACCATTATGCGAAGCGCACCGGTTTTCGGGTCGATGGCCGCGTCCTGCGCCTCGGAAAGGCTCTGGAAGAACCGTGATTCCTGACGGTTCAGGGCCTCGGCCGGGCATATTTTCAGGGTGGTGGCCAGCGGGCCGATCTCCAGCTTGCCGTCCGTGAGGGACCACGGGCCGCTGAAGCTGTTGCAGCCGCCGCTGCCGTGCACTTTGCCGTCGCGGCCAAAGAAGATGGTGGTGTGGCTGAAATCGATGACCGGGTGATCGCCGTTTCGCTCAAGCCGCCATTCTCGGGCCGTGAAATCCTCGGAGGCTTGAGGGGCAGGGGTTTTACCCGCCTGCGTGCATCCGGCAAGGACAAGCAGTACGGTTGCCAGCATGAACAGTTTTCGCATGCAAGAACTCCGTTGTTGTTTGTTGTTGATTATTCTGTACCACGTTTGCGGGGAACGGCAAGCAGGAGTTCAACGGCAAAAGGGAAGGCCCCTTTCGCGGCATCAATGCGAAAGGGGCCTTATCGGTCGTCGGTAATATCAGATCGCTTGCGGTATGCGGGCTAGGCAGCCTGTCTGCTTTCGCGCTGGGTTCGGTATGCCTTGAGGTCTTCGATGGTGATGACCGGCATGCCGTGCTTTTCGGCGTATTCCACCACTTCGGGCAGACGGGCCATGGTGCCGTCCGGGTTGGTCAGCTCGCAGAGCACGCCGCAGTCGCCCAGACCGGCGAGCTTCATGAGATCCACGGTGGCCTCGGTGTGTCCTTCGCGCTCGAGCACGCCGCCGGAGCAGGCGCGCAGCGGGAACACGTGGCCGGGCGAGTG
>NZ_BBCB01000156.1 GCF_001311825.1 Salidesulfovibrio brasiliensis JCM 12178 | reverse complement strand
GACTTGAAGGCGTTTGTATCAAACGGAAGCATTGCGGAACCGGACAATTGCGCCGAAGGCGAGCCAAAAAGCTTTGGAGTTCTTAGAACCTTTCCCGAAAGGTTCTGAGCCCCCGGAGGGCCGCCGGAGGCATGCTTTATTTCTTTCGGGCCAGAACGCGGCATCCGTTGGAGATATGTCCCTGCATGGTTTCGAAGACTGTTTCCTCGACGTGCAGCAGGTCCATATCGCCGAGCAGCGAGGTTATGTGCTCGAGGTTATGGTGCCGGAAGGTTCCGCCGTCTTTGATGTCGAACATGCCGTAGACGCGGTATTTGCGTTGTCCTTCGGCGTAGCGGTCGAGGTTTCTGCGGTCGTTGTTGAGCAGGAAGTCGTTCAGGTAGAGGTATGCTCCCGGTTTCATGACCCGGAGCACTTCGCGCAGGCACTGGGCCTGATCCGAGGTGCTTGGGATGCAGGTCAGGATGCCGAGCATGAGCACGCCGTCGAAGGTCTGGTCCGGGATGGGGATGGTGTCTTCCGGCAGGTGCCGGAGGTCCAGTGACGGGTGTTCGGCCAGTCCCCGTTGCACCAGGGCGTGCGAGATATCGACGCCGATGACGTCGTTGTAGCCTGCTTCCGCGAGGGCTTGAACCGTGCGGCCGTAGCCGCAGCCGTAGTCCAGCACGCTGCTGTCGGGGGAAACGTAACGTGTGAATAGATCCAGATCGAAGGGAGTGGTGAAGGTTCTGGTTGCTCCCTGTTCGTTCCAGTATCGTCGGTAGGGGTCTATGGCCGTCAACTCCTGCTAGAGTTCAAGGGGAACGTGGTAGATGCGGCCTTCGCGCTGCACGTTCAGGAACACTTTGCCCTGAAGGCGGTTCATGAGGACGGCCGGAATGAGGTCGTCCTTGGTGCGAAGGCCCACGTTGCCTATTCGATGAATGATGTCCCCGCGTTTGATGCCCAGCCGGGCGGCCGGGCTCTTGGGCAGGACCTCGGTGACGAGGACGCCGCCGTTGCGGTTTCCGTCGAGCTTCATTCCCCATACATCCCGTGCCAGTGAAAGCGCAAGCGAAACGTCGACCGCTCGTGGCCGCAGGGTCACGGAAAAGCGTTTGCCGCTGCGGAAGAGGTCGAGGCGCACGCGTTCCTTGCGGGTCATGCCTCGCAGCTTGGTGAGGTAGTCGTCCTTGTCGATCACTGCGCGGCCGTTGATGGATAGCAGAACGTCGCCGGGTTGCAGGGTGGCGGCCTCGGCCGGGGTGTCGGGGTAGACTTCGGAAATCAGCAGGCCGTTGAGTGTGGGCAGTGAAAAGTAGTGGGCCGTGCCCTGATCGATGTCCTGTCCGGTCAGGCCGAGCCAGACAGGGGCGACTTTGCCGGTGGTCAGGAGTTCTTCCACCACGAGCCGGGCCTTGTTGATGGGGATGGCGAAGCCGATGCCTTCTCCGTCAGCGAGGATGGCGGTGTTCACGCCGATGAGCGAGCCGTTGATGTTCAGGAGTGGCCCGCCCGAGTTGCCGGGGTTGATGGCCGCGTCGGTCTGGATGAAGTTGCCCATGGCTCCGCGTTTGGTCTGGATGGAGCGGTTCAGGGCCGAGACTACGCCGGTGGTCACTGTATGGCTGAATCCGTAAGGGTTGCCGATGGCGATGACCGTCTCGCCGATGAGGATGTCGCCGGAGTCGCCCATGGGCGTTTCGGGCAGGTTCTTGGCGTTCTTGAGGCGAAGCACGGCGAGGTCGAAGTCGAGGTTCGAGCCGAGCAGTTCGGCCTGAAAGACGCGGGTGTCGTGAAGCCGCACCCGGATGGTGTCGGCTCCGGCGACAACGTGGGCGTTGGTGAGCACGAGGGCGTTTTTGCCGTCAATGATCACGCCGGAGCCGAGGTTGTTGCGACGCTGCTTGCGTTTGAGGCCTTGCATGTTGCCGAACCAGCGGCCGATGATGTCGTTGGGGAACGGGAACGCGCTGGTCACGGTTTCGCCGACGGCCGTGATGTTTACGACGGCCGGGCTGACTTTTTCCACGGCGCGCACCACCGGGGTGCGGCGGGCGTCG
>NZ_BBCB01000155.1 GCF_001311825.1 Salidesulfovibrio brasiliensis JCM 12178 | reverse complement strand
CGATCAGGCCTCAGAGCTTTTTTGACAGCACATCCTGAAGCATGACTTTGTCGAGACTCAGATCCGCTACCATTTGCTTGAGCTTGCGGTTTTCCTCTTCGAGCATCTTCAACCGGCGAAGCTCGCTGGTACCAAGCCCCCCATACTTCTTTTTCCAGCGACAGAAGGTCTGCTCGCTGATCCCCATTTTACGGATCACTTCCTTCACGGGAGTCCCATGCTCGGCCTGGCGCAACGCAAAGGCGATTTGTTCTTCGGTGTACCTTGATTTCTTCACGACGAAATCCTCCTACTTTCTGATAGTCGATTTCGCCGGAAAACTCAGATTGTCAGTGGGTCTATATCACGGGAGCAGGTCACTCCCATCTCCAATGTACCAGGGATGCTGACTCGCGTCACTTTGCTGCGCCACGCGAAGACGCCAATGGGGGAGAAAGACAGGCTGTAGTCCAAGATCGCCTCTTCCACGGTTTCATCCACGCGGTTGGAATGCGGCCCCTTGGGACCGGTCAGCCTGCCCAACGACCCATCCGCGCCGAACGTCTTGAAATTGCGACGGATTTCGTAGAACTGCTGGCGCGCGAGTATCCCATTACTTTTCAGGCCTTGCTTACGTTGCCAGCTCTAGCAGGCTGAACTTTCCTTCATGCTACTTCATCTTGGTGGTCATGGCGTACTCCTCATCGGGTTTGGTGAAGCTTCGTAACTCCATCCATCCCTGATCAGGGATAATTTTCGAATTTGAACGCAAGTATGGACTCCTGCCCTCCGGGGATATCTTTCGATTCTGTATATAGAGCTTTCGATGGCAAGTTGCATATGGTCCAAGTTCCTTCCCCTGCCAAGCTGTACATTTTTATGCCAACTAGATTTGCAAGCGTTTTAATTTTTATAATTCCAGGCTCTCGATCAGTGACTTGACTGGTGCCCAATTTCGTATCGCTTTGACTAACCGGTTCGCTCTGCCAAAGTACAGTAACATAACCACTGCTCGTTCCACTCGCGTTGTAGAACAGCTGATCTGTGAGATCAGTAGTCAATACATAGAGATCAGATGTAAGGAATATAGCGTGCTTGTTGTCAACCCACACAGTGGGATGAGAAAAAACCTTATACAGGATTTCGCCACTTGTACGTGTGTCGGCATTGACTGTCCAATATGCATTCGGAGGTGTTTGATACAGTATTGAAAGATTCGCACTTACCTCTTGGGCTTTATAGTATGTTGTTGCGGCTTCGTGTGCCGTAACTCTAACGGTACCGGTTCCCCCGAGCGCCGTAACTACGCCCTCCGCACTTACTTCGCATATATCGTTGGGCTCTACTGAATAGGTTACGGTTCCGCCATTCCCACCCGTGACCTCTAGTTCGATCGGGTCATCGTGAACTTTTGTTGAACGACTGTTCATAAGAAGCGCATTTCCGCTCCCCTTGCCGACCTGATCAGTTGGAGAGGACTCTTTCGCACCTCCAGACCATGGTTCAATTGGAGACACACGCACAATGAATCGCCTTTGTTCATCATAGTCTGTTTGCGTTGGTGTGTAATCTGTTCCAGAATGATTAAGACTCACCCAATTATTGTCGTTGTTCTTATCATACAGCCACTCGATAGAAACATCGGCAATTTCGGGAACAACTTCAACAGTAATCTTTTCGCCCACTTCGGCGTCCCCAACTATCTCGACGCTTCTCACATTTCGTGTAATCTGGTCTGTCACAAGGCTGGTAAGGGTTCCGTTCCATGGCGCTTCAGCTGTTACGACTACTCTGAGATACTTCCCAAAATATTCTTCAGGTACGGTGAATGTCGATGATGTAGCTCCAGGGATCTCAGAAAATCCTGTACCTGGATCACTTGAATATTGCCACAAGTACGAGCCGGTTGCACTGGGCGGCGCAATATTGGCTGTAAGGGTATCACCAACATTTCCGGCACCGGTGAGAGTAACCTCTGTTATGTCCCCGGTCACCTTGGAGGTGGCAGCACTCGTGGCCTCGCCGGAGTAGTCGCCGGTGCCGGTCACCTTCACCTTGAGGTACTTGCCGCACTCATTCGTGGTCAGTGTATAGGTCGAGGAATCCGCACCACTGATGTCAT
>NZ_BBCB01000154.1 GCF_001311825.1 Salidesulfovibrio brasiliensis JCM 12178 | reverse complement strand
CGCGGCAGAGGCTCGCGAAACGGCGGTATCCAGCGCCAGCCGCTCGGCCCGGCCCGCCACCGTCACCCCCAGCTCCCTGAGGACCCGGTGGATCAGTCGGTCCTGCACCACCACGGAGCGGAACTCCGGCAGCCCGTCCTTTTCAGCCAGCTCCCGCGCGGCCCGCTCCAGCATCTGGTCGCCAAAACTGACCACCCAGTAGGAAATGCGTGTGCCCGGACTGGTGATGACCCCGGAGTGGACCAGTCCCGGATTGAACAGGGCCACCTCGCCTGCGCGCACGAACGAGCTGCCCATACCCGGCTGGCGGCAATAGCAGCCCCCGGCATCCATGATGCCCACGGAATGGACCGGGTGGGTGTGGTTCGGAAACGAGTGCCCGGAGTCAATGACCGCCTGAATCTCGATGCCGTCCAGGCCCTGCGGCCTGATGTATTGAATAGTGCCTCTGCCCATGTTCGGCCTCTTGCGAAACGGTTGCACAACACCCGTTACATGGCAAGGGCGGCAAGGTCTTGCAAAATATTGCTGCTCCGGGCCGCCGAACGCAACAGCCCGGCCGCGATACCCCACATGGTCACGCCCACGACCCCGTCCAGCACCCGCCACGTCACGGAGCGGGCAAAGAGCGGCGCAAGCATCCGCCCCCCAAGCGTCAAACACAGGAACCACGCCACCGAAGCCGTGACCGCACCGGCACCGAAAACGTATCTGGCCGGGGTCGCATACTGGCCGCTGATGCCGCCCAGCAGCACCACCGTGTCCAGATACAGGTGGGGATTCAACAGGCTCACCGCCAGCGTCATGCCGATGGTCCGGCGCAGCGTGTCCGCCGTTTCAGCGTCCGCCTCCAGCCGTCCACCCCGAACCATGGAGCGAAACGCCCCCCAGCCATACCACAGCAGAAACACCGAACCGCCCCACGCCGCCACCGTCCCGAGCACAGGATTGGCAGCCACCGCCGTCCCGACCCCGGAAACCCCAAGCGAAGTGCAGGCCATGTCGATCACAATACACAGCATCGCCACCAGCAACGGCCGGTTGTTCCTGACCCCCTGCGTGAGCACGAACGCGTTCTGGGCCCCGATGGCCACGATCAGCCCGCCGCCCATGGCAAAGCCTCAACATACGGTGTCATCATCGATCACCCCCCTTGGACCCCGACGCTAAACACTCCCCTCGAACAAATGAAGCTAATTGTTTTAATGGATCATTAATGATAGTAATGCCCATGCTCGATTACAGACTTGTGGAGGCGTTCGCCGCAGTTGTCGAGGCCGGTGGGTTCGAAAAGGCCGCCAAACGGCTGCACATCACCCAATCCGCCGTTTCCCAACGCGTGAAGCAGCTGGAGGAAAGCACCGGGTGCATTCTGCTGGTACGCTCTTCGCCGCCCAAGCCCACCGTCGCCGGACAAGAGATGCTCCGCCACTACCGGCAGGTCTCGCGCCTCGAAGAAGACCTCTCCGCAGGCATAGGCCAACCCCGAAACGAATTCTCCACCCTGCCCGTCGCCGTCAACGCCGACAGCCTCGCCACATGGTTCCTGCCCGCTGTCCGCCAATACATGCAGACCCGCCCCGTGCTCCTCGACCTGCGCGTGGAAGATCAGGACAAAACCCACACCCTGCTCAGAAACGGCGACGTCCTCGGCTGCATCTCGTCCCGCGCCGAAGCCTTTCAAGGCTGCCGCGTCAAACACCTCGGCACCATGCGCTACCGCCTCGTAGGCACCCCCGACTACCAGACCCGCTGGTACCCCGACTCCCCCCACCCCCGGAAGCCGCCCACCCGCGCCCCCATGCTCATCTTCAACCGCCACGACACCCTCCACGACCAACTCTTCGAACGCGCCTTCGGCCACACCGTCCCAGTCCCCGCCGCCTACGCCCCCTCCGCTGCCCGCTTCCCCGACTTCATCGCCTCAGGAACCGTCGCCGGAATGATCCCCGAAGAACAAAGCCGACCGCTCATCGACGCCGGAACGCTCGTGGACCTCTTCCCCGACGTCACCGTAGACGTCCGCCTGCACTGGCACTGCTGGAACATCGAATCCCCCATGCTCGAAGACTTCGGCAACGAACTGGCAGCAGGAGCCAAAAGGGAGATGACAAGGTGCTAGAAGGGGTG
>NZ_BBCB01000153.1 GCF_001311825.1 Salidesulfovibrio brasiliensis JCM 12178 | reverse complement strand
CAAGGCCAGCCGGTCCGGGCGCATCGCGGTCATTGCCACGGAGTCCACCATCCGGGGCCGGGCCTATCACCGGGCGATCACGGCAATCAGGCCGGACGCGCAGGTGGACGGCCATGCCTGTTCGCTGTTCGTCTCGCTGGCCGAAGAAGGCTGGCATACCGGGGAGATAGCCGAGGCCGTGGCCATGCGCTATCTGGACCCCATCTTCAACGATGCGCACGCGCCCGACACCCTCGTGCTCGGCTGCACGCATTTCCCGCTGCTCAAGCAGGCCATAGGCAACGTCATCAACCCGGAAGCGGCCATCGTGGACTCTGCCGGGACCACGGCGCAGGCGGTGCACGGCTGGTGCACGACCTCGGCATGGGCGCAACCGAAGGCCACGGGGGCATCCGCTTCCTGACCACGGACGATGCGGCGCGGTTCGCCCGTACCGGGCAGGGTTTCCTTGGTCGCTCCATCCCCGAGGATGACGTCCGGCTCGTGGACCTCTGATTTCACCGTCTCGTCACCACGCCGCTGCAGGCTTGTCACGCCTGTGATGCAGGATGATCATGGATTCAACCGACAAGGAGCCGTCCATGACCGCCTGCACAGCCATCGCCATCCTCATGGCTCTCGTTTTTGCCGGATTCACCGTTTCGCGGATATTCTATCCGGAAGGGTGGTACAGCGCCAATGCCGCGCTGTTGATGCAGGCGCATCAGGAAGCATCGGGCGAGCCTCCCGCACACGATCTCGATGACGAATGCGCGTCGGGCTTGTCCGGTAAAGAGTGTTACGATTCGTAAAACACCACTTTTCCCGTCCACTTCCCTTGCGGGCAGGCCGCCGAGAACTTATAGAGGTATCCAACGGAACCCAAACACAGGATACTTCTGATGCTCAAACGAATTGCCACGTTTTTCATGATCGCCGTGATGGCCGCCTCTCTCGGCGGCTGCGGCTACAACTCCATCCAGCAGAACGAGGAAGAGGTTTTTGCCGCATGGGGCAACCTCGAGGCCGCGCTGCAACGCCGCGCCGACCTCATTCCCAATCTGGTGGAGACCGTGAAGGCCTTTGCCTCCCACGAAAAGTCCACCCTGCAGGCAGTGGTTGAGGCCCGCGCCAAGGCCACTCAGACCAAAATCTCCGCCGGACAGCTCGGTGACAAGGCCGCGCTCGCCAAGTTTCAGGCCGCGCAGGGCCAGCTTTCCTCGGCTCTTTCCCGGCTGATGGTCGTGGTGGAACGATACCCGGACATCAAGGCCAGCCAGAACTTCCTCGGGCTGCAACACCAGCTCGAAGGCACGGAAAACCGCATCAACGTCGCGCGCCAGCGCTACAACACGGCGGTGAAGACGTTCAACACCTCCATCCGGACCTTCCCGAACTCCCTGACGAACAGCATGCTGCTCAACCTTGAGCGCAAGGAGTTTTATCAGGCCGATCCCGGCGCCAAGACCGCGCCCAAGGTCAACTTCGGGGAGAGCGGATAACGCGCTCGATTGAAGCACGCAACAGGCGGCGGTCAGGGCCTTCGGGTCAGGGCCGCCTTTGCGTATTCACCGGCCGCGTGGAAAACCGGGCCGCAACCGACAACCGCAAGGAAGCGTATGAACGCTGAACAACCACATATTTCGCGCCACAGGGGACCGCTTCACCCGCTGCTCTCCGGGGTGCTCGTCCTGATGATGCTTCTGCTGACCGTACCGGCCGCTGCACTGGAAGTGCCGAAGCTGACCGGTCGCGTCGTGGACAACGCCGGCATGCTCTCGCCCGAGGCGGAGCGCAAGCTGAGCGCGGCCCTTGGCGAACTGGAAAACACCGACTCCACGCAGGTGGCCGTGTTGACCGTGCCCTCGCTGGAAGGCGACTCCATCGAGGACTTCGGCATCCGCGTGGCCGAGGCGTGGCAGATCGGCCAGAAGGGCAAGGACAACGGGGTCATCCTCATTGTCTCCAAGGAAGACCGCAAGGTTCGCATTGAGGTCGGCTACGGGCTGGAAGGTTCGCTGACCGATGTGCTGGCCGGGACCATCATCGACAACGAGATCACCCCCCGCTTCAAGGCCGGGGACTTCGACGGCGGCATCATGGCCGGGGTCGTGTCCATCTATCAGGCCGTGCAGGGCCAGTACAAGGGAACCCCGAAGGCCAAGCGGTCCCGCAAGTCTGGCGGTCCGGGCTTCTTCCTTATTCTGCCCCTTATTTTCATCGTGGCGCACTTCTTCACGCCCCGGCTGGGCAGCCGCCGGTCCTCGCTCAGGCGCGAACGCGGCAGCGGCGGGAGCATCCTGCCGTGCTCATTCTCGGCGGCATGATGG
>NZ_BBCB01000152.1 GCF_001311825.1 Salidesulfovibrio brasiliensis JCM 12178 | reverse complement strand
CTTCCGCGCACGGGCAGACAGCGGCGCGCCCCTGACCGACATGGGCACCGTGCTGCTGGACCTGCCCTGCTCCGGCCTCGGCGTACTCTCCCGCAGACCCGACGCCAAGTGGCGGCGCACCCCTGCGGACCTGCCCGCCCTGACACAACTTCAGGCCGACATCCTCGATACGGCCGTGGACGCAGTCCGACCCGGCGGACGCATCGCCGTCATCACCTGCACCCTGAATCCGGCGGAAAACGAAGAGCAGATCGAAGCGTTCCTCTCCCGCCATCCCAATGCAAAAGAAGCCCGGCGCTGGACCACCCCGGCCAACGCCCGCCTCGGAGAGTTCTTCTTCGCCACGCTTATTGACGTCAAATAGACTGACGGACCATCTTCAAGCCCTATTTCGCCGCACGGCCCACGCCGTGCGGCTTTTTTTTCGCATCACTCAACGCCCCTTCGGATGATTCTTTTGCTTGTAATTCTGGTAATATTTTTTCCAATGCGAAAATTATAATTATAAATTCTTGACAAACGAAAATCGCCTTTGGTAGGCGAGACACTCCATGAACGTGGACGAACGGTGTCCGCAC
Source organism: Salidesulfovibrio brasiliensis JCM 12178 (assembly GCF_001311825.1). Classification (GTDB taxonomy): domain Bacteria; phylum Desulfobacterota; class Desulfovibrionia; order Desulfovibrionales; family Desulfovibrionaceae; genus Pseudodesulfovibrio; species Pseudodesulfovibrio brasiliensis. The sequence goes on along the minus strand of NZ_BBCB01000152.1, from coordinate 1,794 downwards.
CAACCGAAAGGAGTGCCGCCATGCAGGAGCCAGCAGAAAAGGCCGTTGAACTGTTCCGGCTGATGAACAAGAACCGCCGCGATATTTTCAAATCCTACCGGGGCTTTACCGAGTCCATCAAAAAAGGCTCGTCCATCGAAGGCAAATACCAGAGCCTGATCCTCATCGCCTGCTCCATCCTTTCGCAGTGCGACATGTGCATCTCGCTCCACGTGCAGAACGCCGCCACGCAGGGCGCCAGCCGCGACGAGATCATCGACGCAGCCTTCTGGCCGTGGCCATGGGCGGCTCCCCCAAGATGATGTACATGAAGTACGTCTATGAAGAAGTGGACAAGCTCTTCGAAGAATAAACCGTTTCCGACCTCCTCCTTGAAAAGGGCTTCGGGCTTTTGCCCGGGCCCTTTTTCATGGCCTTCTCCTTGACGGAAACAGGGTTTGCCGATACCAATATCGATAAGCTATCGTTTTCAAAATCCAGCTGTACGGCAAGGCCGACGATAGGTGACGATGGCATAACGATTTTGGAGGCAACACCATGTCGGAGACCCTGACCCACAAGGACCTCGCAAAACTCTGCGACGTGTCCGAGACCACCATCAAGAGCTACCGCCGCAAGTTCCCGGCCTTCATCCCGGTGGAGACCGAGGGCAAGCCCATTCGCTTCAAGCCCGAAGCGGGCGAGGTCTGCCTGAAGATTCGCGACTGCTTTGCCAAGGGCATGTCCGTGAACGCCACATGGAAAGTCCTCAAGGAACACTTCAAGGAATACAAAAAGGATCGCCGCGCCGCTTCTCCCGCGCCGCAGCAGCCCGCTCCGGTCGAAGCCGCCCCGTCAGGCGTCACATCCGAATACATGGAAAAGTTTTTCGAGACCGCCGGACAGATGATGCACGGCATGGCCCAGCTCGCCACGGCGCAGGCCCGCGCAGATCAGCGGCTCAAGAAACTGGAAAGGGCCATCGAAGGACTGGTGGAAGCCGAATCCCGCAATCAGGACCGCTTCACCCAGATGCTCGACGTCCTGAGCCGCGGGCAGGGGGTGCCGACCCCGGAAGCACAGCCCGCTCCGGCCGCACCTGAAGAATCTCCCCGCAAGCCTGAACCCGCAGCCTCCGAGCCTGAACCGGAAGCGCCTGAAGCCGAAACCCCGGCTCCCGAGCCCGCTCCGGAAACACCCTCCGAGTCTGCCACAGACGCAGAAAAGCCCCGCCCCAAACGTCGCATCGTGAACGTGCGCGGCAGAGAGGGCGTCAAACGATACGACCTCGGAGACGAACAGCCCGCAGCATCCGAAACCGAGGAAAAATCTGCTGATCGCGTTTCGCTGGAGCACCCGTCCGACACCTTCATGGATACCCCTATCGTGATTCGCAACGAACAGGGCGAGTTCCTCGGCGTGCCCGGACGGCTCCCCCTGCGCGGGTTCATCGAGATCCTTGAGCGCGAGGCTGGCCAGACCGGCCACACCTCCACATGGGAACGCCGTGAACGCTCATGGGTCTATGACATGAAAGCGGCCAACGGCGAGCGGCACGAGCTTTACTTCGGCGGCACCAAGACCCCGCGCGGCAACCTCGTGGTGCTGCTCTGGCGGCTCGATGTGGACGCCAAGGAGACTACGGCCGCGTTCCTGCAGGAGTTCTTCCGCCAGATCAAGGATCGCATCGCTGAGTAGCCATGAAAACCAAAGAGATTTACCGCTGTACCGAATGCGGGGCCAAGGCCATGCGCTGGCAGGGCCAATGCCCCGGCTGCGGAGAGTGGAACACGCTGGCCGCGGCCACCGAACGCC
>NZ_BBCB01000151.1 GCF_001311825.1 Salidesulfovibrio brasiliensis JCM 12178 | reverse complement strand
TCCGTGAACACGCTGGCCCAGCGCGTGGGCGCCCGCTGCCTGCGCGATACGGTCTATGCCGCCCGCACCCGCGACCACACGAAGATGCTTCGGGAAAACCTCATCGCCGGACTGCGCGAGGTTCCGGGACTGGTCATCCAGCCGTCCGAGGCCAACTTCCTGCTCTGCAAGCTGGAACGCATCGGCGGCGACGCCAAGCCCCTGCAGGAAAAACTCATCAAGGACCGGGTGGCCATCCGGCTGTGCGGCAACTACCACGGCCTCGATGACCGCTGGTTTCGTGTGGCCGTGCGCACCGAAGAAGAAAACGACCGGCTGGTGCGGGCCATGAAACGGGCCTGCGGCGTGGAGCGTCCCCCGCTTGTCAAGCGTGAACGCCGCACCCCGGCCATCATGCTGCAGGGCACCGGCTCCGACGCGGGCAAGAGCGTGCTGGCCGCCGCCCTCTGCCGCATCTTCCTTCAGGATGGCTACCGCGTATCCCCCTTCAAGGCTCAGAACATGTCGCTCAACTCGTTCGTCACCGACGACGGCTGCGAAATGGGCCGGGCGCAGGTCACGCAGGCCGCGGCCTCGCGTCTCAAGCCGGACGTGCGTATGAACCCGGTGCTCCTCAAACCCGGCTCGGACACGGGCTCGCAGGTCATCGTCATGGGCCGCCCCGTAGGCAACATGAGTGTACGCGAATACGTGCAGTACAAGCCGCGCGCATGGGAAGCGGTCAAGGCGGCCTACGACTCGCTGGCCAACGAATCCGACATCATGGTGCTCGAAGGCGCGGGCAGCCCGGCCGAGATCAACCTCAAACACCATGACATCGTCAACATGAACATGGCCCGGTACGCCGGGGCCAACGTGCTGCTTGCGGGCGACATAGACCGCGGCGGCGTGTTCGCCTCGCTGGTGGGAACCATGAACCTGCTCGACCCGTGGGAGCGAGACCTCGTCTCCGGCTTCGTCATCAACCGTTTCCGCGGCGACCCCACGCTTCTGGACCCGGCCTTCGGTTTCGTCTTCGAAAACACCGGCAAGCCGGTGGTGGGCACGGTCCCCTACATCCAGAACCTCGGCCTGCCCGAGGAAGACTCCGTGGCCTTCAAGAACGGTTTCAGGCCCGACAACGAGAACCGCTTCCCGGACGACCAGTGCGTGGACATCGCAGTGATAGACCTGCCCCGCATCTCGAATTTCAACGACATCGACCCGCTCTACGCCGAACCGGACGTGCGCGTTCGCGTCGTCTCCAGCGCGCTGGAGCTTGGCGAACCAGACGCGGTCATCATCCCCGGCAGCAAATCCACCGTGCCGGACATGAAAACGCTCAAGGGCGCAGGCATGGCCGCAGCCATCCGTTCACTCGCCAACAACGGCAGAACGCGCATCGTCGGCATTTGCGGCGGCTTCCAGATGCTCGGCAAACACATCGACGACCCTACGGGCTCGAATCCGACACCATCCGGCAGGAAGGCTTCAGCCTGCTCCCGGTGCGCACCGAACTGGCGCAGGAGAAAACCCTCAAGCGCACCTACGGCCAGCACTGCCGAAGCGGCATGCGCGTCCACGGCTACGAAATCCATCACGGCGAGACCACCCCGCTCTCAAAAGAGCTTCGAGTGACGCTTCGCAACAGCGAAGGCCACGCCCTCGGTTTCGGCACGCCCGAGGGCAACGTATGGGGGACCTACCTCCACGGCCTCTTCGACTCCGACGAGTTCCGCCGCTGGTTCATCGACCAGCTCCGCATCAACAAGGGCCTCGCCCCGCTGGAATACCCGCAGACCACCTACGACCTCGAAGCCTCACTGGACCACCTCGCCAGCGTGGTCCGCGAATCCCTCGACATGAGCAAGATTTACGACGCCCTCGGATTCAAGGCTTCCTGCCGTCAAGCCAGCCTCTTATTCAAAATCTGACGGACAAATATTCCTCGCCCTATATCTAAAGGTTTCCATTTTCCCTCCGATAGAGAGGCATAGACTAAAACGGAGTATGCCATGAAGATAGAAAGCGGACTCACTTCACTCTCGCAACTCGGCGGCAACGGTAAGGGTTTCGAACTCTCCGGCAAAGAAGACAACGAATCCGGCGGCCTCGCCATCAATAAGGGCGACACCCTCTCCATATCCCCCGAAGCCAAAGCACTCGCAGCCGAAAAAGCCGGCGAATCCGGCTCTGGCGGCAGCACGCCCGAGGAGCAACTCATCGAGCGGCTCAAGGACCGCATTGAACAGCTGAAGCGTGAGATCGATGAGATCAAGCAAAGCAACCTCCCCGAAGAACAGAAACAGAAAGAAATACAAGCAAAAGAATCCGAGATCGCCCAGCTCAACGCCCAGATCAGCGAACTCCAGGGCGGCGGCAAAGGACCGGTGGCGGGCGGAACCCCGGCCAAGGGCTTCGGCAACAGCCTTACCTGATCCCGACCACAGACATGCACTGCAGCGGCGTCTCCCGAAAGGAAGACGCCGCTTTTTTTGTTTCGCTCAAAGAAT
>NZ_BBCB01000150.1 GCF_001311825.1 Salidesulfovibrio brasiliensis JCM 12178 | reverse complement strand
CCGCCCGGTGCGGCGACCAGCAGCGCCTGCCCCTGCCCCACGTCGATCATTGCCAGGCGCACACCGGAGCGGGCGTCCACTGTCATGACGTAGAGATGGGGCAGCAGTATCAGCGCGGAACCAAGCGCGGCAAGGCAGAGCCGCTTTCGCCCGGCAAGTGCGGTGACGAGCAGGAGCGTGAACCCGAGCGCTTCGGGCCAGAGGGGCCGCAGCACCGCGAACATGGGGTCAAACCCGGCCTCGTGGAAATGCCGCAACATCAGAAGCAGCCAGTCGGCCACCGAGGCCGCGCCGTGCACCAGCAGGTTCGACACGACCTGCATTTCCGGCACCGTGCCGAGCACCATCCCGGCAATGCCCAGCGGCATGACCAGAAAACCCACAGCCGGGACCCAGACCACGTTCATGAGAATGTTGGGAGAGATGGCACCGAAGGAAACCGCCATGACCGGCAGCAGGGCCGCATTGGCCGAAAGGCTGAGGCACAGCAGCACGGCCACGGAATCGGCCACACGCCGAACAGCACCATGGCCGCGCACTGCAAGCACGCGCCGGAAAACTGGATACAGCAGGGCAATCCCGGCAACGGCACAGGCCGACATGCGAAGCCCGGTGTCGAACATCGCCAGCGGATTGTGGAAAATGATGACCGCCAGCGCGATGAAAAGCCCGTCCAGCAGGGCACGGCCCCGGCCGAAGAGCAGCAGCCCGCCCCAACAGGCGAACATCAGCGCGGCGCGGGTCAGGGACGCAGAAGGCTGGCCGAGCCACCAGTAGACAAGAACCATGGGCGCGGCCAACAAAACGGCGAGCTTTGGTCTGGAGATTTGCAGATAGGTCCGGGGCCTGATCACGCCGACAAGATAGGCCAGCAGAAAGCCCATCAGGGCCACATACCCGACGTGCAGCCCGGAAAGAGCAAGAATGTGGGCCAGCCCTGCCGAGCGCACCATGTCCAGCGTTGCGGGGGAAATGTGGGTACGGTCGCCGGTGAGCAGGTTGAGCACCATGGCCCCGCCCTGCCCTCTGCCGATGCCTTCCAGCACCGGCTGTTTCAAGGCTTCACGCAGCCGCCAGAGCGGTCCGTCCGGGGCTGGGCCGAGCTGTACGCCCTTTTTGCCGTAGCTCCAGCCGAGCCAGAACACGCCTTCGCGCTGCCAATAGGCTTCATAATCCCACAGGCCGGGATTCTGAAAGCCGGACACGGGCCTGAGGCCCACGTTCAACAAAACCTGCTGTCCGGGCTGAGGAGTGTTTTTGGGAAATTTCCATGTCCAGGCCATCATGCCGGGCAGAGTTCGGTCCTGCCCGTTTTCGGCACCAAGAACGGTCACGTCACGCAAAACCATCTGCAAGCGCATGTCCGGCTTGGTGCGGACCGAATCCACCACAGCCCGGACCCCGACCTTCCGGCCCGGCTCCAGCCAGTCCGGAACCGATGGACGGACGGGAAGAACACTTGCGGCATAAAAGAATCCCGCCAGCGCGCAAAGCAGCACGGCGGCGGGATGTACCCGGCGTTTTCGCAGCGCGGCATCGGCGGCCCAAAGCACCAGTAGCGTGACCCCGGCCGGGATCAGCGCACGGGTAGCAAGCACGCCGACACCATACGCCAGCAGGCAGAGCTGCCAAGGAAGCAGGCCGGGAATCCGCAAAAGCTCCCGGCCATCGACTATCCCGGCATGAAGTTATTCCTTTTCGCGCCAGATGGTCGCGCCGACTCCGGAGAGCTTGGCCTCGATATTCTCGTAGCCGCGATCAAGGTGGTAAATACGCGATATTTCGGTCTTGCCCTCGGCAGCCAGCCCGGCGATGACCAACGAGGCGCTTGCCCGGAGGTCGGAAGCCATGACCGGCGCACCGAAGAGCGGCTTGCCGCCGCGCACCATGGCGGTGCGACCCTTGAGGCGGATGTCCGCGCCGAGGCGGGCCAGCTCCTGCACATGCATGAAGCGGTTCTCGAAAATCTTTTCCTCAATGGTTCCGGCACCGGAGGCCATGCACATGACAACCATGAACTGGGCCTGCATGTCGGTGGGGAATCCGGGGTGCGGCTGGGTGGTCACGTCGGTGCCCACCAGCGGCCCGTCACGGCGAACCAGCACGCCTTCATCGGTTTCCTCAAGCCATACGCCCATTTCCCGCAGTTTGTAGGAGACAGCGTCCAGCTCCTGATACGGACAGTCCTCAATGAGCAGTTCGCCGTCGGTGATGGCCGCGGCACACATGTAGGTTCCGGCCTCGATGCGGTCCGGCATGACCCGGTAGCTGCATCCCTTGAGGCTCTTGACGCCTTCCACGCGGATGACGCTGGTCCCCTGCCCGGTGATTTTCGCCCCCATGGCGTTCAGGAAATTGGCGAGGTCCTCGACTTCCGGCTCGCGGGCCGCGTTTTCGAGGATGGATTCGCCCTCGGCAAGGCTGGCGGCCATGAGCAGGTTCTCGGTGCCGCCCACGGTGGGAAAATCGAAGGTGATGTGCGCGCCCTTGAGACCGCCGTTGCAGGTGCCGTTGATGTAGCCTTCGGCCAATTCAAACTTTGCGCCCATCTTTTCAAGGCCTTTGAGGTGCAGGTCCACGGGCCGCGCGCCGATGGCGCAACCGCCGGGCAGGGCCACCC
>NZ_BBCB01000149.1 GCF_001311825.1 Salidesulfovibrio brasiliensis JCM 12178 | reverse complement strand
CCTGCGTTCCTCTTCGGTCTTGGGGCCGAGCTGGCCGCCGAGGCGGCTGAACATGTCGGCCACGGGCCGCCAGAGCGCCAGCAGCAGCGAGCTGCCCGAGCTCTCGCGGGAAAGGCTCTTCCCGGCGATGCGCGCGCGGATCTCCTCGGACTTCCGGCTGCCGCTGGAGATGCTCAGCGCACCCATTGAGGCCAGAAGCACGGCGGCGAACGCGAGGCCCGCGGCGAGTATGGGAAGATAGGTATCCATCACTGCCCTACACCTTGATCTTGATCATGCGGCGGATGACGAACGCGCCGAGCGCCATGGAACATGCCGCGCTCACGGCCATGGTTCGACCCAGTTCGGTGGTCCACAGCAGGCTCATGTAACCGGGGTTGATCACGTAGAGGATTCCGGCCACGGCAAAGGGCAGGAGGATGAGGATGAGCGCAGAGATGCGGCCTTCGGCCGAGAGCACCTTGATCTTGCCGTGCAGCTGGAACCGTTCGCGCACCAGCCGGGCGATGTTGCTGATGATTTCGGCGAGGTTGCCGCCGGTCTCGCGCTGGATGTTCACGGAGACCACGAAAAACTTGAGGTCCGGGCACTCAACGCGCTTCATGAGCGAATCGAGGGCGCGGTCGGCGTCCATGCCGTAGTTGATCTCATCGATGGTTTGGCGGATTTCGGAGCCGATGGGGTCTTCGAATTCGTCCGCGACCATGCGCATGCCGCCGCCGAAGGTGTGCCCGGCCTTGAGGGCGCGGGCCAGCAGGTCGAGCGCTTCGGGGAGCTGGGCCTGAAAACGGTCCATGCGCTTGTTCTTGCGCCGCTTCAGCCATGCGATGGGAAGGTAGGCCATGATGACACCGACCGTTCCCGCGCCGAGCAGGCCGCCGGTGAAGAGATAGAGCGAATAGACGCCGGTGATGGCCAGCGAGGCGCTCATGAGCAGGTATAGGCCCGGGGTGCCGGGGGCCTTGGACATGGCCACGAGGCGGCTTAGGTTCGCGGCCCAGCGCATCTGCTCCAGAAAGCGGTTGAACCACGGGACGTCGCTCATCTGGCGGCGGACCAGCAACTCCACGTTCTCGGCGTTTGCGTCGGCTGCGGCCAGCGCCCCGAGGCGGCTGCGGATGCGCTCGTCAGCCTCGTTTCTGCGGGCGCGCAGGAGCGAGGTCAGGCCGAGGGCGAAGAGGAACACCACGAGGGCGCAGAGCAGGATGACGCCGATCATCGCAGGCCCTCCGGTTCGTCGGTGCGACGCAGGGCGGGGTGTACGTCGAACATGGAGTTCTGCAGGGGGAAGCCCATGCGCACCAGCTTGTCCGCAAAGCGCGGGCGGATGGCGCGGCCGGTGTGGTAGCCCTGCACCATGCCGTCGTCGCCCATGCCGGTCTGCTCGTATGCGTAGATTTCCTGCATGGTGATCATTTCGCCTTCCATGCCGGTGACTTCCTGAATGCTGACGACCTTTCTGGTGCCGTCCACAAGGCGGGTGGCCTGAATGATCAGGTCCACGGCCGAGGCCACGTACCGCTTCATGGACACGTCGGAAATGTTCAACCCGGCCATGGAGACCATGGTCTCGAGGCGCATCAGGCAGTCGCGCGGGCTGTTGGCGTGGATGGTGGTCAGGGAGCCGTCGTGGCCGGTGTTCATGGCCTGAAGCATGTCGAGGGCTTCGGAGGCGCGGACCTCGCCGACGATGATGCGGTCCGGGCGCATGCGCAGGCAGTTCTTGACCAGATCGCGCTGGGTGATTTCGCCCGTGCCCTCGATGTTGGCGGGCCGGGTCTCCAGCCGCACCACGTGGTCCTGCTTGAGCTGCAGCTCTGCGGCGTCCTCGATGGTCACGATGCGTTCGTTTTCCGGGATGTAGCGCGAAAGACAGTTCAGGAGGGTGGTCTTACCGGAGCCGGTCCCCCCGGAGATGATGACGTTCAGGCGGCAGCGCACCGCGCCTTCCATGATCATGGCCATCTCGGGCGTGAGGGCGTCGAAGCCTATGAGGTCTTCCACTTCCAGCGGGTCGCGGGAGAACTTGCGTATGGAGAGCGAGGGGCCATCAAGCGCCAGCGGCGGGATGATGGCGTTCACGCGGGAACCGTCCAGCAGGCGGGCGTCCACCATGGGCTGGGATTCATCGATGCGCCTGCCCACGCGGGAGACGATGCGGTCGATGATCTTGCGCAGGTGGTCGTCGTCGCGGAAGCGGGCCTGCGTCACTTCCAGCTTGCCCTTTCGTTCCACGTAGATCTGCTTGTAGGAGTTGACCAGAATGTCGTTGACCGTGGGGTCCTTGACCAGCGGCTCCAGCGGGCCGAGGCCCACGACCTCGTCCTGAATCTCGGCCAGCATCTTCTTGCGCTCGGCAAGGTTCAGCGGGGCGTTCTGAAACTCTTCCCAGAGAAGCCCTTCGGCGGCCTTGGCGATCTCGGCGCGCATTTCGTTCTCTTCCAGCCGGTCCAGCAGGGAGAGGTCCAGCAGGTCGATGAGCCGGTCGTGGATGCGGGTCTTGATCTCGAAGAAGACTTCGGACGTGCCGTTGTCTGTCTTGGCGACCTTGGGCGCGGCCACGGCCTTGGGTGCCTCGGTCCCGCCCGGTGCGGTGCGGTTTCTGTTCAAGCGTGCGGCGAGATTCATGCGGGCACCCTCGCGGCTTCGGCCTCAGCCTTCCTGCGGGGGATGAGGCGGGAGAGTCCTGCC
>NZ_BBCB01000148.1 GCF_001311825.1 Salidesulfovibrio brasiliensis JCM 12178 | reverse complement strand
CGTCGCGCTCTGCGGCGTCGTTGGCGACCTTCAGCTCGGTGCAGCCGTTCTGCTTGCAGATGTCCTCGACCTTGGCGGCTTCCTCTTCCACCTGTGCGGGATGGCCGTCCACTTCGATGAGCAGCAGCGCGGCAGCCTCGGTGGGCAGACCGGCCTTGCGGAAGTTCTCGACGGTGCGGATGGTGAAGTTGTCCATCATTTCCAGCGTGGCGGGCACGATCTTGTTGGCGATGATGGCGGCCACGGTCTCGGAAGCGGCCTTCATGGACGGGAAGATTGCCATCATGGACTTGGCAGCCTGCGCCGGGGGAACGAGCTTGAGAATGACCTTGTCGAACACGCCGAGAGTGCCTTCGGAGGCAACCATCAGGCCAGCAAGGTTGTAGCCGGTGACGCACTTGACGGTGCGGGAGCCGGAGTGGATCAGTTCGCCGTTGACGTCCCAGAAGTCCACGCCCATGACGTAGTCCTTGGTGACGCCGTACTTGAGGCCGCGAAGGCACCGGCGTTTTCAGCCACGTTGCCGCCGATGGTGGAGACGGTCTGGCTGCCCGGATCCGGGGGATAGAAAAGGCCCTTGGCGGCCACGGCTGCGGCCAGCTTGGCGGTGACCACGCCGGGTTCGACCACGGCGTACATGTCTTCCTCGTTGATCTCGAGGATGCGGTCCAGACCGTTGGTCAAAACGACCACGCCGCCGGGATGCGGAATGGTGCCGCCGGAAAGGTTGGTGCCTGCGCCGCGAACGGTCAGCGGGAGGCCGTTCTCGTTACAGAGCTTGGTGACTTTGCCCAGCTGTTCGCTGGTGGTGGGACGGACGACCAGAGCGGGCATAACGGAATCGAGCACAGCCGCGTCGTAGGAATAGGAATGGCGGTCGGTTTCACTGGTGAAGACGTTGTCGTCACCGACGATGGCCTGGAAATCTTTCGTCAAAGCTTCCTTGGTCATGATTTCTCCTGATTAGCGGCGTCCGTAACACCCTTTCGGACCGGACGCATTTCGTAAACTACGTGTTGAAATATATCGAAAACCGGGAGCGGAGCCCTCTCCGCTCCCGGTATCATATCATACCTTAGAACAGGTGCGGCACGAAGACGAAGCTCATGAGCGAAGCAACGATGCCGACTACGAGACCGTACAGCAGGAAAGGCCAGACGGTCCGCTTGAGGATCTGCCCTTCCATGCCGGAGAGGCCCACAACCGCGCAGACTGCGACGATGTTGTGGATGCAGACCATGTTACCCATTGCGCCACCAACAGCCTGAGCGGCCACGATGATCTGACGCGGCAGTTCAAGCTGGGAAGCAACGCCCCACTGGAACTCGGCGAACAGAAGGTCGGACACGGTGTTGGAGCCGGTGATGAAGGAACCCAGACCGCCGACGAAGGAGGCGAACATGGGCCATGCGTTACCGGTCAGCGCGGCGACAGCTTGGCCATTGCCAGCGGCATGGACGGGTAGTTGTTCGGGTTCAGGGCCACATCGGCAATGCCGGAGCCGCGGAAGATGGACACCAGCGCAACGGCTGCGAACAGCGCGATGGTCGGGTTCTTCATGGTGGCGATGGCCTGAGTCCAGGACACCTTGACCTTTTCGGCGGGCATGCCGTGAATCAGCACGGTCAGCAGCGCGACCAGCACGAACGGGATGGTACCGGGCAGGTACAGGTACGCGATCTTGGCGTTGACGCTGGAGAAGCCCAGAATGGCGTTGAACTTGATGGCCTGAGCCGCGAGGAAGCCCTTGAGGCCCAGCTCGGGGATACGGGTGACCACCAGAATGATGCCGATCAGGATGTACGGCAGCCAAGCGCGGAACTGGCTCATGTGAGCCTTGAACTCAGTGGCGTCGGCGGAAACGGTGCCGGTCCAGGAGGAATCCCACTTGCTGGAGGGGCCGAAGTCCCAGGACTGCTTGGGCACGCAGAAACCGGCCTTTGCACCGGCAATGATGATGCCGAGACCGACAAGACCACCGATGAGGGACGGGAACTCGGGGCCGACGGTCCATGCGAAGAACAGGTACGGCACGGAGAAGGCGACGGCTGCGAACATGCAGAACTTCCAGGCGGCGAGGCCGGGCTTCCAGCTGCGTTCAGGACCGAAGTAGCGGGTGATGAAGCCAAGCATGAAGACCGGCAGGATGAAGATCATTGCCAGATGCATCACGGTGGCCCACTGACCGACGAGCATGTTGAAGTCGGTCATGTTGGAGAAGTTGACGCCAGCGGCACCGGCGGACACGGCAGCGTCGACCGGACCGGTGAGGTACTTCAGGCCGAGCACGACCGGAGTACCGACCGCACCGAAGGTAACCGGGAAGGAGTTGAAGACAAGACAGATGACTGCTGCGGCCAGCGGCGGGAAGCCGAGGGACAGAAGCAGCGGAGCTGCCAGTGCTGCCGGGGTACCGAAACCGGCTGCACCTTCAATGAATGCAGCGAACATGTACCCGATGATGATGGCCTGAATGCGGCGGTCACCGGAGATGTTCTGCATGCCGTACTGAATGGTTTCCATACCACCGGAATGCTGGAGCGTGCGAAGAATCAGAATCGCACCGAAAACGATGATGAGAATACCGATGGCGGTGACAAAACCCTGCAGGGTCAGCGCCGCAACATATTTGGCGGGGAGACCCCACACGAGAACTGCGCCGCCTGCGGCGGTGAGCCATGCAAGGGGCATTGCCTTGGTGGCGGGCCAGCGCATGCCGACCATCAGAACGAGCGCTACCAGAATCGGCAGCAGGGCTACGAGAGCCAGTACTTCGAGAGACATTCCTCACTCCTCTCTTTAAATAATTCAAACACTACGTCTACCTCAGCCTTGAGTATCCAATCCCGCCGGGAACCGGTCAGGGTCCCCCCTGTCCGCATCCGGTTCCCGGCGGTTTATGGTGTATCTATTTGCCTGCGCGGCCGTCGTCGCACGCTTCGCCGCTATCGGGGCGGGCGTGTTCCGGGGTGTCGGCAGTGGTGCAGGCTTCGTCCGCCACTTCGGCGTCCTTGGGTTCGTGCGCTTCGGCACCGAAGTAGTCGGCCTGAGCCATGTACTTCAGGGTTTCAAAACGCTCG
>NZ_BBCB01000147.1 GCF_001311825.1 Salidesulfovibrio brasiliensis JCM 12178 | reverse complement strand
TGAGCGGTGCGCGGGACATGTCGTGCGGCGCGTACCACGCCCTCGGCGCGACAACCCCGTTATCGCCCCATGCGGAGCGAATCACGGAGAGTGCCTCAAGCGGCATGTCCTGCCAGTTGAAATACTTGAGCATCAGCCCCTGATACGGAGCGGAGTCCTTGAAATTGGCCCAGCCCTTTTCGCGCACGGACTTGACCGTGGTGAAGTTCATGATGGTGAAGGTCAGGATGGTCAGGGTGGCCAGCGTCAGGGCCGTGCGGATGGGCCGCCTGCGCAGGTTGCCCACGCCGAGGGCGAAGGCTGCGCCGAACGCGGCCGTGGCGCTCAGGTTGGAAATGCGCACGTGCTTGGATCGCCGCTGCAGGTCCACCATCTCGCGCTCGAACCGGAAAAAGATGATCATGCCCACCAAAAGCGACAGGCCGAGGATGAAAAAGGCCAGTATGACCACCAGCGGGCTGTACGTCAGGTCAAAGGCCGGGTGCACGGCATAGACCGCGCCGATGACCAGCCCGAGCATGCCGAGGAAACCGCAGATGCGCTTCTTGATGTCGGCGAACCCGAACACCAGCCGCTCCATGCAGTAGGCAAAGGGGATGAACAGGGCCACGTAGAACAACACGCCCACCAACACGTCCCGCTGGGTGCGGTCCACATCGCTGTACACGCGGGACGCCTTGGCAAGCGAGGCCCGAGAAGACTCCACGAATCCACGCCAATCCTTGCTTTCCCGCTGCGTTTCCGCCCGATTCAAATCATCGAGACCGCGTTGCCACAGGGCGCGGATGCGGTCGTTGACAATGCCCCGGCTCTCCAGCGCGTCGATACGCGGAGCCAGCAGGCTCCACATGTCGCGGGCGGCGCGGTACTCGGTCTGCGGTATGACCGGCCACTTCTCGGCCACATACCCCCTGCCAAGCGGATGTTTTTCATTCGCGTTGAGCAGAAGCACCTTCTTGTCGATGACCGTGTCGGAAAGGGTCAGCTTGATGGGCGTGTCCGGTTCGAGGAACAGGGTGCCGAGCGTGGACCAGCGCGTGTCGAGACGGCTGTACCAGTAGTTCACCGGCGGCGCCTCGGTGCGGGCGTCGATGAGCTTTGGCCGGTACAGGTACTTGAAAGTGCGCGGGTCGAACATGTCGAACACCGTGGTCTGGCTGCAGTTGAACAGCGTCAGGCCGGTCTTCATGTGGGCACGTCCAAGCTTCACACGGTAATTGGACTTGCCGGTCTTGGGCTTGTTGATGGCCCATGTGGCCAGCCCGGTCTCCGGGTCGAAACCGAAGCCCTCGATAACCGCCTTGTGGTAGCTGATCTTCTTGTTGCACAGGCCCGGAACCCGAAACACGCCAGCCGTGTCCACCATGGAATACATCCGCGTGGTCCACTGGAAGGTCAGCATCACCCCGTCGGTGCCGGGCTTGTCAGGAAATATCTCGCCCTTGCGCAGGAGGTGCGCCCGTCCGGTCAGGGTGGTGTAGCGGTTCTTGCCACGCTTGCCCACGTCGCAGCGGCTCGTGCGACAACGCGCCCACCAGCTTCCGCACCAGCAGGGACTGGCGGTCCAGATACTCGAAGTTCACCTTTTCCGGGGTGTCGAACGGCGTGTGCCACGAGGAGCGGGCATCGTGCAGCGTGGCAAGCGTGAACCCCGGCAGCCCGGCAATGGCCATGGGCTCGCCGCCGAGTTCAGGGTTGTCCGGCAGATAACTCTGCCACGAACGAGCCGCGTTGGGCCTGAGCGTCCCCTCGTAAAGCTTGCCGAGTCGTTCGGGCTGGGCCCTGGCCGTCTCGGTCATGACGTCATGGATGCCGGAGAAAAAGCGGGTGCGGTTGACCTGCGGTTTGAGGTGGTAGAGCCAGCCCTTGTCAAACCCGCCAACCGCGTCGCCACGGCTGGACAGGTGCAGGGCGACATGCGCGGCCACCGGACGGCCCTCTACCATGTCGCGCAGGGCAAAAAGACTTTCAAGGTCGGCCTTCTGCTCCCGTGTGTCTATGACGGCCCGGCGCTCCAGCCGCTTGATGGTGGGCGTGAAGGTACGAAGGAGTTCCTTTTCCGCTGCACCGAGCTCGACATCGCCACCCGTGGACTGCACCCACTGGAGCCGCTTGAGAGTCATGCGCCGGGAGGCCAGCGACTTGATGAGCTTCTGGTCGGCCTGTTTGCCGAGCAGCCGAAGTCGCATCAGGTCCGAGGTCAGGGAGTCTTCACGGTCGCGCACGACCTTGCGGTATGCCTTGCGCAGCAGCTCCTGAGTTTCGGAGTCGGAAAGATTGGTTTCGGAAAGCGGGTCTTCCTGTTCCAGAAGCTCCAGCGTTTTCTCGGCCTCCTCAAGCCGGGCGCGAAGCTCCTCGCGCCGCTCTTCGAGCACGTCCTTGTCCACGGCAAAGGCCTGCGTGAACTCGCGCATGCCGAGCTGTGCCTGTGCGCTTGCTCCGACAGAGACGAGCAGCACGCTCCTGCCCGGCGGGGACTCGGCGTACATCCGGGCGATTTCCGTCAGCGCGGCTGCGGAGGCGGCCTGATCCGCGCCCGGAGAGGCTCCGGCCACCCAGCCGCCCGCGTCGTGAAACGCCTGTACGATGAGCAACTGGTCCTTCAGCTCGGGGTCGGTGCCGGGAATGTGCACCCAAACGTTACGGCCTTCCCCGCGCTTCCAGAACGCCCTGGAGGTCAGGCGGCAGGCGCCCAGTGCGCTCGGACCGCGCTCCCGGAACCCCTCGCCCATGAGCCGCTCGGCCTCGGGCTCGGAGAGCCAGAAGAACGGCAGGTCCACGGGCGTGGGCTCGTATTTGATGGAAAAGAGGTTGCGCGCCGCGACCACGTCGCTCTCCGGCCCCACGAACACGATGGCCCGCGCGCCGAGCATGGCCGCGTTGTTCCAGCGCTTGCCGGAACGCAAGTCCATGAAGACCACCGCGTCCTCGGCGTTCAGGCCGGAAAACTCGGTGAGACGGCCCGACCCCACGTAGATGCTGGCCCGTCATGGCCGGGCGGTGCAATCGCCCCCGGCGCAAGGGCATTGGAGGTGAGCTGTCTGGGCCGGACCGAATGGCCGGTCTCCTTGAGGGTCAGCTCCGCGCCGCCACGCTCCACGCGGGCCACGCGGAAGCTCTGCACGCCGGAAGCGATGTCCC
>NZ_BBCB01000146.1 GCF_001311825.1 Salidesulfovibrio brasiliensis JCM 12178 | reverse complement strand
AAACCCTCTCTTAAGAAATCAAGAGACCTGTATGAATCGGCATGCCCGCGGGCGATCTCCCGGTACCGCACCCAGCGGCAGCGTATCAAACAAAGATCCCGTCCCACCGGCCCGCCCGCGGAAAACCAATTGAAAACAAATCCGCTGTTCCATTGAATTGGGCTGGGATAGAGGCTGCTTTTCTCGGGAAAAGAATACAAGATTTTTCCGCCCGATCGGGGTATGGGCAAAAAAGCTAAGCTCCCCCATTCTTTGGGCGGGCAGAAAGGATCAAGGAGGGAAAGAATGAAACGGATTATCGCGTTCCTGTTGGTGGTGTCTTTCATGCTGGCCGCTGCTCCGGCAGTTGCCGACGGCATGCTTAAGGGCATCTGGCGCATCGAGACCATCGAAATGTATGTCAAGGGCAAAGGGTACGAGACTCGCAAGGGTCACGACGCATACATTGAGATCAAGGATCAGGAAGGTTCACTGTTCTACGGCGTCAAGCACTGGACATACAAGGGAGAAAAGCACTCCGAGGAATTCAGTGGAGCAGTCACGCATGACGGCCGCCTGCTTATTCAGGAGTACCACGACGGACAGGCGCAGGGCAACCTGCTACCGGACGGTACCATGGTGCTCTACTACATGGAGGCTGGCGACATGCCTCGCGTGCATATGACAACGTACAAGAAGCAGTAAACAGAGCAAAACTTGACGAAACGGGCCGCTTCGTGCGAAGCGGCCTTTTCTTCATTTGTTCTTTATACACGTCATCCAAGCAGGGGATTGCAGATCATGATTCTTCTTGACGGCAAGGAAACCGCGAAAACCATTCGCGAGGAACTGAAGGCAGAGGTGGAAACGCTCGCGCCCAAGCACGGCCGCGCTCCCGGACTGGCCGTGATTCTGGTGGGCGAAGACCCTGCATCGCAGGTTTATGTGCGTAACAAGGAAAAAGCCTGTGAGAATGTCGGCATTGTTTCCGTGCCGCACAAACTGCCCGCTGATACCTCTCAGGAGGACCTTGAAGCGCTGATCGAAAAGCTCAACGCCGACGGCTCGGTGGACGGCATCCTGCTGCAGCTTCCGCTGCCCAGGGGACTGGACAGCCAGCGTTGTCTTGAGCTGATCGACCCCGGAAAGGACGTGGACGGCTTCCACCCGATCAGCGTGGGCAAGCTGACCCTCGGCCTGCCCGGTTTCCGCTCCTGTACGCCCGCTGGCGTCATGAATCTGCTGGAACGCTACGACATCGACCCCTCCGGCAAGAAGTGCGTCATCATCGGCCGTTCCAACATCGTGGGCAAGCCGCAGGCGCTGATGATGCTCGCCAAAAACGCCACCCCGGTCATCACCCACTCCCGCACCAAGGATCTTGCCCGCGAATGCCGCGACGCGGACATCATCGTGGCCGCATTGGGCCGCCCCAAGTTTCTGACCGCCGACATGGTCAAGGAAGGCGCGGTGGTCATCGACGTGGGCATCAACCGCACCGACGAAGGACTGTGCGGCGACTGCGACTTCGAGGCCGTCAAGGACAAGGTCTCGGCCATCACCCCGGTTCCCGGCGGTGTCGGTCCCATGACCATCGCCCAGCTTCTGGTGAACACGGTGCAGGCTTACCGCGAACACGTGGGTGCATAACGATTCTCCGGGAGGCCTTCGGGCCTCCCTTTTTTTGCCATGATAATCAGGCCCGGCATATCCGCACTCTGGAACGAACCGTTCCCCGAGCTTTCCGCGTCGCTGGACGCGGTGCTGGCCCGTGCGCCCAAGGGCATGCGGATCTTCTTCCGCGCAGACGACATCGCCGTGCCCTCGAAACTGTTTTCGGCCATGATTGACCCCTTTCGGGAGCACGAGGCCGTGCTGGAGATGGCCGTGACCCCGGCATGGCTGCGGCACGACCATGCCGCGGAACTGCTCCGGCAGTGCCCCGAAGCTTCGATTTTTCGCTTCCACCAGCACGGCTGGCGACACGCAAACCATCAGCAAAGCGGCAAGAAGGGCGAGTTCGGCACTGACCGGACCAAGGAGGCCAAGCAAGACGACCTCCGAAAGGGCCGCGACAAGCTCTCGGCCATGCTCGGCCGCCGCTTCGAGCCTCGCTTCACCCCGCCATGGAACCGCTTCGACACCGAGACCGGGGAGATTCTTCTCGGATTGGGGTACCGAAACGTCTCACGCTCCAACGGCGAGCAGCGAAAGGTGCCCCTTCCCAAGGAATTGCCGGACCTCTTCATCAACGTCGACCTGCACACCCGCACCGAAGCATCGCCCGAGGCCGGACGCGCCGCACTGCTGGCGGAACTGGGCGAGGCCGTGCGAACCGGATACTGCGGCGTCATGCTGCACCATCAGCGCATGAACCGGCACTCGCTCGTGTTTCTCGACGAACTATTAGCCGCGCTGAACCGCGCTGGCATACCGTCCCTCGGGTTTGCAGAGCTCCTCGCCAATTCCGACTGATCCGGGTCGTTGCCGCGCACCGCAAGCCGGTGCTATCACCTCGGCATGATTCAGGACGAAAACCGCATTACACGACAGAAGCTCATGGAGCGGGCAGATTTCTCAGGCGCCCGCGTTCTCGAAATTGGCTGCGGCAACGGTCGCGTCACCGCCATGTACGCCCACGCGCCAAAACTCGCGGTAGGTATCGAACCGGATGCCGCCTGCGCTGCCGGAGCGTGTCGGACAGTTCCCGACGCCCGCTTCGCCTGCGCATCAGGCATGGCCCTGCCCTTTGTAGACAAGACCTTTGACGTGGTCCTCTTCACGCTCTCCCTGCATCACCACCCCGACCCGTCCGGCGCGCTCGACGAAGCGGCGCGCGTTACCCGATCCGGCGGACGCATCCTCGTGCTGGAACCGAAACCCGAGAGCGAGGTCCAGCGGTTCTGCAACATCTTTGAAAGCGAAGATCATCGGCTGGAAGCCGCCGTAAACGCGCTGGAGCAGACCGCTCTGTCACGTTCCGGGGACGAGGATTTCATGACCGAATGGGTCTTCAAGGGCTTCGAAGACGCTGCCCGCTACGCCTTCGAGTATTACAATCACCCCGAAGACGAGACCAAACGGCAGGCCATGCGCACTTTCCTCGGCGATCGCGCCGGAGATGCCGCACTGGTCATGACCGATACGCTGCGCCTGACTTGTTTCAGGGTCTGAGATGCCTCCGGCGGCCCTCCGGGGGCTCAGAACCTTTCGGGAAAGGTTCTGA
>NZ_BBCB01000145.1 GCF_001311825.1 Salidesulfovibrio brasiliensis JCM 12178 | reverse complement strand
GGGAGTTGCGGCGCGCGTGCAGCCGCCCGGCCACGTCCAGCTTCCCGGCCATGGCCCATGCGATGCTGGAACTCAGCCGTGAAATAAGGTCCTCGTCCGGTTCGCGCCCGCCCTCGCGGGAGACGGTGAACACGTCCACCGCCGCGTCGCCCTTCCATGTGAACACATCCGCCGAGAGAATTTCCAGCCCGTGCAGGCCGAGGCATCCCGCCAGCGTGGCGAACAGCCCGGTGAGTCATGGGCCGCCACGGTCAGCGTCCGGACGTCGGGTGCGGGACCGGGAGAACAGTCGATGACGTTTACTCCGAGACCACCCTTGCCGCCGGGCTTGCGGATGCGGTCGGCCTCCACCTTGGCGTCCAGTTCGCGCACCAGCTTTGCGTGTCCGGCCAGCACCTCGGCACTGACTGACCTGAGCGCGCGTGAAGGGATGCGGGCCGCAGTGTCCGGGTCGTCGAGCATGTCGGCCACGGCGCGGCGCAGTTCGGTGGGGTCGCGCTCCTGCTTCTCCGGGGCATCGGTTTTGTCGAAACAGGACCGGGCAGCGCGGTATAGGCGAAGGCGAAGGCTGCGGTTCCAGCCGCCCATCAGTCTCGGGCCGGTGGCTTCTGCATCGGCCTCGGCCAGCAGTTGCAGCATGTCCAGCCGTTCGGGGGTGACGCACGTCTCGGCGATGCTCTGGGCCACGCCCGGTTCATCCGGATCGCGCCGGGCCGCCGTGGCGGGGAGCAGCAGGTGGTTGCGGACCATGAAGGCCACGTCGTCGATGCAGGGTTGGTCGAAGCCGAAGCGGGCCATGGCCTCGCGGGCGATGCGCTCCCCGGCCAGCTCGTGGTTCGGTTCTTCCTTGCCGAGGTCGTGAAACAGGGCCGCGAGCATTAGCCGTTCGGGGGAGGGCAGGTGTTCGGCAAGCGCACCGCCTCCGCCGCGCCGTCCGGCAAGCATGTCGCCGATGATGGCGCAGGTCTCCAGCGTGTGGCGGCCTACGGGGTGGATGTGTACGTCATCGAACTGCACCAGATGGCGAACGGTCTCGAACTCGGGAAGGATGGTCCCGAGCAGGCCGGTGCGCGAGAGGGTCACCGCCGCAGGCCGGGCGTTGGTCTGGAGAAAGAGGTGAATCATAGCTTCCAGCGCGTTGCGGCTGTAATGCAGGCTGTCGCTATGGCGGTTGATGGCGGCGGCGATGGTCCGCCTCGCCGCCCATGAGATGGGAATCCCGCTTTGGGCGCTGGACAGGAAGATATCCATGAGAACGCCGGGATTCGGTGCGGGCTTCACGAAGCGCAGTCCTTCGGGTGAGACAGTGATGCTTTCCGGGAGGTTGCGGGCCGAGAACCGGCCCTTGGCCGCGTGCAGCACTGCGGCTTCCCGCATGGCGGCGATGCGCCCCATGGCCCGGTGCAGGCGGGTCAGGAAGAATTCCACCGCGCGCCCGGCCTTGTCCGCCTTGTCTTCCTGTGCAACATAGCCGAGCGCCGTGGCCGTGGCCCGTTGCAGGTCGAAATGCAGGGTGTCCTGTTTGCGGCCCGCCACATAGTGCAGCGCGGTCCGCACCCGCATCAGAAAGGTTTCGTGCTGACGAAGCTCTGCCAGCTCTTCGGGGAGGAACGGGCAGGAGTCCGGCCCGGCCTGACGCAGCCAGTGGACGGTGTGCACGTCCCGCAGGCCGCCCACGCCGTTCTTGAGGTTCGGTTCAAGCAGGCTGCCGGAATCGCCATGGGTTTCTTCCCTGCCGCGCACTTCGGCTGCCAGCGCGCGGGCGAAGCCGGTGAGCCGCCCATTGAGCGCCTTCTTCGTAACGGCGGTCTTCATGGCCGTGAATACACGATGGTCGCCGTAGAGGAGGCGGGCGTCCATGAGTGATGTCAGCACCTGATGATCCTCGCTTGAGAGCGAGGCGCAGTCGCGTACGGTGCGCACGCCGTGGCCCACTTTCAGGCCGAGGTCCCAGAGCGGATGCAGCAACGCGGCCGCGAACGCTTGGCCTCTGCCGGGAGCTTGCCGGAAAAGAGCACCATCACATCAATATCCGAGCCGGGGCAGAGCACGCCCCGGCCGTATCCGCCCACGGCCACCAGCGCCATGGGGGCGGATGGAAGCGACCCTTCAATCTCGATCTCCTTGACGCGCTCGACGAAATAATGGTCCACCTCATGGCTGAGGGCCTCGGGGAACGAGGGAGAGACGCCGTCAGCAAGCCGGGAGATCAGCCTGTTGCGGCCGGTCTCCAGTTCCTGCATCGCGCCCCGTGCATCTTTTTCGGAATGTGGTACGCTGTTGCTCATGATAACCAAGTGCGGCGACAGATCG
Organism: Salidesulfovibrio brasiliensis JCM 12178; assembly: GCF_001311825.1. Classification (GTDB taxonomy): domain Bacteria; phylum Desulfobacterota; class Desulfovibrionia; order Desulfovibrionales; family Desulfovibrionaceae; genus Pseudodesulfovibrio; species Pseudodesulfovibrio brasiliensis. Next base: position 1,020 of record NZ_BBCB01000145.1, on the reverse strand, counting down.
CCGTCCAAGCTGGAGTGAAATAATGATACTTCCCGATATACGTGAAAAGGCCGACGGTTCCGAGCGCCGGGTCGGTCTTGAGTTCGAATTCGCCAAGCTCGGGCCGGAAGAGGCCGCCGATGCCGTGTACGCGGTGTTCGGCGGCGATGTCCGAAAGAAGAACAATTTCGTCTACACCATCGAGGAGACCGCCTACGGCAAGTTCACCGTGGAAATGGACGCCTCCATGCTCAAGGAGAAACGTTACGAGCATTACCTGAGCATGCTGGGCGTCGACGTGACAGAGGACGCCGAGCGCATCGAGAGAATCCTTCTCGGCCTCACGGCCGACCTTGTGCCTTGCGAGATCGTCACTCCGCCGCTGCCGTTTTCCTCGCTCAACGAGGCCGAGGACCTGCGCTCCAAGCTGCACATGCTGCACGCCATGGGCACCCGGGCGAGCTTTACCTACGCCTTCGGCCTGCACCTGAACGTGGAGCCGCCGGACACGGAGCTGGAAACCATCAAGGCCTACCTTGTCTCCTTCCTGCTGCTGGAGGACTGGATTCGTCAACGCGGCGTCGACCTGACGCGGGTTCTGTCCCCCTACATCGACACCTTTCCCGGCAAGTACCTGACGATGGTTTTCGATGAGGGTTATCATCCCGAAAGCATTGAAGAGCTGGCCGACGATTACATGACTTACAATCCCACGAGGAACCGGCCCATGGACATGCTCCCCATGTTCTTGGAGCTGGTGCCGGACGTGCTTGAGCGGCATCCGGTGGAGCACCATCTCATCAAGGGACGTCCGGCGTTCCATTATCGCCTCCCCGACTGCCGTCTGGACGATCCCGGCTGGACCGTTGCGCAGGAGTGGGAAGTCTGGCTCGAGGTGGAGCGGCTGGCGCGGGACCATGAACGGCGCGAGGCCATGTGTCGCGACTGGTTTGAGGCCCGGCGCATCAAGGAACGGATTCTCGGCGTGCCTTGGCCGGAGCGGGTGGAGCAATGGCTCGGCCGGTCATAGGCGTCTGCGGG
>NZ_BBCB01000144.1 GCF_001311825.1 Salidesulfovibrio brasiliensis JCM 12178 | reverse complement strand
TGTAGTCCTTTTCAATCTGCTCCCTGAGCTTCTTGGAGTCTTCGGGGTGCATGCGTTCGAGCAGGGCGTAGCGGTTTTCACCGGCCAGGAACTCCTGCATGGTTCCGTCGGGAGCCTTGGAGTCGAGGCTGAACGGGTTCTTGCCCTCGTCGGCCAGAAGCGGGTTGTAGCGGTACAGCGGCCAGTAGCCGGAGTCCACGGCGAGCTTCTGTTCGAACTGGGTCTTGCCCATGCCCTTGCGGATGCCCTGGTTGATGCACGGCGCGTAGCAGATGATCAGGGACGGGCCCGGGTAGGCTTCAGCTTCCTGAATCGCCTTCATGGTCTGCTGCTTGTCCGCGCCCATGGCGATGGAGGCCACGTACACGTAGCCGTAGGTCATGGCCATGCGACCGAGGTCCTTCTTGCCGGTGCGCTTGCCCGCGGCCGCGAACTTGGCGATGGAGCCGAGCGGAGTCGCCTTGGAGGACTGGCCGCCGGTGTTGGAGTAAACCTCGGTGTCCATGACGAAGATGTTGATGTCTTCGCCGGAGGCCAGCACGTGGTCCACGCCGCCGTAACCGATGTCGTAAGCCCAGCCGTCACCGCCGAAGATCCACATGGACTTCTTGGTGAGCAGGTCGGCGTCCTTGGCGATCTCGCCCAGCAGGCCGTCCTTGCCTTCCAGCAGGGCCTTGAGCTTGTCGCCGGCCTCGCGGGACTGGGCCGCGAAGTCCTTGCCTTCAAGCCATGCCTTCATGGCCGCTTCGATCTCGGCGTCGACACCGGCTTCCAGCGCGGCGTTGATCTTGTCGACCAGCAGCTCGCGGCGCTGCTCGACAGCCATGCCCATGCCGTAGCCGAATTCGGCTGCGTCTTCGAACAGGGAGTTGCCCCAGGCCGGGCCGTGGCCGTCCTTGTTCACGCAGTACGGCGTGGTCGGAGCGGACGCGCCCCAGATGGAGGAGCAGCCCGTGGCGTTGGCGATGATCATGCGCTCGCCGAACATCTGGGTGATGGCCTTCACGTACGGGGTCTCGCCGCAACCGGAGCAGGCGCCGGAGAATTCCATCAGCGACTGCTGGAACTGGCTGCCCTTCACCGTGGTGCGCGGCATGAGGCCGTCCTTGTAGGATACGGTCTCGGAGAACTCGAAGTTCGGCACTTCCACGTCGGTCTGCGTGTGCAGCGGCTTCATGACCAGCGCGGATTCCTTGGCCGGGCAGATGTCGGCGCAGTTGCCGCAGCCCAGACAGTCAAGGGTGTTGACCTGCATGCGGTACTTGAGGCCCTTGAGCTGCTTGCCCTTGGCGTCCAGCGTCTTGAAGCTCTCGGGAGCCGAGGCCATTTCCTCGTCGGTGGCCAGCACCGGGCGCAGGGCGCTGTGCGGGCACACGAAGGAGCACTGGTTGCACTGGATGCAGTTGTCGGCGATCCACTCGGGAACGTTGATGGCAACGCCGCGCTTTTCGTATTTGGAGGTCGCCACCGGGAACAGGCCGTCGGCAGTGAAGGCGGAAACCGGCAGATCGTCACCCTTCTGGGCGAGGATCGGGCGGACCACTTCGCTGATGAACTTGGGCTCGTCCTTGGCAGCGGCGGCTTCGTCCTTGGCGTCCTTCCAGGAGGCCGGGACATCGATTTCAACCAGCGCGGCTTCGGCGTTGTCCACCGCGGCGATATTCATGTTGACGATCTTCTCGCCCTTCTTGCCGTAGGCGGTGTGGATGCCTTCCTTCAAGAGCTTCACGGCCTGCTCGAACGGAATCACGTCGGCAAGCTTGAAGAAGGCGGTCTGCATGACCATGTTGATGCGGTTGCCGAGGCCCACTTCACCGGCGATCTTCACCGCGTCGATGTTGTAGAACTTCAGGCCCTTTTCCGCGATGGTCCGCTTCATGGCGGCCGGAAGGTGCTCGTCCATCTCCTCGACGGTGTTCCAGGAGGAGTTCAGCACGAAGGTGCCGCCGTCCTTGATGCCGTCCAGAAGGTCGTACTGGTTCACGTAGCTGGCCTTGTGGCAGGCGATGTAGTCTGCCGCGGTGACCAGATAGGTGGACTGGATCGGGCTGGCACCGAAACGCAGGTGGGAAACCGTGATGCCGCCGGACTTCTTGGAGTCGTAGGCAAAGTACCCCTGTGCGTACATGTCGGTGTTGTCGCCGATGATCTTGATCGCCTGCTTGTTGGCGCCGACGGTTCCGTCGGAGCCGAGGCCCCAGAACTTGCACTGTACAGTGCCTGCGGGGGTGGTATCCAGGGCCTCGGCCACAACAAGGGAGGCGTTGGTAACGTCGTCTTCGATGCCCACCACGAAGTGGCTCTTGGGCGCGCCGGAGGCCATGTTGTCAAAGACGGACTTGACCATGGCCGGGTCGAATTCCTTGGAGCCCAGACCGTAACGACCCGGAATGATTTCCGGAGCGCCGCCCTTCTCGGCGTAAACGGTGCAGACGTCCTGATACAGCGGGTCGCCCAGCGCGCCGGGCTCCTTGGTGCGGTCCAGAACGGTCACGCGGGCAACGGATTCCGGCATGACGGACATGAAATGTTCGGCAGAGAACGGACGGTACAGGCGGACCTTGATCAGGCCGACCTTCTCGCCCTTGGCGGTCAGGTGGTTGACCACTTCCTCGATGGTCTCGCAGGAGGAGCCCATGGAAACGATCACGCGGTCGGCGTCAGGAGCGCCGACGTAGTCGAACGGCTTGTAGGAACGGCCGGTCAGCTCGGAGACCTTCTTCATCTCGTTCACGACGATGTCGGTGAGATTCTCGTAGTAGGGGTTCGCGGCTTCGCGGCCCTGGAAGTAGATGTCCGGGTTCTGGGCGGTGCCGCGCAGCTGCGGATGCTCGGGGTTCATGGAGCGCTTGCGGAATTCTTCCACCTTCTCCATGTTCACCAGCTTGGCCATGTCGTCGTACTCGATGACCTCGACCTTCTGGATCTCGTGGGAGGTCCGGAAGCCGTCGAAGTAGTGCATGAAGGGCACGCTGGACTCGATGGCGGCCAGATGGGAGACGAGCGCCAGATCCATGGCTTCCTGCACGGAGGCCGAGGCGATCATGCCGAAACCGGTCTGGCGGCAGGCCATGACGTCCTGATGGTCGCCGAAGATGGACAGGGCGTGGGCGGCGATGGCGCGCGCGGAAACGTGGAACACGCCGGGCAGCAGCTCGCCGGAAATCTTGTACATGTTCGGGATCATGAGCAGCAGGCCCTGCGACGCCGTGAAGGTGGACGTCAGCGCGCCTGCGGCCAGACAGCCGTGAACCGCGCCCGCTGCGCCTGCTTCCGACTGCAGCTGGCGGACCATGACCTTCTGTCCGAAGATGTTCTTGCGACCCTGCGCAGCCCACTCATCGGCAATCTCGCCCATGGTGGACGACGGCGTGATCGGATAAATACCCGCACACTCGCTCATGGCGTACGCCACATGCGTCGTGGCGGTGTTACCGTCCATGGTTTTCATTTTCTTAGCCAT
>NZ_BBCB01000143.1 GCF_001311825.1 Salidesulfovibrio brasiliensis JCM 12178 | reverse complement strand
GGGCGGCATCGGCAGCCTCGCCATGGGCGCGGGCGGCCTGTCCGTCGCTCTGGCCATGGCCGGCGAGCCGTACTTCATCTCCATGCCCAAGGTGGTCAAGGTCAACCTGACCGGCAGCCTTACCGGCTGGGCTGCGGCCAAGGACGTTATCCTGCACCTGCTCGGCAAGCTCACCGTCAAGGGCGGCGTGGGCAAGGTATTCGAATACGCCGGGCCGGGCGTGGAGAGCCTCTCCGTGCCCGAACGCGCCTGCATCACCAACATGGGCGCGGAGCTGGGTGCCACTACTTCCATCTTCCCCAGCGACGAGCGCACCCGCGACTTCCTGAAGAAGATGGGCCGGGAAGAGGACTGGGAAGAGCTGCTGCCCGATGCGGACGCCGAATACGACGAAGTCGTGGACATCGACCTTTCCGTCTTGGAACCGCTGGTTGCCCAGCCGCACATGCCGGACCTCGTGGTCCCCGTGCGCGAGCTGGCCGGGCTCAAGATCGACCAGTGCGCCATCGGCTCCTGCACCAACAGCTCATACTCGGACCTCAAGAGCACCGCGCTGATCCTCAAGGACAAGCAGGTGCCCGCCAGCACAGACCTGTTGGTGTCCCCGGGCTCCAAGCAGGTGGTGAAGATGCTTGCCGCCGAGAACCTCATCGAACCCATGCTGGACGCCGGTGCGCGCATGCTGGAATGCACCTGCGGCCCCTGCATCGGCATGGGCGGCTCCCCGGTGAGCGCGGGCGTGAGCGTGCGTACCTTCAACCGCAACTTCGAGGGCCGCAGCGGCACGCAGGACGCGCAGGTCTACCTCGCATCCGCAGAGACCGCCGCACGGCTCGCCCTTGACGGCGAGTTCACCGACCCCGCCACATGGGGCGAACGGCCCGAGCGCATCGAACTGCCGGACGACGTGCCGAGCATCCGCCACCTGTTCGTGTTCCCGCCCGAAGACGGCTCCAAGGTGGAAATACTGCGCGGCCCCAACATCGTGCCGCTGGAACAGTTCGACGCCCTGCCGCAGGCCGTGGAGGCCAGGATCGCCCTCAAGGTCGGCGACAACATCACCACCGACCACATTCTGCCCGCAGGCCCGCAGATCACCGCGCTGCGCTCCAACATCCCGGCCATCAGCGAACACATCTTCGGCCGCGTGGACGAGGAGTTCGTGGGCCGCATCACGGGCATGGATCAGGGCATCGTGCTGGGCGGCGACAACTACGGACAGGGCTCCAGCCGCGAACACGCCGCGCTGGCCCCGCGCCATCTGGGCGTGCGCGCCGTGGTGGTCAAATCCCTTGCGCGCATCCACCGGGCCAACCTCGTGAACTTCGGCATCCTGCCCCTGCTTCTGGTGGAACCCGAAAGCTACGACGCCATGCAGCAGGGCGAGGCCGTGACCATCCCGGCGGGAGAAATCACCCCCGGCGGAACCGTGACCATGACTACCGAATCCGGCAAGTCCGTCCCCGTGACGAATGATTTGACGGAAAAGGAACTGGATATTATCAAAGCGGGTGGCTTGCTGAATGCGGTCCGCAGCCGCCAGTCCTAGGGTTTCCGAGGGGATACGAACCATCCCGGCCGGACCCTCAACCGCTGAACAGAGGAAACTGGAGTCTCAATGCTCGACATAATGCGACAGAACGCTTCGAGTTGGATCGTGAAGATCCTTTTCGGAGTCATCATTATCGTCTTCGTCTTCGCCTTCGGCATGAGCAGCCTCGACAACAACGGCGACCCGATTCTCGCCTACGTCGACGAGGAGCCCATCCCGCGCAAGGAGTTTGAAAGCACCTACGCCCGGACTACGGAGGCGCTGCGTCGCTCCCAGCCCAACATGACCGCCGAGCAGCTCGCAAGCCCGGCCGTCAAGCAGATGGTCTTCAACGAACTGGTCAACCGCATGGTCATCCTCAAGGAAGCCGAACGGCTGGGCATCGCGGCCACCGACAAGGAAGTGGCTCGGGGCATCGCCTCCATCCCCGCCTTCTGGAACGCCAACAAGCAGTTCGACAAGGAAATCTATCAGGCGGCCCTGCGCTCACAGCGCATGAAGCCTGCGGAGTTCGAAGCCAACTACCGCATCGGCCTTATCATGGACAAGATGCGCGGCACTGTCTCGGCCACTGCCGAGGCTACCCCCGAACTCGCCCGACAGATATATGACTGGGTGCTGGAGACCGCCACGGTCCGCTACATCCCCTTCAATGTCGAGAACTACACCGGCGACGTGACCGTCACCGACGAGCAGATCGCCGCATACTACGAAGAGCACAAGGACCGGTTCACCCGGCCCGCCATGTCCACCTTCGAGGTTATCGCCTTCACTCCCCCGGCGCTGGCTCCCTTCCAGGAAGTGTCCGACGAGGAAGCCAAGCAGTTCTACGAGGCTTCTCCCAAGGCCTTCACCGAGCCCGAGCAGGCCAAGGCCCGCCACATCCTGATCGCCACCGAACAGGGCGCGAGCAAGGAAGCCATTGAGGAAGCCCGCAAAAAGGCCGAGGAAGTGCTCGCACGCCTCAAAAAGGGCGAAGACTTCGGCAAGCTTGCGCTGACCTATTCCGAAGGCCCCTCCGCCTCCAAGGGCGGCGAACTGGGCTGGTTCCCTCGCGGCGTCATGGACCCGAACTTCGAACAGGCCGCGTTTGATCTGAAGGTGGGAGAAATCTCCGAGCCGGTGAAGACGCCCTTTGGTTGGCACATCATCAAGCTCGAAGAGCGCAAGGAAGCCAACAAGCTGCCCTTCGACGAGGTCAAGGGCCGCATCAAGACCACGCTGGCACAGGAAAAGGCCGCCGACCAGACTTCCGACATGCTTGACCAGGCCATGGACCGCCTCGTCTCCGGCATGAGCATCGAAGACATCGCCAGTGAGCTTGGCATCCTCTCCAACACCACGCAGCCGCTGCCCAAGCAGGCCGCAGTGCAGTACCTCGGCATGACCCCCGAAGCAGCCGACATCCTCTTTGCCCTGCCCAAGGGCGAGTCCCTGAAGACCCCGCTGGGCGTCAAGGACGGCTACCTGCTGGCACGCAAGATCGAGGACATCGAGCCGCAGCCGGTTCCGCTGCCGCAGGTGAAGGAGAACATCGTCAAGCAGCTCCAGGCCGAAGGCGCAGCCGAAATGGCAAAGGCCGAAGCCGAGAAGGCTCTGGAAGCCCTCACCGGCGACGACGCCGAAGCAGCCGCCGAGAGCTATGCCAAGCGCATGGTCGTGTCCGAACCGTTCAACCGTCGCGGCCCGATTCCGGGCATCGGCGAGAATCAGGAGCTTGTCACCGCCGCCTTTGGCGCAGAACCCGGCCAGTGGTTCCCGAAGGTGTTTCAGGCCAATGACGGCTTCATCGTGGCTGCCATGGATCACCTGATTCCGGCACCTGCCGACGAGTGGAACAAGGACAACTCCCACTGGGTCGACACCGCCTCCCAGAAGTACGGCGATGAAGTCTTTCAGGCGTTCATCTACGAACTGCGCAGCAAGGCAAACGTCGAACTCGTCCGGCCGGACCTCCTGAACTAGGTCGGCCGCTCAATACGCAAAAAGAAAAGGCCCGCCATATGGCGGG
>NZ_BBCB01000142.1 GCF_001311825.1 Salidesulfovibrio brasiliensis JCM 12178 | reverse complement strand
AGGCCGAGCGCTTCCGGGGATCGCGCACCAGCGTCAACGCGCAGCTTTCCGGTTCGGCGCTGGAGGAGTATTGCCGCCTCGACGCACAGGGCCACGGATTCCTCGAAAGCGCGGTCAAGACGCTTGGCCTCTCGGCCCGTGCCTACACCCGCATTCTGCGCATCGCCCGCACCATCGCCGACCTCGACGCCGCATCCGCCATCGCGGTCAACCATCTGGCCGAGGCCATCAACTACCGCACGCTGGACAGACAGGAGTAAAGGCCCTCCCCGTACCGGCAGGGAACCCGACAGGCTGTCGGGTTTTCTTACGGAATGCGGGGCATCGCGCTCGTTGTAGGCTCGCTAACACTTCGAAATAATGTGTGTTGCCCTGTGGAACACCCCCTGCATGACAGCCCCCAAAAAGGAGTACCGTTATGCTTCAGAGGGTTTTGTGGGTGGTGTGCGCGATTGTTGTCGTGGGCTTCTGCAATGCTCCGGCACAGGCGGCAACCGTGTATTTCGGTCAGGACCTTTCAGGCGGCTCGGTGGACGATCTGGACCCCTATATTGCCGAGAGCGGCTTTCAGAGCCATTTCCCGACCGTGTACATGGAAGATTTCGAGAGCGGTTCCGGCATCGACTTCGGTAACGGCGTCACTGCCACCGCAAACAACGGGCGGCTGAGCAGCGCAGTCTCGGAGACGCATTTCGGCAGCGGCTACTGGGTCACGAGCAGCGGATCGTCGATCACCTTCTCCTTCAGCGAGTCGGTGCTCGGCTTCGGTCTGTGGCTCGGTGATCTCGACTACGGAGCCGACCTGTTCGTTGCGCTGGATCAGAGCGATCCCTTCAATGTCCCCGACACCGTCAACTCCGGCGGGACCGATGATGAAATAGCCTTCCTCGGCGTGGTCAGCGACGCAAATCCGTTTTCCGCTTTCACTCTGAGCGGCCTGACCGCATGGGTGGACTACGACAATCTGCAGATCGGCACCACCACGGCCGAGCCGGTTCCCGAACCGTCCACCATCCTGCTGCTGCTGATCGGCTTCGGCGGCACCGCGCTCGTGGGGTTGAAGCGGCGTTCGCGGGATTTATAACGGGAAAGCGCGCCACGCACTTGACCAACAGCCAAAAAAGGCGGCAACTGGAAGCATGAAAAGAATCAGCATGCTTCCGGTTGTCGTCGCGGTTTTGTTTTGCGTCTTCCTTTCTGCCTGCACAGCGGGGCGCTCGCCGGGGCTTCCTGCACAGGACCCCGTGGTCCTGCGGATGCTTCTGGCCCAGATGCCAAAGGGCGCGGAGCTGCACACCCACCTCTCGGGCATCCCTTACGGCGAACACTACATCGCCTGGGCGGCCAAGGACGGGGCCTGCATCCAGAGCCACACCGGCCGCATCGTGCCGGGACCGTGCAATGGCACGTCCATCGACGCGGCCAAGGCCTACGCCAAGCCCGACCTCTGGAATGCCGAGGTCAACGCGCTCTCGGTCAGACAGGACCGCAGGGACAACCGCATGTGGGGCCATGACCAGTTTTTCGCCACCTTCGGCCTGTTCGGCGAAGCCAAGGACAACAAGGCCCGCATGATCGCCCATGCAGCGCGGCAGGCCGCGCGGGACCGGGTGCAGTATCTTGAGCTGATGATTTCCATTTATGGCCCACAGTGGGTCACGCCATGGGCCGAAAAGGCGGGCTGGGACGGTGATCCGGCGGCAACGCTGGAGCGGTTGCGTTCAGCGGGATTGTTCAAGGGCATCCCCGAGGCGACAGCATGGCTGGACGACACCGGCGCCGACGTTCGCAAGCGGCTCGGCAACGGGCCGGGAAGCGACGTGGGTATTCGCTACATCAACCAGATTTTCCGGGGCGCGGAGCCGGAGTACGTCTTCGCCCAGCTGGCGTGGTCCTTCGAGCTGGCCAGCAGGGACCCGCGCGTGGTGGCCGTGAACATGGTCGGCCCCGAGGACTCGCCCATTTCGGTGCGCGACTACGCCATGCACATGGACATGATCGACTTTCTGCACTCCAGATACCCGGACGTTGCCGTGGCTCTGCACGCCGGTGAGCTGACCGGCGGGCTGACCACGCCCGAAGCGCTTTCGGACCACATCCGGCTGGCCGTGACCAAGGGCCACGCCAAACGCATCGGACACGGCATCGACATCGCCTACGAGGACGATCCACAGGGCACGCTTGCCTTCATGCGGGAAAACCGCGTGGCGCTGGAGGTGCTTCTCTCCAGCAACGACGTGATCCTGCGCGTCTCCGGCAGGGAGCATCCGCTTCGCACATACATGGCGGCGGGCGTGCCGGTGGTGCTGTCCACGGACGACATGGGCGTGGGCCGGACCACACTGACCAACGAATACGTTCGCGCGGTCACGGATCAGGGGCTGACCTACGCAGACCTGAAGCGCGCGGCCCGGAACTCGCTGGAGTTCTCGTTCCTGCCCGGTATCTCCCTGTGGATGGAGGGCGATTACGAGCGCATGGCCCCGGCCTGTCGCGGCGATGAACGCCCGGACAAGGACTGCGCCGCCCTGCTCGGTTCAAGCGAGAAGGCGGCGCAGCAGTGGAAGCTGGAGCAGCGGCTTAGGATGTTCGAGGCGCGGAACTAGCGCGTCCACGCCTTGCGGCTGCGCTCGGCCTTCTTGCGTACCGTGGGCCACGCCGTGCGGGTGAGGAAAGACCCCTCCCAGCGCATGACCATGTCCCTGAACATGGCGAAGGGTACGGTGAAGGAGAGCTCGTCGGGCCCGAAGAATTTGCGGGCCGAGGGGTCCCATCCGCCGAGCGTCGCCTTGTTTTCTCCGTTTTCCAGATACTTGAGCGGCCAGGTGATCAGGCCGCCGCAGGCCGCTGCCCATGGCGAGCGCACCACGTCCGGGTCGTCCGTGACGAACGCGGCCAGTTGGTGCAGACCGCAGAGCGGTTCGGGCCGGGAAAAGAAGGCCACCAACAGCGGCTCCTCGTCATCACTGAACTGTGAAAGCGGCTTGTAGACGAGATACGGCGCGGGCGCGGGAGTGGGGTCGATGTCCTCGAAGATTTGCCGAAGCGTGTCGTGTGAGCCGCAGTAGAGTTCGCCCTCCATCTGGCCGGGAATGCCTGCGGAGACATAGGCGATGATCGCCTCGAGCTGGGGCTTGTTGAACCCCTGCCAGAACGCGGAGCCGGGACAGCCGAAGTGCCGCTCGCTGAACCATGCGGCGGTCTTCTTGCGTCTGGCGCGCCAGATGCTGCCGAGCGCGCAGGAGAAATTGCCGAAGAGCTTGCCGAAGTCCACCTCGCCGCGTGCCTCCTGCTCGCGGGTGGGCATGTCCATTTCCGGCGGGGTGAAGCCTTCTTCGGGTTTGGTGTCCGTGAAGAAAATGCCCATGGGCTCCTCGTCCAGAGCCAGAACATCAAGAAAATAGGGGATTCGTTGCGTCAGTGTCGAGTCCATGCGGCCCTCCGGGGTTTTTCGTTGCTGTAGCAACCTCGTAGCATGGACGTGGATTCGGGGCTAGTCCGGCATGAGGAAAACCGAGGAGAACGGTATCTGGCCGAGGTCCTGTGCGCGGGCTGCGGAAAGGGCCTCGAAGAGCCAGCGGCCCGCCGGGCCGAGGTCCGGTTCGGCGCGGGTTGCCAGCTGCAGGGGGA
>NZ_BBCB01000141.1 GCF_001311825.1 Salidesulfovibrio brasiliensis JCM 12178 | reverse complement strand
GAGCGCACGCTCGACGACGGCCTGCCCGCGTCCGCCGATCTGTGGATTCAGGCGGCCAGCGGCGGGGAGGCCTATCTCGCGTGGGAAGTGCTGAAGGGCATGAAAAGCCCTTTTCCCGACCATCCGCTGCGGGTGCTCTGCACGACCAACACCCGGCAGGGCATGGATATTCTGTGCCGTGGTGCCGAGGAAACGCACGGCACGGGGCAGGGCGTTGCCGTGCAGTGCCGCATGTTTCCCTTTGACTCCCCGTCCATCATGCGCCGGGCCGTCGCCTCGGCGCGGCCCAAGGTGGCGCTCATTCTGGAAACCGAGATATGGCCGGGGTTCCTGACGGCCTGCAAGGAGCAGGGCACCAAGGTGCTGTTGGCCAACGGGCGCATGAACCCGCGCAGCCTCGCCGGATACCTGACATGGCCGGGCCTGTTTCGTGATCTCGCCCCGGACGCTGTCATGGCCGTCTCCGAGCGCGACGCCGCCCGTTTTGCCACGCTTTTCGGCAGGGAGCGGGTCACGACCATGTCCAATATCAAGTTCGACCGCATGGTCGGCTCCTCCGGGCCGCGGCAGAAGGACAACCCGCTTGCCGGGCTGCTGCCGAAAGATGCGCCCTTCGTGGTGCTCGGATCGGTGCGTCGTCAGGAAGAGGAGCGCATTGAGGCTGTTCTGGACGGGCTGCGCAGGGAAGCGCCCGAGGCGGTGATCGGCCTGTTCCCGAGACACATGGAGCGGCTGGATCGCTGGCGCGAGTTCTTTGACGGCCGGGGAATGAAGTGGGTGCTGCGCTCGGAGCTGCAAGGATCGGCCGAGCCGGGAACGATCATCCTCTGGGACACCTTCGGCGAACTTGTTCCGGCATACGGCATGGCCCGCGCCGTGTTTGTGGGCGGCAATCTCGATCCGAAGCTCAAGGGGCAGAATTTTCTGGAGCCGCTGACTTGCGGCCTTCGTCCGGTCATCGGACGATACTGGAGCAGTTTTCATTGGGTAGGGCGAGAAATCGTGGAATCCGGCCTCGTGGTCGAGGTGGACGGCCCGGAGGCGGTTGTTAAGGCGCTTTCGGCAGCGATCAAGGCCCCTTTGGAAAGGAAAAAGGTGGCATCCGAGGCCGCGCGGTACATTCGCTCAAGAACGGGCGGTGCCGAGGCGGTTCGTAAACGGCTTGCCCAATTCCTTGTAAACGAGTAAACGGGCAACGCGCGGTTGAATCATGAGCACACTTCCCGAATGTCACGGCATCATCCCCGCGAGATACGAGTCGTCGCGTTTTCCGGGCAAACCCCTTGTGGAACTCCTCGGAAAACCGATGTTTTGGCACGTCTGGAAACGTGCCGGGCAGTGCGCGGCGCTCAAGAGCGTCACCCTCGCCACCGACGATGAGCGAATCTTCAAGGCCGCGGAAAACCTCGGGGTTCCCGTGGTCATGACCTCCCCGGCCCACGCCAGCGGCACCGACAGAGTCCTTGAGGCCGCCCGCAAGCTCGGCATCGACACCGAGGCCGTGGTGGTCAACGTGCAGGGCGACGAGCCTTGCCTTGAGCCGGGCATGATCGACGACCTGCTCAAACCGTTCGGCACCTGCCGGGCCATGGTCACGACGCTTGTGTCCACCATCGGCCCCGAAGAGGCCGACGATCCGAACAGGGTCAAGGCGGTGGTTGCCTCGGACGGGCGTGCGCTTTATTTTTCCCGTGCAAAGGTCCCGTTCGACAGGGACGGCGGTCTGCACTCGTATTATCTGCACATCGGGCTTTACGCCTTCAGGATGCAGGCATTGATGCGCTTTGGCGAGCTGGACCCCAGTCCGCTGGAGAAGCGGGAGCGGCTCGAGCAGCTGCGGTTCCTTGAAAACGGCATAGACATCCGCGTGACCGAGACGGCCCATGCCTGCCACGGCGTGGACAGGCCCGAAGACCTGAACAACATTCTTACGATCCTTGAGAGGGAATAGATGAAAGCTATCCTTGCCCTTGAAGACGGCACCATTTTCCGGGGGACCTCTTTCACCGGCGAAGGAAACACCGGCGGCGAAGTCATTTTCAACACGGGAATGACCGGCTATCAGGAAATCCTGACCGACCCCTCGTACAAGGGGCAGCTGGTGTGCATGACGTACCCCCTCATCGGCAACTACGGGGTTAACCCCGAGGATGTCGAGTCGCTGGCCGTTCAGGCTGGCGGGTTCATCGTCAAGGAGTGCTGCAAGGTGCCGAGCAACTGGCGCTCCTCCATGCCGCTGCCCGAATACCTGCGTGAAGCGGGCGTCATGGGCATCGAAGGCATCGACACCCGCGCCCTGACCCGCCATCTGCGCCTGCACGGTGCCATGCGCGGTTACATCACCACCGAAGACATTTCCGAAGAAGAGGCCGTGACCCGGGCCAAGCAGCTCCCGGACATGGAGGGCCTCAACCTCGCGGACGGTGTCTCCACCGAACGGCCCTACGCATGGGTGGACGGGCGTCCCCGGTACTTCGAGTCTCTCGATCAGGCCTCCTGGCAGGGCGACGGCCCGCGGCTCGTGGTTTACGACTACGGCACCAAGTTCAACATTCTGCGCCTGCTGGCCGAACAGGGCTTCGACATTCTGGTGGTTCCCTCTTCGGTCAATGCGGCCGAGGTCCGCACCCTTGAGCCGGACGCCATCTTCCTGTCCAACGGCCCCGGCGACCCCGCGGCGGTTGACGGTGCGGCTGAAGCTGCACGGGACCTGACCGCTGACTATCCGGTGGCGGGCATTTGTCTCGGCCACCAGATTCTCGGTCTGGCCATGGGCGGCAAGACCTACAAGCTCAAGTTCGGCCACCACGGCTGCAACCATCCGGTCATGGACCTGACCACCGGCAAGATTGAAATATCTTCCCAAAACCATGGATTTTGCGTAGACATAACCGATCTGGAGTTCCTTGAACCCACGCACGTCAATCTGAACGACCAGACGCTTGAAGGGTTTGCACACAAGGAAAAGCCGATTCTGGCAATCCAGCACCACCCCGAGGCGGCCCCGGGTCCGCACGACAGCCGATATTTTTTCAAGCGCTTTAGGGAAATGGTGCGGGAAAAGACGGGAAAATAACCCCGAACAGGGCAGACGAGGCTGGAGCGTTCTATGTCCAAGAGTCTTATTGACGCACGAAAAAAACTCAATTCCGTCAACTCCTTCCTCAAGAAGGGGAAGTACATGACAGCCGTGCAGGTGTCCGCGACTCCGTGGTCAACGTGTTTGGCCAGTCGCTCATGAAGGCGGAGCGGACGGAATTTGAACAGCTCATCCGTGACGTCACCTACTCCCTGAACTCGGACGCCAACCTGCGCAAGGTCTATCCGCTGGTCATCAAGTATGAGCCCGGCAAGGAGAAGGACCTGCTCAAGGCAATGAACGAGCTGCTCAAGGCCCTTCAGGAGCAGGTTTCCGATCAGGCGCGTGAGGGTCTTGCAGCGCTCGAGAAGCGCAAGGAGGAGGGCCTCAAGCGAGGGCAGGACCACCTTGACAAAAAGGAGTTCGATGCCGCCAAGAGCGTTTTCGACGAGCTTGTTCAGGATTTCTCCGACGACTCCGACCTCAAGGCCAACATTGCCGACCGCTACCTCAAGGCCGAGCGGTATCAGGACGCGTTCAAGCTGCTTGACGACGCACTCCGCGACGACCCCAACGCGATCTTTCTCTACAACAGAATCGGCATCGTCCTGCGTAAGATGGGCGATTTCGAGACCGCCGAAAAGTACTACCTCAAGGCACTGGCCGTGTGCTCCGACGACGAATATCTGCATTTCAACCTCGGCCGACTCTACTACGACTGGAAGAAGTGGCGAAAGATGGGCGTTGCCGCACAGCGGGCGCTCGATTTGAACCCCGACTTCAAGCAGGCTGCCAAAATGTTGCAGTTTGCCAAGAAAAAGACGGCCGAGTAGACGTGATTATCAAGGGGGAGCTTTGGCTCCCCCTTTCTTTTCGTTGAAAGGCGTGGAGGAGACGACATGCCGGACATTCTTGCCATTAGCGCGACACCGCGACGCGGCGGCAACAGCGACCGCGTGG
>NZ_BBCB01000140.1 GCF_001311825.1 Salidesulfovibrio brasiliensis JCM 12178 | reverse complement strand
GATTCTGGCCGCCCTCGGCGGGCTGGAGATCGCAACGCTGGCCGGGCTGGTGCTCGGCGGTGCGCGCAACCGGCAGGTTGTCTGCGTGGACGGGTTCATCTCCACCGCAGCTTTTTGCGCGGCGCAGGCCATGTGCCCCACTGTGGCCGAGTACTGCGTCATCAGCCATGCCTCGGCCGAACCGGGACACGCCAAGGCCGTGGAGAAACTCGGCCTTGACCCGCTGTTGCACCTCGGCTTCCGGCTGGGCGAGGGAACAGGCGCGGCCTGTGCCATGTTCCTGCTGCGCGGAGCCTGCGACATGTTCAACGACATGGCCACGTTCAGTCAGGCCGGGGTCTCTTCCGGCAGCTAGACGCCGCATTCAGCAAAACGACCAAGCCCCCCGCACCGTTCGGTGCGGGGGGCTTTTGTTGGGGTATCGGAGTGCCGGACTCCGACCATGTAGAGGAGGTTGTCGGTTGCTCCCGGATTAGTGGTCGCAGGCGTTTGCGCCCGTTTCCAGCGTGCCGGACATGAACTTGTTGACCAGTTCATCGGGGTTTTCTGCGGGGCAGCCTGTGACAACGCGCACCCCGGCGTCCGTGAACATGGTCTGCGCCTTTGCCCCCATGCCGCCCGCGAGGACCAGCTGTGCCTTTTGCTCGGAGACCCAGCGCGGAATCACGCCGGGTTCGTGCGGGGGCGGGGTTTCCATGGTGGTGCCGATGATGGTGCCGGTTTCAGCATCGACATCGACCATGGCGAACTGCTCGCAGTGTCCGAAGTGCTGGGCGAGCTTGCCCGCAGCCACGGGAATGGCGATGCGGATGCGGCCGTGCTCGTCCTTGAGCGTTTCGGGCTTGGGCAGGTCAAGATCTTCCTGCAGGCTGTCGGCGAGATTGAGCATGGGCTTGATGATGCTGTTCATGGCCTGCGCGGTGGCCGAGTCGTGGTCCACCTTGAGCAGCGGATAGCCTTCGTCGGCGGAGCGGCCCACCTCGGGGTCGAGGGGGATGCGGCCGAGGAACTGCACGCCCATTTCAGCGGCAAGCTGTTCGCCGCCGCCAGTGTTGAAGATATTGTGGATGGAGCCGCAATCCGGACAGGCGAATCCGCTCATGTTTTCGATGATGCCCAGCATGGGATTGCCAACCTGGCGTACGAAAGTCACGGAGCGGCGCACGTCGTCCACGGCCACGCCCTGCGGGGTGGTCACAATGACGGCGCGGGCGTCGCGGCCGAGAGTCTGCAGCGCGGAGAGCGGCTCGTCGCCGGTGCCCGGGGGGCAGTCCACGATCAGGTAATCAAGGTCGCCCCAAGCCACATCCTGAACAAACTGCTTGATGAGGCCGATCTTGACCGGACCGCGCCAGATCACGGCGTCACTCTTGCTGGGCAGCATGAAGCCGAGCGACATGACCCAGAGGTTCTTGGTCCAGGAAATGGGCTCGATGATCTGGTCGCCGATGTGCGGCTGCTGACCTTCGAGGGAGAGCAGGCGAGGGATGCTCGGACCGTGGACGTCCACGTCGAGCAGGCCGACCTTCTTGCCCGCCAGTGAAAGGGCCACGGCGATGTTGGTGGCCACGGTGGATTTGCCCACGCCGCCCTTGCCGGACATGACCACGATCTTGTGCTTGATGCGCGAAAGGGTCTTCTTCAATTTCAGATCTTCGGGACCTTCGGCGCATCCGCCGGAGGAGCAGCCGCCGCCGGGAGTGGCGGAGCCGCAGCTATTGCATGCATCGCTCATGGGGTTCTCCTGATGTGTGATTTCCGCTCATTCCGTGCGGTTTGCTTCAAATAAGACTCGACGCCCGCTTGTCAATCTCTACCAGTGGCCTTCCTTGTCCGGGCCGTCCACGGGCTGCATGGCACCCGACTTGAACCGTTCCACCGCGTCGGCCACGGTGCCGCTTTCCGCAAGGTAGATGCGAATTTTGGCCTGATCGAGTGCGCGGAAAGCCTTGGGACCCACATGGCCGGTGATGACGGCCTCGGCGCCCGTGTCGGCAACGTTCTGTGCCGACTGGATGCCTGCGCCCTGTGCGGCGTTCAGGTTCTGGGTGTTGTCCTTGTATTCGAAGTTGCCGGAGTCCGTGTCGTAGACGATGAAACCTGCGGCGCGTCCGAAACGGGAGTCGAGCGTGCTTTCCAGCGTATTGCCGGAGCTGCTGATGGCGATCTTCATGATTGGTTCCTCCTGCCTTTTCCGCCTCGTCCGCGTCCCCGGCACATGGAAGAGCCGGGTTTGTTGCCGCAGCCGGGCAGGGCGAGTTTGTTAAGTGTGCCAGTGCGGTAGGCCTCCAGAACCTCCTCGACACTTCCTCGTACCCAGGGGAGGACGTCAATCCCGGAGGCGTCGAGGAGGTTTCTGGTGCGGCCACACATGGCTCCGCAGAGCAGATGGGTCACCCCGCAGGCCAACATGGCGGAAGTCCTGTCCGTAGGATCCTTTGAGGGAAGGGATAGATGGCCTGCGGGGCAATATTGTCCGTTCTCGGCCCGGAACAGACGAAGCTCGGGCGCGGTCTCAAAAACCGACGCCAAACGATCCTCGTAACAGGCCAGGCAGAGAAGTGTAGAATCCATTGTGCTCACGACATCACATGAGCACAGGGCGTGCCAAAAGGCGAAGTGTTGAATTTCAGTAGGTTAGCAAGGGGCGGATCGGGCGTCCCGGCGCAATCAAAGTCTGCCGGGAGCGTAGCGGGCGTAGATTGCGCCCGTCAGCCGTCAGCCTCGTCGCACTTGGCAAGCATTCGGCGAAGGGTGTCCTTGGAGATGTTCAACTCGCGGCAGGTTGCCATGCGCTTGCCCTGATTGCGCTCCAGCGCGGCCTTGACCGCCATGCACTTGATCTCCTCAAGCGTGCCGACCGGCATGCCGCCGGGCGCGGCCTCTTCATCTGGCCGAAGCGTCTCCGGCAGGTGCTCCACCTGAATGAAACCCGAAGAGCAGAGAATGAAGGCGAACTCGATGATGTTTTCCAACTCACGCACGTTGCCGGGAAAGTCGTGGCGCATCAGGATGCTCATGACGTCTTCGGACAAGCCCTCTACGTCCTTGCCCTGCACTGCGTTGAAGCGGCGGATGAAGTGGTCGGCAAGCAGCGGGATGTCCGCGCGGCGCTCACGAAGCGGCGGCAGGCGAAGCGTGACCACATTCAGCCGGTAGAAGAGGTCCTGACGGAAATCACCCTCAGCCACGAGCGCCTCAAGGTCGCGGTTGGTGGCCGCAATGACGCGCGCATCGGACGAGACCGGCGTGACGCCCCCAAGCGGCTCAAAGGTCTTCTCCTGAAGCACGCGCAACAGCTTGACCTGCAACTTGCCGGGCATGTCACCGACTTCATCAAGGAAAATAGTCCCGCCGCGAGCACTCTCGAAACGGCCGGGTTTGTCCTTTCGCGCATCAGTGAACGCCCCGGCCTTGTATCCAAAAAGCTCGGACTCAAGGAGCGTCTCGGGAAGCGCTCCGCAGTTGACCGGCACAAACGGTCCGTCCTTGCGCCCGCTCAACGTGTGAATCGCCTTGGCAAAAAGCTCCTTCCCTGTTCCCGACTCACCCAGCAGCAGCACCGTGGCCTCGCTTTTGGCGATCTGTGGAAGTATCGTGAAAATTCGCTCAAACGCTTCGCTTTTCCCGACAATGTCCTCAAACGAATACGATTCCCGCATTTCCTTGCGCATCGCATGGATTTCCGTGAGGTCGCGAAACGTCTCCACGCCGCCGATAACCTCGCCATCAGCGTTGCGAAGCGGGGCCGCCGAAATGGAAACCGGCACCTTCACACCGTCCGGACGGACAATAAAGATGGACTTGTTCGTGATCTGCCCGCCTTTGTGGATGCATGCGTTCAGGGCGCATTCTCCGTCGCACAGGCTGGAATGCAGCACGTCCCAGCACTTCTGACCAAGGGCCTCCGCCGCCGGAACCCCGGTGATACGAGCTGCTGCGTCATTATAATATGTAATGGTCCAGTCCGCATCCACGGTGAACAAGCCGTCTGCGATGGACGATAATACGTCCTCAAGAGGGAGGTCTTTTGGAAATGCCATGGGCGTATGATACGCCCGAAAAAGCCCTCTGTGAAGTGCGGAATTGTGTTTTCTTGAGGAATGCCTCCGGCGGGCGGGGCGCTGCCCCTGCACCCCGGCAAAGGGGATAATCCCCTTTGCAATCCCTGATTTGAAGGTGTCGGCAAGAAATGAAGACCTTGAGTGCCCGGACGATCTCGCCGAAGGCAAGCCAAGA
>NZ_BBCB01000139.1 GCF_001311825.1 Salidesulfovibrio brasiliensis JCM 12178 | reverse complement strand
CAATCGTCCGCGACAACACAGGGATTCCAAAGGGCCCCCGGCCTTTTGGTCTCCCCGAAGGGGCCGCCGGAGGCACAATCCCCAGCCAGTCCTAACGGATGGCTCAAACTCGTTATGACATCGTGCCACAACCTTCCGTTGGCGCACACTTTTCCACTAAGCAGAGAAACCCTCCGCCCCCGTCGCGGACGATTGGGGATGCCGACACGATATTCCGGCAAACCATCTGCCCCGCTGCATCTCCAATCGTCCGCGACAACACAGGGATTCCAAAGGGCCCCCGGCCCTTTGGTCTCCCCGAAGGGGCCGCCGGAGGCACTCCCTTTTCCGGGCCGTCACCAAATAATCATCGCCCTTGCGCGAAAAGATGCTACAACGAGGGTCCGACCACGTATTTCTACGTGGTTGCGAAAACAGAAAAAACAATGCATTACAAAATGATGCATGATCCGAACAAGGACAAGGAGGCAGCATGACGGACATTCTTGACTGGACCGGAGCCCGGCTTACCGATCTGGACATTCATACGAACGTCGGCCGTGCAGGGGAGCTTGCGAAGCGGCTTACTGACGAGACGAGTGCGGGCAACCTGCCGTTTCTGACCATGCCGTACCTGCCGGAGTTGCGGCAGCAGCTGGCGGACTTGAAGGAGAAGCTTGCCGGGTTCGATCATATGCTGCTGCTTGGCATTGGCGGTTCGGCGCTTGGTGCGCGGGCGCTTCAGGAGGCTTTTTTTCCTGAGCAGGACATGCCCGGTCATGAAGGGCCGTGGCTGTGGATTGCGGACAACGTGGATCCCGGCACGCTTGAAGGGTATATGGACAGATTGCCGCCTGAGAAGACGGTGGTCGTGACCGTTTCGAAATCCGGCGGGACCATCGAGACCGTGGGGCAGTATTTCATCATTCGCGAATGGATGGAGGTGGTGCTCGGGGATCGGTGGAAGGACAACATGGTGCTTGTCACCGGCGAGTCCGGGTTCCTGCGTGAAGAGGCCGAGACCAACGGCATCGTGACGCTTCCGGTTCCCGAGAATCTTGGGGGGCGTTATTCGGTGCTTTCCGCGGTGGGGATGATCCCGGCGCTGTTTCTCGGCATGGATGTGGACGCGATCTTAAAGGGTGCCATGGAGGTGGCCGCGCCGCTTGCTTCGCCCGATCTGGACGGAGAGGGGCTTGCCTGCATGAGTCCTTCCGCATCGCCTGCTGGGGCAAGGCCCTGATGGACGCGGGGTTTGCGGAGCTTATCTTTTTCGCCTACATTCCCCTCTGGGCCAGTTTTGGCGACTGGTTCGCCCAGTTGTGGGCGGAAAGTCTCGGCAAGGAAGGCAAGGGCAGCCAGCCCATCCCGGCGGTGGGCGTCACGGACCAGCACTCCGTGAACCAGATGTTTCTCGACGGTCCCCGCAACAAGGCCTGCCTGTTCCTGACCTGCCCCGGCCTGCCCGACGGACCGAGGTTCCCCAAGGATCTGCCCGACAAGTTCGACTATGTGCGCGGCAAGGACTTTGGCGAACTCATCCGCGCGGAAGGGCTCGGCACCATGATGGCACTGCAGAAAAACGACGTGCCGCTCGTGGAATTGCGCCTTGGCGCGGACTCGCCCAAGCTAGCCGGTAAGATGATCGCGCTTCTTGGCGCGGCGACCATCCTCACCGGCTGGCTCATGGACATCAACCCTCTTGACCAGCCTGCCGTGGAACTCGGCAAGCGGCTGGCCAAGGCCCGCCTCGGCGCCGATGGACTCGGACCCGAGAAGGAGGACCTCGACGCCTTCCTCTCCGCCAGACGGGAAATCCGGGAGTTCTAGACGTTGGACAAACATACCGACAGGAATCCGAGGCCGCTGCAAAGCATTAAAGTTCTTTCCTGGAGCATCTTCACCCTGATCCTCGGCTTCAGCCTGCTCCTCTCCATCTTCCTGTCCGAAAGGACCGAACGGTCCCTGCTCAAAAAGCAGGAACAGTTCGGTCTTCTTCTTGCCGAAAACGTCAGCCATCAGGTCTGGACGCGCTTTGCCCTGCCCGTGCTCATCCGCTATGGCTCCATCAAGATATCTGACCCAGAGCAGTTCAAGCGTCTCGATCAGGTCGTGCGCTCCACCATCCACAGCTTCAAGGTCACGGACCTGCGCATCTGCGACGCCATCGGCGACGTGACATACTCCCTCAAGGAAGACGAGCTCGGAAAGCCCGGTCCCAACATTACCAAGGTCCGCGACACCTGGTCCTCGGAACAGTTCACCGCAAGCATCGACAGCAATGTCTCGAAAATAGGCGCGCTCTTCAGCATCCGGCTCAAGCCCGGAACCATCGTCATGACCTCCTACTACCCCCTGCGCGCCGAATCCAACCTCAGCTCCATCACCGACAACCCCATCATGGGCATCCTCGAAATCTCGCAGGACATCACCGACGAATACATGGAAGTCATCAACTTCGAGCGCCTCATCATCTCCTCCTCCCTGCTCTCCTCCATGGTGCTCTTTTTCGTCATCATCACCCTGCTCGGCCGCGCCGACCGCATCAACAACCAGCGCATTCAGGAAAAACAGCGCCTTGAGCGAGAACTCCTGCAGCAGGAAAAACTCGCAGGTATGGGCCGCATGGTCTCCGGCGTGGCCCACGAAATCCGAAACCCCCTCGGCATCATCTGTTCCACCTCCGAACTGCTGACCAAAAAAGCCGAAAAGACTGGCGGCGACACCCGGCTCATTTCCGCCCTGCACGAAGAAGCCAAACGCCTGTCCAGAACCGTCACCGAATTCCTCGACTACGCACGCCCCAAACAACCCACCATGATGGACGTCAACCTCTGCCGCCTGCTCGAACAGATCGCCGTGTTCCTCGAACCGGAATTCGAAAAACTCGGCATAACCGTGCACCGCGACTGCCCCGACGACCTCATCACCCAAGGCGACAAGGACCTCCTCTACCGCGCCCTCTACAACCTCGTCTCCAACGCCGCCCAAGCCATGAACGGTCCCGGCGAACTCTTCATCAACGCCGAGCAGGACGCCGCGGACGACACCATCCGCATCACCATCCGCGATACCGGACCCGGCTTCGACACCGAACACATGGACAAGTACCGCGACCCCTTCTTCACCACCAAAGACACCGGCACCGGCCTCGGCCTCGCCATCGTCTCCAACATCCTCGAAAGCCATCACGCAACCCTCGACCTCGAAAACGCGCCCGAAGGCGGCGCGCGCGTGACAGCAACGTTCAAAGGGTCGCACGGGTAGAAGAGCCTCCGGCGGCCCTCCCGGGTGGTGCCTCCGGCGGCCCTCCGGGGGCTCAAGAACCTTTTGCAAAAGGTTCTTGAGAATCTCCCAAATCTTTTGGCTTGCCTTCGGCGGGGTTGTCCGGGCACGTGAGGGTTTCGCTTTTTGTAAACGCCTTCAAGTCAGGGATTGCAAAGGGGATTATCCCCTTTGCCGGGTGCAGGGCAGCGCCCTGCCCGCCGGAGGCACCTTGAACCAAGGGAGTGAACATGCCCGAGAGAATTCGTTGTGATTGGGCGTTGAGGTCTGAGGAGGAAATCCTCTACCACGACACGGAGTGGGGCGTTCCGGTGCTGGAGGATCGGAAGCAGTTTGAGTTTCTGGTGCTGGAGTCGGCACAGGCCGGTCTTTCGTGGCTGACCATTCTGCGAAAACGTGAAGGCTATCGGCGGGCCTTTGCCGGGTTTGATCCCGAAGCGGTCGCCCTTTTCGACGAGAGGGACGTGCAGCGGCTCATGGAGGACTCCGGCATCATCCGAAACAGGCGCAAGATCGAAGCCACTGTCAGCAACGCCCGCGCATTTTTACAGATTCAGGAGTCATTCGGCAGTTTCTGCAACTATATTTGGGGATTCGTGAATGGCCGCCCGGTCCAGAACGCTTTCGTTCGGATGGAAGATGTCCCGCCCGAAACCGAGCTCTCTCGCCGCATCGCCAAGGACCTCAAACAGCGCGGCTTCAAATTTCTCGGCCCGGTCACAGTCTACGCCCACATGCAGGCCGCCGGACTCGTCAACGACCACCTCGTCCACTGCTTCCGGCACCATGAGATAGCAAATCTAGCCCGTTAATGAGAATGCCTCCGGCGGCCCTCCGGGGGCCTAAGAACCTTTTTGGCAAAAAGGTTCTGCTCTGCTGTCCTCATTCGTAAGGCTCGATGACTCGCCAACGACTAAGGCTAGGAATCTCCAAAAACTCCTGGTTGGGCGTTGCCCACGCTGATGGACAACTGTCCGGGCTAGGCCATTGATCTGGTTCGGCGCTGGTTAGCTTATTAACCGCTCGTA
>NZ_BBCB01000138.1 GCF_001311825.1 Salidesulfovibrio brasiliensis JCM 12178 | reverse complement strand
CTGCCACGCGGCCGTCCATCATGTCGGACGGGGCCACGATGTCGGCTCCGGCGCGCACCTGCGAGAGGGCGGTCTCGGCCAGCAGCTCCAGCGTGGGGTCGTTGAGCACTTCGCCCGTGGGGCTCAGAAGGCCGCAGTGACCGTGGGAGGTGAACTCGCACAGGCAGGTGTCGGCGGCCACGATGAGGTCCGGGTGGGCGTCCTTGAGCATCCTGATGGATTCCTGAACGATGCCTTCGTCAGCGTAGGCCTGCGAGCCTTCGGGGTCCTTTTCGGCGGGAATGCCGAAGAGGATGCAGCTCTTCATGCCCATGGCCACGGCCTCGTCCACCCGTTTTTTCAGCTGTTTCATGGAAAGCTGAAACTGTCCGGGCATGGAGCCGATGGGCTTTTGGAAGTCCTCGTCATCGGTCTCGACAACGAAGTAGGGCATCATCAGGTCACGGGGGAGCACCTCGTTTTCACGCACGAGGTCGCGCATGGTCGGACCGCTGCGCAGCCTGCGTCCCCGGTGGAAGTCGAAAAAGGACATGAAGCCTCCGTTTGCTTAGAGCGGTTCGCCGGAGATTTCCTCGTCGGTGAGGTAGCAGGCCGGGTCCTGCGCCCAGAAGTCGTCGTAGTAGGCTTCGGCGCGGGCGCGGAAGTTGCCGCCGCAGATGTTCAGGAAGCGGCACTCGGCACAGCGGCCCTTAACGTGCGGGCGCTTGTCCTTCAGCTTGTGCAGCAGCTCGATGTTCTGGTCGGTCCAGATTTCGGAGAACGGGCGCTCAAGCACGTTGCCGAAGGTGTGGTGACGCATGAACTGGTCTGCGTGAACCTGTCCGTCCCAGGAGATGCAGCCGATGCCGCGGCCCGAGGAGTTGCCCTCGTTCCACTTGAGCAGCTCGAGCACTTCCTTGGCGCGTTCCGGGTTTTCCTTGAGCAGGCGGAAGTAGACGTAGGGGCCGTCAGCGTGGTTGTCCACGGTCAGGACTTCCTTTTCCTTGCCCTTGTCGAAGAGGGCGCGGGTCTCGTCCATGATCAGGTCCACGATGTCGCGGGTTTCCTGATGGTTCAGGTCTTCCTTGATGAGTTCGGAACCGCGTCCGGAGTAGACGAGGTGATAAAAACAGATGCGGGGAACTTCCATGTCTTCCAGCAGGCGGAAGAGGTGGGGGACTTCGGGGGCGTTGCGCTTGTTGATGGTGAAGCGCAGGCCGACCTTGAGGCCTTCTTCCTGACAGTTCTCCACGCCCTTGAGGGCCTGCTTGTAGGAGCCCTTTACGCCGCGGAACTTGTCGTGCACCTCTTCGGCGCCGTCAAGGGAGATGCCCACGTAGGAGAGGCCCACTTCCTTGAGTTCGCGGGCCTTTTTCTTGGTGATGAGCGTGCCGTTGGTGGAGATGACCGCGCGCATTCCCTTGCTGGTCGCGTAGCTGGCCAGCTCGGGCAGGTCTTCGCGCACGAGCGGTTCGCCGCCGGAGAAGAGCATGACCGGAGCGCCGTACTGGGCGAGGTCGTCGATAATGGCCTTGGCCTGATCCGTGTCGATGGGATCCTTGTGATCGCTCGGGTCCACGGCGTGGGCGTAACAGTGCACACATTTGAGGTTGCACCGCTGGGTCATGTTCCAGACCACCACGGGCTTCTTGTCTTCTGCGAACTGCAGCAGGTGGGAGGGCAGTTTGCCGGAGTCGCGTCCGTAACGGAGCGCGTCCGAGGGTTCCACAGTGCCGCAGTAAAGTTTCGAAATGCCGATCATATGGTAATGTCCTTGTTTATTACGTGTGGATGTGGCGTATCACAAATGCCGACAGGCGAAAACCCGAAAAAAGGGGGATGAGACCGCAGTCCCATCCCCTCTCGCCCGGGACGCTTACGTATGTAAGCCTTCGGGCGGACAAGTCAAGAATGATTCCTACTCGGCGAGCCTGATTTCCACCCGCCTGTTCTTTTGCTTTCCGGCGTCGGTCCTGTTGTCGGCCACGGGGCGGCTTTCGCCGTATCCTACGGTCTCAATGAGGTTCGGCCGGATGCTGTGCTTCATGACGAGATACTTTTTCACGGATTCGGCTCGGGCCATGGACAGCGTCAGATTGTAGCGGTCGTTCGCCGTGGAGTCGGTATGCCCGGCCACGATGATTCTCTTGCCCTTGAGCTTGGGCGAGTTGAGCGCGTCGCCGAGCTCGTCCAGCAGCGGATAGGACTCGGGCCGGATGGTGGCCTTGTCCACGTCGAAGCGGATGTCGAGGTTCACGCCGGGAATATCGCGGCCGGACTGGGAGAGGTCGCGTTCGATGGCACCACTGCCGGAATCTCCGGAACCCATGGCACCGTTCGTTCCATTTGTGCCAGTGCCGCCGCTGCCTCCGGAGCCGCCTGCGCCGCCGTTGGTGCCCGAGCCGTTCATGCTCCCGGCGGTACCGCCCTGAGCGCCCATGGCTGCGGGGTCATTCGTCAGCGCACTGACGATCTGGTTGCGGTTGCTGGCGAAGTTGTAGGGCGTGTCCGGAGCCGGAAGCCAGGACTGGAGCGGGATGGCCATGTCCGCGGCAATGCTTGTGATGAGCTTGGTGAACGGGCTGTCGCTCATGCGTGTTTTGTGCTTGAAGTATATCCAGTCCTCGTCCATGCGCTCTTCGATGCGCCCGGACTGGGCCATGCTGAACAGCAGGATGCCGGTCTTGGCGTCGTAGATGTTGGACTGGATGGTCAGCGCGGTGTCATCCAGCGTGGAGCCTGCGTAAAAATACGGAATGAAGCCGAGCACAAGCAGGTCTGCGCCGCGTTTTCTGGCTTCGGCCAGCGCGCGCCGCTTGCCGTAGTAAACGAGGGTGTCGTCGAATTCCATGGTCGGGAACAGACGCTTGCGCATCCACTCGCCGTAAAAAATGTTGGCAAAGGTTTTGCCGATGTGCCGGTAATCCGGGGTGGGCTGCTGTACGTGGAAGGGGTAGCACAGCGCGGTCAGGGGCCGATAGCTCTTGGCTTTCGGCGCCACGGCGACCACCAGCTCGGAGCGGCGGACCTTGGCGTCTGTGATGATCTTGGTCTGGTCCGTAATGCTGGGGTCCACATAGGCGCAGGCCCCCAGAAAGAGCAGAACCGAAAGCAGAAATAGTTTTTTCATGGCCGTACCGGTGTTCGGGTTCGCGAAAGCCGTGCCGTTTTCTTGACGGCGACGGATGAAATCACACCGGATGAAGCAAGTATCGTACCGGGACGGGGTTACTGAAGGCGATGTGTTGGCGAGGCCGCCTTGTCGATGGACTGCAGAAGCTGTTCTTTGGATTGCAGCAGCCCCTGACGCAGGAGGATGCGCTGGCCGGTGGAGAGCTTCTTGAATTCCGGCTGTGCCGTGAGATTTTCAAGCTTTTCCATCTCGTCCTTGATCTGTTCGGTGAGCTGGATGAGTTCGGGGGTGGAGGCGGATACCTGCGCGGCAAGGCGTGCCAGTTCGCCGACCTCTTCCGCCATGGTGCGGATACCGAGCGGCGAGACCTCGCGCGAGAGGGCCTTGCGGGCCCTGTGCTGCCCCCACCAGTTCCGAATTCTGTCCAGTATCGCCATAGTCCTCCTACACCGTGGGCACCGACCCCGCTGCCGCAAAGAACAGAAGCATTATCACAAGAGGCGGCAGAATGATGGCCAGCCCTGCTTTCAGGTATGATGTCCTGTGCATGGCCTGCCAGGCAATGATAACCAGCACCATGAACCACGATGATGCGAAAACGAAGATGACTTGCGAAATGATGTCGCTCACTTGCGGAATCAACCCGATGAGGACGGGGATTGTCCCGTAGGCCACGCCCCGGAATGTCGCCTCGAATCCGCCCGAGGCGGCCCGCAGTAGCACAAGCATGGCGTGGTATATCCCCGATATCAGGAATAGGGCCACGGCCGCGGAGATGGGCGAGAAGAGCACGGTAAGCGCCAGTTGCGAGCCCATGCCGATGGCGGGCATCTGGATGACTTCACCCTGGAAGGTCGGCAGGGGCACGATCCCTGTATACATGTAGATGGATTGGAAAATATCGTGCAGCACGATGATCAGCAGCGCGAAGACGAGCGGTCTGCCGAGTCCGTTGCCGAGCGGCATGGCCTCGAAAAAGAGGCGCGGGGCAAGGCAGATGCGCTTGATGGTCTCGAACAGGCCCGGGAAGAAACCGAAGTGCTCCAGATCCTCGAACGGCGGCTTGACGCCTTCCACGGCTCCGGGAATCTCCTGCTCTGCCTCGGCTTCGCGTTCGCGGCGCTTGATCCACTCGGGGATCGGCGCTTCCTCGTGATACGGCGGTTCGTGGTCCTGCTGCTCTTCCGGAGGGGTCATGCCTCCGAGCCGGTCCCAAAGCTCTTCGTGTTTGTCGTGCCTCGGGTCTTCAAGGCCGGGCAGCAGGTCAGGGCGCTCGCCCTGTTGCTCGCCGTCGGCCTGCTGAGGTTCGTGACGCTGCGGTGCGGC
>NZ_BBCB01000137.1 GCF_001311825.1 Salidesulfovibrio brasiliensis JCM 12178 | reverse complement strand
CCCTCTGCCGCTCGCTGGCAGGGACCGCCCTGCCCGCCTGCGTGGAAACCGCAGGGCGCAGGCACTGCGACGACCTGCTTTTCACACACAAGGGCATCTCCGGCCCAGCGCCGATGCAGGCCTCGCTCTACTGGCAACGGGGGGAGCCGCTCGTGGTGGACTTCCTGCCCGCGACCTCGCTGGCCGAGCGCATCGAAGAAGCCCGCTCCGCAAAGGGAACGCTCGGCAAGCTGCTGGCAAAGCTGTTTCCGAAACGGTGCGTCGCCCTCGTTCCCGAGAGCATTGCCAGCCGCCCCGTAGCCGAACTGGGCAGGGAAGACGCGGAAGCGGCCTGCGAACTGATCCACAGGCGCACGTTCACGCCTCGCAAGACAGAAGGGTACGCCAAGGCCGAAGTCACGGCAGGCGGGGTGGACACGGCGCACATATCATCGAAGAGCATGGAATGTCGGGACGTGCCCGGACTGCACTTCATCGGCGAAGTGCTGGACGTTACCGGACGCTTGGCGGCTACAACCTGCACTGGGCATGGGCCTCGGCAAAGGCCTGCGCGACGCGCTTTCGGATCAGTAGAAGGTCAGGTACCAGCGCAGCACCTGCCCGCCCACCAGCAGTTGCAGCATGGCCCCGAGGCACAGGAACGGGCCGAAGGGGATGCGGGTCTGGAGGCCCTTGGAGCCGGGCAGCCGCATGTAGATGACGCTCGCCACCAGTGCGCTCACTGCAGCGGCGAGGATGGTGAACGGCAGCCCCATGGGCCCGACCAGCGCGCCGATGAACAGCATGAGCTTCACGTCGCCCGTGCCGAGCCCCTCCTCTTTTCTGACGATGCGGTAGAGCTGCTGCAGCAGCCAGAATCCGCCGCCGCCAATGCCCGCCCCGATGAGCGCGGGCTGGATGGCCCCCTGAAAATCATCGAAGTACCAGCCGAAGAAGCCCTTCACCGCCAGCACCAGCACGAAGCCACCGAGCGTGACCCTGTCCGGAAGGATATAGCAGCGCAGGTCCACGAAGCTGCCGAAGATGAGCAGGCCGCCGAAGACCATGTAAATCACCCACGGCAGGGTCATGCCCATGTTCCAGGCCAGCGCCACGGCCCAGACCACGCTGACCGCTTCGATGGCCACGTAGGAAAAGGCGATGCGTTCCCCGCAGTGACGGCACTTGCCGCCCAGCGCCCACCAGCTCACCAGCGGGATGTTCTCGAACCACGCCAGTTGGCTGCCGCACGAGGGGCACATGGACCGCCTCGGGCTGTTCATGGGGATTTCCTCCACGTAGCGATGCACGCAGACCGTGTAGAAACTGCCCAGGACCATGCCGATGACGGCGGCGATAGGGATGGAGAACCACGGGTTGAACTGAAGGGCCAGCAGGTTGGTCATTGGGGCTTCCTACTTGAAGATTCCGTCGGATTTATGCATGTATACAACAGCGTGCCGCTCGTCTCCGCAGATGCGGCGCCCGCCACCATTTGGCTACTTCATTTCCCGTTCGCGCACAAGGCGCGGACCAACCGGGGGAGCGCATGTCCGAGCACCGATTCATACCGCAGTTATCCGAGGACCAGATCGCAGATATCCAGACCGAAGGGCTCAAGTGGACCGTGGGCCACGCTTTCGACAACAGCCCCTTCTACCGCTCGCGCCTGAACGAAGCAGGCGTGCAGCCCGGCGACATCACCTCGCTCGACGACCTCACGAAGCTCCCCTTCACCACGGCGGACGACCTCAAGGCGGGCTATCCCCTGCCGCTGCTCTCGGTGCCCGAATCGGACGTGGTCCGCATCCACGGCTCCAGCGGCACCACCGGCAAACGCAAAATTCTCAGTTACACCCAAAAAGACATCGACACGTGGAAAGACATGTTCGCCCGCTGCTACGAACTGGCCGGGCTGACCGTGGAGGACCGCGTGCAGGTCTGCGTGGGCTACGGACTCTGGACCGCCGGGGCGGGCTTTCAGCTCGGCTGCGAACGCTTCGGGGCCATGACCATCCCGGTGGGTCCGGGGATGCTTGAAATCCAGTTGCAGATACTCGAGGACCTCAAGCCCACCTGCCTGTGTTCCACCGCGTCCATGGCCCTGCTCATGGGCGAGGAAGTGCAGAAAAACGGCCTGCTGGAACGCATCGCCCTGAAAAAAGCCATCTTCGGCGGCGAGGCGCACTCCCAGAAAATGCGCAAACAGTTCGAGGACGCCCTCGGGCTGGAGGACAGCTTCGACATCACCGGCATGACCGAACTCTACGGTCCCGGCACGGGCCTCGACTGTCAGGCCCACGACGGCGTGCACTACTGGGCGGACATCTTCATCCTTGAGATCCTCGATCCGCACACGCTCAAACCCGTTGCGCCCGGCGAAGTGGGCGAGATGGTGGTGACCACCCTGAGCAAGGAGGCCTCGCCGCTCATCCGTTACCGCACCCGCGACCTGACCCGCCTGCTCCCCGGCCAGTGTGCCTGCGGCGTGACCATGCCCCGCCATGACAGGATTCTCGGCCGCTCGGACGACATGTTCATCTTCCGGGGCGTGAACATCTATCCCGGACAGATCGCCGAAGTGCTGGGCAACGTGCCCGGCGTTTCCGCCGAATACCAGATCAGCCTGACCCGCCACGACGGGCTGGACCACATGTCCGTGCGCGTTGAACGCAAACCGGGAGAGGACTCCGGCAACGATGCCGCGCTGGCAAAAGCGGTCTCCGACGAAATCAGAAAACACATCCTCGTCAGGAGCGAAATCCGCATCGCCAACCCCGGCGAGCTGCCGCGCAGCTTCGGCAAGACCAAACGGGTGCAGGACGACAGGGCCGACGACTAGCAAAAAAACCACAGGGAGGCCCCCGTGCCGAGCATTTCCGACGAACGTTCCCGTCATTGCGTCATCGACCACAGGCCGGGGCACTATCTCTGCTTTCCGGACGTCCGCACCGCCGCGAACGGCACCCTCATAACCGTTTATAATGAATACGACCAGCATGTGGGCAGACGGCGCAAGCTACTGATGCAGACGAGCGCCGACTCCGGCCGCACGTGGTCCGGGCCCCGGCTGATCCGCGCCCGGCGCAGCCACTGCCCGCGCATGACCGTGCTTTCGGACGGACAGATCATTCTCTTTGATGACGTGCGGCCCAACGTAGGCTGGTCGCTGGACAACGGCGCGGACTGGGCCTTTGACGAAAACGCCTCCGGCATCGGCCACGGCCTGCTGGACCGTCCGCTTGAACTGGATGGCGAGACCCTGCTCACCGTAGGCCACAACCATCGGGGCACCGTGGCGCATCCCGCCATCCGGCAGGCCCCCACCGAGCAGATGTTCTACCGCTCCGAGGATCGGGGCGTGACGTGGCAACAGCGCTGCCCACTGCCGCACCATCCGAACCTCGTGCTCTGCGAGGGGAGCCTCTGCATGTTTCCAGACGGGCGGCTCGCCTGCATCATGCGCGAGAACAGCATGGTCTATGAGCCCATGTACCTCTGCCTGAGCGAGGACAACGGGGACACGTGGTCCGAGCCGCTGCCCACGCCGCTCATCGGCCACCGCCCCACTCTTGGGCTGACCCCGTCCGGCAAGTTGCTGGTCACCTATCGAAACGTCGCCCCGGACCGGGGAACCGCCGCATGGCTCGGCACCTTTGACGAGCTGTGCTCGGATTACCGCGTGCACGGGCGACTCTCGCGCGCAAACCCGCCGCAACTCACGGACAGGGGCATGCGCATCGCCAATCCCGCAGGCGAGGACGTGACCCGTTTCGCCCTGCGCCCCATGACCGACCCGCGCACGGCAACAGCAGAACTTGCGGCATCGCTCCGGGTGGACGAAGCCGGTCCCAACGGCTGCGGACTGCGCCTCGGTACATGGTGGCGCGTCTTCCCGGACCGCATCGAGCCCGAAGGGGGCACACCTGTTCCGCTGGAACCCGGAAAGTTCAACGACATCCGGTTGATCTACGGCAATGGCGTGGTCTCCCTCACGGTCAACGGCAGCCCGGCATGCGAAATCACCGTCGACCCGAACAGCGCTGAAACGCGCGGCATCCTCTTTGGGGCGCCCCTGCCGTTCGAGGACAACGCCGTGGACAGTCTCTGGCGCGAGGTACGGCTCAGCGTGCACGAACCGTCCTGCTTCCGGGACCACCACTGGGCATGGAGCCACCGCGAGGGCCTGCCCGACAACTGGATGCGGGAAAACGTACTGGAACTGAAGAACGATGAGCGCGCCGCATGGGCGGACTTCGGCTATTCCGGCTGGTGCGTCACCCCGGACGGGGACTTCTTCTGCGCCTACCATCACGGCGGCGGGGACGAACCGGACTATCGGCCCGGCCTTTCCTCGCGCATCATGGGCACCCGCTTCAGCGAGGACGACTTCGCGTGAGCCGCGAGACAACGCTCGTCCACCAACACGGCGACACCCGGCTGGAGAGCGTCCTCGTCACACCCGACACGGAGGGCCCCTTTCCGGGCCTGCTGCTCGTCCACGAATTCACCGGCCTGCGGGAGAGCACAATCGCCCATGCCCGCCGCCTGTCCCGCATGGGCTACGCCGTGCTTGCTGCCGACTTTTACGGCCCGAAGATCCGCCCGAAAAACGAAGAGGAAGCGCGCACGGTCCATCGCGTCTTCCGTGACGACCGTTCTCTGATGCGCGAGCGGGCCTCGGCCTGCCTCGACGCCCTGCTTGCCTGCCCGGAAGTGGCCCGTCACCG
>NZ_BBCB01000136.1 GCF_001311825.1 Salidesulfovibrio brasiliensis JCM 12178 | reverse complement strand
CGTCCTCCACGGCCCCGACCAAAGCATCGGGCTCCACGCTGCGCCCCTCAAGCGCGGCAGCAAGGTCGGGCGCGGCGGGATAGTCGAAACAGGCCGGACACTCGGGCAGGTCGCGCGCACCGGATAGCCGGGCAAATGTCTGCGTATCGCCGTCCTCATGGGCCAACCCGGTCTGAACCAGCTTCATGGCCGAAGCCCGCACGCCGCGCCGCAAGAGGTCTCGCAGCATCAGGCCCGTGGCAACGGTCTTGCCCACCCCCGTATCGATGCCGGTTACGAAGCGAATCATCACGCCCCCTGCCGAATGCCGTTGTCGTCACGCACCACATCGCACATGGCCGAGGTCAGCAACGAAAGGTCATTCTGCTCCATGACGTACGGCGGCATCACATAGACGAGCTTGCCGAAAGGCCGCACCCAGACACCGCGCTCCACGAACTGGCGCTGGATTTCCGCCATGACCACCGGACGGTCCAGTTCAATGACGCCGATGGCTCCGAGCACGCGCACATCGGCCACGTGGGGCAGCTCGGCGCACGGCGACAGCTCCCGGCGCATCTGGGATTCGATGGCCGCAACCCGTGGCCGCCACGGATCGCTCTCCAGCAGGTCGAGGCTTGCGTTGGCAACGGCGCAGGCCAGCGGGTTGCCCATGAAGGTGGGGCCGTGCATGAACAGGCCCGGATCGGCCGAGCAGATGGTCTCGGCAACGTGGTCCGTGGCGATTGTGGCACCGAGGGCCATGTACCCGCCGGTGATGGCCTTGCCCACGCACATGATGTCCGGGGCCACGCCCGCATGGTCCGCGCCCCAAAACTCGCCGCTGCGGCCGAAGCCGGTGGCGATCTCGTCGAAGATGAGCAGGATGCCCGCACGGTCGCAGATGTCGCGCAGTCGGCGCAGGTATTCGGGATGATAGAACCGCATGCCGCCAGCCCCTGCACCACGGGCTCGAGGATCATGGCGCAGATGTCGTCGCCCTTCTGCTCCAGCAGGTCCACGAGCGGTGCAAGCTCCGCCTCGTTCCATTCCCCGCCGAAGGGGACGGACGGTTCGGGCGCGAAATACTGTTTCGGAAGCGCACCGGCAAAGAGCGAATGCATGCCGTTGACCGGATCGCACACGGACATGGCGTGAAAGGTGTCGCCATGGTAGCCGCGCCGGACGGTCAGGAAACGACAGCGGCGGGAATCGCCCCGCGCAGCCATGTACTGCATGGCCATCTTCATGGCCACCTCGACGGACACCGAGCCGGAGTCGCACAGGAAGACACGGTTCAGGTCGCCCGGGGCAAGCTCGGCCAGCCGGGCGCAGAGCCGCGCCGCCGGTTCATGGGTGATGCCGCCGAACATGACGTGGGCCATCTTTCCGAGTTGGGCCTCGGCGGCCCGGTTGAGGGCGGGGTGATTGTAGCCGTGGACCGCGCACCACCATGAGCCATGCCGTCCACCAACTCGCGGCCGTCGGCCAGCGTCAGGCGAACGCCCGAGGCCGAGACCACATCATAAACCGGCAGCGGTTCCGTCACCGAGGCGTACGGATGCCACGCATGCCGCCTGTCCATTGCCAGAACGTCGTTCGTATTCTGCATGGACTCGGCGATACTGGAGATTCTCTGCTATGGCAAGGACGCTACCGGCTTGTCGGGCGGGCGGTACCCGGTCAGCTCCATGGAGAAGCTGCCCACCGCCACCTTGGACTTGACCTTCACGGGGATGCGCCGGTCATCGGCCGAAAACCAGACCACGAGCTTGGCCTTGCTGCTTTTCCTGAACACGCCGCTCAGGTGCTTGGTCTCAAGCTCCACCCGGAAGCAGTCGATCTCCCCGATCGGGGTGTCGATGACGTTCTTGCCCGCCACGTACGCCTCGCCGGGCACCAGCACCTTGCCGTCCGTGACCGGACCGGAGAAGCGCATGGTCTTGTAGAGGATGTGCTTGCGGAAGTTGAACAGGATGGACAGCGGGTCGAAATACGGCCCGTCAAGGTCCAGCTCGTGGCGCAGGTCGCCCTTGATGTACCGGCGCGACTTCATCTCGTCCCAGTCGAACACCACGAGGGCGTCCTTTTCGTAGGTGCCTTCCCGCTGGCTCTTGAAGTACTTGTAGGCCCGCTTCATGTCCGGGTCGGCCCAGGAGTCGATGGTGTTGCGGACCTTGTAAAAGGTGTCGATGAAGGGCGTGGTTCTGGCCTTGGCGTGCAGGTGGACGGTCTCATGGCCGTCGATGGGCTCGCCGGGCAGCACCTCGAGCGTGGCGTTGCCAGCCTTGATGACCGTCCAGTAAAGGTCGTAGGTGAAACGCTCGCCCACGCCGAAGGGCACCTTGATGCCCGCCATGGCTGTTCCGGAAAATAATAGCAGGCCCAGCAGGGCCAATGTCATTCTGTACATGCCTTTTCCCAAGCAATATCCCGGCCAGTTTGTCAAGACGAACCGACACGAGGATATGGACAACGCCCGGGATTGCCGCTATGGGGGCAAAAAAAGGCAAGGCCGATAGGCACCTGTTTCTTCCAAGGAGAAAAACTTATGATGCTCAGAAAACGCGCGTGGGACATCATGCGCGACGAATTCCCCGCTGTTCAGGAAGACGCCAGCATGGCCGAATGCGTTCGCGTGCTGCGCGACGCCATTCGGGAAAACCCCGACAACTTCGTGGTCGTGGTCAAGACCAAGGGCGGCAAGCTCGCCGGAGCGATCAGCATCTGGAAGGTGATGAAGGCTCTCAAGCAGGCGGTTCTTCGTGATGAAAATATCAAGAATATCGAATCCGTGGACTGGGATCAGGCTGTCAGGCACGCCTGCCTGACCTGCACCCAGCTGCGCCTTGAGGACTTCATCGAACCCGACGTTCCCAAGGTCAGGCCCAACGATGCCGCGCTGGTGCTGCACGACGTCATGGCCAAGGCCCGCAAGAGCTGGTGCATCGTCATGGAAGGCGGCAAGGCCATGGGCGTTGTCTTCCTCTCGGACCTGTACCGCGAGATGACCCGCGACATGTTGCGCGTCTGCTAGCGCAAATTTTGCCCACAAGAATCCGGCCCGCCGTCCTCAGGATGGCGGGCCGTCTTTTTAGATGTCGAGTTCGATGCCGATGGGGCAGTGGTCCGAGCCCATGACGTCCGGCTCGATCCATGAGCGCGAGACCCTGTCCCGCAGCTCTTCCGAGACGAAGAAATAGTCGATGCGCCACCCCGCGTTGTTCTTGCGGGCGTTGAATCGGTAGGACCACCACGTGTAATGGTGCGGTCCGGGTTCGAACATGCGGAAGGTGTCCACGTAGCCGTGATCGATGAACTTGGTGATCCACTCCCGCTCCTCGGGCAGAAAGCCGGAGCGGTCCGAGTTGGGCTTGGGATTCTTGAGGTCGATCTCGGTGTGCGCGGTGTTGAAATCCCCGCCCACCACGATGGGCTTGTTCTTGCGAAGCTCCTCGGCGTGTTCAAGAAAGGCGTCGTAAAAACCCATCTTGAACTGCAGCCGCTCGTCGGACATCTGCGTTGGGATAGTAGATGTTGAAGAGCCAGAAGTCCGGGTACTCCAGCCGAACCACGCGGCCCTCGCCCTTGTAGCGGTCGTCAGGGAGTCCGTAATGCACGGAGAGCGGTTCCGGACGGGTGAAGCAGGCAGTGCCGGAATAACCCTTCTTGACCGTGGCCCAGTTCCAGTAGTGGTGCTCGTAGGCTTCGGGCGCGTCCTCGCCGTCGCCGAGCTGTTCTGGGCGGACCTTGGTCTCCTGCAGCATGACCACGTCGGCTCCACAGGCGTCCAGCCAATCGGTGAATCCCTTCTTCAACACGGCCCGGTAGCCGTTCACGTTCCACGAATAGATGATCATTTCGGCTCCTGAAAAAACGCGCGGAGGCCCCGGCTCCATTCAGGAACCGGTTCCCCCGCGAAAATCGTCCGTGCCGGTCCCCCGGCGGATCGGTCTAGTCTTCGTTCGGCGTGCTGACCTTGAGCATCACCAGCGCGGCGATAATCGTGATCAGACCCACGAAAAACCAAAAGAAACCCATCATAGCGTGTACCTCCCTCGATTCCTGACGCATTTTGCGCCATCGGTCGAAATCCCATACCAAAAGAAACGCCCGTTGGGAAGCTCGCGACGGGAATCCGTCCGTTTTTTTCATTGCCCGGTCACGCGCGTTTCCGTACAACCCGGCCATGCGCTCACCAGACGTCATCATCCTCGGGGCCGGGGCTGCAGGGCTTTACTGCGCCATCCACGCCGCCCGCTCCGGCCTGTCCGTCACCATGCTCGACCACGCGGACAAGCCCGCACGAAAAGTACGCGTCTCCGGCGGCGGTCGCTGCAATTTCACCAACCTCGACGCAGGCCCGGAAGACTACGCCTCGAACAACCCGCACTTTGCCAAGTCCGCGCTGGCCCGGCACACGCCATGGGACGCGGTCGCCTTTTTCGCCGAGTGCGGCCTGACCTACGAGGAAAAGGCCGCCGGGCAGCTCTTCTGCGAACAGAAGGCCGGGCGTCTGGCCGGGGAGCTGGTGGACAGGGCACGAAAAGCGGGCGTGGAACTGCTCACGGGACAGCCCATCGAATCCGTGGAGGGACATGGGCCGTTCACGGTACGATTCGGCGGCCGCAACTTCACAGCCCCGAAGCTGGTGGTCGCCCTCGGCGGCCCCTCATGGCCGCAGGTCGGGGCCACGGACCGTCGGCTTCAGGCTTGCCCGGCAGTACGGGCTGGACGTGGTTGAG
>NZ_BBCB01000135.1 GCF_001311825.1 Salidesulfovibrio brasiliensis JCM 12178 | reverse complement strand
CGGCGGTGGTCGTCGTGATGACCGTCGTGGCGGCGGCGGTGGTCGCAGACGCTAAGTCTGACCATTCGATAAATGACAAAGGGCGGCCCGATCGGGTCGCCCTTTTTTCTTGCCGAAGTATAAATTCCAACCGCACTCTGGACCACAAACCCATCGACGCGTACGATTGCTTACATGTCTGACACCATCACCATCTACGGCAAGAGCACCTGCCCGCACACCAAGCGCGCGCTGGACGCACACCCTGAAGCAGCCTTTGTGGATGTGCTGCTTGACCCAGCCAAGTTGGATGAAATGCTGGAACTCAACGGCGGCCAGCGCCGGGTTCCCACCATCGTCCGAAACGGCGAGGTCGAGGTAGGCTTCAACCGGGGCTCCTGAAACGTCTGATTCCGGCCGGTCGGCCGGACCATCTGTGCACACTCTGCGCACCTGTGCGCTGTCTGCACACGTACGCCCTTGCACTCCCACCAATCTTTTCCAATGATTTAAAGCGCTAAAAGACTGGCACACCGTTTGCCTTAGTCATGGCACGTCAACTGAAACAGGAGTGCCCCCATGACGACACTGTACAGAATCTTCATCCTCACGGCTTTCATCTTCACGGCCGCACAGGCCAGTGCCGCCGCGCTGCCGCAAGACATGTTGCTGCTTCCGCCGGACGGCTGGGTCACGAACCGGGCCGGGGTGCCGTTCTCGCACGAACTGCACGACGCTGACGGGACCGTGGCCTGCATCACCTGTCACCACGAGTGGGACGGCGAAGGCGAGCCGCTGGGCTGTGCTTCGGAAGGCTGTCATGTTTCGGAAAGCCGCAGGGACCCCATGAGTTTCTACGGCGCGTTCCACGACCGGAACAGCGAGCGAAGCTGCGTGGGCTGCCACCGCACGGCACGACGCGACTCAGACGCCCGTCCACCGGTCTCTTGCAACGGATGCCATGTGCCGCAATAACCTCCTCCGGGCGGGAGTCGATCCGGCTCCCGCCTACCCTCGCAGGGTCTCGAAGACCTTGCCCACCACCCGCGACAGCTTGGCCATCTCGAAGGGCTTCATGAGCACGGAGCGGATTCCGGCTTCACCCGGACGCAGATTGTCCAGTGAGGCCGAATAGCCCGTGCAAAGGATGACCGGAAGTTCGGGGCGGATTTCATGCACCGCCTTGGCAAGCCGGTCGCCGGTCATGCGCGGCATGGTCTGGTCGGTAATGAGCAGGTCGAAGGAATCCGGAGAACTGCGGAAAAGCTCAAGCGCTTCATTGCTGTCCTGAACGCCTTGCACCGCGTAGCCGAGGTCGGTGAGCATCTGCGTCCCCACGGCCACCATGTCCTCCTCATCGTCCACCAGAAGAATCCTGCCCTTGCCCGTCACCACGTCGCCTTCCTCAAACTCAACACGCGGGGCAGTCCCCTCGCTTTCCGGCAGGTAGATATGGAAGATGGTCCCTTCATCGAGCGTGCTTTTCACGTCGATTCCGCCATGCATGCTGCCCACAATGCCGTGAACCATGGAAAGTCCGAGACCGGTGCCCTTGGTCTGGGGCTTGGTAGTGAAGAACGGGTCAAAGATGCGGCCCATGACCTCTTCGGGGATCCCGGTGCCCGTGTCGGCAACGGTCAGGCGCAGGTAATCGCCCGGCTCCAGCCTGCCACCGTGAAGCAACACTGCCTGCTCAATATGAGCACGGTCGAGGGAGATGGTCAGGGTGCCGCCGTTCTCGCTCATGGCGTAGGCCGCGTTGGTGCCGAGGTTTGTCACCACCTGATGAATCTGGCTGGAATCGCCTATGACCCATCCGCTGCTGACGGCGATGTCGGAGCGCACTTCAATGGTGGACGGCAGGGAGACTTCGAGGAACTGGCCGACCTCATTGAGCAGCGGCACCATGTCCACACGGGCCTTGTCCGGCTTACGCCTGCGGCTGAACACAAGAATCTGATGAACCATCTCCTTGGCCCGCTTTGCCGAATGGATGATGCGGTCAAGGTTGTCGTACCCGCGCGTTCCCGGCTCCAGTGTAGGCTGGGCCAGCTCGGCATACCCCAGAATGGCGGCAAGGATGTTGTTGAAATCGTGCGCGATACCGCCCGCCAATGTTCCGAGCTCTTCCAATTTCTGGCTCTGGCGAAGCTGTTTCTCCATCTGGAGCTGCTCGGTAATGTCACGCGCCACCTCGACGTATCCGGTCATCTTGCCGGTGTTGTCGTGAATTGGCGAAATACTCAGGTCCACTTCATAATCATGGCCCGACTTGCTGCGGTAGGTTGTCTGGCCGCGCCAGACATCGCCGCGTATGAGGTCCTTCCAGAGCTCCTCGAAGAACTCCGTGCTCTGGCGATCGCTGCGGATGACGGAGACATGCTTCCCTTCCAACTCTTCCAACGCGTAGCCGCTCATGCGCTCGAACGACGGGTTCATGTACTCCATGATGCCGTCGGTGCTGATGATGAAAATCCCGTCCTGTGCCTGCTCGATAGCGGTCATGAGCCGGACGCGGGCGTTCAATTCGTCCTTCAGCTCACGCGTCTTCTCACTCACACGCTTCTGGAGGGTCCGGTTCCACGAGATGATGAAGGCGACGAAAAGGATTATGAACAGCGTGGCTCCGCCGAAGTAGAACCAGAAATGCTTGTTCTGGAGAAGGAACGAGATGTAATGCTGATCCAGCCGTGACCCATTTTCGGTAAATGGCGTCGCGCTCGGTCTGCGTGATGGAATCCAGCCCCTTCTGCATGATGGAATTGAGGATCGGCCAGTCGGAGCGCGTGGCGATGCGGTGGTAAATCTTGTAGTCTGTATGTCCGGCGACGCGCAGGTTGGTGATACCTTTTTCTTCAATGAAATAACTCGCCTGAGGGAGCGAAATGATGGTCGCGTCGATCTCGTCGAAGGAGACGTGCAGCAGTGCGGCGAGATAATTGTAGACCGGCTGGATATGAATGCGCGGATAATACTTGCGCACATAGTCGATGACCGCGTTACTCTTGGGCAGGGCAAGGTCCATGTCAGACATGTCCTTGAGCTGGAGATACTCCTTCTGGTTCTTGTTCACCAGAATGACCGTGGGGATGACGAGATAGGGTCGCGTGAAACGCATGTACTTGATGGTGGCCGGGTTGGCCCAGAAGGCGGCGATGACGTCCACCTCGCGATCCTCGGCCATATGCAGCAGCTTCTTGAGGTTGGTTGTCTCCACCACCTCGAAGCGAACCCCGAGCCTGTCGGACAGGATGTGCATGTAATCCGCCACCATGCCCTTGTACTCGGCCTTGCCGCCGAAGAACTCCAACGGCCGCGTGGAAGGGGTCACGCCCAGCCTGATGGTGCGATGGTTAGAGAGCCACTCGCGCTCCTCGGCGGTCAATTTGAGATCGCGCCCCGGCGTGTACCAGAACACCGCGGCGGTAACGCCGAAAACGAGCAGGCATATGGCCAAGGTCAGGCGAACAGGGTGTCGCCACAGAGCCCGTGTCATGCTATTCATATTCCCTCCCGCGGCGCTCCGCATTGTACGGTGCCGACGCCGCCTGAATAGACCGCGAGGCAGCTTTTGGCAAGCAGCCTTCCAAATAGTTGAAATCGGATACAGATTTTTTCTGAAAACGAATTCACAAGGACTTTCTCGACAATTTACGCAAAATACGACATATCTCCCGCAGGGATAAATCGGAAACGGGGGACACTGGCATGGCAACCATACTCGTTCTGGACGACGATCCGGACATCAGCACCATCATATCACAACTGGCTGAGGATGCGGGACACCGCGCGCTCACCGCCTCAACCATTGCCGAGGGGCTGGACAGGCTCTCGCGCACGCCCATCGACCTCGTGTTTCTGGACGTGAGCCTGCCGGACGGCAGCGGCATCGACGTGCTGCCCGAAATCCGAAAGATCCCCTCCCGGCCCGATGTCATCATCATCACCGGTCTTGGGGACCCGGACGGCGCGGAGCTGGCCATCCAGAACGGCGCATGGGACTACATCGAAAAGACCAGCACGCTCAAGCAGATCATGTTCTCCATGGACCGCGCCCTGCGGGTGCGCGAAAAAGGCGGCAAGAGCGGACAGGTCAACATCAAGCGCGACAGCCTCGTGGGAGAAAGCCCAGCACTGCAACAGGTGCTGGAAAACGTGGCCGTGGCCTCGGCCGGTGACGCAGGCGTGCTCATCACGGGCGAGACCGGCACCGGCAAGGAGGTCATCGCCCGGACCATCCACGACAACAGCGCCCGTGGCGACAAGAAGTTCGTTGTGCTCGACTGCGCATCCCTGCCCCCGAGCCTTGCCGAAGGCGAACTCTTCGGCCACGTCAAAGGTTCCTTTACCGGAGCGGATGCCACACGCACCGGCCTTGTGGAGCAGGCCAACGGCG
Source organism: Salidesulfovibrio brasiliensis JCM 12178 (assembly GCF_001311825.1). Classification (GTDB taxonomy): domain Bacteria; phylum Desulfobacterota; class Desulfovibrionia; order Desulfovibrionales; family Desulfovibrionaceae; genus Pseudodesulfovibrio; species Pseudodesulfovibrio brasiliensis. The sequence continues at coordinate 486 of NZ_BBCB01000135.1, read as the reverse complement.
GCACCCTCTTCCTTGATGAAGTTGGCGAACTGCCGCAGACCGTACAAGCCACATTCCTTCGCGTGCTGCAGGAAAAACGGTTCAGGCCCGTAGGGTCGACCCGCGAGCTTGAGAGCGACTTCCGCCTCGTGGCCGCCACCAACCGAAACCTTGAGGAAATGTGCGAACGCGGCGAATTCCGCACCGATCTCTATTACCGCATCAAGGCCTGCGCCATCACCCTGCCGCCGCTTCGCGAGCGTGTGGAAGACATTCCGGCAATCAGCAAGTTCCACCTCGACCGCCTGTGCCGCAAATACGGCAAGCCGCCCAAGGAACCGTCCGAAGACTATCTGGACATCCTTATGAATTATGAATGGCCGGGCAATATCCGTGAGCTCGTGCAGACCATGGAACGCACCATCATGCGCGCGGGTGACGAGACCGTGCTCTACCCCGAGCACCTGCCGACGGACATCCGCGCCAAGGCCATGCGCCGCGCCGTGG
>NZ_BBCB01000134.1:0-2500 GCF_001311825.1 Salidesulfovibrio brasiliensis JCM 12178 | reverse complement strand
ACGGGCCAGCGAGTTACTCTGTAGTGCAAGGTTAAGCGTAAGTGTAGCCGTAGCGAAAGCGAGTCTGAATAGGGCGACGAGTACTGCGGAGTAGACCCGAAGCCGGGTGATCTATCCATGAGCAGGCTGAAGCTCAGGTAAAACTGAGTGGAGGGCCGAACCAGTATCGGTTGAAAACGATTTGGATGACTTGTGGATAGGGGTGAAAGGCCAATCAAACCCGGTGATAGCTGGTTCTCCCCGAAATATATTGAGGTATAGCCTCGAGAATGAGTCTGACGGAGGTAGAGCACTGACAGGGCTAGGGGCCTCACCAGGTTACCAACCCCTTTCAAACTCCGAATGCCGTTAGATGCTTCTCGGGAGTCAGGCTATGGGTGCGAAGGTCCATGGCCGAGAGGGAAACAGCCCAGATCGACAGCTAAGGTCTCCAAATCCATGCTAAGTGGGAAAGGTGGTGGAGTTGCTGATACATCCAGGAGGTTGGCTTAGAAGCAGCCATCCTTTAAAGAAAGCGTAATAGCTCACTGGCCTAGCGATTCTGCGCCGAAAATGTAACGGGGCTAAGCATGGTACCGAAGCTTCGGGCTCGTCTTTGACGAGCGGTAGGGGAGCGTTCTCAGATGGGATGAAGGCAAATTGTAAAGTTTGCTGGACTAATGAGAAGTGAATATGCTGGCATGAGTAACGATAAAACGGGTGAGAAACCCGTTCGCCGTAAGCCCAAGGTTTCCTGGGTAAAGCTAATCTGCCCAGGGTAAGTCGGTCCCTAAGGCGAGGCTGAAAAGCGTAGCCGATGGAAAACAGGTTAATATTCCTGTACCTGTACATGTGTGCGATGGAGGGACGCAGGAGGATAGCTGATCCGGGTGTTGGATATCCCGGTGCAAGCGTGTAGGCTTGAAGAGTAGGCAAATCCGCTCTTCTTTAAGGCGAGACGCGATGCCGTGACATTTACCGTCAGAAGTCAGTGATTCCATGCTGCCTAGAAAAGCTTCTAAGTTTAGCATGTGCAGACCGTACCGCAAACCAACACAGGTAGGCGGGTCGAGCAGACCAAGGCGCTTGAGAGAACTCTGGCTAAGGAACTCGGCAAAATGATCCCGTAAGTTCGCGAGAAGGGATGCTCCCGTGTGTGATATGACTTGCTTGTTGAGCACACGAGAGCCGCAGCGAATCGGGGGGGGCGACTGTTTACTAAAAACATAGGTCTCTGCTAAGTCGTAAGACGATGTATAGGGACTGACGCCTGCCCGGTGCCGGAAGGTTAAGAGGTGGAGTTAGCTTTGCGAAGCTCTAAATCGAAGCCCCGGTAAACGGCGGCCGTAACTATAACGGTCCTAAGGTAGCGAAATTCCTTGTCGGGTAAGTTCCGACCTGCACGAATGGCGTAACGATCCCCCCACTGTCTCAGCCAGAGACTCAGTGAAATTGAATTCCGGGTGAAAATGCCCGGTACCCGCAGAAGGACGGAAAGACCCTGTGCACCTTTACTATAGCTTGACATTGGTATTTGGGTTATCATGTGTAGGATAGGTGGGAGACTTTGAAGCGGGCACGCCAGTGTTCGTGGAGTCACCCTTGAAATACCACCCTTGATGATTTAGGTATCTAATCCAACGCCGTAATCCGGCTTGGAGACAGTGTCTGGTGGGTAGTTTGACTGGGGCGGTCGCCTCCCAAAGAGTAACGGAGGCTTGCAAAGGTTCCCTCAGGCTGATTGGAAACCAGCCGTCGAGTGCAAAGGCATAAGGGAGCTTGACTGTGAGACAGACATGTCGAGCAGGAACGAAAGTTGGTCTTAGTGATCCGGTGGTTCCGCATGGAAGGGCCATCGCTCATAGGATAAAAGGTACGCCGGGGATAACAGGCTGATAGCGTCCAAGAGTTCACATCGACGACGCTGTTTGGCACCTCGATGTCGGCTCATCACATCCTGGGGCTGGAGCAGGTCCCAAGGGTACGGCTGTTCGCCGTTTAAAGTGGTACGCGAGCTGGGTTTAAAACGTCGTGAGACAGTTTGGTCCCTATCCTCTGTGGGCGTAGGAGAATTGAAGAGGGTCTGCCCCTAGTACGAGAGGACCGGGGTGGACGAACCTCTGGTGTTCCTGTTGTCACGCCAGTGGCACTGCAGGGTAGCTATGTTCGGCACGGATAACCGCTGAAGGCATCTAAGCGGGAAGCCATCCTCAAGATAAGTTCTCCCTGGACTTTGTCCCTAAAGATCCCTTGTAGACTACAAGGTTGATAGGCCGGATGTGTACGCACAGCAATGTGTTCAGCAAACCGGTACTAATAGATCGTGCGTCTTATCTAACTAAATTATAGTCCTCTCTCTTCCCTATAAACTATATAAATTTTTCTGGTGGCCAAGGAGGAGAGGGTATACCCGATCCCATTCCGAACTCGGAAGTCAAGCTCTCCATCGCCGATGATACTGCGGCTTAAGTCGTGGGAAAGTAGGTCGCTGCCAGAATATTCTTCACAAAAAAGCCCGCTC
>NZ_BBCB01000133.1 GCF_001311825.1 Salidesulfovibrio brasiliensis JCM 12178 | reverse complement strand
TAGGGAAAGAAAACTGCTTCTGGTTACGTACCACACGGCAGCCCGCAAAAACGAACTGTGGCGCTTGCAGTGGGAAGAGGTCGATTTCGATGGCGACATGATCGGCTTATGGACGCGCAAGCGGCGTAGCGGCAATGACGAGTTCGACCTGATTCCCATGTCCAAGGCGTTTCGGACCCTGATGGCCGAGTGGCGTTTGGCGTCTGGCGGAAGCGGCTTCGTGTTTGATGACGCCTTCGATGACTTGAAGGACCCGAACAACCGCTGGTTGAAGAGGGCCTGTGACGAGGTCGGTGTACGACGCTTTGGCTTTCACGGCATTCGACACCTCTCCGCAAGCATTGCCGTCCATAATGGGGCAAACCTGCTTGAGGTTCAGCAACTGCTTCGGCACAAGTCTGTGGCCACGACGCAGGGGTATGTCCATAGGGTGGCGAGAACGACCGGGGCGGTGGATGCGCTGGACGCTGCGCTGAGCAAGCAGTCCGGTGAAAGAAAAGGCAACCGTCATGGTCTGTTTGGCAAGGCTGCTGGAAGCTGACATGGGTCTGAAGACACATAGGGGAGACACGAAAAGACGAAAAAGGCTTACGTGAAACACGTAAGCCTTTGATTTCGTTGGCGTCCCCAAGGGGATTTGAACCCCTGTTATCGGCGTGAAAGGCCGACGTCCTGGACCGGGCTAGACGATGGGGACACTATTTGGCTGGGCTGCAAGGACTCGAACCTTGATTAACGGAGCCAGAACCCGTCGTCCTGCCAATTGAACGACAGCCCAGCAGCGAGAAGTTGATTTATAGACTCCCTATCGGGATGTCAACCTCTTTTCTGGATTTTTTTACACAGCGCGGGCCAGACGGCGGGTGCGCTTCTTCAGCTTGTTGATCTTTTTGCGGATGTAGTCGCGTTTGGCGCGTTCGGTGGACTGTTCCTTCTCGGCACGAAGGCTGCGGATCTCACGCTTGATGGAGAGAATCTGATCCTTGTACGGGGAGACGGCGTTCTCTTCGGTGAAGCCGAACACTTCCTTGATCGCCGTGACAAGCTCGTCCTTGCTCTTGGAGGTAGCGCCCACGATCATGGGGAGCTTCTTCATGCAGAGTTCGCGCAGTTCTTTGGCGGTCATTTTGTCAAGAGACTTGGTCAGGCCAAGTTCATCAAAAGAAATTTCTTTAACGTTGTCGTCGCTCATTGTTTCCTCCTGCTCCCGTAAGAGCATATATCACTCATCATCAAAATACTTCTGATAGGCCCGGTAGCAACGGCCAACTGGCGTATCAGGGTCTATCTTGTCATTCAAGGTTCCGAGAACACTTGGTTTTTTATATGTCAAAGGCTGCTCGCGCCGAGCGGTGGCGCTGGGCTTGCCTAAAGGAACTCTGCCGTTTAGCAGCTCGAACCGCACTTTGTCAAAGACTTCTTCCTGAAAGTGCTGATTGATACGTTCCAGAATGATTTGGGAGAAGTAGGGCGCCTCGGCCATGATCATGGGGTCTTCGGCATAGAGCAAAAGCGTTTTGCTTCTGTGCCCGAGGGGGCGGACCATCTCCGCGAATTCGCCCAGCAGCTCGTCCCACGCACGCCACACGCGCACAAGCGCGAGGTTGCCGTCCCGGTCGAGGCGGTCCAGCAGTTCCGGCATGGCTTCGCGGACATCCGCAGTGTTGCGGGTGCGGTTGCGCAGATCCTTTCCCCAGTATCCCTTCATGGCGCTCCTTGCGCGGCGCGGCCGCGCGTGCATTACATATAGTAAGAGCCCGCAGATCAAGCAGGCTATCTGCAGGCCTTGGCCCGGTAGTTGATTACAACCGTGGGGCAGCTAGGCGAAAGGGCTACCTGACCAACCGTGGAGCCGATGATCACCCGGTGCGAATCCTTTACCGAGGAATGGCGCGCATGATCATCATGTCCGCATTCTTCCAGCGGGCCGCCTTCAGAATCTCGGTATACGGCACGCCTTCCCATGCCTCAAAGGTGTGTTCCACTCCCTCAAGTTCGCGCGTGTACTTGCGCTCCATGCGGATAAGCGTGTCCTGAATGAAATCCTCCATGTCTCGTTGGTAGAACTTGGGATTGGGGTAGCTCAGGCCAACGTCCAACACAGAGAATACCGTGACCTTCGCCCCGCTTCTGCGAGCCAGCGAAGCGGCGTGGCATACGGCATTCTCCGAGGGGATCGCCATATCCGTGCAAACAAGTATGTGTTCGGGGTCGTGTTCCAGAAGGGTGTTTGGTCTTGTGACGACCATTACAGGAGCTACCACGCGGCTGGTGACGCGTTGTACCGTAGAGTCCACAAGCCCCCACATGCGGTCCCCGGAGCATTCTCCGTCCCGGCAGTGCGGTCCCATGACAATGAGGTCTGCCGCGACGTGTGTTGCGGTGGATGCAAGCTCCTCGGCAGGATCGCCGCAGACCACGTGGGTGCTGTAGTCGATGCCTTCCAGTCGCCCGGAGTAGTTGTCGAGGATGTCCTTGCGGGTGGCCTCGACCAGTTCGTCCTTGGAGATAAGCCTCTCCACCGTTCCCCAGCCCTCTCTGGGCAGGCGGCAGGCGTGGAAGATGACAAGCTTTGCACCGTGCCTGCGGCACAGCTCGAACGCAGTCTGTGCCGCATGGTCGGTTTCTCCCCGTGACGTGGCGGCGAGGATGATCTTTTCGTACATTTGAGCCTCCTGAATGAGCTTGGGAGATTTCTTACTATACTATCCCGGAAAATGACCGCCGTGTCCACAGGTGCCCGCTTATTTTTTGATACCTCGGCAGAGGCTTGACCATGGGCCGGGAAACGGATAGAAGGGTGTTGTTCTTATATCAAGATATATTGATATTTGTGGAGTCACAGTGCGAATACTTAAATTTTCCAAGGCACTTGCCGACGAGACCAGAGCGAGGCTCATCAATGTTTTGTTGCGTCACGAGCTCAATGTAGGCGAAGTGGTTCAAGTTATGGACATGGGGCAGTCCCGCGTCTCAAGGCACCTCAAGATTCTGGCCGAATCCGGGCTGGTGGAGTGTCGCCGCGACGGGTTGTGGGCGTTTTATCGTGCCGCAACCGAGGGCGACGGACACGTGTTTCTTTCCGGCCTTGAATCGCTTTTTGACCACGAGCCGGTCTTCGAGCGCGATCTCGCCAGTGCAGAATCCGTGATCCGTGACCGTACCGCCGAGACCCGCGAGTTCTTTGACGCCATTGCCGAAGAGTGGCGAAAATTGCGCGACAACGTGCTCGGTGGCCTCGACCTGCACGCCGAAATTGCCAAGCGCCTCAACGGCTGCGGCATCGTCGCCGACCTCGGCTGCGGTCCGGGCGAAATCCTTAAAGTGCTGGCAGGATCCGCCGAATCGGTCATCGGGGTGGACAACTCCCCCCGCATGCTCGACCTCGCCGCCGAACGCTTCTCCTCTGACCGTCGGGTGAGCCTGCGAATCGGTGAGCTTTCGCACCTGCGCTGCGTGACGGAGAGGCTGACTGCGCGGTGATGTCACTCGTGCTGCACCACCTCTCGCATCCGCTCAGCGCTCTTCAGGAAGCCGCGCGCATCGTCAGCGACGACGGCTCTCTCATCATCGCCGAGTTCGACAGCCACGATAACGAACTCCTACGCTCCGATTACGGCGACCGTCTGCTCGGCATCGGTCGCGACGAAATGGAGCAGATGCTCGGCAAAGCCGGGTTCCGCCTCGACAAGGTGGAGGAATTTTCCGTGAACATGGGACTGACGGTCATTCTTTACCGGGCCGTCAGATAGACCGGACCATATCCGGATATGAACGAAGTAAAAAACCTCAAAGGAGGAATCATGAGTAACGTCCAGCCCATCGATCCCAAACTGGACCACAAAGTTGCCGACATGTCTCTGGCCGATTGGGGCCGCAAGGAAATGCAGCTCTCCGAACGCGAAATGCCCGGCCTGATGCAGCTGCGCGAAAAGTACGGCAAGGAAAAGCCCCTCAAGGGCCTGAAAATCATGGGCTCCCTGCACATGACCATTCAGACCGCCATGCTCATCGAAACCCTTTCCGAGCTCGGTGCCGACGTGCGCTGGGCGTCCTGCAACATTTTCTCCACGCAGGACCACGCCGCCGCAGGCATTGCCAAGGCCGGAACCGCCAAGGTCTTTGCATGGAAAGGTGAAACCCTCGCCGAGTACTGGTGGTGCACCGAGCAGGCCCTGACCTGGCCCGACGGCTCCGGCCCGGACCTCATCGTCGACGACGGCGGCGACGCAACCATGATGATCCATCAGGGCGTCAAAGTGGAAAAAGACCCGTCCATCGCCGACAAGAAATATGACAACCCCGAATTTCAGCTGGTCATGGACCGCCTGAAGGCCGCCTACGAAGCCAATCCCACCAAATGGCAGGATATGGCCAAGAACATCCGCGGCGTCTCCGAAGAGACCACCACCGGCGTGCATCGTCTCTACGAAATGCAGCGCAACGGCGAACTGCTCTTCCCGGCCATCAACGTCAACGACTCCGTGACCAAGTCCAAGTTCGACAACCTCTACGGTTGCCGCGAGTCCCTCGCCGACGGTATCAAGCGCGCCACCGACGTCATGATCGCCGGTAAAGTGGTCGTGGTCTGCGGTTACGGCGACGTGGGCAAAGGCTGCGCCCATTCCATGCGCGGTTTCGGCGCCCGCGTGCTCGTCACCGAAGTTGACCCCATCTGCGCCCTGCAGGCCGCCATGGAAGGATTCGAAGTCCTGCCCATGGAAAAAGCCCTGCCCGAAGGCGATATCTTCGTGACCGCCACCGGTAACTTCAAGGTCATCACCGGCGAACAGATGGAAAAGATGAAAGACGAAGCCATCGTCTGCAACATCGGCCACTTCGATAATGAAATCGATATGGCCTACCTCGAGAAAAACCCCAAGTGCGTCAAGGACGAAATCAAGCCGCAGGTCGACAAGTGGACCCTCGAATCCGGCCGCTCCATCATCATCCTCGCCGAAGGCGCCTCGTGAACCTCGCTGCGCCACCGGACACCCCAGCTTCGTCATGTCCAACTCCTTCACCAACCAGGTTCTCGCACAGCTCGATCTCGCCAAGAACGACTACGAGCCGCGCGTCATGATCCTGCCCAAGAAGCTCGACGAAGAAGTCGCCCGCCTGCACCTCGAACGCCTCGGCGTCGAACTGGACTCCCTGTCCAAAGAACAGGCCGACTACATCGGCGTGCCCGTCGAAGGCCCCTACAAGCCCGATCACTACCGTTACTAGCAGGTATCGATGCCATAAACAAAAAGGCCCGCCGTACGGCGGGCCTTTTTGTTTGCCTCCGGCGGCTGAGGGGAAGGGAAGAGGGGGACCCCTTTTTAGCAAAAAGCGG
>NZ_BBCB01000132.1 GCF_001311825.1 Salidesulfovibrio brasiliensis JCM 12178 | reverse complement strand
CGATGAGGTTCCCATGGCCGACGCTCTCCGGGCAGAGCTTGCCAAGCGCAAGCTGCAAGCCGGTAAAGCGGAATTTGTGTTTGACCAGTCCCTTTGGATGGTCCGGGACAGCCACAATCGGTGGCTGAGCAAGCTGTGCGACAAAGCCGGGGTCAGGCAATTCGGGTTTCACGGCATCCGCCACCTGTCGGCAAGCATCGGCATGGAGACCGGAGCAAACATTCTGGACATCCAGCAGTTGCTTCGCCACACCTCTACACGCACGACGGAACGGTACATCCACCGCACCACCAGAAACAACCGGGCGGTGAGCGCCTTGGACAAGGCCATGCGGACGCCGTCGAGCGAACACGGCCTGTGGGACAAGGCAGAAGGTGAAAGCTGATGAGGTACAGCCAAGTTGAGAAAAGTGCCGAAAAAGCTGTGTGCCACCTGAAGCTATACTGAAGCCACGGGCACGAGCCACGAAACGCAAAAACGGCACAAAAAAAGGGTCACACTTTCGTGTAACCCTTTGATTTTAATGGCGGAGCCGAAGGGACTCGAACCCTCGGCCTCCGGCGTGACAGGCCGGCGTTATAACCAGCTTAACTACGGCTCCGCTTTAACGGGACAAGCGTGTTAAGCGACGCTCACCCGGTGGTGGGCGGTGCAGGGCTCGAACCTGCGACCCTCGGCTTGTAAGGCCGATGCTCTCCCAACTGAGCTAACCGCCCATCGGGAAGAGAGCTTATAGCCGCATAGGTAGCCGCTGTCAATCAGATTTCGACCGCACAGACAGTGATTCTTTCGCCCCATACAGAAAGCGCCGAGGTTGCCGCCCGCCTGACACAACCACCGATTCATAACGGACTTTTCCACGCCTGCGGCTTGACGTCCATGTGAAATTCGGGGCAAACTTTTGCGTCTTTTCAAAACGCCTTTTGCAAACAGGTACATCATCAACGGGAGAGATGAGGATGAAACGTTTTCTGACCCTGAGCGTGCTCGCCATGCTCTGCATGCTGCTGGCAGCGCCCGGCGTGGCCATGGCCAAGAAGAAGATCAAGGCCGGATTCGCCCTGCTCTGGACCATCGACGACAGGGGCTGGACCACGGCGCACTACAACGGCATCCAGTTCATGAAGGATAAGCTCGGCGACGATGTCGAGATCATCTACAAGGAAAAAGTGCTCGGCCCCGACGCCGAACGCGTGTTCCGCGAATTCGCCGAGGAAGGCTGCGACATCATCTTCGGTACCACCTTCGACCACATGGAGCCGCTGCTGCGCGTGGCCAAGGACTACCCGGAAATCAAGTTCGAGCACTGCTCCGGCTACAAGACCGCGCCCAACATGCGCACCTACATGGTCCGCATCTATCAGGCCGACTACCTCTGCGGATACCTCGCCGGTCTCATGGGCTTCAAGAACGTCGGCACCGTGGGCACCCATCCGATTCCTGAGCCCGTTCGCGGCGTGAACGCCTTCACCCTCGGACTGCAGCGCGGCCTCAAGGAAGCTGGCGTAAGCCACGGCGACACCGTCAACACCGTGGCCTGGCTGAACTCCTGGGCCGACCCGGTCAAGGAAACCACGCTGGCCGAGACGCTGGTGGCCAAAGGCCATGACCTCATCCGCCAGATGGCCGACACCCCCGACAGCTCCCTTGCCGCCTGTTCCGCCGGTGTTCCGGCCATGGGCTACGGCACGAACGCCGCCTCCTGGGGTGCCGAATGCGCCCTCTCCAGCGCCCTGCTGAACTGGGGCCCTACTATGTGAAGGCCATCGAAGACGTGCAGAACGGCACCTGGAAGACCGGCTCTTACTGGAAGGGCTTCGAGCCGACGGCGTACGCCTTGCCGAGTTCAAGGACTCCGTGCCGCAGGACGTGCGTGAAAAGGTCATGACCGCCATGCAAGAGCTCAAGGACGGCAACGACACCATCTTCACCGGCCCGATCTTCGACCAGAGCGGCAAGGAAGTGCTGCCCGAAGGCAAGAAGTTCGATGACGGCCAGTTGCTCTCCATGCAGATGCTCGTCAAGGGCGTCAAGGGCAAGCTCGCCAAGTAACGATAATCACAGCGCTCCCGCCCCGGCGGGAGCGCCTTCTTTCCGGAGGTTTCCATGGACGTGCTCGGCGCCAGAGAATCCGGCGAAAAGTACCGCCTTTCGGTAGACGGCCTTTCCTACGACATCGAGATTCCCTACGTCTCGCTGCCCTCCCCGAACGGTCTGGTCAAGATCGCCTCCTTCAACCTCGTGGGGCAGATCAAGCTGAACGAAGACCTCGGCAAGCTCATGGCCGCACAGATTCGCGAGACCGTGGGCGATACCGAGGGGATAGCGATCCTCACCGTGGTGGAAAAGGCCCTGCAACTCACGCAGGTTGCCGCCACCGATCTTGGGCTCGACGCCGTGGCCGTGGCCTACAACCGCGTCAAGCCGCACATGGAAGCTGAACGCCGCCCAGTCATTCAGGTGGGCACCGATTCCATCACCAGCGGCGGCAAGTTTCTTGCCGTGTACGAACGCGACCTGAACCTTCTGGCCGAGGCACGCGGCATCGTACTGATCGACGACGTGGTCTCGTCCGGTGGAACCATCCTCGGACTCGCCGACCTTCTTGAAGAGATGGCCGACCGCCGCGGCATCGAGGTGCCTGAAATTCTGGGTATTTACTGTGTGGCGCAGGAAGGCGAAAAGCACCCGTTGCTGCCTGCACCACTCCACTCGCTGGCAACGCTGCCAAAACCCGCGCGCGAATCTAAATGACACAGGACGCTCCCCTGCTATCCTGCCGCGGGGTGACCAAACGCTTCGGCAAGGTGGTCGCCAACCGCGACATCACGCTGGAGGTCCGCGCCGGACAGGTGCAGGCCGTGCTCGGCGAAAACGGCGCGGGGAAATCCACGCTCATGTCGGTCATCTCCGGCCGCTACCGCCCGGACGCCGGGGAAATCCGCATGAAGGGCCGTACGGTGTCCTTTTCCAAACCCGCAGACGCCATGCGAATGGGTATCGGCATGGTCTACCAACGGTTCATGCTCGTGGAGCGCCTTACCGTTGCCGAAAACATCCGGCTTTCCGCTGGATCGTGCGGCATTTCCGCCCGCGAGGCCAACCGACGCATGGCCGAGCTTTCCGAACGCTACGGGCTGGACGTCGACCCGCACCGCACGGTTGCGTCCCTTTCCATGGGCGAAAAGCAGCGGGCGGAGATTCTGAAGCTGCTGGTACAGGACGCCCGCGTACTCATCTTCGACGAGCCCACCGCCGTGCTGAGCCAGCCGGAAGCCGAACGGCTCTTCGAGATTTTCAACCGCCTGCGCAGCAACCAATGCGGCGTGATCTTCATCACCCACAAGCTGGACGAGGTCATGGCCGCCGCAGACTTCATCTCCATCCTCAGACGCGGCCGCATGATCGCCGGGCTGGCGCCTTCGCGCATCGAAAGCAGGCGCGAGCTCGCCCGGCTGATGGTAGGCAGGGAGTTCGTGCTGGCCGTGGACAAGCCCGAGATTCAAGCGGGCGATCCCGTACTCGAACTTGAAAACGTATCCGGAAAAGGCGTGGCCGGTCGGACTGGCTTCAAGGACGTGAGCCTGACCATCCGGAAGGGGGAAATCCTCGCCGTTATCGGGGTGGCGGGCAATGGACAATCTTCGTTGGCCTCGGCCATCACCCGCGCTTCTGATTCGGGTGAACCGACCTCCGGCACCATCCGCTTCCTCGGGGAGACTGTCGAGGCCGTTCGCTGGAACGGCAGCGAAGCCATCGGCTACGTCCCCGAAGACCGCCACCGTACCGGCAGCGTTCACGGCATGTCGCTGGCCGAGAACTTCGCCCTGACCCGCCTGAAGGACTGCGGCGATGGGCCGTGGCTGGACAGGGGCACAGTTCGCCGCGAAACAGCACAGGCCATCAGTGACTTTTCCATCCGGGCCACCGGACCGGACGACGAGGCCGGGAGCCTTTCCGGCGGCAATCTGCAAAAGCTCATCCTCGCCCGCGAGCTGGCGCGAAACCCGGCCCTGTTCGTGGCCGAGCAGCCCACGCAGGGGCTGGACATCGCCGCCACCGAAGACATCTGGGCCTCGCTCATCAAGCAGCGCGAACACTCTGGCATCCTGCTCATCTCGGGCGACCTGAAGGAAGTGCTAACACTGGCGGACCGCATCGCGGTCATGTTCCGCGGACGCATTCTCGAAGTGCTCGACGCGCTCGACACGGACGCGGTGGGCAGGATCGGCCTGCTCATGGCGGGAGGGATGGAATAATGGACATACGCATCCTCCCCCGCACCGAGCCGATTCGACACAAGGCGCTCGTCACGGCCCTTCTTTCGCTGGGATTTGCCCTGCTTGCAGGGGCGCTCGTCTTTCTTGGCCAAGGGGTCAATCCGCTTGAAGCATACGCAGTCATGGCCTCGGGCGCGCTCGGCAGCCTGAACGGCTGGGCAGAGATCGCGGTTAAAGCGATCCCTCTGACTCTGACGGGCCTTGCCGTTGCCGTGGCCGCAACCATGCTTTTGTGGAACATCGGTGCCGAAGGCCAGTTCGTCTGGGGGGCCATCGGCGCTGGCTGGGCCGCGCTGTATCTTTCGCCCTCGCTGCCGCCCATGCTGGTGGTCCCGGCCTGCCTGCTCTTCGGGGCTGCGGCGGGTGCCATGTGGGCGACCATCCCTGCCGCGCTCAAGGTCCGGTTCGGAGTCAGCGAAATTCTGACCACGCTGCTCCTGAATTACGTGGCCATCATCTTCATGGAGCATCTTTATTTTGGCCCGTGGCGTGACCCCATGGCCTTCGGGTTTCCCGGCACGCCCATCTTTCCGGAGTCGGCATGGCTGCCGAGGCTCGGCAAGACCCGACTGCACATGGGCGCGGGCGTGGCGGTTCTGGCCGCTGTCTGCCTGCATTTCCTGCTGGCTAAGACCAAATGGGGCTACGGCATCCGGGTAAGCGGACACAGCCCGCAAGCCGCGCGGTACGCGGGCATCAGCGCCGCCAAGCAGACCTTCACGGTCATGGCCATGGCCGGGGGGCTGGCCGGACTCGCTGGAGTCGGCGAAGTCTGCGGCATCCATTACGTCATCCGCGAAGGCGTGAACCCCGGCTACGGATACGACGGCATTATCGTGGCCTGCCTGGCCGGGCTTCGGCCCGCACTCGTCCCGGTGTACGCATGGTGCTCGGGGCGTTTCTCATCGGTGCGGACAGACTGCAATCCGCCATGCAGCTTCCCTCGTCCATCGGACTGGTGCTCGAAGGCGCGTTGCTGCTCGGCCTGCTGGTTTCCGAAGCCGTGACCCGATACACTGTGAAATTCGGCAAGGAGGATGACGATGTTTGAGGATCTCGCCTTCATCGCGACCATCGCCATCAAGTCGTCCATCGCCGTACTTTTTGCAGCAGTGGGCGAAGTCTTTGCCGAACGAAGCGGCGTTCTGAACCTCGGCGTGGAAGGCATGATGCTCACGGGTGCCATGGTCGGTGCCGCGGCAGGCATCGCATGGGGCGACCCGTGGCTGGCAGCCGCCTGCGGCATGCTGGCCG
>NZ_BBCB01000131.1 GCF_001311825.1 Salidesulfovibrio brasiliensis JCM 12178 | reverse complement strand
CTCGCCGTTTTTTCGGGTCGGGCGCGGCGGAAAAGACCCAGCCGGGCATCGGGAGCTACTGCGCCGCAAAAGCCGCCGAAGAGCACCTCGCCCGGCAGCTCGCCGTGGAAGCCCCGGACATCCTGACAGTGATCTGGCGGCCCGGCATCGTCGAAGGAACCATGCAGCGGCAAGCCCGTGAATCCGAAGGAGCCTGCGCCGAACAGCTCCAGTCCGTATTCCGGCCATGGAAGGAGCAGGGCATGCTCATCACGCCCGAAGAGTCGGCTCTCGGCCTCATCGAATTCCTTGAGGACCGGCCCGAAAACTACCACGGCCGCGTTGCCGACATCAGGACCGTGAACCTCCGCAAACGCTGACCGGAACGAACTAGGACACGACCCACACCGTGCAGTCCCGCGCCGAGTGGACGATCTTGTTGGACACCGATCCGAACAGGAACTCTTCGGCCTTGGAAAGCCCGCGCCGTCCTACCACGACCGTCCCGAACCCGCCGCTCTTCACGGTCTCCAGAATCTCCAGCGCGATGCTGGTTCCCCGGCTGCACCGTGCGGCGCTTTCGTTGAAGGGCGAATGGCAGAAAGCCACGTAGTCTTCAAACACTGAGCCATCAGGCGCACCGAGCCCCTCGAGTCGCAACCTCGCCTTGCCCAGAAACTCTTTCAGTTCCCGCCGCGTCTCGGTGCAGACCGCCTGCCACGCTTCATCGTCCGCAAAGAGATCGCGGCTCGGCAGCTGCTCGATGCACAGAAGATGCACTTCGAATCCGGGTGCCCCCCCACGACCTTGCCCGCGTACTCTACGGCACGCATGGCGTTCTCGCTCGCATCCACGGCAATGAGGATCTTCCTGGCATTCATTCTGACCTCCTTTCAGGCTTCGGCAGCATGTCGAGGCACGGCCGCAGGTCGGCCAGCATCTCTGCCACGGAATCGTAAAACACTTCCGCTCCCTCGGAGAAATGAAGGAGCACGTTGTTGAGTGGTTCGGGGATGTACGGAAACAGCCGCCGCAGGTTCACCAGCCGGTTCTTGATGATGGGCGAAAAATCCGATTGGCGCACGTCCCCGCCGCCCGGCATGTCGCGGAACACCTGCGGCGTGTAGATTCTCTTGCCCACGATGAACAGCAGGCAGTTTCCCAGACCGTAAAGGTCCAGCGCAAAGGGGTTGGCCCGAGCCTCGTAGGCGTAGTCGAAATCCAGCCAGCGCCCTTGCCCGGTGCGGGTCTCCAGCCAAAGGTGATCGCGCCGAACGTCCCCGTGCTGCTCGCCGTGTTCATGCAGGAACCCGATGGCTTCAGACGCCTCCACAAAGACATCCAGCGCGTCTCGCAGGCTTTCATGAAAATACTGCTCATGATTGCCGGGCAGCGCGTCCACCACCTCATCGTAGCGCTTGCCCCGGATGACCTCCAACACGCGCACCAGATTCCCGGCCTCATCCCGCAACGAGAAGCCGTGCATGAACCGTGGGTCATCGGCCACCAGATCAAGAATCCGGGCCTCCTTGGTTGGGCTGCGGAAGCTGCGAATGCTGGCAGGCCCGACCTTCTGGTAGAATTCCTCGTGGAAAACCAGCTTGAGAATGGCCGGTTCGCCGGTTTCAAGGCAGCGGCAGCGCTTGACCCAGAACTTGAAGTCCTCGATGCCGAAGCGCCGTTCCGCCTCGTCGCGCAGCACCATGTAGTGCCGGTCGCCCAGCTTGATGACGTCGCCGTATCCCACGGCCATGAAATCGGTGGTATCGGTCACCAGTCGCCCGATCCGCCTGGCCGGAAAGCTGGGCATGCTCGCTGTGACCAGTTCCCTGATGTCGGTGCTCATGAGACCTCCCTGATTCAACCGTATGAATCAGAAAGGTGCATGAAATGATTTTCGGACTCCCGCTCAGGGTAACAGGCAAAAAATAACGGCGAAACCGCACAGTCGCGGTATCGCCGTCAGGAATTGGTCTCTTTCGGACGTATCTAGAATATTTCGGCCTCGAACCAGAAGATGTCGGTGCCTACCTTGTTCCAGCAGTCCTCCGGAAGTCCGGCCTTGCGGCAGGTATTGGAGAGGAATTCGTACTTGTCCCAGCCCTGTTCTTCTGCCACCTGCGGCAGGAGCAGCCCGACGTTCTGACCGCGCTGAACGATCAGGCCGTGACGACCCACCACGATCTGCTCCGGGGAGCGGCAGTAGTTCACGGGCGAGAGAACGGAAATCTCGATTTCCAGCACTTCGGCCTCGTCCTCGGTCACGGGCGGGAAGCGCGGATCCTGAAAGGCGGCGGCGCGGGCCATGTTCCAGATGGTCTTGTAGAGCGGGCCGCTGCCCTGCACGTTGCCGATACAGCCGCGCAGGCTGCCGCCGATCTTGAGGGTCACGAACGCGCCCAGCTCCTTGGTGAGCTTGTGATCATCCGGCTCGGCCGGGATCTCGTCGTCGCCCGAAAACTTGCCTTTGATGGACGAGGCCACGAGGTCTTTGAGATACTGTTTTTCCTTTTCACTGAGCCTGAAACTGAAGTCGGACATTATGGATTCTCCTCAGGGGTTTGATGTCGTTTGACCGGTGGCACGGCCAGCAGCAGGGCCAGCCCGAGCACAAAAAGTGCGACCACCGAGACCATGCCCGCGCGCTGACTCTGCGCGGCCAGCGTGATGCGGCCCACAAGCAGCGGGCCGAGAAACGCCGTGACCTTGCCGGACAGGGCGAACAGGCCGAAAAACTGGTTTCGAAGCTCCGGAGGTGCCGCATGGGCGAGGTAGGAGCGGCTGGAGGCCTGCACGGGCCCGACGAATATACCTACCGCGAGCCCGAAAATCCAGAAGAGGGTGACATCCGTCACCGCCAGCGTCGCCACTGCCGAGGCGATCAGCCCGACAAGCGAGACTATGAGCGTCTTTCGCGGCCCGGAATTGTCATCGAGCCACGCAAATCCCGCCGCGCCCAATCCGGCAGTGACGTTCAGCCCGATGCCGAACAGGATCACCTGCGAAGTGTCCATGCCGAACGTGCCCGCCGCATAGATGCCGCCAAAGGCGAACAGCGTGGTCAGCCCGTCGTTGTAGAGCATCCGGGCCAGCAGGAAAAGGCCTACGTCCCGGTACTTCCGGGCGTGCGCCAACGACTGCCTGATCTGGCCGAATCCCTCCCGCACTGCCTCGCCGAGCGGCCGCCCCGTGGACGGCGTGTCCGGCGTGCGCAAGAACATGGGCAGGGCAAACACCGCATACCAGAGCGCGGAAAAGAGCATGGCCGCACGCACATGCACGGCGTCGGCCCGCGGAAGCTGCACAAGCGCGCTGTCGTCGATGAAGCCGTACAGCGCGGTGATGAGACAGATCAGCCCGCCCGCGTATCCCATGGCCCAGCCCCAACCGGACCAGCGGCCAAGCCTGTCCTCTGGGACAAGGTCCGGCAACATGGCGTTGTAGAAAATCTGGGCCGACTCCGAAGCCGTGACCCCGATGAAGGCCAGTCCCACCGCAAGGGCGGCATAGGCAGGATCTGGCTTCACGAACCAGAGCAGCGCGGTGGCCACGATGCAGACCACGGTCAGAACCGCGATCCACGCTTACGCCGCCCCGTGTGATCGGCCACGGCCCCCACCAGCGGCCCGGAAAGCCCCACGCATAGCCCGGCAAGGGACATGGCGTTGCCCCACATGGCGGTGCCGGTGGCTTCGTCCGCAGCCACTGCAGCCGTAAAATACGCGGCGAACACAAAGGTCTGCACCAGCGTGTTGAACCCGGCATTGGCCCAATCATAAAAAGCCCATGCCCATATGCCGCGCGGTTTGCCGCCCATTCTTCCTCCGGTTTCGGCCACCCTGCCGTCCCGGTGAGGAAAAGGCAAGGCGATGATGCTTTTCACGGACAGGCTGTTGGGGTACAACACCGGCCATGGCAATCACCGAACCCGTTCTCGTTCTGGGCATGAGCCCCGGCTCCCTCGACCTTCCCGCCGAGGGTAAAGACGCCCTCTCGCGCGCCACCATCATCGCGGGCGGCAGGCGGCTACTCAACTCGCTGCCCGAAGATGCCGCCCCGAAAGCCGAACGCCTGACCATCAGCGCACCGCTCGACAAAGTGGTGCGCAAGCTGCGAAGCGCCGCCGAATCCGGAGGCCGCGTCGTGGTGCTGGCCGACGGCGACCCGCTCTTCTTCGGCATCGGCAACATGCTCGGCCGCGAACTCGGCCGTGAGAACATCAGCGTGACGCCCGCCCTGAGCACCCTGCAACTGGCCGCCGCCCGGCTCGGCATCCCATGGGAACGCACTGTCTCGGTCTCCCTGCACGGTCGTAACGACTTCACCCCGCTCTTTGCCGCGTTGGTCCGCGCCGACACCATCGCCGTCTTCACCGACGAACAGAACGACCCCGCCGCCGTGGCCCGCGCCATGCTGGAGCGCGGCGCAGACGGCTTTACCATGACCGTGCTCGAACGCCTCGGAACACGCGGCGAATCCGTACGCCGAATCCCGCTGGAAGACACCTGGGGCATGGGCTTTGATCCGCTGAACATCGTGTTTCTGGAACGCGAGTACCCGCCGGAGATCCCCCTCAGACTGGGCATCCCGGACCATTACTATTTCCATCAACGCGGACTGATTACCAAGCTCCCAGTGCGCTCCACCGGCCTCGCCCTGCTTGCCGTCACTCCCGGCTCCACCGTCTGGGACCTCGGTGCAGGCTGCGGCTCCGTGGCGATCGAGGCCTCCCACCTCGTGGTCGAAGGCCACGTGGTTGCTGTTGAACGCGACCGCACCCGCGCGGCAATGATCCGCGAAAACCAGCGGCGCATGGGCGCATGGCTGGTGGAAGTCGTCAACGACGCCCTGCCCAAATGCCTTGACCGCCTCCCGGACCCGGACCGCGTATTCATCGGTGGCGGGCTCGGCGGCGAATCCAACAAGGAAACCGATCTGCTCAAGGCCGTGGCCGAGCGCCTGCGTCCCGGCGGCCGCGTTGTGGCCCACTGCATCCTGCTGGACACCCTGCACCGCACCAAAGCCTTCTTCATGGAACGCGGTTGGCTCTTCGGCGTGACCCAGCTTCAAGCCAACGAGGCCGATAAACTCGCCGGAGACATGCGCTTCAAGGCAGCCAACCCGGTCTTCGTGCTCTGGGCCGAAAAACCCTGACCCCACGTCGCCTTGCGGGAATCCCGCCAATACCCTACCATTCCCGCAACATGAAAAAACTCCTCATCATACTCGCCCTGCTTGCCGCCGTGCTGCTGGGCATAGGCTGGAACGTGCCCAACCCGGTCCTCTGGAACAGCATGGAAGTCACGGCCACCGCCTACAATTCCACCCCCGGACAAACCAGCGGGCACCCCTTCATCGCCGCATGGGGCGACCGCCTCAAGCCCGGCATGAAATGCATCGCCGTTTCCCGCGACCTCATTCCCCTCGGACTCGACCACCGCACCAAAGTCTACATCGAAAACATAGGCGGCCCATATCTCGTGTTGGACAAGACCAACAAGCGCTTCGAGAAACGCATCGACATCTACTACGGCGTGGATGTTCAGGCTGCTCGGGAATTCGGGATCAAGACCGTCACGATTTTCTGGAAAGACTAAAGGCGTTTTTGGGTGGAGAGGGGGGTTGTTCCCGCTAAATTGCCGCTGGGTTCGGTTCCGGGAGATCGCCCGCGGGCATGCCGATT
>NZ_BBCB01000130.1 GCF_001311825.1 Salidesulfovibrio brasiliensis JCM 12178 | reverse complement strand
AAAGAAATCAAGAAACCTGTAAGAATCGGCATGCCCGCGGGCAATCTCCCGGAACCGAACCCAGCGGCAACGTAACGCTGCCGATCACCGTTCCAACGGCCCGCCCGCGCCACTACCCGAATCATGATGAAACGTGCTGTTTCCCGCCGCCGGAACCGAAAACCGATTGATTGCCGAATCAACTCTTGCTAGGGTTGCGCTCGACCGTAGGGGTGCCCTTCCGGGCTGAGAGCTGACTGTAAGCAACCCTTGGAACCTGAACCGGATAGTACCGGCGGAGGAAACGGCATTTTCTCAAGAGATTGCCTCTTCAGCGTTCCACCTGCGGGTGGAATTTTTTTTGCCTTTTTTCCGCCCAGTTTTTGACGTTCAAAGATTGGGAGCAACCAATGACACAACTGGACATTGCCCGTTCGGGCAAGATTTCCGAGGAACTGGCCACTGTCGCAGAACAGGAAGGCGTGGACGCCGAAACGCTGAGGCGGTCCATGGCTGCCGGGCGCGTCAGTATTCCGCATAACCCGTTGCACGAGAAGGCCGAACTGCGCGGGGTGGGCGAAGGGATGAAGGTCAAGGTAAACGCCAACATCGGCGCGAGCCCGGGCCATGAGGACATGGAGCAGGAGCGGCTGAAACTGAAGGCCGCCTTGGATGCGGGAGCGGATGCCATCATGGATCTGTCGATCGCCGGGAAACTTGGCAGCCTGCGCGGACAGATTCTGGAGAACTGCCCGGTGCCGCTGGGCACGGTCCCCATCTATCAGGCAGCGACGGACATTACCGCCGGCGGACGTGGTATCGTTGACCTGACCATCGACGACATCCTGCGCGTGGTGGAGGAGCAGGCTCGGGAGGGCGTGGACTTCATGACCCTGCATACGGGGCTGACGCGCGGGGCTCTGGAGCGGATGCGAAAGGAAGGACGCGTGCTGGATATCGTCAGCCGGGGCGGTTCGTTCCTCGCCTGCTGGATGGTGGCCAACAAGGCCGAGAATCCGCTTTATGAGAATTTCGACAAGATCGTTGAGATCGCGCACGAATATGACGTAACTTTGAGCCTTGGCGACGCCTGCCGTCCCGGTTGTCTGGCAGACGCCACGGACCGCACCCAGATTCATGAGCTAATTACGCTGGGCGAGCAGACGCAGCAGGCTTGGGACGCGGGCGTTCAGGTTATCATCGAAGGGCCGGGCCATGTGCCCATGAACCAGATTCGGGCCAACATGGAATTGCAGAAGCGGCTGTGCCACAATGCGCCGTTTTATGTGCTGGGGCCGCTGGTGACGGATGTTGCCGCTGGGCGCGACCATGTGGCGTGTGCCATCGGCGGGGCCATCGCTGCCGAAGCCGGGGCGGACTTTTTGTGCTACGTTACCCCGAGCGAACACCTTGCCCTGCCCGGACCGGACGACGTGTACGAGGGGGTAGCCGTCACCCGTATTGCCGCCCATGCCGCAGACATCGCTCGTGGCAACCCGCAGGCGGTCCAGCGCGACCGGGCCATGGCGCAGGCGCGTTCGGACATGGACTGGGACGCCATCTACTCGCTCTGTCTCGACCCGGCCACGGCGCGAAAGATTCGCGAGAACCGCAGCCCCGAGGACGAGGAAGTCTGTACCATGTGCGGCAAGTTCTGCGCGGTGAAGCTGTTGAAGGAACACCTTTCCGGAGAGTAACCGAAAAAGAAGAAGGCCGCTCATTGAGCGGCCTTTTTCTGAAATACTGGTCGGCTAGAAGTTCTGGAACGAGACCTTGATGCCTTCGCGTTCAAAGGAATCGAGAATGCGCTCCAGAAGCGTGTTGGCGCTGTCGCGGCGTTCGCGGGGTCTGCAGAGATAGCGCAGGGTCAGGCGGTAGCCTGTGTTGGTGAGGGTAAGGTACACCTTGGGCGTCAGGCGGCGGAAGATGATGAACTCCTCGTCGCCCACGGGCTTGGGCGGCTTGGGCTTGTCGCCGGATTCCGCAAGGCAGGTCGTGGCGGTCTCGGTCATGATTTCGCGGGCGCGCCGCCAGTTCGATTCCGGGTCCACTGTTACCGTCAGCTCATTCCAGATGTAACGGAATCCCTTGGTGTAGTTCACAACCGGCTGGGTGAGCACAAGCGCGTTCGGGATGCGCACCAGCCGCCCGGTGCTCTGCTCTGCCTCCACCCAGTTGCCAACTTCCATTAGCGAGAAATACAGGATGCCCTTGCGGGTCACGTCACCGATGGTGTCGCCGACCTGAACCCGCTGGCCCACGGTGAAGAGGTCGCGCCAGATGATGACCCAAAAGGCCACGAAATTGAGGATGAGTTCCTTGCTGACGATGGTCAGACCGACGGCGATGATGCCGAGGAAGGTCAGGAAGTTGTCCAGCCCCTCGAACCAGATGCGGATGACCGCGAGGCCGATGATCATGTAGGCCAGCAGGCCGATCCAGCCCGCTGCGGCCGTGACCCTGTGGTGGTCGGTGGTCAGGCGCGAGATGGTAAGCATGACCGCTTTCTTGACCAGCAGGATGAAGAACACGACGATACCCGTGGCCGCGATCTTGGCAACGGAGTGGGGCAGCGTGGTGCCATGCACGCCGAGGCTCTGCTGGAGCGAAGAGAAAAAGGTCTGGATGTCCACGCGGACCGCCTATTAGCCGAAGCCGATGACTTCCACCTGCTCGAGGTGTTCGCCTTTTTCCTTGATTTCGCCAATCTGCCATGCGTCAACATCCATGCCGCTCAGGTGCTCGATGATGCCGTCGGCCTCGTCTGCGGGCACGGCAAAGATGTAGCCGATGCCGCAGTTGAATATCTGGAGCATCTCGGGCCATGACAGACCGCCTTGCTTTTGCAGCCAGTCGAAGAGCGGAAGCATGGGCCATGAGCCGAACTGGATGACCGCGCGGGTGTCCTCGGGCAAAACGCGCGGGACGTTGTCGTAGAAGCCGCCGCCGGTGACGTGCACCATGCCCTTGACGTCGGCCATGCCGAGCACTTCGAGCACGGGCTTGGTGTAGATGCGGGTCGGTTCGAGCAGGGCTTCGGCCACGGTCTTGCCGTTGCCGGGGAATATGTCGTCCGGCTTGAGGTCGGACTGGTCGAAGAGTTTACGGATAAGCGAGTAGCCGTTGGAGTGTGCGCCGCTGGAGGCCAGACCGATGAGCACGTCGCCCGGACGGATGCGTTCGCCGGTGACGAGCTTGGGCTGGTCCACGAGGCCCACGGCAAATCCGGAAAGGTCGTATTCACCGTCAGGATAGAAGCCGGGCATTTCTGCGGTCTCGCCGCCGAGGAGCGCGCATTGGCCTTCCTTGCAGCCATCGGTCACGCCCTGCACCACCTGTTCGGCCACGCCGGAGTCGAGCTTGCCGGTGGCGAAGTAGTCGAGGAAAAAGAGCGGGGTCGCGCCCTGTACGAGCACATCGTTGACACTCATGGCCACGAGGTCGATGCCCACGGTGTCGTGCCGGTCGAACTGGAAGGCGAGCTTGAGCTTGGTGCCGACGCCGTCCGCTCCAGCCACGAGGATCGGGCTTTCCATGCCCTGAAGGTCCGGCCGGAAGAGGCCGCCGAAACCGCCGATGCCGGTCAGCACGCCGGGCGTGTTGGTACTGGCGACCATGTCCTTGATCCGTTTGACAAAACGGTTCCCGGCTTCGATGTCCACTCCGGCCGCGGTGTAGGCTTCGCTGCGCTTGGCGCTGTCGGTCATAGCTCGTGCTCTCCGTTTGGTGATTGATTTCGCTGGGTGCGTTATAGGGTTTTGCCGCCCGCTTCGCAAGAGCGGGTATGCTTCATGCATTGATTTTCTCACGCGTCGGGATTCCGTCCGGGTTGTCTCGTGCGGAAAAAGGCGTATCATGCATATTGCGAACAGGACTTCGCGGGAGGCGTCATGCGCAAACGATACATCCTGCCTGCGGCGCTCGTGCTGGCGGCGCTGGCAACGGCTCAGGCCGGAGAGAAGTTCCCGAACAAGGACACGGCGAAAGACCGCCGCGACTACACGTGGGGGACGCAGAAAAGCAACACGGACTCAACGACCGAGTTCGGCACCGATCCGGAGACCGGCGACAGCCAGATCAGGCTGGACACCGGCCCCAAGAAACAGCCCGTGGACTGGTACGACAAGATCATCATCACCGTGAACCCGGACACCAAGTGGCCGGAGAACGGCACCGAGAGCAGTACGACCAAAACCTACAACAACGCCACGGACACCGAGACCACCACGACAACGACCAAGGAGTGGTAGGAGGCGTTCATGATCGAAGCAAGGCTCTGGAAACCGCTTGAGGACGGGCGCGTCCACTGTCGGGTGTGCTCGCATTTCTGCGTTATCGAATCCGGTAACCGGGGACTGTGCGGCGTGCGGCTGAACCGCGACGGTACGCTCTATACGCTCGTCTACGATCGCGTGGCCTCGCTCGGCCTTGATCCCGTAGAAAAGAAACCACTCTACCACTACAAGCCCGGCACTTCGACCTTATCGTTCGCCACACAGGGGTGTAATTTTTCATGCACTTTTTGCCAGAACGCCAGCCTGTCCCAGCCGCCCCGCGAAGGCGCGGACCCGATGGGCGACCCCGTCACGCCCGAGGCGCTGGTGCAGGCCGCGAAACGTGAAGGCGCACAAAGCATCTCCTACACCTATTCGGAGCCGACGATATTCTTTGAGCTGATGCAGGACACCGCACGGCTGGCGCATCAGGAAGGTCTCGGCAATATCATGGTTTCCAACGGCTTTCAGAGCCCGGAATGCCTCAAGGAACTGGACGGCCTCATCGACGCCGCCAACATCGACCTCAAGGCGTTTTCCGAGAACTTCTACAGGGACATAGTAGGCGCCAAGCTTAAGCCCGTGCTGCGAAATCTCAAGACCATCAAGAAAATGGGCTGGTGGCTGGAAGTGACCACATTGCTCATCCCCGGCAAGAACGACGACCCGGACGAGCTGCGCGAGCTGGCAAAATTCATCGCCAATGAACTCGGCACCGACACGCCATGGCATCTTTCCCGTTTCCACCCGCAACACAGGATGCGCGACGTGGCGATGACGTCGGTCTCGAGCCTTGAGACTGCGGTCCGCTTCGGCCGCGAGGCTGGGTTGGAATACATCTACATAGGCAACGTGCCGGGACATGACTATACAAAGACCCACTGCCCTGCCTGCGGAGAACTTGTTCTGGACCGCGCGGGCTTCGGGCTGTCTTTCTCTGCATTGGCCAATGGCTGCTGTGCCGCATGCGGGCGCAAAATATCCGGTGTGGACCTCGGCTAGGCTTGCGCTCCTCGCGCATTTCAAGTAGGAACAACGTCCGCTCGGGGCGTGGCGCAGTTTGGTAGCGCGCCAGTTTTGGGAACTGGATGCCGGGAGTTCAAATCTCTCCGCCCCGACCATGAAAGTATAGCGACTTCAGGTTGATGCCTGAAGTCGCTTTTTCTTTGTCGTAAAAGGACAAGCCATTCTGCATAACGAGGACCTTTGTGGGTGAGGTGGTGCAGAGTATATGGGACGCTGTGCGCGGGCTGTATGGTTTTTTTGGGGTTGCCCGCCTTCGACGGGACGGGGGTGGGATACTTTTGTGTTTCCTGACATTTTTGGGTGCGGGGCCCGCCTTCCGGCGGGAGGGGCGGGAAGCGGAACCCGTTTTGTTGTGGGTTTCGGCCCACAAGCGGGCCGACTCTGCTTGCGTC
>NZ_BBCB01000129.1 GCF_001311825.1 Salidesulfovibrio brasiliensis JCM 12178 | reverse complement strand
CCCGCACCGCGTCCAGCCCGATGGCGCTGGCGGTGTTGCAGGCGATGACCATGAGCTTCACCCCGCGCGAGGCCAGCACCGAGGCGGCCTGCAGCGCATAGCGCGTCACGGTCTGCGGGCTCTTGGTGCCGTATGGCAGCCGGGCGCAGTCGCCCAGATACAGGAACCGTTCGCCCGGAAGCCGCCGCATGAGCGCCTTGAGCACGGTCAGCCCGCCCACGCCGGAGTCGAAGACGCCGATGGGCAGTTCGTTGTTGTAGTCGGTTGCGGTTTTGGTCATGTGCCTCAGGAAATGATAAGCGGTGTACCCGGCTTCTGCTCAAGAACCCTGCCCACCACCGCAGCGGACTCCCCGGCCGCCTCAAGCATGGAAACAGCCTTCTTCACAAGCGGTTGCGGGGCGGAAAGAATCAGGCCGCCGGAGGTCTGGGCGTCAAAAACGAGGTCGAAGAGTATGGGATCGACCCCGTCCGCCGAAGCGGTCTTGGCCTTGTAGTAGTTGCGGTTGCAGATGCTCCCCGCAGGGAGCATGCCCATGCCCGCCAGTTCCACGGCTTCGGGAATGAAAGGGATGGCCGAAAGGTCAAGCTCCGCAGACACACCACTGGCCTCTGCCAGCTCGATAAGGTGCCCGCCGAGGCCGAAACCGGTCACGTCCGTGGCCCCCTTGAGGCCCAGCTTGGCAATGACCGCGCCGCCCGCCTTGTTCAGGTGCGCCGCGTACTTGTAGAGCGTCTCTTCCATATCGTCCGCGCCGTCCCATTCGGCCTTCACCGCCGTGGCAAGTACGCCGGTGCCGATGGGTTTGGTCAG
Organism: Salidesulfovibrio brasiliensis JCM 12178; assembly: GCF_001311825.1. Taxonomy (GTDB): domain Bacteria; phylum Desulfobacterota; class Desulfovibrionia; order Desulfovibrionales; family Desulfovibrionaceae; genus Pseudodesulfovibrio; species Pseudodesulfovibrio brasiliensis. The sequence continues at coordinate 4,929 of NZ_BBCB01000129.1, read as the reverse complement.
AATCAGCGCATCCCCCGGCTCCGCACCGCGGTTGGAGGCGAACCCGTCCGGGTCCACGATGCCGGACACGGCCAGCCCGTACTTCAGCTCCGCGTCTTCCACCGAATGGCCGCCGGAGAGCACTGCGCCGGATTCGTTGATCTTGTCCATGCCGCCGCGCAGGACCTCGGCAAGAATCTCGCCGGGCATGTCTTTGGCAGGGAAGCAGACGATGTTCATGGCCGACCACGGCTCCCCGCCCATGGCATAGACGTCGGAGAGGGCGTTGGCCGCGGCGATCTGGCCGAAGCGGTAGGGATCGTTGACAATGGGCGTGAAGAAGTCGACCGTCTGCACCAGCGCCTTCCCTGCCGGGAAAGTCAGGATGGCGGCATCGTCATTGTCACCGCTCCTGCCTGCAAGCAGTCTCGAATCGGCCCTCGTGTCGAGGCCGGAAAGGGCGAGCTCCAGGTCCCCCGGAGCTATCTTTGCGGCTCAACCGGCCGCGCGGACCGTGTTGACCAGCTTGATCTTCTTCATTGATCGATCTCCCGTGTTGCAGGGATACCTAGCAGATTCGCAGGGTGATGGAAAGAAAGGGCTAGCGCGCCGCGCCCATGACCTGTGCGGCCCAGTTGCGGGACTGGGCATAGAGACGATTGACGCGCTCCGGCTTCAGGCCCAGCGCCTTCATGCGCCGGTCGCAGTCCGCCCAGTAGCCGCGTTCATAACTGTGAGCCAGCATGAGCAGCTTGTGCAGCTTGCTCTTCCCGGTCAGGGCGTCCACAACGGTCTGGTCCAGCGGCAGGGTTTCGAGGATATCCTTCATTCGGATGTCCAGCATGGCGTCGAGCAGGGAAAAAAGCCCGGTGATGAACAGCGGATCTGGGATGGAGCAGGCGTCGGTCTCGTCACAGAGCAGTTCAAGAAACTTGGCGCGCTGCACGGAGAGAAAGGCAAGCTCCGCACCGCGTTGGGACGGGGCCATGTCGGAGAGAATGGCCGATTTGAGCCACTGGGTGATCTGCTTGATGCCCAGCATGGCCACGGCCCGCTCCACGGAGTCCACCTTGACGCTCAGGCCGAAGCTGGCCGAGTTTATGTAACGAAACAGCCGGTAGGACAGGGACGGGTCGGTGCCGAGAATTTCGGAGAGCCTCTCCAGCGAGACCTCCTCGCGCCCCAGCTCTTCCATTATCTGCAACCGGGAGAGTTCGCCCGAGCTGAGTTTCCTGCCTTCAAGGATTTCCGGCTTGCTGAAAAAGAAGCCCTGAAACAGGGTGAACCCCAGCTGCTTGAGCATCTCGAAGGTTTCGCGGTCCTCGACCTTTTCGGCAAGCAGCAGTTTCCCTTCCGGAATGGTCGCAACGACCTTTTTCACCGTCTCGGCGTCAGACCCAAGCTCCAGAATGTCCACCTTGACGATGTCGGCATACTTGAGCAGCGGACGGTTGCGCTCCTCTCCCGTGTAGTCGTCCAGCGCAATGGTGTAGCCTTCGGAGCGAAGCTCCCGCACGGCCTCGAAGGTCTCTTCGGTCGCCGAGACTGTTTCAAGGATTTCCACTACGCCGAGGTCCACGGGCAGGGCATAGGCCGCTTCGGATGCGAGCAGCGCTTCAGGAAAGTTAACGAGAATCTTGCGGCCCTGCGGCATGTCCTGCGTGGCAGCCACGAGACCGTCGGCCAGCACGCTGGCCGTGGCCCGCTCACCGTCCTCGATTATGGCCGTATTGCAATCGATTGAGGTACGAAACAGCAGTTCGTACCCCCAGACGTCCAGAGAAGGTGTGAATATCGGTTGCCGTGCTACGAAAACGGCTTCGAAAGCGGTGTCCATCCTTGAATGAATATCATTACTCACAACCTGCTTCCAGCTTTTTCATGTGGCCGGGGGCCGATGCTCTCCAACTTGTAGGAATACCGCTTATTCCCGGCCCGTTGCGGTCCACAGGTAATGAAAGCCCGGCGGCGGGGGCAACAGGGTCGACACGTCAGCCCCGAACAGGTTCCCTGCGGGCGAGGCGGCGCTCAGTGAATTGTAGGGGGTGTCGTCCGGGTAAACGGTGCGGCGGTAGGCGATAATTGTAGGCTCGCCTTCGATTCCCGCCTGTGCGGCCGCCTCCTCAAAGGCCCCTTCAAGGTGCGCGATGCGATCAACCATACCCAGCGCCTTTGCCTGCTGCGCCGTGAAAATACGCGCGGATGCGATGGTTGTCATGGCCTCGTCACCGGGAGAGCGCCGCTCGCGCACCAGCCCGGTGAACCGTTCCGCCATGCCGTCGATGATGGTTTGAAACATGGCCCGCTCCCGTTCGGTGGCAGGACGGAACGGGGACCCCATGTCCTTGTCCGTTCCCGACTTGGTGACATCAACCTCCACGCCGACCTTGTCCATGAGGCCGTGAACCTTGGGCATCACGAAAATGACGCCAACGGAGCCGGTGACGGTGGTGGGATGGGCCACGATGGAATCCGCTGCCAACGCGGCGTAGTAGCCGCCAGACGCGGCAGTATCCATGAGACAGGCAACGACCTTCTTGCCGGTGCGCTCCCGGAAGCGTGTCAGTTCGTGATACACGATGTCGCTGGCCGTGACCGTGCCGCCCGGGGAATTGATCTTGACCACCACGGCCCTGACCAAGGGGTCCTTTTCCGCGGCGCGAAGGCGCATGACCAGTTCGTCCACCACGCTCGGCCTGCGGCTGAGCATGCCCCGTCGGGCCGAGGCGGAGATGAAGCCGTCAAGGGACATGACCGCGACCTTGGCATCCGCCCCTTCCTCCAGCACCACTTCCTTGAGCGGCTGCTCGTTGTCGCCGAACAGGCTGACCTTGGGCGCGCAACCGGCTACAAGGACGATCAGAACCCACAACAGGACAGGGCGAACCATGGCATCCCCCGGTTATTTCTTCTTTTTGGTGCGCTTGCGGCGCTTGCCGGAAGCAAGGAGCTTTCGCAACTCCCCGGCCGCAACGACCGGGTTGCTCTCATGAAGCAGAAACCGTTCATCCTGCGAGCTGGTCCAGTGCCAGCCCGCCGGGCGCTTCATGAGCTTTGCGCCACGGGTTTCGAGGTACTCCTCGGCCTCTGTCTCGGCCACCTCGTCGCGCATTTCCTCGACGATGGCCTGCCGCTGCCGCATGTCCCGAAGCTGAGCAGCGATCTCGTAGGCGCTTCGGATGAAGTCGTCCGGCTGGACGTCGGTGTGTTTCTTTCTCCCCTGAAGATGCCGCTCCAATTCAGAGAGGTCGGCCTTGAGCTCCTTGATCTCGAAGAGAGCGGCCTCTTTGGCCTTCTCGGATTTGTCGTCAAGGAGCCGAAACAGTGCGGTGAGCTTTCTGAGCGACATGCGGCCTCTGGGGTTACACGTTTTCTGGAATATTTTTAGACTATCTGATTGCCGACTGCGCGTAAAGGGTCACACACGAAAAAGCCTTCCGACCAAGAGACGGAAGGCGTGGATATCGACGGGCACCGTCGCCCTTTTATCACAAGATTCAAGACAGATTGTCACTGACGATCTCCAGAAGCGCCTGCCCGCTAGTAAGTTCGTCAAGCGCCAGCTCAAAGCGTTGAAGGCGTTCCTGGGGCAGCCGCAGCAGGAACCCCGCGTCGGTGCCGAAACGCTCTTCCAGCACCTCGGCTTCGTGATCGGAAAGCATCCGCTTAAAGAGCGTGACCGCGTTGTATGGCATAAGCGCCTCCACATCCACGGTGTCCACCCGCTCCACCGTGGGCAGCGACTCCAGCCCGAGCTGCACCATGCCCGAATAGGCTCGCACCAGCCCTCCGGTGCCGAGCTTGATGCCCCCGAAATACCGGGTCACGACCACGGCCAGTTCGCCCACGCCGCCGTGCAGCAGCACCGTGAGCATAGGCTTTCCGGCCGTGCCGTGCGGTTCGCCGTCGTCACTCATGCCCACACGGGCCGTATCGCCGGGCGGACCGGCAGCAAAGGCCCAGCAGTTATGGGTGGCGTCAGGATATTCTTCCTTGATCTCAGCCACGAACGCGCGGGCCTCCTCGGGCGATTCCACGCGGGCCACGGTGGTGATGAACCGGCTGCGCTTGATGGTCTCTTCCACGCGGTGCCGGGATGCGGGAACGGGGTAACGGTCTGCCATGCCCGGAGGATACGGATTTGCCGCAGGATGGCAAGCCGGGCCGGACCTCTAGCCCTCCTCCTCGCGCAAGGCGGGGAGTATCAGACCATAAAAGCCGGAGAAAGACGTTTCGTAATACCAGCCGAGGTGCACGTTGCACCGCCCGCAGATGGCGATTTGCCACGAATGTCCGGAAAACCACGTGAACTCCTCCACGGGCGGGCCTGTGCGTATGGTCCCGGGCGCGGCCATGAAGCAGCCGAGCTCGAACATGATGCCGTGTGGGTTGAAAAAGACGTGCCGGTGCGAACCGTTGACCTCCACCTTTGCGGCTGTATTGGTGACAAGGTTGCCGCAGGCGGCGCACACGATCCGCTGCCCCCCTTCGCCCGGTCGCTCCGGGGCCTCGTCAAGGCAGACCGGCCGGTCAGGCATGTCGGAAGGGTCGCCCTTGCACACAAGCGGAAGGTTCATGGTAACGGGTTGCACTTCGTTCATGGCCCCACTATACATTGGTGGGAGGAGACTATCCACCATGGCAGATACAACCAATCCACACCTGCTTCTCTGCGACGCCTGCTGCGACAAGGCGGGTGTGCTCAAAGAGGCCGTCAAGACCGGCGGCTGCACCTGCGACATCTGCGGCTGGGCCTGCAAGTGCTGCGGCGACGACGGGAAGCAGTTCGTGAACCGCGTTGCGGTCAAAACCATCCCCGAGGACGGCTGGCCCGAGCTTCAAGCCCGCAATCACCGCTCCCTCAAGCCCCTCGACTGGCAGGAGCTCTTCCTGCACGGACGCGAGGACTCCCGGTAGCGCACGCGGCCCGTCCTGCTAGCACCCCCGCCC
>NZ_BBCB01000128.1 GCF_001311825.1 Salidesulfovibrio brasiliensis JCM 12178 | reverse complement strand
CGCTGTTTCTGGGCAAGCGCGGGCAAGCGGCTGGACCGCCGCGAGGCCAACCGCATCCTGACGAGGCTCGCTGCCGCGGCTGGGATTCCCCGCGATGTGCATCCGCACATGCTCCGCCACAGCTTTGCCACGCACATGCTCGAAGCCGGGGCCGATCTGAGAAGCGTTCAGGAACTGCTGGGACACTCCCGGCTATCCACCACCCAGCGATACACCCACCTCGACCTGCAGCAACTCATGCAGGTGTATGACAAGGCGCATCCGCGCAGCAAAAAGAAGAAAGACTAAGGCGGGCACCCTTGGCGGGTCGACCGTGAAGGTCTGATCAAAGCCTTTGCCCGTCTCCCTCAAGGCGTTTCCTGTTTTTCCTTGGAATACGTCTCAATATTCCTGTATATCAGCAATGAGGTTCGGATTCCGCACGGCCGGTTCCAGTTACGGAAACGGATGAAGCCGCCGACACGTCATGCCGCTGAGAGTTATTGAAATAGTCACCCCGAGCACCGACAGGGATGTCGTTGCCAAGTCACTTGAAGAGCATCGCCCTGACGAAGGGTATGTGTACTGGTCGCACGAGCTGGATAATGACTCTATTGAATTTCGCGTCATCCTGCAGGTGGAGGAGTCCGAGCCTGTGCTGGACAAGCTGGAACGCATGTTCACATGGACGGACGAGTACAGGATTGTGGTCTATCCGGCTGAAGCCACCCTGCCGAGGCTCAAGACCGACCCGCCGCCCGAGAAACAGGTTCAGCCCGAGGAAGCAGAGGAAGCCGAAGAATCTGCACAGAATCATGATCGAATCAGCCGGGAAGAGCTTTACACGGACGTCTTTGACAATGCCCGGCCGACAGCCAGTTATTTCGTGCTGGTGGCTTTTGCCGCAGTCGTTGCGGTCATCGGCCTTTCGCGGGACAGTGTTGCGGTCATCATCGGAGCCATGGTGCTGGCCCCGCTTCTCGGTCCCAACGTGGGCCTCTCCCTCTCGGCCGCGCTTGGAGATACCGACCTTTTGCGGCTCTCGCTCAAAACGCTTGCTTCGGGTGTGGCCGTGGTGCTCGCAGTCTCTGCCATTTCCGGTCTCGTTTTCGGACTACCCGCCGGATCATTTGAATTTCTCGACCGCATTCACGCCTCGTATGCCGACATCGTTCTTGCGGTGGTGTCCGGTGGTGCGGGCATTGTCTCGGTGACGCTCGGAACGCCCACAGGACTCGTCGGCGTGATGGTCGCGCTTTCGCTGCTCCCGCCGCTGGCGGCTTGCGGCATGAGCCTCGGTGCCGGGCAGTTCGTCATGGCCGCAGGGTCGGCTGCCCTGTTCATAACAAACATCATCTGCCTGAACATTGCCGGGGTGGTGACCTTTCTGGTGCAGGGCATCCAGCCCCTTTCGTGGTGGGAGCGCAAGCGCGCCCGCGAAATGGTGCTGCGCGTTGGCGCGCTCTGGACAAGCATGCTGGTCGTGCTCTGCGTGCTGCTGTATTTTCGAATAGTCTAAACAAGGAGGCCACATGAAGACACGCTGGAATGAAATGACCATGGGCGAACGGATCAAGCTCGTCGCCGTGAGTGTCTTCGCAGCCTGCGTGCTGCTGTTCATCATCCAGAACTCCGAAACAGTGCAGGTTTCCTTCCTGTGGTGGACGTTCGCGCTGGCCCGGTGGATCATGCTGCCGCTCTTTTTCCTGTTGGGCGGCCTTGCTGGGTATCTTTTCGCCCGCACCCGAAGCCGGAGGTGGTAAGCCGTGGCCCGGTTCCTCAAGAAAATTGACCGCAAACTCGGACAGTCGCCGGGCACCGTCACCTTTGTCGGTCAGCGCCATATGGATCGTCCACGGGTGACGTGCATTGAGTACGGTGCAGAAACGCTGCGGGAAGAATCTTCGGAGGCTTTGAATGAACTCGACTGTGATCAGGGTGAAGGCCGTGTACTTTGGTTAAACGTGGACGGCCTGCATGATGTCACGCTTATTGAAAAGCTCGGCCAGCAGCATGGCCTGTCTTCACTGGTGCTGGAAGATGTGGTGGATACTGGCAGACGTCCGAAGATGGATGATTATGAGGACTACGCGTTCATCAGCCTCAGGATGCTCTCGCTTTCCGAAGAAAATCAGGTACAGGCTGAAGCGCTTGGAATTGTCGTTTTCAAGGACCGGGTGCTGACATTTCAGGAGCGGTCCGGGGACGTTTTCGATCCGGTGCGCACCCGGCTCAGGCGTTCGCGCGGTCGCATCCGGCAGCGGGGGGGCGACCTATCTGGCCTACGCGCTGATGGACTCGGTGGTGGAGAATTATATCAGGGTAATCGAGGCGCTCGGCGAACGAATTGAGGAGCTGGAGCAGGAAGTGCTTGATAACGCCACGCCAGACCTGCTGGAAGAGATTCTCGAATATCGCAGGGAGATGGCCTATATTCGTAAACAGGTGCGCCCGGTGCGGGAGGTCGTCAGGCTGCTTGCCCATCCCGACGAGGAACTCTTCGGCGAGGATGTGCGCCCCCATCTGCGCGACCTCGCAGACCTCACGGAGCAGAGTTGCGACGCCGTGGATGTGTATCGTGAAATGATCGGCGACGCGCTTGCAACCTACAACATGGTCATTGGCAATAAGCTCAACGATGTGATGAAATTTCTAACCGTGTTCGCCACCATTTTCATCCCGCTTACGTTCATCGCCGGAGTCTACGGCATGAATTTCCAGTACATGCCCGAACTACGCTATCCATGGTCGTATCCGGCGCTTCTGGCCGTGATGACCGTGGTGGCGGGCGTCATGCTTGCGTATTTCAAGCGGCGAGGGTGGATGTGAAACGAAAAAGAAAGGGCGGCCCCGGAAGGGCCGCCCTTTTTTATTACTCTGTCCGGGAGGCTAAAGTATAGCCCGGGCAATGTTGAAGGTCAGGATTGAGAGGCCGAAAGCCAGGCCCGTGGAGCCGACTACGCTGAATATCGCCCAGCTCCAGCTCGATTCGCGGGCCATGGTGACCACGGTGACGAAGCAGGGCGCGTAGAGCATCACAAAGATGACCATGGCGATGCCTGCGGCCTTGGAGAAGTTCGGGTCTGCGGCCAGACGCCTGGAGAGCGGCTGTGCTTCGTCAGGATCGACCTCGCCGAGCGAGTACGCGGTGCCGAGGGTGGAAACAATGACTTCCTTGGCTGCAAAGCCGCCCACCAGCGCGATGTTGGTGCGCCAGTTGAACCCGGCCCACTTGGTAACGCTCTCGAGTCCGGTGCCGATTTTGCCGGCGATGGTGTTGCGGAGCGCTTCTTCGGCTTCCTCGTTCTGAAGGGCGTCGATCTTGTCATCAAAACCGGCCACAACGGACTCGCCTGCACCGGCGGCCTCGGCAGCCTGCATTTCGGCAGCGATGACCGCGCGTTTTGCTTCATAGGCGTCCACGCGCTCCTGCGGGAGCTGCGGGAAGGTCATGAGCGCCAGAGCAGGATGGAGATACCGAGGATGACGGTACCGGCCTTGCGGGCGTATTCCCAAGTGCGTTCCCAGGTATGAATCAGCACGCCGCGCAGAGTGGGCATGCGGTACGGCGGCAGCTCCATGACGAAGGGAGTGGACTCGCCCTTGATGACCGTCCAGCGCAGGATGCGGGCCACGATCAGGGCCAACGCCCATGCGGTGAGGGTGATGGTCAGCATGACTCCCGCGCCTTCGCCGGGGAAGAACGCGGCGGCAAGCATCAGGAAGACGGGCACTTTCGCGCCGCAGGTCATGTACGGGGCCACGAAGAGGGTGGCCAGTTTTTCGCGGCGGCTGCGGAGCGTGCGGGAGGCCATGACGCCCGGAACCGCGCAGCCCCCGGCAATGCCGCCGGAAACGATGAAGGGCAGCACAGAGGTGCCGTGCAGGCCGAAGCTGCGGAACACGCGGTCAAGCATGTAGGCCATACGGGCCACGTAGCCGGAGTCCTCCAGCGCGGAGATCATCAGGAACATGAACATGATGAGCGGCACGAAGCCGAGCACGCCGCCCACGCCGTCGATGATGCCGGAGACGATGAGCGATTTCAGCAGCCCCTCGGGCATTATGCCGCCAACGGTGTTGCCCAGCCAGCCAAAGAAGGCCTCCAGCCAGCCCATGGGGATTTCGCCCACCGTGAACGTCACCTTGTAGATGAGATAGACCACGGTGAGCATGATGGCGGGGCCGAGAAACTTGTGGGTCAGGATGCGGTCGATGTTGTCCGACATGCTGATGCGCTGCTCGTCGAGCACCGGGTAGTTGACCACTTCCTTCACGATGCCTGCGATGAACCCGTAGCGGTAATCGGCGATGATGGCGTCCGGACCGGCCTTAAGGGTCTTCTGAGTGTGCTCGGCCACCTTGGCGGCCATCTTTTCCAGCCTCTGGGAAACCTCGCTGTTGGCCATGCGCCCCTTGAGTACCACGTCCTCGTCGTGCTCAAGGTATTTGATGCCGGTCCAGCGAGCCGGGACTAGGTCGGTGAGCAGGCCGGCGGACTCGATGATTTCTTCCATCTCGTCCAGAACGGGATCAAGGTCTGCGCCGTAAGAGATGCGCAGTGGCCTCCATTCGCCCTGATTGGCCTCGGCGTGGTGGACGCAGGCTTTCAGAAGCTCGTCGGTACCTTCGCCGGTGCGGCCGATGGTTTCGACTGCCGGGCAGCCGGTCAGCTCGGCCAGCCGGGCCGTGTTGATGTCCTTTCCGTGCTTCCGCACTTCGTCCATCATGTTCAGCGCCAGCACGAGCGGCACGCCCATTTCCATTATCTGTACGGCGAGGTAGAGGTTTCGCTCCAGCGCGTCGGCGTTGAGCACGTCAATGACGACCTCGGGTCGTTCCTCGGCGAGGAAGTTGCGAGCCACGAGCTCTTCCTGCGTGTACGCGGTCAGGGAATAAGTGCCGGGAAGGTCCACCAGCTCGACGCTGCGCCCTTCACGTTTGACGATACCAGTCTTCTTCTCCACGGTCACGCCGGGCCAGTTGCCCACGTGATGCCGGGCGCCGGTGATGGCGTTGAACATGGTGGTTTTGCCGCAGTTCGGGTTGCCTGCGATGGCGGCGGTTATTTTGTCCATTCTAGTCCTCCAGCGATTCGACGGTAATGTGGTCCGCTTCGCTGTTTCGAAGAGTGAGGGTGAAGTCCTTGAGACGCAGGGCTACGGGGTCCTTGAGCGGTGCCTTGCCAATGACTCGTACTTCGGTGCCCGGAATGAGGCCCATGTCGCGGATTCTGCGCCCGAGTTCGCCTTGGGCGGAAACGGTCACTATCTTGAGCTGCTGGTTCACGCTTGCCTGTCGCAGGCAGAATGCCTTGCCCATCTGGATCACTCCTCTTGGTTCAAATGAAAATCGTTTTCAATCGGTTGGCAAAAAAAAATTATTCCCCGTCGCAGTTCTGCTTTTGTTCAGGCGTGCAGTTGGAACCGCAGCCAGAGCATCCGCAGGATCCGCCGGTGGACTTGGCGTTTCTGACAAATCGCCTGACTACGTAGAATGCGGCCACAGCGACGATCAGAATAACGATGATGGTGTCTGTCATTTTTCCCCCAATGGTTTTGGACGCATCCGGCGCGTCCGTCAAGAAGGTATTTAGTGACGTTGAAAATCATTGTCAATGTTTTTGGTGAAAGTATTTCAGGTTTTTTGGGTAGGGAAAGAGAAGTTGTTGATATTTATGAGGTGCTCGCCTGCCGGTGGGGGAGGGGGCTTTTGTGATCCCTGATAACCTTTGGTGCGGGGCCCGCCTTCGGCGGGAGGAGACGGGATGCTTTTGTGTTTCCTGATATTATTGGGTGCGGAGCCCGCCTTCCGGCGGGAGGGGCGGGAAGCGCTATCCGTTACGTTGTGGGTTTCGGCCCACAAGCGGGCCGACCTTCTTTTTTG
>NZ_BBCB01000127.1 GCF_001311825.1 Salidesulfovibrio brasiliensis JCM 12178 | reverse complement strand
AAAGGTTCTTAAGCCCCCGGAGGGCCGCCGGAGGCATTCTTCGGACAAAAAAGCGGGAACGGCATCAACCGTTCCCGCTTTTGCTTGTATGCTCCGGAAAATCTACAGCAGTCGCCGTGCGATTTCCTGTGCGGCTTTTCGTCCTGCGCCCATGGCGGAGATGACGGTGGCCGCGCCGGTGACGATGTCTCCTCCGGCGAAGACGTTTTTCATGGAGGTTTCGCCGGTTTCGGGGTCGGCTTCGATGTAGCCCCATCTGTTGAGTTCGAGGTCCGGGGTGGCTTCGAGCAGGATGGGGTTGGGGCGGGTGCCGACTGCGATGATGGCCATGTCGCAGGGCAGTTCTTCGGTTTCGCCTTCGATGCAGACCGGGCTGCGGCGGCCGGATTCGTCCGGTTCGCCGAGGCACATTTTCTGGACGGTCATGCTGGCGAGCTTGCCTTCGTCGCCTGCGTTGAAGGAGAGCGGGCCGCAGAGGGCCTTGATTTCGACGCCTTCCTCGATGGCGTGGTGCAGCTCTTCGAGGCGTGCGGGCATTTCGTCCTGTGTGCGTCGGTAGACGATGGAGACGTTTTTGGAGCCCATGCGCAGGGCGGTCCGTGCCGCGTCCATGGCCACGTTGCCGCCGCCGATGACGACCACGTTGTCGGCGCGGAAGGTCGGGGTGTCGTGGTTGGGGAAGTCGTAGGCCCGGCCGAGGTTCACGCGGGTGAGGTACTCGTTGGCGGAGAAGACGCCGACGAGGTTGTCGCCGGGGATGTTCAGGAAGCGGGGCAGTCCTGCGCCCACGCCGATGAAGATGGCGTCGTACCCTTCGTTCTGGAGGTCCTGAATGGTGATGGTCTTGCCGCCGACCCAGTTGGTGACGATGTCCACGCCGAGGCCTTTGAGGCCGTCGAGTTCGCGGGCGACGATACCTTTGGGCAGGCGGAACTCGGGGATACCGTAGATGAGGACACCGCCGGGTTCGTGCAGGGCTTCGAATACTGTTACTTTGATGCCTTTGGCCGCGAGGTAGCCTGCCACGGTCAGGGAGGCGGGGCCGCCGCCGATGCAGGCGACTTTGAGGTCGTCGCGTTCCAGCGCGCAGGCGTGGGTGCCGGTGATTTCCTCGCAGGCGTCGGAGGCCATGAAGGTGTCGGCCACGTAGCGTTCCAGACGGCCGATGGCCACGGGCTCGTTCTTCTTGCCGAGCACGCACATGCCTTCGCACTGGCTTTCCTGGGGACAGACGCGGCCGCAGACAGCGGGCAGGGAGTTGGTTTCCTTGATGACCTCGTAGGCGGCGGGCATGTCGCCTTCGGCCACTTTGAGGATGAACTCCTTGATGTCGATTTCCACGGGACAGCCCTTCTGGCAGAGGGGCTTTTTACATTGGAGGCAGCGTTCGGCCTCGGCAATGGCGTCGTCGCGGGAGAAGCCGAGGGCCACTTCCGAGAAGTTTTTGACCCGCTCGGCCGCAGGCTGTTCGGGCATGGGGATGCGGGGGCCGATGTCGCTCGGCTTTCGGGGTTTACTTGCCATGACAGCTGCACTCCTTCTTGAATTTGCCCATGGACTCGTCTTCCTGCTCCTTGAACTGCCAGAGGCGGGCCTTGAGTTCGGAGAAGTCCACTTCCTGGCCGTCGAATTCCGGGCCGTCGACGCAGGCGAATTTGGTCTCGCCGCCAACGGAGCAGCGACAGGCGCCGCACATGCCGATGCCGTCCACCATGATGGAGTTCAGGCTGACGGTGGTTTTGACGCCGAAGGGCTTGGTGGTCTTGGCCACTGCTTCCATCATGGGCACGGGGCCGACAGCCACGACCTCGGTGACGTTGCGGTCGCTTTCTAGGCGATCTTTGAGCACTTCGGTGACGAAGCCCTTGTGGCCTACGGAGCCGTCGTCCGTGGCGATGAGCACTTCGGGGCAGAAGCCGTCCAGCTCGCAGCGGAAGAGCAGCAGGTCCTCGGTGCGTGCGCCGATGATGGCCACGACGTGGTTGCCTGCTTCCCAGTGTCCCTTGGCGATGTGGTGCATGGCGGCGATGCCGGTGCCGCCGCCCACGCAGACCACGGTGCCCTGTTTATCGATGTGGGTGGCCTTGCCGAGCGGGCCGCAGACGTCGAGAATTTCGTCGCCCTCCTGCAGGGTGTTGAGCTGCGCGGTGGATTTGCCCACGACGAGAAAGACGATGGTGATGGTGCCTTCCTTGGGGTCCTTGTCCGCGATGGTCAGGGGGACGCGCTCGCCTTTTTCGTCGTTTCTCAGGATGACGAAGTTGCCCGGCTTGGCCTTTTTGGCAATTTGAGGGGCGTCAATAACGAGAAGCGACGTCTGTCCCGGGATGAGTTCTTGTTTTCGAAGAATCTTGAATCCCATGAATAACCCGCCTTGATGATAGAGTTTTCTTCAATAAAGCCCACAGCATGGGTGAATTAGAGGTATGCAAGGTACAACCTCACCCCTGTCTTGTCAAAAGGATGTGTTTGCGATACATTTGGCACTCAGACCACCGCTTTCGCCACGGACCGGCGGGGGCGGGCCACGGGTCCCTCTGGAATGAGCGCGGCAGTGTGCCGCAGGGATTGCCGGGCCGGACATCAAAGCCGCTTGTCGGCTCCTTGATTATGGCGTGAGGGACTTGTGCGCATCGATTCCGATCCACATACCTTGTACAGAGACCTTGAGGGTATCCGGGGCGAACGGCCCCGAGCCGAGGCCGTGGTGCGCACGACGCGCGCCGGGTTCAGTCTCGGCGGCTTCGGGGTGGAGTACGAGTCCGAAGAAGTGCATGTGGACGAGAGCCTCTCGCCCGGTGCCCGCGCCGCCAGAAGGCTCACTCGCGAGTTCGAGACCGAGAGCAGCGTCCGCACCCTGCGTTCCGAGGTGGCCGAAGAGGCCGTGAACTCCCGCGTCAACTGGGCCGCCTCCCTGCCGAACCGCCCCTCCCATACCGCCCGCCATGGGCTGGACGCCTACTCTCGGGCCATGCAGCCCGAATCGCCGCTTCCGGGCGGAAATCTTGCCGCCATCGCCTGACTTTTTCCTCATGTTCTGATAGAGTTTACCACTTGCAAAACTGAACGAGTGGTGTTGAAATGGATTTTCAATTTCACACTGAGGGATTTCGATATGAGTGAGCAATCTGGCGCGAAACGAAAAGCGAAGATAAGCGGCATGCATTGTGCCGCCTGTTCCAGCCGCATTGAGCGGGTGGTGGGCAAGATGGACGGCGTCGAGGACGTCAACGTCAACCTTGCTGCGGAAACCATGAACCTGACGTTTGATTCGGACGCCCTTGATCTGGCCGAGGTCGGCAGCACCATCGAGGGGCTGGGTTTCGGCGCGGAGTTCATGGATGATGAACCGGACGAGGGCGGGCCGGAAGAACTGCGCCTGTCCATTGGTGGCATGCACTGCGCTGCCTGCTCCAGCCGCATCGAACGTGTCGTGGGCGGCATGGACGGTGTGGAGTCTGCCGAAGTGAGCCTTGCGTCCGAGGAGGGCGTGTTTCGCTTTGATCCCGACACGACCTCGCGCCGGGCCATCCGGCAGGCCATCGCCGATGCGGGCTTTACTTCCGAGATTCAGGACCCGGCGGTCAATCTTTTCGAGGAGCGGCGCAGGGAGGCCGAGCATGCGCTGGCTGTGCGCCGACGCGAACTCATCCCGGCGTTCCTCTTTGCATTCCCGTTGCTCATTCTCTCCATGGGGCACATGTGGGGGATGCCGCTTCCGGTCTGGCTGGACCCGGCCTACTCGCCCCTTGCCTTTGCGCTGGCCCAGCTTGTGCTGACACTGCCGGTCATCTGGTCCGGGCGGCATTTTTATACCCAGGGCATCCCGGCGCTGCTTCGCGGTGGGCCGAACATGGACTCGCTGGTGGCCATGGGCACCGGCGCGGCGTTCATCTATTCCGTATGGAATACCATCGAGATTTCGCTTGGCGTGGACGCCATGGCCCGGGCCATGGACCTCTATTACGAGTCCGCTGCCGTGCTCATCGCCATGATTTCGCTGGGCAAGTATTTCGAGGCGTCCAGCAGGCTCAAGACCTCCGATGCCATCCGGGCGCTCATGAAGCTCACCCCGGACACCGCCGTGCTGGTGGAGGGCGACACGACCCGCGAAATATCGGTGACCGAGGTGGAGCCGGGAGATACGCTGCTGGTCAAGCCGGGCGGCCGCATTCCTGTTGACGGTACCGTCATGTCGGGCCGCTCCAGCGTGGACGAGTCCATGCTCACGGGCGAGCCGATTCCCGTGGACAAGAAGGAGGGTGACTCGGTCGCGGGCGGAACGCTCAACACCCATGGCTCCCTGACCATGAAGGCCGAGCGCGTGGGCGGCGACACCATGCTGGCCCGCATCATCCGGTTGGTGCAGGAGGCGCAGGGGTCCAAGGCTCCCATTGCCAACCTCGCCGACACCATCAGCTATTATTTCGTGCCTGCGGTCATGGTCGTGGCCGTGATCGCGGGAGTTGCGTGGTTCCTTTCCGGGGCCGGGTTCCCGTTCAGCCTGCGCATCTTCGTGGCGGTGATGGTCATCGCCTGCCCCTGCGCCATGGGGCTTGCCACGCCCGTCTCCATCATGGTCGGCACCGGGCGAGGAGCACAGCTCGGCGTGCTCATTAAGAGCGGCGGCGCGTTGCAGCAGGCTGGCGAGATCGACGCAGTAGTCTTTGACAAGACTGGGACCCTGACCCACGGCAGGCCGGAACTGGCGGAGTTGGCAACCTTCGGCCTTGACGAGGACGAGGTGTTGACCCTTGCGCCTCGGCAGAGCGCGACTCCGAGCATCCGCTGGCGCTGGCAATAGCCCGTGAAGCACAGGAGCGCGAACTGGCCCTCAAGCAGCCCGGCGAGTTCTCTTCCGTGGCGGGCCGGGGCATCCTGACCACCGTGGACGGCCGGGCCGTTCGCATCGGCAACCGGGAGTTCATGGCGGAGAACGGTGTGGAGAATATCAAGGAAGCGGAGAAGCGCGCCGCCGGAATGTCCGAGCAGGGCATGACCGCGCTCTACATGGCCGTGGACGGTGCCATGGCCGCCGTGCTGGGCATCGCCGACCGCATGCGTGACGAGACGCCGGGCGTGGTGTCCGAGCTGACCGATCGTGGCCTTGCCGTCATCATGCTCACCGGCGACAACGAAGTCACCGCGAGGGCGGTGGCCTCCAGTGCCGGTATTTCCGGGGTCATCGCGCAGGTGATGCCGGACCGCAAGGCCGAGGAGATCGAGAAGTTGCAGCAGAAGGGCCTCAAGGTGGCCATGGTGGGCGACGGCATCAACGACGCGCCTGCGCTGGCACGGGCCGACATCGGCATGGCCATGGGCTCGGGAATTGACGTGGCCGTGGAGTCCGGGGACGTGGTGCTGATGAAGAGCGACCTGCGGGCCATGCTCACGGCCTTCGACCTCAGCCTCGCCACCATGCGCAACATCAAGCAGAACCTTTTCTGGGCGTTCGCCTTCAACACCATCGGCATTCCCATTGCCGCCGGTGTGCTGCACATCTTCGGCGGGCCGACGCTCAACCCCATGATCGCGGGAACGGCCATGGCGCTGAGTTCCGTGACCGTGGTGTCAAACGCTCTCCGGCTGCGCTTCTTCAGCGGCCGGTAAACGACAAACACCGGAGGACACATATGGCACAGGTAAAAGTAGGCGGTATGAGCTGCGGGCACTGCGTGGCGTCCGTCACCAAGGCGCTGGAAGCGCTGGACGGCGTGAAAAACGTCAACGTTACGCTGGAGACCGGCATCGCCGAGTACGACGAGGAAAAGCCTGTTGATCCGGGCGCGGTCAAGGATGCCGTGACCAAGATCGGCTTTGAAGTGAAAGAGTAGCCGCGTCGCGCCGGGCCGACAGAGTCGGCCCGGCACCGGAG
>NZ_BBCB01000126.1 GCF_001311825.1 Salidesulfovibrio brasiliensis JCM 12178 | reverse complement strand
ACGCCGAGCAGGGCCGCCATGCCGTTCCCGGCCACCTCGCGCCGACCGGCCAGCATGGCCCGGGCGCGTTCCGGGGTGAAGTAGGAACGCAGGATGCCCACGAAAAACACGATCAGCGTCAGGAGCAACAGCACCTTGGGCGTGTCATAGACGAAAAAAGCCACGGCCGCGCCGAGATGCGTGGCCGGATCAAGGCCGAACACATCGGCCGTGACCATATCCGCAAACGGTTTGAGGTAATTGTATACCAGAAACCAGAGCGCAATCGCCACGCCGCCGATGCCGAAAATGCGCGCCTTGCTCCACTCTTTCCCCTGCTCGGTACCGCCGCTCATGCACGGGCACGGCTCCTGCGGGGCCATCTGTAAATCCTGCATTCTATTACTCCTTACCCTCTCCCCTGTGGGAGAGACATTGCACGAAATGTTTCACGCATTCGAGTTCCAGAGCGTAATAGGCCCAGTTGCCCTGCTTGCGCGAGCGGACCACCCCGGCCTGTCTGAGCACCGAGAGGTGCCGGGACACGGTTGACGTATCGAGCCCCACCAAATCCCTGAGCCGACAAACGCACTGCTCGCCTTCAAAAAGCTCGCACACCATTGCCAGCCGTGCGGGATGACCGAGGGCCTTGAATACGTCCGCATAACGGTCCAGCGGCAACCCGGCCCCCAGAACGGTATCATCCATTGGCTTTTGTTCTATTTGCATGTTTGGCAAAATAGCCATGTTGCAAACCGACGTCAAGAGGCACGGCCCGATTTACTCCTGACGGGTTTTGTGCCAAAGTCCGCCAAACCACGCATGGAGCGGATTCATGGAGCAGATCATACTCATTCACGTCACCGGGCAGGACCGTCCGGGGATCACGGCCTCTCTCTCGAAAGTGCTTGCGGATTACGGTGTGGAGATTCTGGACATCGGACAGGTGGTCATTCACGACTTTCTGACGCTCGGCATCATGATCCGGCTGCCCAGCGACTCCCGCCCGGTCCTCAAGGACGTGCTTTTCAAGGCCCACGAGCTGGGCGTGACCATGAAGCTGCACCCGCTGGAGGAGCCTCGCTACAGCGCGTGGGTGGACGCCGCGGACAGGCCCCGGCACATCGTCACCCTGCTGGCCCGCTCCATCAGCGCGGAACACATTTCCGGCATCGCGACATCATCCATGACAACGGCCTGAACATCGACGCCATCCGCCGACTCTCCGGCCGCAGGCCACTGGATGACGACAACGCCTCGGGCCGGGCCTGTGTGGAATTCTCCGTACGCGGCCAGCCGACCGATACCGGCGCCATCCGCAAGGCGTTCCTCGACATGTCCGCAGAACTCGGCGCGGACATCGCCTTTCAGGAAGACAACATCTTCCGCCGCAACCGCAGGCTGGTCTGTTTCGACATGGACTCGACCCTCATCCAGGCCGAGGTCATCGACGAGCTCGCAAAAGAAGCGGGCGCGGGAGAAAAGGTGGCGGCCATCACCGAAGCGGCCATGCGCGGCGAACTGGACTTCAAGCAAAGCCTGACCAAACGGCTGGCCCTGCTGGAAGGCCTTGACGCATCCGTGCTGGAAAAAGTCTACGACCGCCTGCCGCTGACCGAAGGCGCGGAGCGGCTCATCACCAACCTCAAACGGGTCGGTTACACCATCGCCATCCTGTCGGGCGGGTTCACCTATTTCGGGGAGCGGCTGCGAGAACGGCTCGCTTCGACTACGTCTACGCCAACGAACTGGAGATCGTGGACGGCAAGCTGACGGGTCGGGCGCTTGGGGACATAGTGGACGCCGAAAAGAAGGCGGAACTGCTTCAAAAGCTCGCCGAAGAGGAAGGAATCAGCCTGCAACAGGTCATCGCCGTGGGAGACGGCGCCAACGACCTGCCAATGCTGAACCTCGCCGGGCTGGGCATCGCGTTTCATGCCAAACCGACGGTCAAGCGGGGCGCGCGTCAGGCCATCAGCTCACTTGGGCTTGATTCCATCCTGTACCTGCTCGGCGTGCACGACCGCGAGACACTGGCCTAGTTGGCCGAGACCTCCATCACCATCATGACGTGCGGCAACCCCGTCTTGGGCGAGGCGAACGTCTCGCCAACCGGCAGAAACCCGAACCTGCGGTAGAAACCCACCGCATAGTCTCGGGCGGCAAGCTCTATCCGGCCCCCGCCCATGCGCACGGCCTCGCGCAACAGCGCTGCCAGAATCCTGCTCCCGAGTCCGCGGCCCCGGTACGCCTCCTCCACGGCCATCTGCGAAATACGCCAGAAAGTCTGCCCGGTGCGGCAGAGCCGCCCACACGCAAGCACTCTCCCCTCGGCCTGTACTGCCACCTGAAGACTCGCGTCTTCGTCTTCGTCGCAAACACACTCGAAGGATGATCCCGCCTTCTCGAACAGCGCGCGATAGCGCAGCCTGCACGCCTGCGCGTGCTGCGGGGTTCCGGCTTCCATCTTCACGAGTTCCATTTCTGCTCTCCCTGCGTGAAATCAATGCGTCACACTGCGCAAGAATAGGACATTTTCCGCCGCCCTATTCGACAGCCGTGCAACGAATTGCAACAAGTTCGGCACCTTGGACGCTGGCACGGCACTTGCCATTGCCAAGGCAAAAGGAGAACCAACCATGACGAGATTCATCACCCTTATTCTCTTGGCAACGCTGCTGCTTCCCGGCTGCGCCAACAAGGCCCAGAACGCCGCTGGGATCGGCGCACTGGTCGGCTCCACCATTGGCGCGCTGACGTTCAAGAACAAGGTCTCGGGCGCGGCCATCGGCGCGGGCGCGGGTCTGCTGGTCGGGTATATCGTGGGTAACGAAATGGACAAGTACGACCGCAATCAGGTCTCCCACGCGCTTGAAACCACCCCCTCGGGACGGACGCACGAATGGCGGAACCCGGATACTGGCGTACACTATCGCGCAGAGCCGAGGCCTGCCTACAGCAATCATCAGCGCATCGAACGCGACGTCGAACTGACCGCCCGGTTCCCGGATGGACGGCACGAAACGGTCCACGCCACGGCGTATCGCGCCGAGGACGGGACGTGGCGGTTGGTACAGTAGGGAGTCTTAGCTGATGGGCAGCGTGAAGATGAACCTGCTGCCTTCGCCCAGTTCGGATTCGACCCAGATGCTGCCGCCATAATGTTCAATGATCTCGCGGCAGATGGTCAAACCGAGACCGGTGCCCTGCGGCTTGTCCTTGATGATGTTCACGCTGGACTGATGGAACTTCTCGAAGATGCTTTCAAGGTCTTCGGCGGCAATGCCTACGCCGGAATCCTGCACTTCCACCCGCAGGAAATCGGCATCCTGCCGGACCCGGACCGTGACAGCCCCTTCCTCGGTAAACTTGGCGGCGTTGTTCAGCAGATTGATGAACACCTGCTGCAACCTGTCGGCGTCCACCGTGACCGTGGGCAGGCCGGGTTCGATGTCGCGGATGAGGCGCACGCTGGAACGCTGCCCGTAGATGCCCTTGACCGACTGAACCGCGCGGGCGATCACTTCCGAGAGATCCACGGTCTCGTCCTGCCAGCCCATGCGACCGGATTCAATCTTGTTCAGATCGAGCACGTCGTTGATGAGTCGGGTCAGGCGTTCGCCCTCCTGACCTATGATCTCAAGGTTTTCCATAATGCGGGAGCTACGCTTGAGCAGACGGTCCTTATCTGCCGCAAGCGGCAGGAAATTCTTTTCAAAATCGCGGGAAAGCAGCTTGGCAAATCCGAGGATCGACGTGAGCGGCGTCCGCAGCTCGTGCGAAACCGAGGAAAGGAACGCGGACTTCATCTCGTCGAGCTCGCGCAACCTGCGGTTGGCATCCTCCAGTTCCCGGGCCTTGCGCACAAGGTCCTCGGTCCGGTTGCGAACCGACTGTTCGAGGTGGCGGTTCAGGTTGGCCAGCTCTTCCTCAGCTTTCTTGCGGTCCGTGGTATCTTCGAGGATGCCCTCAATGGAACGGATGTTGCCGTTTCGGTCGTACACGGTCCGTGCGTTGATCGATCCCCACAGCACGCGCCCGTCCTTTCTGCGGTACTGGGCCTCGAAACGGAAGACCTCACCCTCGGCGGTCACGGCATCAAGAAACACCTCGCCGCGGTTGGGGTCCACGAACATGAGGCTCTTCACGTTGCGAACCCGGAGCAGGAATTCCTTCACCGTATCGTAGCCGAAGAAGCGGGCCATGGCCGGGTTGGCGTTGACCACCTCCCCGTCCGGCGTACACTGGAAGATGCCTTCCACCGCATTCTCGAAGATGCCGCGATACTTTTCCTCCGCTTCCTGAAGCGTGTTGTTCATGACCTGAAGCTTGCGCTCGCGGGCCTCGATCTCGGCGCTCATGTTGCGGAAGCGCTCGGCGATATCCATCAGCTCCTGATGGTGTATCTCTCCAAAATCATACGAGAAGTCGCCTTTGGCAACCCGTCCTATCCCCTGCTGGAGTATCTGGAGCGGCGTGGCCAGCAGCACGCGAAGGAGTATCCCGGTCACGGCCAGAATGACCACGAGGGATACCAGAATAAGCATGACGGCCACGAGCATCTGGCGTTCCAGCCGCTCGCGCTCGCCGCGCAATGTAAAATCGATTTCTGCCCTGCCGATGGTACGGCCCTCGAAGACGATGTCCTTGACGCGCCGGAAGTCCGGCTTGATGCCGATCATCTTTTCGTGGGCGTAGATGACGTCGTTACGGGAGCCGTAAATGCGAAAGCCCTGAACCATTTCGTTCTGGGCATACACTGCGCCGATGAGGCGGGCGTTTTCGTAGTCGAGATTCCAGATGGGAACGGCGAGGATTTCCACCACGCGGGCGGTGAGTTCCCCGGCTTTTCGCTGTGCGGCGTCCCGCATGTCGCGAGACTGATGCCAGTAGGTATAGGCAATCATGGCCGTGGCCACGAAGACGACGATGACGACAAGGCTTGCGGTAAGATCGCGCGAAAGAGAGCGTCCCCTTCCAGGGAAGAGCATGCTGCCCCTTTTGGCGCCGTCTTTAGCCGTCATCCCCCCTCCATGGCTCAATCCGTCAGGCGTGGCCTGTCCAAGTATTCAGCATCCTAGGCCATGCCACAGGATATTGCAACACAAAGAGCGGCTCTGGCTCTGCCACAACGGAATATATAAAGGGGCTAATCCAGCTCGAAGTGCTCCCGCCAGTCGCCGTCCTCGCTCCACTTGGGCTGCTCCTCCTTGAGGAAAAGACGGTCGCCGAGCACGAGGCAGTCCATTTCGGTGCGCATGAAGCAGCGGTATGCGTCTTCTGGCGAACAGACGATGGGCTCACCGCGCACGTTGAAACTGGTGTTCACCACCAGCCCGCAGCCGTGGTTCTTCCGGAAGGCATCGATAAGCTGCCAGTAACGCGGGTTGGTCCGCGAGGAGACACTCTGGATGCGCGCCGAATAGTCCACGTGGGTGACGGCCGGGATGTCGGAGCGCAGGACGTACAGGCGCTCGTACATGGCCATGTCGTCATACCCATCGGGAAGGGGGTTGCGCCGGGCCTCGGCCACGGGTGCCACCACCAGCATGTACGGCGAAGGCCTGTCCAGCTCGAAATAATTGCCGATTTCCTCTTCCATGACCGAAGGCGCGAACGGGCGGAACCCTTCGCGGTACTTGATCTTGAGGTTCAGCTTCTTCTGCATCTCGGGATGACGCGGGTCCCCGAGGATGGAACGGTTGCCGAGGGCGCGCGGACCGTACTCCATGCGGCCCTGGAACCAGCCGATGGCGTTTCCTTCGGCCAGCTTGTCGGCCACCTCGGCGCACAGCTCGTCAAAGTCATCAAACTTGCGACATGGTGCGTTGTACCGGCGTGCGGTGCGCTCGATGGAAACGGGGCCGAACTCCGGGCCGAGGTACGCCCCGCGCATGGCGTCATGCTCCTGCGCGATGCGTTCGCGGCCCTGCCAGATGT
>NZ_BBCB01000125.1 GCF_001311825.1 Salidesulfovibrio brasiliensis JCM 12178 | reverse complement strand
CACGGCAGCCATGGGACCGACGCCGCACGGTTCCGCTCCGGCGGCCATGGCTCGCACGATTTCCGGAGCCGCCGCACCCACGGGCACCGGCGCCATCGCTTCGGCGAAATCCGGGTGAAAGAGAATATGGTTCTTTATCTGTCCGCGCAGACGGACGACTTCCGCAGCCATCTCGGTCGCGAGGTCCTCACGGGCCACGACGAGAAGGTCGGTATGCTCCACCGCCACCTGAAAACGGACCTCGCCGGAACCCGGGCGCACCGCATCGCGATACGCCCGGTCACTGCTGGTATGCTTTGCTTTCACGGCTAGAACCCGAGGTCCTCGTTGACCAGAACGACCTTGATTCTCCCGGCTGGAAAACATTTCTCATGAATGGTCCAGACGTTACAGATGCGCTCCGGGCTATCGCAATCATGGCAAACGCCTGTCTTGCGGCACGGCGTCTTCTTGTCCAGCCGCATGGAGTTGACCGGGGCCGCGTAGTCCTTGATGCGCTGCATGGCCTCCTCAAGACCGGGGACGATCTTGTTCCGACCGCAGACCACCACCACGTTCTTCGGCCCAAAGGCCATGGCACCCACACGGTTGCCGATCATGTCGAGGTTCACCAGCCACCCGGTTTCAGTCAGGGCGTTGGTCCCGGTAAAGTAGAGGTCGCAGATCATGGCCTCGCGGCGACGCTCCAGCTTTTCCTCAAATGAAGAATCTTTGTCCCAAGTATCGATGATCTCGAATGAACCATCCTCTTTCAGTTCTTCATACAGCCCGGTGGCGGCAAAGGAGAGGGACCCGCCCCACGAGAGGGTTTTCGGTTTGAGCGCAGAGATGATTTCATTCTTCACCAGCCCGGCGGCCTCGGAGGCGGATTCGGTTATGGACACGTCGTAGCCATTCTTTCCCAGCGCCTCGGCCACGGCAGCCAGCTTCAGATTCCAGTAGATTTCAAAGGGGTTTTCCATTATTCCTCCTGCGTTTTGTTGCCGCAAACGACCACTTGTTATATGTATTGGGTCAATAGCGCTTGACTCTTGCCACGATGTACAGCAAAAGCTGCGCGGAAGGAAGGCGCGCGTCTGACGATTCGGGAAAGACGGTCAGGAAACCCTTGACGGGCATCGGTCTTCCCGCTATATGCAACCGTTCGACGCCATCAGAACGACAACTTCATTCTTAGGAGATATATTACAATGAAACGCACTTACCAGCCCAGTAAGATTCGTCGCAACCGCCGCCACGGCTTTCTCGTGCGCTCCCGCACCAAAAACGGCCGCGCCGTCATCCGTCGCCGCCGTGCCAAGGGACGCAAAAGATTAGGCATCTAAGCTGGCCGAGGCAGCGTCGGCTGCTCAGGCGCCCCGACTTTGTGAGGTGCTTCGATCGGGGTTTCAAGCATTTCACTCGGAACTTCATTCTTTTCGCACTGCTGCGGTCTGACAGGCCCTCCTTCCGGATGGGCCTGACCGTCAGCAGAAAATCGGGGCCAGCAGTCACGCGCAACCGCATCAAACGAGTGTTGCGCGAGTTTTTCAGGCTTCACCAGCATGCTATCGAACTGCCGCTGGACATCGTGGTGGTTCCCAAACGCAACCTCGATCCGGAAAGCCTGAATCTTGCCCTCGCCACGGAGGAGCTCCTGCCCGCGCTGGGCACCCTGCAGCGCAAGATCGGCAGCGAGCTCACAGAGAGGACATGATGCGCTATATCTTCCTGGCGCTCATCCGGTTCTACCAGGTCTTCATCTCCCCTCTTCTTCCCGGCTCCTGCCGGTTTCTTCCATCGTGCTCCGAATACGCCCGCGAGGCGTTCATAAGGCACGGCGCCGCCAAAGGCTTCGTGCTGACCACGTGGCGACTTCTGCGCTGTCAGCCGCTTTGCAAGGGCGGGTATGATCCCGTTCCCGCAAACTGGCCCGCACCAAAACTCAAAACGAGACAGTAATCATGGACAACAAACGATTCATTCTTGCCCTGGCACTTTCCTTCGCCGTCTTTGTCGGCTGGCAGATGCTTTTCCCTCAGCCCACGCCCCAGAGCAACAACGCCGCCAACACAGAACAGGCCTCCTCGGAAAAGGCATCCGGCAATCCGCTCATGTCCGACGCGCAGAAAGCCGTGGATGCTCCCTCCGCACAGGATTTCGTGCCCACCGCGGGCAAGAGCGTTGTCGTCGACACCCCCCTGTTCACCGCCTCGTTCAATACGTCCGGTGGCATCATGGAGCGTTTCGTCCTCAAGAAGTACAAGGAAGGCATCAAGCCCGGCTCCCCGCAGGTGGACCTTGTGGGCGGCAAATCCGTTCCCAAGGGCCCCATGGGCATCATCATCGGTCGCAAGGGTGCCGAGACCCACACCTGGCTGCACGGCGAGTGGGCGTATGACGGCCCCGAAACCATCACCATCGGCGAAGACGGCAAGGCCGTTCTCATCCTGCGGGGCCGCGCCGCCGGGTTCGACATTGAGCGCCGCCTGACCTTCCACGCCGACAGCTACCTGATCACCGAAGACCTCACGCTTCTCAATCTGGAGAAGACCGGCACAGAAGCCTCCGTTGCGTTCACCGCCGCCGCAAAGTCCATGAGCGCGGAAGACGACAACTACAACCCCACCCGTGTTGCCTGGCTGAGCGACGATGGCCGCAACGAGGAAGACAACCGCGAAGACCTGCAGACCGAGGGCGTCAGCGCTTCTGGTGGCCTGCAGTGGGCGGCAATCGAGTCCAACTATTTCATCATGTCCATCCTGCCCGGCTCCCCCGAGGCATCGCTGTACGCCAGCGTGCAGGACGGCATTTTCCGCATGGCCGTGGACCAGTCCGAGACCTTCATGCCCGGCGTGAACAAGACGCTCACCGCGTCCTACTTCGTGGGCCCCTGTGATCGCGGCATCCTCGACACCATGCCCAACGACCTCGGACAGGCCGTCAACTTCGGCTTCTTCGACCCGCTGGCCAAGCCCATGCTCATCGCCCTCGTGTTCCTGTACAAGTATGTGGGCAACTACGGCGTGGCCATCATCATCCTGACCATTCTCATCAAGATTCTCTTCTGGCCCCTTTCGCAGAAGAGCTACAAGAGCATGAACAAGATGAAGCAACTGCAGCCCATGGTTCAGAAGCTTCGCGAAAAATACGGCGACGACAAGCAGCGGCTCAATCAGGAGACCATGGCCCTGTACAAGACGTACAAGGTCAATCCGGCCAGCGGCTGCCTGCCCATGCTGGTGCAGATTCCGGTCTTCTTCGGCCTCTACAAGGCCCTGCTGGGCGCAATCGAACTGCGCCACGCGCCGTTCATCGAGTACCTTCCGGGTACCGACATGATCTGGCTTGCGGACCTCTCCGCCAAGGACCCCTTCTACATCACTCCGCTGATCATGGGCGCAACCATGTTCCTGCAGCAGAAGATGACCCCGGCCACGGGCGACCCCACCCAGCAGAAAATCATGCTGCTCATGCCGGTGGTATTCACCTTCCTCTTCCTGCAGTTCCCCGCCGGACTGGTTGTTTACTGGCTCATGAACAACGTCCTTTCCATCGGACAGCAGTGGTTCACCATGAGGAAAACCCGCAACACGACGAACGAGGCCTAAGCAATTACTAACTGTCACGAAACGTAGGCCCCCTCTCGAACGAAGGAACCAGTATGAGCGAATTCAAAGACTTTCAGGGAAAAACCCTGGACGAAGCCATCCAGATGGCGTGCGACCACTTCGGAATGGGTCGCGAAAAACTTGAGATTGAGATCATCAGCGGCGGCTCCACCGGCGTATTCGGCATCATGGGCGTGCGCAAGGCCAGACTCAAAGCCCGCCCGCGCAAGGCTATCAAGACCGACGAGTTCATGAACGGCAACGGGGAAAAGGCTGCCAACGACAAGAAGTCCGAGAACAGGAAGCAGCCCAAACGGGAACAAAAGCCCAAGCGCAAGCCCGAACCCAAGGCTGAAACAAAGCCCGAACCGGAGAAGGAAGCCAAGGACGAAAAGCCCGCTGCTCAAAAGTCGCAAGACAGGAAGGCACAAGCCCCGAAGCAGGAGGCCAAGCCGGAAGAACCGCAGGCAGAAGCACAGGATGCTCCGGACGTAAAGCCGGAACCCCAGCCAGAGCCTCAGCCGGAAGCTCCGCAACCGGAAGCACCTGAAGCTCCCAAGCAGAGTGCCGAATCCCGCCGCGAGTCTGCCGTGTCCACGCTTGAATCGCTGGACAAGGACGAAATCGAGGCCACCATCCGCGAGGCCCTCGGCCGGATGCTCGAACCCATCGTGGGCGAAGCCAAGCTCGACATCACGTTCGACACCGACCGCGTCAAGGTCTTCATCGATGACGAGGAAAACAGCGGCCTGATCATCGGCCGCGAGGGCCAGACCCTCTCCTCGCTCCAGTATCTGGTCAACCGCCTCGTCTCCCGCAAGATGGAAACATCCGTGCGCGTCCAGATCGACACCGGCGATTACCGCGAGCGTCAGGACGACAAGCTGCGCCAGCTTGCCGAACACCTGGCTGAAAAAGCGGTAAACCAGAGCCGCACCCAGAGCACCAAGCCGCTGAGCTCCTACCACCGCCGCGTGGTTCACCTCACGCTGCAGGACAAGGAAACCGTGTTCACCCGCTCCAAGGGTGACGGACCGCTCAAGCGCGTGCTCATCGTTCCGAAACGTCGCGGAGGCGGCCGAAGGAACAACGCCCGAAACGAACGCTAGATTCCACGGCCGGGAGCTTCCAAGCGAAGTTCCCGGCTTTTTTTCATCCCGAGGACTTCTCCCATGCTCGATCCCGGACGCAGAAAGGACACCATCGCCGCAGTCGCCACCCCGCAGGGAACCGGCGGCGTCGGCATTGTTCGCATCAGCGGCGCGCAAAGCCGTGACATCGCTCTCGCACTCTTCCAGTCAGCCGCCCCCGAATTCAGCGGCCCCACGCCCTACCGTCTCCACTACGGACGCTTCCTCGACGCTGACGGGAACGTCATCGACGAAGGGCTGCTGGCCTACATGCCCGGCCCGAAATCGTTCACCGGCGAAGACGTGGTGGAACTCAACTGCCACGGGGGCCGCGCCGTCACCGCCGCCATCCTCGAATCCGCTCTGGCACGCGGAGCAAGGCTGGCGGACAAGGGCGAATTCACCCTGCGCGCCTTCCTGAACGGCCGCATGGACCTCACGCAGGCCGAGGCCGTGGCCGAACTGATCCACGCTCCGTCGCGCGCGGCCATGCATCTGGCCCGCACCCGGCTCTCCGGTGCGCTTGGCAAGCGCATCGAAGAACTGCGCGAGCGGCTGGAGTCCATGCGAAAGGAACTCTGTGTGGCCGTTGATTTTCCCGAGGAAGACGTGGACTGCCTGCCGCCCGAAACCATCGCCGCGACCTCTGCGGAAGTACGCCGCAAACTCGACGACCTCGTGGCCGCTTTCGAGCGCACCAAGGCGTGGCGCGAAGGTGCGCTGGTGGTGCTTGCCGGGCTGGTCAACGCGGGCAAGTCGAGCCTGATGAACGCCCTCGTGGGCCACGACCGGGCCATCGTCACCGACACCCCCGGCACCACGCGCGACTATCTTGAAGAACCGCTCTCACTGGGCGGCATGACCATCCGCCTCGCCGACACCGCAGGGCTTCGCGACGCAGGCGACGCCGTGGAGCGAGCCGGAATAGAGCGCAGCCGGGACCTCATGGAACAGGCCGACCTCATCCTGTACGTGGTGGACGCCTCCGAGACCATCACCGACGAGGACGTGGACGCGGCCGTGCAGCTGCCGCCGAACAAGACCATCGTGGTCCTGAACAAGTACGACCTGCCCGAGGCCCAGCCCCCGGCTTTCAAGGTTTTCAAGCGGTTCATGTTTGATTTCGTCAAGGTTTCGGTCAAGAGCGGCCGGAACATGGACAAGCTCACCGCCATGATGGAAAAGCGTCTCGGCGCGGGACAGGGCCAGCCCGACCCG
>NZ_BBCB01000124.1 GCF_001311825.1 Salidesulfovibrio brasiliensis JCM 12178 | reverse complement strand
CACCCCCTACTTCAGGGCGTCCTTGAACCCTTTG
Source organism: Salidesulfovibrio brasiliensis JCM 12178 (assembly GCF_001311825.1). GTDB lineage: Bacteria > Desulfobacterota > Desulfovibrionia > Desulfovibrionales > Desulfovibrionaceae > Pseudodesulfovibrio > Pseudodesulfovibrio brasiliensis. The sequence goes on along the minus strand of NZ_BBCB01000124.1, from coordinate 5,986 downwards.
CCGACTTTGAGCAGGTTTTCGGGCCAGTCGTAGGCCAGCGGGTCGGCTTTGATGACCGAGCCGTTGATGGCTTTGGCGATGAGCTGTGCGCTTTTCTCCGAGAACTGGGGCTGCACGAAGATGACGTGAATGCCTTCGTTCTTTGCGTGCTGAATGAGTTCAGCCAGTTCGCGCGGTCCGGGCTGTTTGCCTTCGAGTTCGATGGGAATCTGGGTCAGGCCGTAGGTCTTTGCGAAATAGCCCCATGATGGATGGTAGACCATAAAACGGTTGTGGGGGCCGACATCCTTGAAGATGGCGCGCAGCTTGGCGTCCACGCTGTCTATCTTTTTGACGAACGTCTCGTAATTCGCTTCGTAAACCGACTGATTCTGCGGGTCTTCATTAATGAGGGCGTCGCGGATGGTTCCGGCCATGACGCGCACCAGGGGCGGTGCGGTCCAGACGTGCGGGTCCGGGATGCCGTTGTGTCCATGATGCCCTTCGGCGTGGCCGTGCGCATCATGACCGTGCCCGTGGGTATCATGACCGTGCCCGTGCTCCTCGTGGTGGCCTTCATGCTCGTGATGGTGGTCGTCGTGTTCTTCCGTGGCATGCTCCTCATGATGGTGATGCTCGGCCATCGGCAACTTATCGATATTTTTATCCATCGCAATAACAGTCATATCTTCGTTTGCCGAACGAATACGATCGAGCCATGCAGCTTCAAACGGCACGCCAATCGAGAAGTAGATGCGCGCCTTGGAGAGCTGGGCCATCTGCCGTGGTTTGGGCTCGTAGGAGGCCGGGCTTGCGCCGGGCTGTACCATTACCGAGACATCCACAAGATCGCCGCCGATCTGCTCCACAAAATACTGTTGCGGCACGATGCTGACCGTGACAGGCATGGCGGCCAGCGCCGGGGAGGCGAGGCACAGGGTGAGCAAGATCAGGAGTGGTATAATTCTATTCATATGGTTCTCCGTGAATCGTTGTATGGACATTTCTGGGATTGGACGTATTCTTACACACGTTTCCGGCCGTTACGTCAACAGGGTCTTCAATGGAACTCACATCGCCCGTCATTCTTTTCGCCTCGCTTGTGGCCGCCATCGTCATCGAGGCCGCGCCGTTCCTGCTGCTTGGATCGCTCGTGGCCGCCCTTTTCGAGGCCTTCGTGCCGGAAAAGGCCATTGAGCGGTTTATCCCCGGGAATCCGTATCTTCAGGTTGCGTCAGGGCTGTTCGCCGGGATGCTCCTGCCCACTTGTGAATGCGGCGTGGTTCCGGTGGTTCGCAAGTTTCTGGCCCGTGGCGTGCCCCCGCGTGCGGCCATTGCCTACCTGTTCGCCGCCCCGGTATTGAACCCGGTGGTGCTCGTCTCCACATGGGTGGCGTTCCGTTTCGAGGGGGAGATGGTCTTCTGGCGTGCGCTGATGGTCGGGGCCACGGCTGCCGGGCTTGCGCTGGCCATGGCAGAGGCGCGAGCCTCCGACATCCTCAAGCTCCCGAAGGGGATCGCCATCGGCACCTCACCTTCAGACCCTGTCCACACCCCCGGGTGCGGCTGCGGTCACTGCTCCCACGACGGAAAACCCGGCGTGGTCTCCATCCTGCGTCATACCGGCTCGGAGTTTCTGGACATGTTCCGGTTCCTGTTCATCGGCGCGGTGCTGGCCGCGGCGTTCAAGACCTTGATTCCGCCGGGCATGATGCAGTCGTTCGCGGCCAGCGCTCCGCTTTCCGTGGGTGCCATGATGCTTTTCGCCATCGTCTCGTCGGTCTGCTCCGAGGCCGACGCCTTCGTGGCCGCAGGATTCTCCGCGCTGCCAACGGCGGCCCAGCTCGCGTTCACCGCCATCGGTCCCATGGTGGACCTGAAGCTCATCGGCATGTTCTTCGCCACCTTCAGAAACCGCGTGGCCGTGGCGTTCATCGTTGTACCCATCGTGCTCATATACCTCATGGCCATCATCTTCCATCAGGCGGGGGTGCTGCCATGACCCGCGCCGCGACAATGCTCAACGCACTCGCGCTCCTGCTTTTCGGCGGATTTCTGCTCTGGCTGGCGTGGTCCGACGTGTACTGGCAGCTTCTCAATCCACAGTTCAAGCCCCTGACCGCCGCCACAGGCGTGGCTGCGCTGCTGGCTGGGGCCGCGACACCGTTTCTGAAAACGCATGGCCGCGTGCCGTGGGGTGGCGCCGCGTCCATGCTGCTCTTTCTTTCCCTTACGGGCGTTGCGGTGAACGGATACATGGATGACGGGGCCGCAACCTTCACCCGCGAATACACGGAACCGGAGCCTCGCGTGGAAATCGGCGGCACCGAATACGTGCGCATGACCGCGCCGGAGCTCTTCATGCTTGCCGAGATCGACGCCAGCCTCGTGCCGGAACGGTTCGTTGTCCGCGGCCCTATTGTCAGAACACCGGAGCTCGACTCCCGCAGCATGGTGGCCGTGTACCGCATGGCTGTGGTATGCTGTCTGGCGGATGCAGTGGCCACCGGCTTTGCGGTGGAGGTCCCGGACCCGCTTGCCCTTGAGGACGGCCAGTGGATTCGCGTGGCCGGAACCCTGACGGAGACCGAGTCCATGCCGCCAGATCCGTCGCTGGGGCCATTCCTGTTCGTCCTCAACAAACGCTACGCTATCAGCCCGGACGATATGGACACGACCATTGAACCCGACATGCCGTACGTCTTCGAGATGCGGCAGCAGGAACCCTTCGCCTACTAGGAGCAGCAATGGAATTCGGCACCGAAGCCATCCTCTTCGCCTTCGGGCTCACGCTCTTCGCCGGGCTCGCCACCGGGGTCGGCAGCGCCATCGCCTTTCTGGCCCGCACCACCAACACCCGGTTCCTGTCCTTTGCCCTTGGCTTCTCCGCAGGGGTGATGCTCTATGTCTCGTTCGTGGAAATCTTCTTCAAGGCCAAGGAATCACTCACCGGAGCCATGGGCGAGGCCGCGGGAACGTGGGCCACGGTCGGGGCCTTTTTCGGCGGCGTGGCGCTCATAGCGCTCATCGACAGGTTTGTTCCCGGCTACGAGAACCCGCACGAACTGCACTCCATAGAGGAAATGGACCAGCAGCTCGAAACACTGCCCAAAAACGAGTCACACGACTTCCGCAAGCTCCACCGCACCGGAGTGTTCGCCGCCCTTGCCATCGCCATCCATAACTTTCCCGAAGGCCTCGCCACCTTCACGGCAGCGCTGACCGACCCCGCGCTCGGCATCGCCATCGCCGTGGCCATCGCCATCCACAACATTCCCGAGGGCATCGCCGTTTCCGTGCCCATCTACTTTGCCACCGGCAGCCGCAAGAAGGCCTTCACGCTCTCGTTTCTCTCGGGCCTCTCCGAACCGCTCGGCGCGCTGGTGGGCTACCTGCTGCTCATGCCCTTCTTCACGCCCACGCTCTTCGGCGTGCTCTTTGCGGGCGTGGCGGGCATCATGGTCTTCATCAGCCTCGACGAACTGCTCCCGGCTGCCGAGGAGTACGGGGAACACCATTGGTCCATATGGGGAGTCGTCCTCGGCATGGCGGTCATGGCCCTGAGCCTGCTCTTGTTTATTTAATTACAATTTTGTATATTTCTTGGGCTGTTTTGCCATTTTTGCCACCTTTCATTGTTCGACAATGTCGAAAAATGGCAAAATGAGCCACTTTTAGTTGGCCCGCAGTTTGCAATATGGGTTTCCGGAGGTTACCCATGAACGCAACAGACAATGCCTTTATCATCGTTTGCTCGGCCCTGGTCATGTTCATGACCCCGGGGCTGGCACTGTTCTACGGCGGGCTGGTCCGCTCCAAGAACGTGCTTTCCACCATCATGCACAGCTTTGTTCTGCTCGGCCTGGCGTCCATCATCTGGGCGATGGTCGGCTACTCGCTGTCTTTCGGCCATGACATCGGCGGCCTCATCGGCGGGCTGGACTTCGCCTTCCTGAACGGCGTCGGCCCCACCACCGAAGGCTCCCCGGCAGACAACCTGCCGCACCTCACTTTCATGATATTCCAGTGCATGTTCGCGGTCATCACGCCCGCGCTCATCTCGGGAGCATTCGCCGAACGAATGAAATTTTCCGGTTTTCTTGTCTTTTCCGCGCTCTGGATCGTCCTTGTCTACGCTCCCATGTGCCACTGGGTCTGGGGCGGCGGCTGGATGGGCGAAATGGGCGCGCTGGACTTTGCCGGCGGCGCGGTCGTTCACATGAGTTCCGCTGCGGCGGCACTGGCCTGCGCCATAATGCTCGGCAAGCGCAAGGGCTATGGCAAGACCGCCTTCATCCCGCACAATCTGCCCATGACCGTCCTCGGCGCGGGCATCCTGTGGTTTGGCTGGTTCGGCTTCAACGCAGGTTCGGCGCTGGCCGCCGACGGTGCTGCAGCCAACGCCTTCGTAACCACGCACATGGCCACCGCAGCCGCGCTGCTTTCCTGGCTGGCGGCCGAGTGGCTGCATGAAGGCAAGCCCACCACGCTCGGCGCGGCCTCCGGCGCTGTGGCCGGACTGGTTGCCATCACCCCCGCCGCCGGATTCGTCACGCCCATGAACGCCGTGCTCATCGGCCTCGGCGCGGGCGCATCTGCTACGGCGGCATCATGCTCAAGAACAAGTTCGGTTACGACGACTCCCTCGACGTCGTGGGAATCCACGGCGTGGGCGGAACATGGGGCGCACTGGCAACCGGCCTGTTCGCCACCGAGGGCGCGCTCGGCCTCTTCTACGGCAACGCCGAGCAGCTCTGGATCCAGTTCGTCTCCGTGGTCGCAACGTGGGTCTTCTGCTTCATCATGACCGCCGTCATCTTCAAGATCGTGGACACCGTCATCGGTCTGCGCGCAACTGAAGAAGACGAGGTCCGCGGACTCGACGTTTCCCTCCACAGCGAAACCGGCTATCAGATTTAGGAAGGAGACTCACAATGAAAAAAGTGGAAATCATTACCCGAACATTCAAGCTGGACGACGTGAAGGTCGCGCTCACCGACCTCGACATTCACGGCATGACCGTATCCGAGGTCAAGGGCTTCGGCAGGCAGGGCGGTCACAAGGAAGTATACCGGGGCGCGGAATATCAGGTCGACTTCGTGCCCAAGGTCAAGATTGAGGTCGTCATTGACGACGAGCGTGTGCGAGACGTTGTCGAAGCGGCACGCCACGCGGCCTTCACCGGCCACGTGGGCGACGGCAAGATCTTCGTCTCCCCCATGGACGAAGTGGTCCGCATCCGCACCGGAGAGACCGGCGACGAAGCCATATAGGTCGAACCGACACCTCCCCCCTCGGGCGGGCGGCACTCCCAGGCCGCCCGCCCAAGCAGGAGGATCAGGTTTTCGCCGCGTCCACCAACGCCCGAAAAAGACGCCTCTGGAGGGACGATTGCGGCATGTACTCGGGGTGCCACTGGACCCCAATGCAGAACCGCCCGCCGGGGCGCTCCACCGCCTGAACCACGTGATTGAGTTCCCGGGCGGCCAGTGCCAGTTCCGGGGCGATGACATTCACCGCCTGCCTGTGCAGCGCGTTGACCATCAGCGTCTTGGCCCCGAACAGGGCACCGAGCCGGGACCTCGGCTCCAGAAGAATCCGCTTGCGGGGCAGAACGCTTCGCACCTGCGGATACTCCTCGTAGAATCCCTTCAAGTCCTGATGCAGCGTGCCGCCGAGATGCACGTTCATCAACTGGCAGCCCCGGCAGATGCCCAGAACCGGCAGGCCGCGCGCATAGGCTTCGGCAAACAGGGCGAACTCAAGTTCATCCCTGCCCTCGTCCTGCCGCGTGCCGAACTTGACCCCGAAGAGCCAGCGCAGCAGCACCAGCAGCACGGCCATACCGAGATCGGTTGGCTTGGGCTTCTCGGAAGGACCGACTTCAAGGTCTTCCATGCCGTACCGCTGCGGGCTCACGTCCGCGCCGCCGCCGAGGATGAGCCCGTCAAGCTCGTCCACGGGCAGCGGACGCGACGGGCGAATACGAACCGGCCAGCCCCCGGCA
>NZ_BBCB01000123.1 GCF_001311825.1 Salidesulfovibrio brasiliensis JCM 12178 | reverse complement strand
TCCCATCGGCCCGCCCGCGGAAACAAAATAAGCGGCCACTCCCTCACGGAAGCGGCCGCTACTTTTTTCAGTCGGCTACGACTACTAGTATTCCATATCCAGCTCTTCCACGTTAAGCGTGGCGAACGTCTTGTACGCCCAGAACTGGTAGGCAATGACGAGAGGCACGAAAACAACGGCCACCCCGAGCATGATCTTGAGGGTCAGCGGGCTGGAGGCCGAGTTCATGATGGTCAGGCTGTTGCCGGGGTTGGGGTTGGACGGGATGATGGCAGGGAACAGGCCGACCACGCCGAACAGGGCGGTGCCGAAGATGTACAGGCTGGAGGACATCCAGGCGCGCCACCAGGAGCCGTTGCCCATGTAAGTGCGCATCAGCACAAGACCGATGACCGGCATGGCGATGATGGGCAGCAGGACCGGATAGGCCAGATAGTTGCCGAACAGCTGAGTGGTCACGGCGGAGTAGGCAAGGAAGGCCACGGTCAGGATGACCAGCACCGGCCAGAGACGGATGGCGAGCTTCTCGGCCCTGTTCTTGACCTCACCGACGCCGCGAATGGACAGCCAGAGCGCGCCGTGGATGAGGAACATGATCAGAAAGAGAACGCCACCGGCGAGTCCGTAGGGATTCAGGAGCCCGAGCAGCCCGGCCTGCGAGAAGCCGGTGGAGTCGAGCGGCAGACCCTGGAAGATGTTGGCAAACGCCACACCAAGAAGGACTGCCGGGACAGCCGAACCGATGAAGTGGCAGGTGTCCCAAAGTCGTGCCCATGCCCGGCTCTCCAGTTTGGACCGGAATTCAAAGGATACCCCTCGCAGGATGAGCGCAAACAGCAGCAACATCAGCGCGGTGTACAGTCCGCTGAACATCTGGCATAGGCCAGCGGGAACGCGGCAAAAGTGACGCCGCCTGCGGCGATGAGCCAAACCTCGTTGCCGTCCCAGAAAGGTCCCTGCGCGTTGTAGATGACACGCTTTTCATGGTCGTTTTTGGCCAGGAAGGGCATCAGGGTTCCGGAGCCGAGATCAAAGCCGTCAAGCATGAAGTAGACGGCCCAGAGCACGCCCCAGAGCACGAACCAGATGGTTGCAAGCAGATAATGAGTGGATTCCATGTATTCTTCTCCTCTTGTTCCCTGTGGTTAGGCTTCAGGCTCGGGGCCCTTGCGTGCGAAGCGGATCATCAGGCAGATGCCGGCTATGCCGAGCAGCGTGTAGATGGCGCACATGGTGATGAAGGAGAAGCCGACCTGTCCGGCCGTAACCTTGGACACTGCGTCGGAGGTCTTCATCAGCCCGTACACGATCCACGGCTGACGCCCCACTTCCGCCACGATCCAGCCGAGTTGCATTGCAAGATAGGGTAAGGGGATGAGGAATGGCAGCACCTTGAGGAACCACGGGAAGTTCTCGATGCGGTTTCGCATGAGCCAGGCGAACGCGGACACCGCTATGAGCAGCGTGCCGATCCCGACCATGCCCCTGAAGGCGAAGAAGGTCAGCACCACCGGGGGACGCTCGTCCTCGGGGATGTCATTGAGGCCGATGACCTCTGCGGAGGGGTCGTTGAAGGCCAGGAAGCTCAGCAGACCGGGAACAGGCAGGGCTTCGAGCTTGTTGCCGTCTTCACCGGGGATCTGCAGCAGATACATGGGGGCGTAGGTGCTGGTTTCCCAGTGGGATTCCATGGCCGCGAGCTTGGCGGGCTGCACTTCCGCGACGTGGTTGCCGTGGGCGTGGCCCTGAATGGCGACCGCGAGGGACGCGACCAGTGCCAGCGTTGCGCTGAACCGGAAAGACTTTTTGAAGAAGTCGACCTCGTTCTTGCGGTACAGATGCCATGCGGAGACGCCCATGACCAGAAAACCGGCCACCGCGAGCGCGCCGAACACGTTGTGCATGAATTCGTGCCATGCGAACAGGTTGGTGATGACTGCGGTGAAGTCCTCGAGTTCTGCGCGACCGTTGCGGATCACGTAGCCCACGGGGTGCTGCATGAAGCCGTTGGCGATGAGAATCCAGATGGCGGAGAGGTTGCTCGCAATGGCGACGAGCCATGCGGAAACCATGTGCGCCTTGGGCGAGAGTCTGTTCCACCCGAAGTGCCACACCCCGATGAAGGTGGACTCAAGGAAGAAGGCCGCCGTGGCCTCGATTGCCAGCAGCGAACCGAAAATATCGCCAACATAGGCTGAATAGCCCGCCCAGTTGGTGCCGAACTGGAATTCCAGCGTAATGCCGGTAACAACGCCCAGTGCGAAGTTCACCAGAAAGATTTTCCCCCAGAATTTTGCCATTCGCCGGTACACTTCCTTCCCGGTGCGGACATAGGCCGTCTCCATGCACGCGATGACCACGGAAAGGCCGAGGGTCAGCGGCACGAAAATGAAGTGAAAAGCGGTTGCCGCGGCGAACTGCAACCTCGAAAGCATCAGCACATCCATTGGGTACCCCCTATCAAAATGAGATTTCTGAACCGTATATAGCCCGAACAGGACAATTTGTTCAAATGTTTTTGCATAATACCCGTTTCTTTCCTGTTTTCAAGAAAAATTATTATTACCAACAAAACGGTAAAAATGAAGCCGGGGAGCTCCCGGCTTCAGAGGTTACGCGTCTTCGTTGCGCATGCTGCTTGGTTGGCCGGTGGATTCGAGCACGGCCCGCCAGTAATTGGAGCAGATGTTGATGCGCTTGCGTTTCTGGGTGACGAGCTCCATGGGGATGTGCACGTACCTGCCGTTCCAGCGGGAGATGACAAGCCCGGTGCGTCCGGACATGCCCGCGTGCACGGCGTTGATGCCGAGGAACGAGCAGTAGATGCGATCGTTGGAGTTCGCCGGGACCGAACGGATGATGTAGCTCGGGTCAATGTACTTGAGGGTGATCTCAATATTCTGCTTGGCGAAGTGCTCTTTGATCTCCTTTTTCAGGACGGTGGAGATGTCGCCGAGCACCACGTTGCCCGACTTGTCCTTCTCGCCGCTCTGCCCGATGATCTCCTGCCCGGCGCCTTCGGCAACCACGATGACGGCGTGGCCGCGGTTATGCATCCGCTTGTCCAGATGTTCAAGGAACCCGTTTGGTCCGTGCAGGTCAAAGGGGTCTTCGGGCACCAGCACGAAGTTGACGTCCTGCAGGGCCATGGCGCTCTGCGCGGCGATGAACCCTGATTCGCGCCCCATGAGTTTGACCAGCCCTATGCCCCACGGCGCACCGGTGGCCTCCACGTGCGCGCACCGAATGGCTCGGTAGCTTTGTCCACGGCTGTATCGAACCCGAACGATGGCGATGCGAAATTGATGTCGTTATCAATGGTCTTCGGCAGGCCGACGATGGAGATGGAGAGGTTCCGTTTGGACACCTCGGCCAGAATCTTCTCGGCGGCGCGCATGGTGCCATCCCCGCCGATGAGAAAGACTATGGAAATGTTCATGCGCTCCAGCGCGTCCACGATCTGATCCACGGGTTGCGGCCCTCGGGAACTGCCGAGCATGGTGCCGCCGAACTCGTGAATCTGGTTCACGTTTTCCGGCTTGAGCTCCACCACGTCATACCCTTCGTCCGGGATGAACCCGGCCAGCCCGAACTGGATACCCAGCACGCTGGGTACGTTGTATTGGTGATGTGCGGTCATTACGATGGCCCGGATAACATCGTTGAGCCCCGGGCACAGGCCGCCGCAGGTGACGATGGCGCACTTGGCCTTGCTGGGATCGAAGTAGACCTTCTCCCTTGGCCCGGCCATTTCAAAGTAAATCTGCTCCGGCGGCTTCTGGCGGCCCTTGGGCTTGAACGCGCTCTTGCGGGAGATGTTCACCAGGACAGCGTCCTCCTCGTCGACAAAGCGGCCAAAGGCGAGCGGGCTCTTGACCTTGGGCGCGCCGAGCTGGCGAATGGTGACATCCTGCTGCTTGTAGATCGGTTCTCTGCAAGTCTTCATGGCGGTCGAACTCCTTGGGCGAGGTTGAAGTATTGTCCGCAATGCTATATTTCATTTGGTGGCAGGGCAAATTATATTCCTGTGACGGGAGAAGTCATGGCGAAATTGAACTGGAACCCGTGGATGTGCCTCGACGAGTTGGGGGAAGAGCTGGACCGGCGGTTCAGCGAGGAAGTGATGCAGGCCGACGCCGCACGCTACTGGACCCCGCCCGCCGACATGGTCGAAAACGACCGGCATGTACACATTGTCATGGACGTACCGGGGCTGCGGCTTGAAGACCTCGCCGTGGAACTCTGCGGTGACGAGTTGGTCATCTGCGGTCGCCGTCCTTTCAAGCGGGACACCGGGAAAAGCCTTTACCACGCGCTGGAACGCAACTACGGGCCGTTTCTTCGCCGTTTCATCCTGCCAACCTCCATCGACAGACGCAGCGTGGCCGCTCGCATTCTCGACGGCGTGCTGACCATCAGCATCGCAAAACGCGCCAAAGGCAAGCGAAGCATCAAGGTCGGATGAATCATATGCCCCGAATCCGGCTCACATCCTTTTTCTTTTCCCTCCTCGTTCTCATCCTCGCAACCGCACACGGTGCCATTGCCGAGGACAAACTGACCGTAGCATTCGAGCCATACCCCCCGTATGAGATGTTCGAAAACGGCGTGGCCCGGGGTATGAACGTGGACATCATCCGCGAGGCCTGCTCCCGCATCGACGTAACGCCCGAGTTTATCATGATGAGCTGGAGCCGAGCTTTGCTGGAGCTGCGCGAAGGCAGAATCGACGCGGCCTCTTCGGGTTTCAAGACCATGGAAAGAGAGTCATACGCGCTCTACTCGTCCCGCCCGCTGTCCTACGAGGAACTGGTCATCATCGCACCGGAGAACAGCACGGTTTCGCTCGGCTCGCTCAACGACCTGCGCCGCTACCGTATCGGCGTTGTCCGGCAGCACTCGTACGGCCACGAGTTCGATTCCATGCGCGGTCTGGACAAGGATTTCAGCAAAACCGTCAAGACCCAGCTCGACAAGATGCTGCACGGGCGAACCGACCTGCTCATCTCCAACGAAGTGGTCATTCGCCACATGCTGGGCGAACAGCCCAATGCAAAGGTGAAAACCGTCTTCAGGGTCGAGCGCACCCCGCTCTATCTGCTCTTTTCCCGAAACGCGGGCGACGATGTCCTCGACCTTTCAAAGCGTTTCTCCAGGCACTTGAAGCCATGTGGCATGACGGCACAGTGAAAGCCATCCACGCCCGCTACGATTCGGAAAAGTAACCTCCGGGACATTGCCAACCGCCGCATCCTGATTATATTGAGATACTCCCGCTTGGGAATCACGATGACTTTTCAGGAGAGCGAGATATGACCAGCAATATCAAGACTGTTTTCTTACTTGGCCTGCTCACCGGCCTTTTGATGCTGCTCGGCGGCGCCATGGGCGGCCGCGCGGGCCTGATGATAGCCTTCGGGCTGGCCATGCTCATGAACGTGGGAAGCTACTGGTACTCGGACAAGCTTGTCCTTTCCATGTACAAGGCACGGGAACTGTCCCGCGGAGACGCCCCGCACATCCATTCCGTGGTGGAACAGCTCGCCGCTGAAGCGGGCATCCCCAAGCCGCGCATCTATCTGGTGCCGCAGGAGCAGCCCAACGCCTTTGCCACTGGCCGCAACCCCGAAAACGCCGTGGTGGCCGTGACCAGCGGCATCGTGCGCATCCTCAACCCCGATGAACTCAAAGGGGTGCTCGCCCACGAGATCGGACACATCGTCAACCGCGACATCCTCATCCAGACCATCGCGGCAGTGCTCGGCGGGGCCATCGTGTTCATCGCCAACATGCTGCAGTGGACCGCCATTTTCGGCATCGGCTCGGACGACGACGAAGGGGCCAACCCCATCGCGGCCATCGCCATGGCAATCCTCGCCCCCATTGCGGCCACCCTCATTCAGATGGCCATCTCCCGCTCGCGCGAATACCTCGCCGACGAAACCGGAGCCAGACTCTCGCACAACCCCATGTCGCTGGCCTCGGCGCTGAACAAGCTCGACTCCGCAGCCAAACAGGTGCCCCTGAAAGGCAGCCCGGCCACGGAAAACATGTTTATCGTCTCGCCGTTCTCCGGCGCACAGGCTGCAAAGCTCTTCTCCACACACCCGCCCATGGAGGAACGCATCCGCCGCCTGAAGGCCATGGCAGGGAGGAGCTAGATGCGACGCGCGCTCACCGTTCTCGCCACAATCCTGATGCTCGCGGCCCTTGCCGCACC
>NZ_BBCB01000122.1 GCF_001311825.1 Salidesulfovibrio brasiliensis JCM 12178 | reverse complement strand
CGCCGGGCACCCACGGCAAGGGCCGAGAGCCGTTTGGCCTGTCCCAGCACCACCAGCGCGTCCATGTCGCCGAAGCGCATGGACAGGGCCGAGCGGCCGCCCGCGTGGGTTTCGGTGTACTGGTCGTGATAGGGCGACTTGAAGGCGCACACGGTCTTGCTCATGAGCGGGAAGTAGCCGGTAAGCGGCCCGATGGCGAAAATCAGGGGCTGCTCGGGGTCGTCCCACGGCTTGTCCATGTGGCCGAATTTCTGAAAGAGCATGGCGGCCAGTCCGCCGCCGCCGACGTACTGCTCCCGGCCGTCCATTTCCTGAATGCGTGTCTTTCCGGTGGTCAGGTTGACCACCATGACGCGGAAGTGGTTGCGTATCATTCGTCTGCCTCCCGGGTTTCGACCTCGACCATTTCAAGACAGGCGTGGGGACAGAACGCCACGCACCGGCCGCAGTGAATGCAGACGTAGGGATTGACGAGGTGGTCGAGGAAAATGGCGTCCACAGGGCAGGCCTCGGCACATTTGCCGCAGCGGATGCAGAGCTTTCGTTTCTGGATGACGCCGCCGCCCTTGCGCTGGGAAAAGGCCCCGGTAGGGCAGGCCTCGACACAGGCGGCAGGGTTGCAGGCCAGACACAGACGGGCCTCGAAGCCCGTGGAGAGTCCTCCCGAAGAGGATATGCGAATGCCCGCCTTGTTCCACGACAGCATCTTGTGGACCTGTCGGGCGCAGGCGAGCGAGCATGAATGGCAGCCTATGCACCGCTCCATGCGGGCGGCCTTGAGAATCTTCATCGAATCGACTCCCGAAGATTTAGAATTGCACCAAAACGGTATGTTTCCATCATAATGACTAGAGACCCTTTTGGCCGCTGTCAATGCGCATTTTTGAAAAGGGACGAACGGCAGACGAGGTGCCCGGAATCCGCAGCCGGATCGTGCCGTGCGTGTTTATAATTGTGAAATCTTGCCGAAAGGATGTATTGTCTACGCTCGGATTCCAATGACGTTTTCAAAGGGGGACGCTATGAAACTGTCTATCAGAATGAAAATCATCATTGGTTTCATTCTGTCGCTTACTCTGGTCTGTTCGTTCATTTTCGTCATCGTTGCGGTCAACACCTACAACGAGTCCATGGACGGGTATGTGGACAACATGTCCGGCAAGCTGGAGCAGGTGGATGAGACGCTGTCGCTTTTCATTGAGGAGGCCAAGCGCAATACATTGATGGCGGCCATAGATCCGCGACTGGAGCGCACTGACGACATCATCACCACCTACATGGGCAAGACGGGCGATATCATGGCCGGGCCGTGGGACAATGACCCGCTCGCCAAAGAGCTTACCCAACTCTACAACAGTCTCAAGGAGAGCCACAAAAACTACGTGGACGTCTATTACGGCACCCGCAACGGCGGGTTTGTGATGAGCGAGGGGTCCACCATGCCCGGCGGGTATGACCCGCGCGCAAGGCCGTGGTACAAGGAGGCACTGGCTGACAGGAACAATCCGATTCTGTCCAAGGCCTACATGTCCACGACAGGTGAGGCCATGGTCAGTACGGCCAAGGCGGTCGTCATGAACGGCGAGGTCATGGGCGTGGTGGCCATGGATATCGGGCTGGGCAGCCTGACTGAGATGGTCAAGAAGGTCAGCATTGGCCAGAGTGGATATCTGGTGCTGGTGCAAGATGACGGCGTAGTCATCGCCGACGCCAGAAACGACGACAACAATTTCAAGAGTGTCTCCGAGCTTTCCAGCGAAGCCTATTCCAAGGCGCTGGCCTCGACCGCCGACAAGATTGAGGTGGAGCTGGGCGGAACGGATTACACGGCAGTGACACACACCTCGAATGCCCTCGGCTGGCAGCTCATCGGGCTCATCAAGACCTCCGAGATCATGGCACCGGTGTATGAAAGCCTCATGCAGATTTTCATATCCATCATTGTCTGCCTCGCGGTGGTTGTCCTCGGCATCTGGTTCTACATGAATAGTATCGTCATCAAGCCGCTTGGCGACGTGGTGGGCTTCCTGACCCGCGCCGCGGACGGCGATTATACTACCCGTGTGGACCATGACCGAAGCGACGAGATCGGGGACATCCAGTCCGCGCTCAACAGCATGGCGGACCGGCTCACCGAGGTCGTGGTGCAGGTCATGGACGGCAGCTCCAAGGTCGCGGCAGGCAGCGAGGAGCTTGCGGCCACCTCCCAGAGTCTCTCGCAGGGGGCCACCGAACAGGCCGCATCGCTGGAAGAGGTCTCATCCTCCATGGAGGAGATGGCCTCGAACATCGACGCCAACGCCCAGAACGCGACAACGACCGAGGAAATATCCACCCGTGCGTCCGGTGACGCGGAAAAGGGCGGCAAGGCCGTGAACGAGACAGTCTCGGCCATGAAGCAGATCGCGGACAAGATATCGATCATCGAGGACATCGCCCGCCAGACCAACCTGCTGGCCCTGAACGCCGCCATCGAGGCAGCCCGCGCAGGCGAGCACGGCAAGGGGTTTGCGGTGGTCGCCGCCGAAGTTCGCAAGCTCGCGGAACGCTCCGGCGTTGCCGCCGCCGAGATCAGCGAGCTCTCGTCCTCCAGCGTGGAGGTGGCAGAACAGGCCGGGACCATGCTTGAGCAGATCGTGCCCGACATCCAGAAGACCGCGGAGCTGATTCAGGAAATCAGCCTGTCCAGCTCCGAGCAGAGCTCCGGCGCGTCGCAGATCAACGACGCCCTGCAGCAGCTCGACCACGTTGTGCAGCAGAACGCGGCGGCCTCCGAGGAGATGGCTTCCACCTCCACGGACCTCGCCACGCAGGCTCAGTCGCTGCAGCACGTCACCGGCTTCTTCAAGGTGGATTATCATGTCTCCGGCCCAAGTTCAGGCCCCAGCCGTCCGGCGCGCAAGGCCGTGACCGCGGCTCCGGCTGAAAAGCCGAAGCCGAAAAAGCGATCGCAGCCCAAGGCGCTTCCCCCGGAAAAGAAGCCGCCGAAGGAGTCCGGCGGGTCGGGCGTAGACCTGAGCATGGACGACGACGAGTTTGAACGGTTCTAAAACGAGACAGGGCCCGCTCCGAGGAAGGAGCGGGCCCTGATGCTTTTCGGGTAAGGGCTACTGTTCAAGCCCGCATTCTGCGGCGAAGGCTGCCAACGTCCCGTCGTTTTTCAGGGCGCGCAGTGAATCGGCCAGCTTGGGCGCAAGGTGTTCGTGCTTTTTGTGCAGGAAGGCGTGCAGGGTTATCGTCTCGATGACACCTGCCTTGTGAATCCCCGAGTCCGCATACTGTTCCCTTATAATCTTGTCACCAAGCCAGTCCAGTCCGATGAAGATGTCCGCCCGTCGCGCATTCAGGAGCTTGAAGCCGTCGTTGGCGGCAGGCACCACGTGAAGCCTTTCCGGAGGCAGGCCGTCAAGTGCCTTGTGTGCCACAGCAACTCCGCGCATGAAGACTATTCTCTTGTCGGACTCCCGGATGTCCTGCCATGATTTGAGAGTGATGGGGCTGTTTGCGTATGCGGCGAACCGCGTCGTTCGGTTGGGAAATTCCACACGCACAACGTTGTCCACCAGCTGATCGTATTTATGTATTCGGCTCAGATCGCCGTCCACTTGCCCAGTGCTCACAAGAGAGCTTGCCCGGGCTGCGGGGGCGAAATGGGTTTCGAGTGTAATTCCCAGACGGGAAAAGGCCTCTGTAAAGAGCTTTTTCGTGAAACAGACCATGAGATTGGGTTCCGGTCTGGTATAGACCATGGTTAGTCTTTGCCGGGCCTTTTCCGGATTCGAGGTGTCGTCCTTGGCATTGGCGGGCAGGCAGTGGCACACCGTGACTATGAGGATCACCATTATGGTGAAAAGTCGTTTGCGACTTGCTGCGGGTGTTGTCATGTTTTTCTGTCCGAAAAAGGTCTGGAGAAGCGGTTCTTTGTTATTTCCGCATTGAGAACATGAGTCTTTTTTTCCGTTTTCGCAAGGCCATGATACTTCTGCCCGGATTTGCCCTGCTTCGGGGATGATGCTACTTGCCGGAAAGGCAATTATGGTCGGTAACCATGGAGGAAGACGTGGACTTTCATCATTTCATCATCACCCGGTTCAACGTGAACATCTATCCGACGGACTTTCCGCCCCGGCTGGAGGACACATGGCTGGGCGAGCGGCTGGAGCTCTTCCAGAAATACTGTTTTCCTGCCGTGCGCGCCCAGAGCAACCAGAACTTCACCTGGCTGATTCTCTTCGACGAGCAGACGCCCGCGCGCTACCTCGGCATCATCCGGGCATACGCCAAATACGCCAACCTCGTGCCCGTGCTCTGCGGCGACTATGAGTCCATCCTCCCCACCGTGCGCGACAAGATGCGCGAGACCGCACCGGACGCCGACTGGTACGTCAGCACCCGGCTGGACAACGACGACATGCTCTCGGTGCATTACGTCCACTGCCTGCAGGAGATCGTGAACTCCATGGACGAGGCGCAGCTCGCGCCCGCCGACACCCTGTATGTGAATTTCCCCAAGGGGTTGCAGTTGCAGGAGGGGGAGCTCTACGACTTTGAGGACCAGACCAACGCCTTCGTGAGTCTCATCGAGAGAAGCGACGACCCCAAGACCGTGTTCTGGGTGGATCATCCCAGCATCTACAATGTCTCGCCGGTTATTCAGGCAGAGACCCGGCCCCTGTGGCTGCAGGTGTTGCATGAGCGCAACGTCTACAATTACCTGCGCGGCACCAAGCTGGAGCAGGGCGATTACTCGAAGGACTTCCCCTTCCTGTTTTCCGAGGGCATCCTCAAGGAGCCCTAGACGGTCATTCAGGCCGGATTCTTGGCCCGTTCCGGCGGCGCGGCGGGGCGGGCGAAGAGGAAGCCCTGCAGATAGTCCGCACCACCCTCTGCCAGCCACTTCCATTCCCCGACCGTTTCCACGCTCTTGCTGAGTCTTTTGATCAACGTACTGAAATTCGGTCCGCGAAACGGATACTTGTTATGCGATAGCAAGTCGCGTACAACTCTGCGGATATCACATCCCAGAGGTTCCCCGATGATCGCCACCATCTCCTGTGCCGCCCTCATGGGCATCGACGCCTTCCCCGTCTCTCTCGAAGTGGACTTCTCGCGCTCCGGACTGCCTGCCTTCACCATGGTGGGGCTTCCCGACGGCGCTGTTCGCGAGGCCAAGGAGCGCGTGTATTCCGCGCTCAAGAACGCCGGATTCAAGCTGCCGCCCGCGCGGGTGACTGTCAACCTCGCCCCGGCCGACGTGCGAAAGGAAGGCAGCGCCTACGACATGCCGCTGGCCGTGGGACTGCTGGCCGCGTCCGGGGCGTTGCCCGAAGAGGCGGTGCAGGGCTGGTATTTTGCGGGCGAACTCTCGCTGACCGGCGAACTCAAGAGCGTCACCGGCGTCCTGCCGCTGGCCGTGACCGCCCGGGATCAGGGTGCCAGGGGCCTCATCGTGCCGACGGACAACGCCGGGGAGGCGGCCGTGGTGGACGGGCTTGCCGTCTACGGCATGGACACCCTCGGTGATGCGGTCCGCTTTCTTACCGGCGAGGAGAGCCGTGAACCCGAGGCGGTGGACGTGGACACTCTCTGGGCCGGGCGGGAGACGTTTTTCGAGGACTTCAGCGAGGTCAAGGGGCAGGAACACGCCAAGCGGGCCATCGAGATCGCTGCGGCCGGGGCGCACAACCTGTTGTTCATCGGGCCTCCGGGCTCCGGCAAGACCATGCTCTCACAGCGAATCCCCACGGTGCTGCCGCCGCTCGGGTTCGACGAGGCGCTGGAAGTGACCAAGATATACTCCGTGGCGGGCAGGCTGCGCGAGGACGCCTCGCTCATGGTCACCCGTCCGTTTCGCTCTCCGCACCATACCATCTCGGACATCGGCCTCATCGGCGGCGGGCGGTATCCCCAGCCCGGCGAGGTCTCGCTGGCCCACCGGGGCGTGCTCTTTCTTGACGAACTGCCCGAGTTCAAAAAGAACGCGCTGGAGGTGCTGCGCCAGCCCCTTGAGGACGGGCGCGTGTCCATCTCCCGCTCGCTGGTGAGTCTTGCCTATCCGGCGGATTTCATGCTGGTGGCGGCCATGAACCCGTGCCCGTGCGGATACATGACCGACGAGCACCATTCGTGCTCCTGCTCGCCGCTGGCGGTGCAGCGCTACCGCGCCAAGCTCTCGGGGCCGCTGCTGGACCGCATCGACCTGCACGTGGACGTGCCCGCCGTGCCGTACGACGACCTCC
>NZ_BBCB01000121.1 GCF_001311825.1 Salidesulfovibrio brasiliensis JCM 12178 | reverse complement strand
ATGGGCGCCGCCGCCCTGAACCGCATCGCCCGCTTCGTGGTGGACCCGCGCGACCAGCGCACCGACAGCCACTACTTCGAAGTCATCGGCAACGACAACGGCATCTTCGGCTGCATGGGCCTGCTGGCCTGTGAAGACGTCTGTCCCAAGGGACTGCCGCTTCAAAACCAGCTCGGGTTCCTGCGCCGCAAGATGGGCATCACCGCAATCAAGGAAATATTCAGGAAGTAAGCGACATGCGTACCATCCATACCAAAGATATCGTCGACGCCGTCGCCGGGATGTGCGTCAAGGCCAACACCGAGCTGCCGGACGACGTCCGCGCGGCCTTTGAAAAGGCCATGGCAGAGGAAACCTCGCCCGCGGCCAAGGAAGTGCTCCGGCAGCTTCTGGAAAACGCGGACATCTCCGCAGACACCAAACTGCCCCTGTGTCAGGACTGCGGTCTGGCCGTCTACTTCGTGGAAGTGGGCGACGAGGTGCAGATCGAAGGCGGCAACCTGCGCGACGCCATCAACGAAGGCACCCGCAAGGGCTACGGCGAAGGTTTTCTCCGCAAGTCCGCCTGCGACCCGTTCAGCCGCCAGAACACCGGCGACGGAACCCCGGCCATCATCCACTTCGACTTTGTCCCCGGCGACAAGCTGAAGATCGTCTACATGGCCAAGGGCGGCGGCAGCGAGAACATGAGCCGCGTGACCATGCTCGCCCCGGCTCAGGGCTGGGAAGGCATCAAGCAGTTCGTCATCAACCGCGTTGCCGAGGCAGGCCCCAACCCCTGCCCGCCCACCATCATCGGCATCGGCATCGGCGGCACCTTCGACCATGCGGCCAAGATCGCCAAGAAATCCCTGATGCGCCGCCTCGACGACACGCATCCCGATCCGGACATCGCGGCCAAGGAAGCGGAACTGAAAGAGGCCATCAACAAGCTGGGCATCGGCCCCATGGGCCTCGGCGGCAAGACCACCGTCCTCGACGTGAAGATGACCGTGGAACCGTGTCACCTGGCGAGCCTCCCGCTGGCCGTCAATGTCCAGTGCCACTCCCAGCGGCACGAGGAGGTTGAACTCTAATGGCAGAATACAAACTCACCACCCCGCTGACCGATGAAGACGTTGTCCAGCTCAAGGCTGGCGACGTGGTCTTCCTGACCGGCAAGATATACTCCGCGCGCGACGCGGCCCACAAGAAGCTCGTGGATCTGCTCGACGCAGGCAAGGACCTGCCCTTCGACCTCGAAGGCGCGTCCATCTACTACGTGGGTCCCAGCCCCGCGCCCCCGGGCCGCCCCATCGGCGCGGCTGGCCCCACCACCAGCTACCGCATGGACTCCTATGCGCCCCGCCTGCACAGCCTCGGCCTCAAGGCCACCATCGGCAAGGGCAAGCGCAACGAGGAAACCAGAAAAGCCATGCAGGACCACAAGGCCGTGTACTTCGGGGCCACCGGCGGAGCCGGAGCACTGCTCTCCAACTCCATCAAGAAGTCCGAAGTCATCGCCTTCGACGAACTCGGCCCCGAAGCCATCCGTGAAATGACCGTGGAGGACTTCCCCCTGCTGGTCATCAACGACGCCCATGGCAACGAACTGTACGCCGTGCCGGACCGCAAGGCCGCAGGCATCGAATAACGACAACGAACAAGGAGACCGAACAATGGCACTCTTCACCAAACAGGAAGCGCTCGATTACCATTCCATGGGACGCAAGGGAAAGATCGAGGTCGTTCCCGTCAAGCCCTGCGTGACGCAGAAGCACCTGTCCATGGCGTACAGCCCGGGCGTCGCCGAGTCCTGCAAGGAAATCGCGGAAGACCCCGAAAAATCCTTTGAATACACCGCGCGCGGCAACCTCGTGGCCGTGGTGTCCAACGGCACCGCCGTTCTGGGTCTCGGCAACATCGGCGCGGCCGCAGGCAAGCCGGTCATGGAAGGCAAGGGCGTGCTCTTCAAGGTCTTCGCCGACGTGGACGTGTTCGACATCAACCTCGACGTCAGCGATCCCGACAAACTCATCGAAATAGTCAAGGCCATGGAGCCGACCTTTGGCGGCATCAACCTTGAAGACATCAAGGCCCCGGAATGCTTCTACATTGAGGAAACCCTCAAGAAAGAAATGAACATCCCGGTCTTCCACGACGACCAGCACGGCACCGCCATCGTCACCGCCGCGGGCATGATGAACGCGCTCGAAATCTCCGGCAAGAAGGCCGAAGACATGCGCGTGGTCGTCTCCGGCGCGGGCGCATCCGCCATCGCCTGCACCAACCTCTACAAGAGCATGGGCGTGCATCCCGAAAACATCGCCATGTTCGACTCCCGCGGCCACATCAACAAGAGCCGCACGGACCTGAACGAAACCAAGCAGCATACGCCACCGAAAAGGAATACGGCTCTCTGGCAGAAGCCATGCAGGGCGCGGACTGCTTCCTGGGCCTCTCCGTCAAGGGCATGGTCAGCAAGGACATGGTCAAGTCCATGGCCGACAACCCGATCATCTTCGCCTGCGCGAACCCGGACCCGGAAATCACCTACACCGACGCCAAGGAAGCCCGTCCGGACGCCATCATGGGCACCGGCCGTTCCGACTTCCCCAACCAGGTCAACAACGTCCTCGGCTTCCCCTTCATCTTCCGCGGCGCGCTCGACGTGGGCGCCACCGCCATCAATGAGGAAATGAAGCTGGCTGCCGCGCAGGCGCTTGCCGACCTCGCCAAGCAGCCCGCCCCGGAATACGTCTGCAAGGCGTTCGGCGTGGACAAGCTGGAGTTCGGCATCGACTACATAATTCCCAAGGCCCTCGACCTGCGTCTCATCGAATACGTCTCCGTGGCAGTGGCCAAGGCCGCCATGGACACCGGTGTTGCACGCAAAACCGTCGACCTCGACGCCTACGCCAAAGAGTTGCGCCAGCGCATTGCCGATTCCTCGGCACGCGTCGGAGCGTACGTCGAGTCGTACAATCTTGGCATCTAATGCGTCTCTGCCGGGCAGGGTGGGAACCCTGCCCGGTTCTTCGGCATCGGGAGGTGCCGGAACAAGGGATGTACGTTTTTGAACTGCGGCAAAAACACAGCAAGCTCAAGAGAGGAAAACATGAGTGCAAAAGCTGAAGACAGCGGAAACGGCAAAAAGATAGGCTTCTTTCTCGGGCCGATACTCTTTGTCCTGATGCTAATCCTTCCGGCGCCTGAAGGCATGAAGATCGAAGCGTGGCGCGTTGCCGCCGTAACGGTCCTCATGGCTGTCTGGTGGATCACGGAAGCCATCCCCATTCCGGCAACCTCCCTGTTGCCCATCGCCATGTTCCCGCTGCTCGGAATCATGAAATCCAACGCGGCCACGGCACCCTATGCTAACCATCTCATCTACCTGTTCATGGGCGGCTTCTTCCTTGCCGTGACCATGGAGCGATGGAACCTGCACAGGCGCGTGGCCATTCACACCATCCGCGCGTGGGCACAAGCCCCGGCAGGATGATCCTCGGGTTCATGATCGCCACGGCGTTCCTGTCCATGTGGGTGTCCAACACCGCCACCACCATGATGATGGTGCCCATCGGCCTCGCGGTCGTGCAGCAGGCCACCGGATTCGACTCCAAGGACATCCGCGCATGTCCCAGCAACGCCGGTCCGGAGTCCAACTTCGGCAAGTGTCTGATGCTGGGCGTTGCCTACGCGGCCTCCATGGGCGGCGTGGCCACCATCATCGGCACACCCCCGAACACGGTCATGGTCGGCATGGTCGAAAAGATGTTCGGCGTGCAGATCGGCTTCGGCCAGTGGATGCTCTTCGGCGTTCCCCTCACCGTCATCATGCTCGCCATCTCCTGGGTGCTGCTGACCAAGGTTCTCTTCCCCATGGGCGACATGCAGCTCGCGGGCGGCAAGGAAATCATCGACGAGGAAGTGCGCAAGCTCGGCCCCATGGCTCCTGAAGAAAAGAAAATCGTCATCGTCGGCTGCTTCGTGGCCGCCTTCTGGCTGGCTCGCGGCTTCCTGAAAAAGGTGCCCTTCGTCATCGAAATGATGCCCAACTTCGGATACATCCACGACGCCACCATCGGTATCCTCGGCGCGCTGATCCTCTTCGCGATCCCGTCCAACTTCAAGAAGGGCGAGTTCCTGCTTGACTGGAAGACCGCAGTGAAGATCCCCTGGGACGTCATCCTGCTCTTCGGCGGTGGCCTTGCCATCGCAAACGGCTTTGCCAAGACCGGCCTTGCTCCTACATCGCCTCCCAGCTCGGCGGCCTTGAAGGTGCAAGCATCCTCGTCTTCGTGGGAGCCGTTGTCCTGATCACCATCTTCCTCACGGAAATCACCTCCAACACCGCAACCGCCACCCTGCTCGTTCCCATCATGGGCAGCGCGGCCATCGCCATGGGCGTACACCCCTACGCCACCATCATCGGCGCTGTGTTGCGGCCTCCTTCGCCTTCATGCTTCCGGTCGCGACGCCGCCCAACGCGGTCGTGTTCGGCTCGGGGTGCATCAGCATCAAGCAGATGGCCAAGACAGGCATATGGCTGAACATACTCGGCACGATCCTGATTACGGCCTTCGTGGTCTACCTCCTGCCGGTCCTTTGGGGAATCGACCTCAATGTGATCCCGGAATGGGCTGTCATGCCGTAACCGACACGCAACCCTCAAGCGGGCGGCCTATTGGCCGCCCGCACACCCAAAGCTCTTAGATATCAAAAACTTGAACCACCGCATCGGTGCGGCGGAGAGGAATAATGCGCTCAAAATCCAAGACGATCCCGGTACTCGCAGCGGCTGTTCTGCTCCTGATCGTGGCAGTATTCGGCTACGTGCAGGCCGACGACGACAAGAAAATGCCGGTGCGGATCCTGTTCAAGAACAACGGCGGCAAGGTCATATTCTCGCACCTCGTCCACCATCGGGATTATGCGATCGACTGCGCCAAATGCCATCACGACAGGGAGTCGGTGGCCGTCGGCAAGGACGACGAAGCCCTTGCCTGCGGGTCCTGCCATCCCAACGAATTCGACGAATCATACATTGAAGGACACATGGATTCCTTCCCGGATGAAACGTACTGCGTGCGCTGCCATCACACCGAGTACGGCGAAGTGATATTCGACCACGACGCCCACACCGACTACGCGGACGACTGCTACGACTGTCATCACGGCGAAGAGATCGAACCCGAACCCCAGAAATGCGCCAACTGCCACAAGGGCGAGGACTCGGAAGACCTCGTGAGCATGCGCGTGGCCGGGCACGAGTCATGCCGCACCTGCCACGAAGACATGTTCCATCAGGGGCTTTCCAGCTGCAAATCCTGCCACGTGGCCGTGGACATGACCCAGTACGAGGGCGACTACACCTCCTGCAACGACTGTCACGAGACCGAGACCCGCGAGCTGGTGCTCCCGCGCATGAACGCCTTCCACGACCAGTGCATGTCCTGTCACGAGGAAATGGGCGCAGGCCCGTACGGCCCCGACAACTGCAACCAGTGCCACATCAGCAGGTAGGCAGCCATGAACAGCCAGAACATCCAGATATCACAGGCAGAACTGACGCTCGACCGCCACTGCCCATTGGTCAAATGCGGCCAGCAGGTCAAACGCGGGGAGCGCATCGCCACCTCGTCACGCCCGGTTAGGGGCGACCTGCACACGCCGGTGGCAGGCAGCGTCTCGTACGTGGACGCCTTCCGCATCCGCATCGACGCAAGCCCTGAGGGCGAAAGCGTTGAGCCGGTCGAACTTGACGGGCTTTCCGGCGCGGACCTTCTCACACAGCTGCGAGAGCTGGGCGCGGACCTGCCGCCCGCAGAGGCCGTGGACACACTTATCATCAACGCAGCCGACCCCGAACCGGACATGGCCGCGCGCAGAACCCTTGTTAACACCTCCCTCGCGACCCTTGAGCGCGGCCTCGAAGCCGCAACCACCGTCTATTCCCCTAGACGGACGGCGCTGGCCGCGCTCAAAGGGTCTGCGGCGGAACTCCCCGGCGCGGAGCGCGTCGACATCCCCGACCAGTACCCTTCGGCCCTCGACCCGCTAGTGGCCTTTGCCGCAACAGGCGAGGAAGCACCGGCAAACACCGTGGTCATCGGCGCAGAGACGCTCTATCAGGTCGGGCGCATCATGGAGACCGGCCTCCCCGCGCTGGAGACAATGGTCACGGTCGGCGAAGACACTGAAATCATCGCGGTGGGCACCCCGGTGGGCGCGCTCATCGAACAGACCGGGGAACGTCCCGAGGACCGGGACCGCATCGTGCTCGGCGGCATCCTGCGCGGC
>NZ_BBCB01000120.1 GCF_001311825.1 Salidesulfovibrio brasiliensis JCM 12178 | reverse complement strand
TGGACATCCTGCTGCTGGCCCGCTCCACCAGTGGCGGCCCGTGGCGCTGGACCGCGGCCATGCTCACCCACGCGGGCTTCATCGGCCTGCTGGCGGTGCACGCCTTCGGTCCCCAGACAGCAGACCTCTTTGGCGGGTACTTCGAGGCCACCCTTGACCCCTACTTTTTCCTGCGCGACCTCTTCGGGCTGATGCTCATCCTCGGAGTGCTGCTGGCCCTCGTCAGAAGGCTGGGCATTCGGCGCATCCGGCAAACCTCCGGCCCTGCCGACTGGCTTCTGCTGGTGATCGTCGGCGGCATCGCCGTCAGCGGGGTGGCGTGGCAGGCGGCCAAGTCCATGTCCCCGGCAGC
This sequence comes from Salidesulfovibrio brasiliensis JCM 12178, assembly GCF_001311825.1. Lineage (GTDB taxonomy): Bacteria > Desulfobacterota > Desulfovibrionia > Desulfovibrionales > Desulfovibrionaceae > Pseudodesulfovibrio > Pseudodesulfovibrio brasiliensis. The sequence continues at coordinate 5,931 of NZ_BBCB01000120.1, read as the reverse complement.
GTTCGAGCGCATGACCGAGGAATACTTTTACGGCGACGAGGAACAACTCGCCGCGCTCAGGGCGGTCTGGACCGTGGACTACGACGTGGTCTTCAAGACCGCCCCTGACACCGCTCCCGAAATGCTGGCCCTTGGCCGGGAGATGGACGAGGAGTCCTGCCGGGGCTGTCACGCGCCAGCGTCCTCGGCGTTCCTCTCGCACCTCGCCGCACGCGCACTCAAACCGGCGGCCCGCTCGCTGGAATCGGCGCGCGTCGACATTCTGCTCGGCCACGCCCACGCACTTTTCCTCCTCGCCGGGCTGCTTCTGCTCCCGCTTGGCAAGTTCGCTCACGTGCTGACCACGCCGCTCAACCTGCTGATACGCCGGGGCAGCCGCTCCACCGTTGCCGACACCGGCCGCAAGGCCACTGGCCGAAGCCTCGGGCTGACCGCCTGCACCCACTGCGGTGAATGTGCCGCACGATGCAGCGTGGGAGCGGCCTACGACGTGCTCGGCATCAGGCCGGTACTGCCTTCCGAGAAGCTGGCCGACCTGAACGCATGGTCCGCTGGACGCCTCAAGGGAGGTCGACTGGCCGATTTCACGGCAGGCAGCCGCATCTGCTCCGAGTGCATGCGCTGCACCGAAGTCTGCCCTTCCGGCATCGACCTTCAGGAGCTCTGGCTGACCTCCAAACGAAGGATGGTGGCCGAAGGCGCGGCCGGGTTGCAGCACGAGATGCCCGGCAAATCGCCCGCCGAACGCATGGAGACCCTGCACGGCCTGCCGGAATCCGAGCCCGAAAAGAAACGACCGGTGCGACTGACCGCCCGGCGCGAGGCCTACCTCGGCTGCGTGCAATGCACCACCTGCACCAGCGTTTGCCCGGTGGTGGCGGCCAGCTCCAATCCGGCGCGCGACCTTGATTTCACACCGCAACAGGTCATGAACCTGCTGCGCATGGGGCTGGTGGACCACGCCCTCGGCGCGGGCATGACCTGGAACTGCGTGACCTGTTACAAATGTCAGGAGCACTGTCCGCAGGGCGTGCCGGTGGCCGATGTGCTCTTCGAGCTCAGAAACATCGCCAACGCGCGCGTCCGCGCCCGCTCCGGGGGAGGCAAGCGATGAGATACGCATGGTTCCCGGGCTGCAAGATCGCCCATCACCAGCCGCAGTACGGCAAGGACGCCCGCCAGCTCTGCAAACGTCTCGGCGTGACGCTGGAGGACATGGAGTTCGACTGTTGCGGCTGGCCCATCAGGCAGGAGAGCCTCGTGGCCTCGGCGGTTTCCGCTGCCCGCAATCTGGCAAGGGCCGAACGGGCCGGGCTGCCCATCCTGACGCCCTGCAAATGCTGCTACGGCAACCTGAGCGTCATGCTCCTCAAGCTGCGCCAGCACGACGAACTCCGCGAGACGGTCAAGCCGCACCTTGCTTCCGAAGGGCTTGACCTGCCCGAAGAGCCGAAGATCGTGCACATCCTGACGCTCATGGACGAACGCTTGATGCGTTGCGGGAGAAGGCCTGCGGCACGGTGGACGGCCAGACGGTTGCCGCCAGCTACGGCTGCCACGCCCTGCGGCCCTCGGAGGCCACCGCCTTCGACGACCCGCTTGCGCCCACGGTGTTCGAGCGGGTGCTTGAGGCCCTTGGCGCACAGCCGGTGCCGTGGCAGATGCGCCTTGAATGCTGCGGCCACTTTCTGCGCGATCGAAATGACGCCATGGCCGAGGCGCTGGGGCTGACCAAGCTCCGAAACGCGGCCGGAGCCGGGGCCGGGACGCTGGTCACGGTCTGCACCTATTGCCAGACGCAGTTCGAGACCTATCACGACGCACCGGAACTGCCACGGGCCGAGACCGTGGCCTCCTTTGCGCTGCGCGCCCTCGGCGACAGGGACTAGACACACCGAAACCACGTCGCCCCGGGCCGAACGAGATAGAGAACGACATCCACAAGGAGGAATTCATGGCTAACTACGTCGGTGCCGTGGATCAGGGAACCACCAGCAGCCGTTTCATCATCTTCGACAAACGGGGCCGCATCGTCTCCCTCGACCAGAAGGAGCACGAGCAGATCTTTCCCAAGCCGGGCTGGTCGAACACAACCCCATGGAGATCTGGCGCAACACGCAGGACGTCATCAAGGGCGCGCTGGCCAAGGCGGGCCTCAAGGGAAGCGACCTCGCGTCCATCGGCATCACCAACCAGCGCGAGACCGTGGTGGTATGGGACAAGGCCACGGGCGAGCCGTACTACAACGCCATCGTCTGGCAGTGCACCCGCACCCATGACATCTGCAAGGAGCTCATGAAGGAAGGCGGGCAGGACCGCTTCCGCGAGATCACCGGCCTGCCGGTGGCAACCTATTTCAGCGGCCCCAAGATCAAGTGGATCATGGACAACGTGCCCAAGGCGAAAAAGGCCTTCGAGGACGGCAGCGCCATGATCGGCACCATGGAGACGTGGATCATCTGGTGGCTGACAGGCGGCCCCAAGGGCGGCGCGCACGTCACGGACGTGACCAACGCCAGCCGCACCATGCTCATGGACCTCAAGAAGCTCCAGTGGGATCAGGGCATCCTCGACATTCTGGGCATCCCCCGCGAGGCCCTGCCGCGCATCGTGCCCTCCTCGGACGCCGAGACATGGGGGCCGACCATGGAAGAAGGCCCGCTCAAGGCCCGCGTCCCGGTCTGTGGCGCACTCGGCGACCAGCAGGCCGCGCTGGTGGGCCAGACCTGCTTCGAAATCGGCGAGGCCAAGAACACCTACGGCACCGGCTGCTTCCTGCTCATGAACACCGGCCATGAACCCGTGATCTCCAAGAACGGGCTCATCACCACGGTTGCCTACCAGCGAAGCGACCGCAAGCCGGTCTACTGCCTTGAAGGGTCCATCGCCATCGCCGGAGCCTCGTGCAGTGGCTGCGAGACAACCTCGGCATGATCGACGATGCGCCCGAAGTCGAGGAACTGGCTGCAGCCGTGGAGGACAACGGCGGCGTCTACATCGTCCCGGCCTTTCAGGGGCTCTTCGCACCCTACTGGCGTCCGGACGCGCGCGGCGTGATGGTGGGCCTGACCCGCTACGCCAACAAGCACCACATCGCCCGGGCCGTGCTGGAGGCCAACGCCTATCAGGCCAAGGACATCGTGCTGGCCATGAACAAGGACTCCGGCGTGGAACTCAAGGCCCTCAAGGTGGACGGCGGCATGGTCGGCAACGAGCTGCTCATGCAGTTTCAGGCGGACGTGCTCGGCGTTCCGGTCACGCGTCCCAAGGTGGCGGAAACCACCTGCCTCGCGCGGCCTACGCGGCCGGTGTCGCCGTGGGATTCTGGGACAGCTTCGAGGAGCTGCGCGAGAACTGGGCCGAAGACAAGACCTGGCAGCCCGACATGGACGAAGAAACCCGCCGCAAGGGCTACGCGGGCTGGAAGAAGGCCGTGGAACGCACCTACGGCTGGGAAGAATAAAGACAACTTAACGGGGCGGCCGACCGGTCGCCCCGTTTTTTCATCATGCACACCAGGAATCTCGTTATCGGCCTCGCCGCAGGCTACCACTACGGCGACGTGGCCCCGTTCCTGCGCTCGCTCGAACGGGTCGGGCACGCCGCCACCGAGTGCGTCCTGTTCGCCTCGGACACCACGCGGGACGTTGAACGCATGGAGCGTCACGGCACACGCGTCATCCGGTTCCGACGCGAACCCGAGCTTGAACACGTCCCGTACAACGGCTACCGCTACCGCCTCTACCGGGACTATTTGCGCGGCTCCGGCCAGCGCTTCCGGCGCGTGCTGATGACCGATGTACGCGACGTGCTCTTTCAACACGACCCGTTTTCTTTCGACTGGCCCGAGGGCCTGAACGCCACGCTGGAGGACGAGTCCATGACCATCGGCTCCTGCCCGCACAACAGCCGCTGGGTGGAGCGACATCTCGGCAGGGCCGCCCTCGTTGAGCTTTCGGAGGAACGCATCTCCTGCTCCGGCACCACCGTTGCGGACCATGACACCCTGCTGGAGTATCTGGACGCCATGATCTCGCTTTCCAAAGGATTCCGTCCGGGCCAGAACATGGCCGGATTCGATCAGGCAATTCACAACTACCTGATTCGAAAGGATTTTGGTTCAGAAACTACATTTCACGACAATGCGGGACCGATCCTCACCCTCGGCTACCATCCGTGTGAGCCGGAGACGGACCCGAAGGGCGATGTGTTGAACGATGCCGGGGAACCTGCGGTCATCGTGCATCAGTACGACCGCAAGCCCGGACTGTTCGCAATGGTTCGAAAGCGTTACGGCACCATGGCGGATTGACCGACACCCCTGCCCGCAATTGCGGTCGGGGCCGGGACGTGCTAGCAGCGACAGCATATTCAGGAACGGAGGACACCGTGAGCTACGAAAAGGAATTCAAGGCGGCCATGAGCCGGACCTCGCAGTGGAAGCTGGGCAGCTTCAGCCCCGCCGAATCGGGCACGGGCCTGAGCGTGGAGCAGCGCAACGAACTCGAAGCCGCCAGCCACATCCCCTTTGAGGAGCGTGTGGGCAAGGTCATGTCGGTCAACTTCGGGGACTTCCATTACATATTGAAGAGCTTCGGCATCACCGACGCGGTGCTGACCATCGGCAACGTCTCCCAGTACGGCGAGATGCGCTACCCGGTCACGGCAGGGCATCTGAAGAAAATCCTCAAGCACAAAAGCGGCGAGGAAAATTCGGACCGCTACCACCTCTGGACCACCCTGCCGGACGGCACCATCATCGACTCCGTGATGCTTGCGGCCCTGTATCTGGAAGGCAACACGGACATAAACCCGGCCATTCCGTCCGAACGCGTGCTCCACGCAGACCCTGAAAAGCTGCCCTTCGGCCTCAAATATCACCCGCTGGTGGTGGGTGTTGAGTTCTTTGTGGCCTCGGACACCATCGACCGCGAGGCCATGGATTATATCATGAGCGAAGCCCCGGCCTAGCCTCGCATCACCAAACACAACAAAGCCCCGCAGCACGTATGCCGCGGGGCTTTTCTCTTTCCCGACGGAAGCAGGTTACGGCTGATGCGGTGCGGCCTGCTGTTTCCAGTCACGCACGGTTTCGCGAATCTCCCCGGCCATGGCCGAATCCTTCTTGAAGTGCTCGGCAAAAACGTGCAGCCGGGTGCCGCCGCGCGGGACGAAGAGCCCCTTGACCCGGCACCAGTGCGGATCAAGAACGGCCACGAAGTCGTCGAGCATGGTGTTGGTGATGGTCTCCATGAAGGACTGGTGGTTGCGATAGGCGAACATATAGAGCTTGAAGCTCTTGGACTCCACGATCTTCTGGTCCGGAACGTATTCCAGCACGATGGTGGCGAAATCCGGCTGACCGGTGACGGGACAGAGCGAAGTGTACTCCGGGAACTCGATGGACACGACGTACGGCCGGTCCGGGTGGTTGTTCGGGAAAGCCTCCAGAATGTCCGGGCCCGGCGAGTCGAGCCGGTATCCGGTCTGGCCGCCCTGTCCCAAGGTCTTCAGATGAACAGTCTGATCCTTGCTGCTGGTGGTCATTGAAATCTCCTTGTTTGTTTGCAGCGCGCATTTTGACTTTTCAGGTGCCTGCTGGCAAGTGTTCATGATCGATTCAGGAGGCCGCCGGGGACTGTTTTCCCCGTAGCGGCAGGGGCGCCTTGCCCCGACCTTTGGACTGTTTTCCAACAAGGAGTCTTCATGCAAACCCGTTACGAGGGTCATACACCCTGCTCGTGAGCCTGTTCATCGGCTCGCTGACCGCTGCGGCGTTCATTTCGTCAAAGATCGTCAACTTCTTCGGGCTGGCCGTCCCGGCAGGCGTGCTGGCCTATTCCATAACCTTCGCCGTGTCCGACATCATCGGCGAGCTCTGGGGCCGGGAACGGGCTTCGGCCGTGGTGCAGGCGGGCTTCGCGGCGCTCA
>NZ_BBCB01000119.1 GCF_001311825.1 Salidesulfovibrio brasiliensis JCM 12178 | reverse complement strand
CTTTCCCAGGCCGGGAAAGCCCACAGACAACGGATATATTGAATCTTTCAACGGTCGTTTCAGAGACGAATGCCTCAATGTGAACTGGTTCTTGTCTCTGGAGGATGCCCAGCGTAAGGTCGAGGCGTGGCGACAAGACTACAATGCGAGTCGTCCTCACTCATCCCTAGGCAACCTGACGCCCATGGAATTCGCCATCCATTCCGGGCAATTGCCCGGAATGGATGGGCTGGAAAGACGCCGGGAACTCACACAAGCCCGGGCCTAAAACGGGGGCATCTCCAACGGCTGGAAGTTTCTACTCCTAGGTGGCCCTAAGATGGGGGCCTTTACAGTGGTGCAGCAGGGAAAGTCCCAGTTTTTGGAATCCTTAAGCGTGACGGAAAGGTATACACGTATTTTGCCGAATATGTTAGCAAGCACTTTCCTAGAGATAGTAGGTGGACAGGTTAAGCCTGACAGTATCGTCTACACGGACAGTTTGCCTATGTACAAGGCTCTGGATGTGGCCGGATTTCGCCATCATCGCATCAATCATAAGGTGCAATTTGTTGAAGAAGGGTACAACCACATCAATGGCATTGAAAACTTTTGGAACCAAGCCAAGCGCCATTTAAGGAAGCACAATGGGATAGCCAAAAAGCATTTTTTGCTCTATCTAAAGGAGTGTGAAAGCAGATTTAATTACGGCTCCCCAAAAGAACAATTAACGACTCTTAAAGATTGGATAAAACGAGACAACAAGGCATAGTTATCTATGTCAGCACCAAGATTTTTACATGGGTTTTCGACGTCAGGGTGAGCGCATCGGCGTGGATGACTCAATCATGGAAGGAGACGCGACCATGCGGATCCTCGCCCGCAAGGATACAGGCGAAGGCTACCGCCAGATGCTCCATCGCATGGCCAAAGAAATCTGCAAATGAGTTCGATGAAACACGGGAAATTGATCTGTCAACAATCCGCAGGTCAAAGGATTGAACTGTTTTGGGCCTCATGTCTTTTTTTTACCGCATGAAATTGTCAGCGAAGATACCCACGAAAGGATTAAAAAATTCTGTCGTGTTGTTTGTTTTTGTCACGGTGTTGGGAGCCTGTTCATTATATCCATTCCGGGTGCCCATAAAGACTCAGCCGAGATCCGATGTCGACAGGAAAGCCTTACCGACAAAGACAGACCCATACATTGTACACGGCAAAACCTATTATCCATTGAAGTCCGCTCGTGGATATGACGCTGTGGGGATCGCATCCTGGTATGGGTCAAAATTTCATGGCAGGAAAACGGCTTCAGGACAGGTTTACAACATGTATGCCCTTACGGCAGCACACAAGACCCTGCCTCTCGGGACTAAGGTAAAGGTAACAAATCTGGCCAACAATCACTCAGTATATCTGCTTATCAATGATCGCGGGCCTTTTGTACCCGGGAGGGTGCTGGATATTTCTTTTGCCGCAGCAAGGAAGATTAAGATGGTTGAGGCAGGATTGGCACAAGTAAGGATACAAGCATTGGAATAACCGTCACAAGCTCATTTGCCTAAACGGCTCTTTTTTTCGCATTCAAGGGTTGGAGTGCCAGCCGTCTTTGCTCCAGTTCTTCCCTACCTAATGAATATTCTGTGATTTCCTTAAAAGATATCTACTTGTAACTCTTTTCGGGCTTCTTCTGCCAGAGCTCTTTTTGGCGTATCCTGATCGTGGTTTGATGAGACAATCTGTCTTTCTCATCGCCTATTTATAGTCCACGTGCGAGGCACGGGTGATTGCTGTTGCACATAAAAGGCAACAGTCTTTTTATGCTCATTTTCCCAGGGCATATATCCACTTGGTGGCATTCATTTTTTGAAGAAAATGTGCAGTATTGGAAACTGTGTACTTGTTGTGAAAACGAGCAGTCACTTTTTGTCGTACCTCAGAATGTTTTTAAATATTCCAATGTAAAAATGTAAAAATGTAAAAAAACATATTTCGAGATTTTGCTATATAATCTATAGCACTGGTCAATAAAGTGTCTTTCGTGATGCCAATCTTGTTAAGTATGTTGCGCTTGTGAACAGCAAAAGTGATCGGTGATATGCGTAGTAGGTGCGACACTTCTTCTGTGGAATAGCCCTCTGAAAGAATGCTTATGATTTGCTTTTCTCTGGGTGTAAGCAACTTCAACGGATGTGAATCAAATATTTTTGTTAGTGTCCGATGCAGCAGTTCGTAATCTATGGGTTTATCAAAATAGTAGTCGATGTGTGCAGAATTGATTGCATCAATGGCAGTTTGGTAATCTCCTTTTCCTGTCATAAGTATTTTACAGATATATTTGTTTTTGTTTAGTTTTTTGAAAAAAGAGATCCCGTTTTCGTTTGGCATGATATTGTCTGATATAATGACAAAGATATCTTTGTGTTGACTGAGAATGGCGCGGGCTTCTTTTGTATTGTTTGCAGTATACGTAATATAATCTTTATTCATCAACCGAGATAGCGCCGAAGTAACTGATGGCTCGTCATCTATCAGTAAAACTTTTTTCTCTAACGTATTAGTGCGTTTACTGGACATTTTGCCTCCTTATAGTGACTCAGTTGGGTTTCCAAATATTATTTAGAAGGAAGAGCCAGAAAAGAACACCGATAAATATTCTTTAGTTGTTTGAATTTTAACATTCGTAGGTAATATTTTTCAATATATTGCTTATGGTTAAAGATTAAACATTACTAGGAGAATTGTTGTGTTCAAATGGAATAAGGTGCGTCCAAATGAAAGTAAACTGTCTTATATTGAGAAAGGGGTGCATTTATCCGGGTTTTTCAAATTTGATGGAGAGTTCATAGTGAATGGTTGCATAGAGGGTGATGTCTCTTCTGAGGGAAAGCTGACGGTGGGTAGAGAAGGGGTCGTTGAGGGTAACGTAAGTGTGGGTGAGTTGTGTGTGGATGGTTTGATTGATGGTGTTGTAAACGTTGCAAGTGTAACTGAGGTTCATAAGGGAGCACAATTTAAGGGCAAACTTACAACGGTGAGGTTGGTTGTCGAAGAAGGGGCTACTATTAATGGTGAAGTTCTGACAGAAGCCGATGATCATGCGAAGGTGGAAACCAACGTATTTGAGTTTAAAACGGCGTCCTCGGATAAGCCATAGAAGTGGAGAAATGGGTTTAAGAGATGGGACCAGCGATAAGGTGGACGCAAGAAGGCCGAAGAAAGCTTTTGATGTCCAAGAAGAAAAGGAAATTTACCGCCTGTTTCAAGCCCCGCGCAGCCCTGTGTCCGGAGAACATACCCTGTCCGAACTTGCCGCCAAGCGTGGCGTGCACCCAAGCCTTTGTCCCGGTGGAAGAGGCAAGTCAAGAAAAGCCTAGCGGCTTGATTTTTAGACAAAGTACAGAATACTCAGCAGGGTGATGCGGCTCGGATCATGGTTCTGTACGCCAAAATCGTTCAGCTTGTGGAGAAGAATTCTTGCAACAAGCCTTCGAGATATCTGAGCTGTTATCGAAGGCGAGAAAACGTTGACAAGAGGCATCCTATGCTCTGTGTCCGGCGGCAGTTCGAAATTCTCAAGCTGCAACGCTCAATATATTACTATCAGCCTATCGGTGAGTCTGCGTATAACCTGGCGCTCATGAAGCGCATCGACGAGTTGTTCATGGAGTTGCCGTTTTTGGCTCACGACAGATGCGTATCATCCTGCGTGACGAGGACCACTTGGTCGGCGCAATCGCTTTCCCCGGCTCATGCGCAAGATGGGGTTGATGGCAGTTAGTCAAAAGCCAAGAACCAGCCAACCGCACCCGCAGCACATGAGGTATCCGTATCTGCAACGAGGCAAGGCGGCCACGAGACCGAACCAAGTGTGGTTGCGCGGACATCACGTACGTTCCGATGAAGCGAGGCTTTCTGTACCTCGTGGCGATCATAAATTGGCACAGCCGCACACTTTCTCATGGAAGCTATCGAACACCATGGAGTCAGACTTCTGCGTGGTCGCCCTGGAGGAGGCTCTGAACCGCTAAGGCGTGCTCGATATCTTCAATACGGTTCAAGGCTCCCAATTCACAAGCTACGACTGTGGAAGCTGGAGACAGGCTCCGATTTGCGGAATGCTTTGATCTGGTGGTTCGTTTTCTATAACAACCCTCATTCTCACAAGACCTTTGACGTCAGGAAGCCGATGGAAATATAACGCGCGACTCGCCCCAGAGGGGCCCCTCTGGGGCGGTCCCGCCAAGCAATGTAGTCCATAAAACTGTCCACCTTGAAAACGCTATTTAGTGATCCAACAAACTAGAGCCACTTCTCTCTTTGGCTTATATCAGGGGGCTGAGGTCAGAAATGACCCTACTGCTCTTGTTTGGGCTTCGCTTGAAGTCACCCACACAATGCTGACCGTTTTTCTGAGAAGCCACAGCATCAACTACTCGAAAGCTCTGCACTGTCAGAGGGTTATTGTTCGTGAATTCAAATAGATGGAATATATAGATCCCAAAAATAAATAAGTTTTAATCGTTGATTGAGCTGGCAGCTATGTCAATGAGTAAAAATGAAAAAAATGCTGTTAGCTTTATGCGTAATACATGTATTGGTTTTGATACCTAATTATGTTTCTGCAAAAATCGGGTGGGTAGATGTTTCTGTAGTTCTTAAGGAATCTAAAATTGGGAAAGTAACCTTTAACGACATTGCTAGACTGCAAAAGGTAAAGGAAATTAATATATCACAAAAAAAAGATGAGCTAAGTAAAATAAAAAAAATGATTAGCTCAAAGCTATACGACAAAGATACCATCAAGACAACGTTTTATAAAAAAATCGAAGAATACAAGCTTCTCGTCGAATCATCCGAAAAAGACTTGGAAGTTGAAAAAAGGTTGATGTTCAAAAAAATTATCGAAATTATAAATAAAAAGCTCGTGATTTTAGCACAAGAAGCAAATGTAGATGCCATCATATTTAAACCTGAAAATGGTTATTTCTCTGCCGAACTTGACTTAACTGATCGGCTTATTGAGTTATTAGATGAGGGTAGCTATGAAAAATAAGATTTTATTATGCTTTATTTTACTTCTTCTCCCTGTAGACGCGTTCGCTTTTGGTGAAATTCAATATAGCACTTGTGTCCTTAATATACGCAGAGGAATGTCCAAAAGTTCAGCAGTCATTGGAACTCTTTATCCTAATCAAAAAGTGCGTGTATTTGGATGTAAAGATGGATGGGCACCAATTTATGAGCCTTGGATGGACTCTTCAAACGCTAAAGTTTTGGGATATGTAGCGAAGGACTATCTTTCACCGACTCAAAGTGGAAAACCCGAAAACATTTGGTCCAAAAGAAAAATAGTAAATAAAAAAAGTGAGTTGAAGTCAAGGCCAAATTTGACATCACATTCATTAGGAAGCTTAGAAAAGGGGACAGTTGTTCTTTCTGTGTTAAAATCAAAATCTGACTGGGCTCCTATATTCAATAACAGTTCAACAATAAACAGTCAGTTGAACATTAAAGGTTGGGTGCCGTCTGTATCGCTGAGCAATTTTCATAAAACCAATGAAATGGTTAAATATGATTCTTCTAATGAGGGTAAAGCAGATGGCCTCGACACTAAAGTCTTAGGCGATATCAGGTATAGAGTTCGCAGCGTGACAAGAAAAGAATGGCTAGGTGCTCCTGTTGATGAATATATAATAGAATTGTTTTGGGAAGGCCAAACAGTTTACGGGTCCAAGTTAAGAGACTTCTCAATGTCGTTTGTGGATATGCACAAGTCAAAAAACAAACATCTATTTATAAAGCTATATTTACATAAAATGAATCTTCAGGAGCGTCCGCTAGTGAGGGCAAGATACTTTTATGACGATCGATTTGAGTTTTGGGTCATAAACTCATCGTTGTACGGCACAAAATATTTCAGTGAAACAAAACTCCTTCCTTAGGTAGTCGCCCCTGAGTACCTCATCCGGCTGAAGCGTACTTCGCTTCGTGAACGTCCAGGGCTTTGAGTTTGAAAGACTCCGTATCTCGATAGCCGGAGGCTTTTCGCTTCAGGCTCATGATCTTGTGGGTTGATCCCTCCTGACGAGATAAGCGAAGAGGTTCTTTGTTAGGACCACATTATAGTAGAGATTTTCTACGGGGTGGAGATGCCCCCGTTTTAGGCCCGGGCTTGTGTGAGCTCCCGGCGTCTTTCCAGCCCATCCATTCCGGGCAATTGCCCGGAATGGATGGCGAACTCCATGGGCGTCAGGTTGCCTAGGGATGAGTGAGGACGACTCGCATTGTAGTCTTGTCGCCACGCCTCGACCTTACGCAGGGCATCCTCCAGAGACAAGAACCAGTTCACATTGAGGCATTCGTCTCTGAAACGACCGTTGAAAGATTCAATATATCCGTTGTCTGTGGGCTTTCCCGGCCTGGAAAA
>NZ_BBCB01000118.1 GCF_001311825.1 Salidesulfovibrio brasiliensis JCM 12178 | reverse complement strand
CCCGGAGGGCCGCCGGAGGCATTCGTTAATCCGCCATGATTGCCTCCGGCGGGCAGGGCGCTGCCCTGCACCCGGCAAAGGGATAATCCCCTCTGCACTCCCTGGCTTGAAGGCGTTTGATGTAAGCGAAGAGTTTTTGTGATCGCTCAGTTGTGCCGGAGGCGAAAAGCTATCCTGCGGAAAAGTCCCCGACCCAGCGCATGAGGCTGATGCCGAAGAGGAGCGCGCCTTCCCAGCGTCGGAGTTTCCAGCCGGTTCTGAGCATGATGAGCACGAGGCCGACCATGCCGACGAGGACCAGCAGGCTGGAGCGTGCTTCGGGCGAGACGTTGAGGGGCCTGAGCAGGCAGGTGAGGCCGAGCACTCCGGCGAAGTTGAAGAAGTCGGAGCCGATGAGGTTGCCGAGCATCATGTCGCTTCTGCCCCGGATGGAGGCGGCGAGGCAGGTGACCATTTCGGGCAGGGAGGTGCCTGCGGCGACGATGGTCACGCCGATGACCCAGCTTGAGACGCCGAGTGCGCTGGCGATGCCGGTGGCTGCGTCGACCATGAAGTGTCCGCCCACGGCGATGGCGAGGAAGCCGCCGAGGAGCAGGGGGTAGTCGTACCATTCGGCCTGGCGGTCGGGCAGGTCTTCGAGCTCGTCTTCGCCGTGGGTTTCCTTTTTGAGGCCGAGGTAGACGAGGTAGCAGATCAGCGCGCCAACGAGGGTCGCGCCGAAGAGGCGGCTCATCTGGCCGGTGTAGGAGACCGCGAGGATGGCGGCGGTGGTCAGGAAGAGGAGCATGCCGTCGCGGTAGACGATGGTCTTGCCGGAGGGTAGCGGCTTGATCATGGCCATGGTGCCGAGGATGAAGCCGAGGTTGAAGATGTTGGAGCCGACCACGTTGGAGAGGGAGATGGCTTCTTCTCCGCGGAAGGCGGCGTTGAGGGTGACGAGGAATTCTGGCGCGGAGGTGCCGAGTGCCACGACGGTGAGGCCGATGACGAGTTCGGAGATGCCCCATTTGCGGGCGATGAGGGAAGCGGACGTGACGATCCAGTTGGCTCCGAACCAGAGCATCAGGGACGCGACGACGAATTCGGTGATGTAAAGCAGCATGGTGCAAACTCTCTCATGACGGCTGGCCTGTGGCAAGCCGAAGGGAATTGTTACGCGGTTGCCTGTCCGTTTTGTTCGGCCTTCCAGTCCTTGACTTCCTGCGGTTCCGGCTCCTGCCAGCCCAGCGGGGTGACGCGCGAGGGCAGGACGTTGAGTTCGCCTTGTTCGTCTCCGGCCTCGGTGCGGTGCAGCACGGTCACGGCAACGGGTTCCCCGGTGGCTTCGAAGTGCTTGCGGGCCTTGGTGGAATAGGAGGCGGTGTAGGCTGCGGCATCGGCCACGTCTTCGGGGCCGGGCGTGCCGTTGTCGGTGGGCCGCAGGATGGCGAGCGGGCCGGGGAATTCGGCGGTTTTCATGAGGTAATCGCCCTTGCGGAGCGCCTTTTCAAGCTTTTTGTTGTCGGCCTGTTTGCGGCCCATGGCCAGCCAGAGCGGTCCGGCCCAGCATTGGCGACCGGTCTGGGAGAGGCGAAAGTCTGCGGGCGTGGGCTGTTTTTTGGCCTGCATGAGCCGAATGAAGCGGGCCGAGGATTCGGACTCGGCCAGCACGCAGCCGCCTGCGGGCGAGGGAATCTTGGTGAAACCGTAGTGCTCTGCCAGCGCGAGTTGGGGCTTGCGGGAGCGGCCCTTGAAGTCGAGCAGGCGCTCGCGGTCCACGAGGCCGTTCTCTTCCACGGCGGTGGCCTTCAGGTTTTTGGCGCTCAGGGGGCGCAGCAGGACGTCTTTCACGTCCGCGCTCTTGACGATGATGGAGAGCGCGTCCCGGCGCTGGGACATGGGCCGCTGGCCGATGACCTCGCCGGAGATGATGAACTTCGCGCCGTACTCGGGCAGCAGGCTCTTGGCCTTGGAAAGCATCATGACCTTGCAGTCCACGCAGGGGTTCAGCCATTTGCCGAAGCCGTGGTCCGGACCGTCGACCATCATCCGGACGTAGTCCTTGGAGATGTCCACGTTCACGGACTCGATGCCGTATTCCTGCAGCCACTCGTCGTGCAGCCACGGTTTGCCGAAAAAGGGCGTGGTGAAATGCAGGCCGAGGACCTTGAGGCCTTGATCCTGTACCACCTTGATGGCCAGCAGGGAGTCCAGTCCGCCCGAAAGAAGGGCCAGCGCGTCGTATTGTTTCGTCATGGGCGGTCCCTTACGCGAGGTTTTTCATACTGGCAAGGTCGAGAGGTGGCGTTGCGGCGGCATAACGGCTTTCGGGTGAGGAAGGACGGGGCCGCCGGGAATCCCGGCGGCCCCGCGCTCCGTCCGGTCAGACGATCTGGACGGGGATTTCCGCGTTCTGGGTCACGGCGTTGGTCACGGAACCCATACCGGACGTGGCTTTGGCGCGCTTCTCGAACCCGAGGCCGCGCGGGGACATGACGATGAGGTCGGCCCCTTCCTTTGCGGCCATGTCGAGGATGGCGTCTGCCGGGTCGCCCTGCACCAGCCGGATCATGGTTTCCGGGCAGCTCTTGAGTTCGGTTTCGCAGAGTTCCTCGATGATGCCGCGCGCCTTTTCGGTCTCCCAGTCGCGGAACTCGTTCAGGACGTCCCTGCCGGGATAGTTGCCGTAGGCGGGAAGTATGAGCAGAGGTCTAGCGCGGTGTACATGACGATGACCTTGGCGCCGTATTTGTTCGCAAGCGAGGCCACCTGTGCCGCAGCCTTTCTGGACTGGGTCGAGAGGTCGGTGGGCCAGAGGATCGTGTTGATCGACATTGTTGCTCCTTGGGTTGCGGTTGCCGGAATCCGGACCTGACTTTGAACATGGAACAGTAGCGCATCATCGGAATCATGTCAGGGGGCGGCTGTGGATTATAACCTCGGGCGCATGTCTGGTTTTCGGAAATTCGGCGCGGGCCGCCCTCTCTGGCATGCATGCCCGCCGTTGCGCGCCGATCACCTATCTGGTATTGACCTTGTGCTCATTGCTTGACGCCGCAAACGGTCCGCAGGACCGCACCAAGGAGAAACCATGGCCAAGAAAGCCGTTAGTCCCGAAGAACTGCGCAAGGAAGCGCTCGGTACCGCCATAACCACCATCGAGCGCAAGTTCGGCAAGGGCTCCATCATGCGTCTCGACGACGACGCCGTGGGAGAAATCCCGACCATCCCGTCCGGCTCCATCGGACTGGATATCGCGCTTGGCGTGGGCGGCATCCCCCGGGGCCGCGTGGTCGAGGTCTACGGCCCGGAATCGTCCGGCAAGACCACGCTCTCGCTGCACCTCGTGGCCGAAACGCAGAAAGCGGGCGGCACCGCCGCGTTCATCGACGCCGAACACGCGCTCGACATGAACTACGCCAAGCGTCTCGGCGTCAACACCGAGGAACTGCTCATCTCCCAGCCGGATTTCGGCGAACAGGCTCTTGAAATCGCGGACCTTCTGGTGCGCTCCAACGCCGTGGACATCGTGGTCATCGACTCCGTTGCCGCGCTCATCCCGCAGGCCGAGCTCGAAGGTCAGATGGGTGAAACGCAGGTGGGCGGTCAGGCCCGGCTCATGTCCCACGCGCTCAGGAAGCTCACCGGCTCCATCCATAAATCCAAGTGCGCGGTGGTCTTCATCAACCAGATCCGCATGAAGATCGGCAACACCGGATACGGCAACCCCGAGACCACCACCGGCGGCAACGCGCTCAAGTTCTACTCCTCGGTGCGTATGGATATCCGCCGCATCCAGACCCTCAAGGACAAGGACGAGGCCTACGGCATCCGCGCGCGCATCCGCATCATCAAGAACAAGGTCGCTCCGCCCTTCCGCGAGGCGCTGGTTGATATCCTCTACGGCACCGGCATGTCCCGCGAGGGCGAGCTGCTCGACATGGGCGTGGAGGCCGGTGTGGTGGACAAGTCCGGCGCATGGTACGCCTTCGGGTCCGAGCGGCTGGGTCAGGGCAAGGAGAACGTCCGCCAGTATCTGCTGGAGAATCAGGACATCGCCCAGAAGATCGAGAAAAAACTTAAGGAACACCTCGGCATTCTGCCCGCTTCCGACGAAGCCGAAGAAGCCGGCGCCGAGGCGTAGGAATATTTCATAGCCCGGCAAGCGCCCCGGAGCACGGGTCCGGGGCGCTTTGTCGTCTCGGCAAGAACCACCTTTTGGAGAACCAGACATGAAAGCCCAGGAAATTCGCGAACGTTTTCTCAAATATTTCGAAGGCAAGGGCCACGCCATCGTGGAATCCTCGCCGCTCACACCCAAGGACGACCCGAGCCTTCTCTTCACCAACGCCGGGATGGTCCAGTTCAAGCGCCTTTTCCTCGGTCAGGAAAAGCGCGACTACTCCCGCGCCACCACCTCGCAGAAATGCCTGCGCGTGGGCGGCAAGCACAACGACCTCGAGAACGTGGGCCGCACCGCGCGCCACCACACCTTCTTCGAGATGCTCGGCAACTTCTCCTTCGGCGATTACTTCAAGGAAGACGCCATCAAGTACTGCTGGGAGTTCCTGACCGGCGAGCTGGGCCTGCCCAAGGACAAGCTCTACATCACCATCTACAAGGATGACGACGAGGCGGGCGAACTCTGGCAGAAGCTCTGCGACGTTCCGGCCGAGCGCATCTACCGCCTCGGCGAGAAGGACAACTTCTGGTCCATGGGCGACACCGGCCCCTGCGGCCCGTGCTCCGAAGTGCACATCGATCAGGGCGAGCACATGTGCTGCGGCCCGGACTGCGGCATCGGCCAGTGCGACTGCGACCGCTACCTCGAAATCTGGAACCTCGTGTTCATGCAGTACGATCAGGCCGAGGACGGCACCCGCACCGACCTGCCCCGCCCGTCCATCGACACCGGCATGGGCCTTGAGCGCATCGCCGCCGTCTGTCAGGGCGTCTACTCCAACTACGACACCGACCTCTTTCTCTCCATCATCAACTACACCGCCGACCTCGCGGGCGAAAAATACGGCGACGACTGCGACAAGGATACCGCCCTGCGCGTCATCGCGGACCACTCCCGCGCCATCGCCTTCCTGATCCCGGATCAGGTGCTGCCCTCCAACGAAGGCCGTGGCTACGTGCTGCGCCGCCTCATCCGCCGCGCCTACCGCTTCGGCCGCCTGCTCGGGTTCGAGGACTCCTTCCTCTACAAGACCGCCTCCAAGGTCTGCGACGACATGGGCGATCACTATCCCGAACTGAACGAACACCGCGACTTCATGGTCAAAGTGGTCCGGGAAGAGGAAGAACGCTTCGCCAAGACCCTCGACAAGGGCCTCGAAATGCTCGAAGCCGAACTTGATCGCCTCGTGGCCGAAAAGGCCGCCATCGTGCCCGGCGAAGTCGTGTTCCAACTCTACGACACCTTCGGGTTCCCCATCGACATCGTCAACGACGTGGCCGAAAAGCGCGGACTCGCCGTGGACGAACCCGGCTTCAACAAGCTCATGGACGAACAGAAAGAGCGCTCCAAGAAGGCCTGGAAAGGCTCAGGCGAAAAAGACGTTGCCTCAACCTTCCAGACCCTGCTCGAAGAGTCCATGACCTCCGAATTCACCGGCTATGACGCACTGGCCGGGGAATCCACCATCGTGGCCCTTCTCGACGAGAACGGCACGCGCGTGGACTCCCTCAAGGCTGGAACGTCCGGCTGGATGGTCACGGAAATCACGCCCTTCTACGGCGAATCCGGCGGCCAGCTCGGCGATCAGGGCCTCGTGGCCACCGACTCCGGCAAGGCAGAGGTGGCAGACACCGTCAAGCCCGCCGCAAACCTCACCGGGCACCGCGTGCTCGTGGACGAAGGCGAACTCAAGACCGGCCAAAACGCCGTGCTGACCGTGAACCGCGAACAGCGGCTGG
The DNA here is from genome assembly GCF_001311825.1 of Salidesulfovibrio brasiliensis JCM 12178. Taxonomy (GTDB): domain Bacteria; phylum Desulfobacterota; class Desulfovibrionia; order Desulfovibrionales; family Desulfovibrionaceae; genus Pseudodesulfovibrio; species Pseudodesulfovibrio brasiliensis. Next base: position 1,006 of record NZ_BBCB01000118.1, on the reverse strand, counting down.
CCTCCGCCAGAAACCACACCGCCACCCACCTGCTGCACGCCGCCCTCAAAAGCGTCCTCGGCGATCACGCCAATCAGGCCGGCTCCCTTGTCGGACCCGACCGCCTGCGCTTCGACTTCACCCACATCAAGGCGCTGACCCCAGAGGAAATCGCGCAGGTCGAGGCGTTCGTCAACAAGGCCATCCTCGACGCCAATGCCGTTGACCGCGAAGTCATGAGCATTGAGGCCGCCCGCGAAAAAGGCGCTACCGCACTCTTCGGCGAAAAATATCAGGACGACGTCTGCGTGGTGGAAGTGCCCGGCGTGTCCATGGAACTCTGCGGCGGCACGCACCTCGACAACACCGGACAGATCGGCTCCTTCGCCATCCTCTCCGAAGCGGGCGTGGCCGCAGGCATCCGCCGCATTGAAGGTGCCACCGGCGCCAACGCCCTCAAATACTTCAACGACCGGCGCAAGGCTGCCGAAGAGGCCGCCCTGCTTCTCAAGGCCAAGCCCGAAGCCGTCGGCGAAAAAGTGGCCGCCCTGCAGAAACAGCTCAAGGACATGGGCAAGGAAATGGAAAAGCTCCAGTCCAAGCTCGCCTCCGGCGCAGGCCGCGACCTCATGAGCGAAGCCGAGGAAATCAGCGGCGTCAAAGTGCTCGCCGCCAAAATCGATGCGCCCAACATGAAGGTCATCCTCGACCAGATGGATAACCTCCGCTCGCGCATCGACTCCGGCATCATCGCCCTTCTGGCCGCCCACGAAGGCGACAAGGTCTCGCTGGCCATCTCCGTCACCAAGGACCTGCACGACCGCTACAAGGCTGGCGACCTCATCAAGCAGGTCGCAGCAGAAGTCGGTGGCTCCGGCGGCGGACGCCCCGACCTCGCACGCGCCGGCGGCTCAAACCCCGCAGGCATCGACAGCGCCATCGCCAAGCTCAAGGAGCTTATTGGCTAGGGGGTGTAGGATAGAAATGAAAAAGGGTGCAGCCACTTGGTGGCTGCACCCTTTTTTTT
>NZ_BBCB01000117.1 GCF_001311825.1 Salidesulfovibrio brasiliensis JCM 12178 | reverse complement strand
CGCGCCCGAGGCGGAGCTCGTGCTTACAGGCTGCTCGGCCTGTGCTGCACGGCTGCCGTCCGTCCTGCCGGAGGACACCGCTGCCGGACACTGGCTGGACGTAATCGGAGTGTAGCTGTGAGACTAAGGGTTTCCATCTGGTCGGTGTTGAGGTTGTCGTTCACGTTGATTGGAAAAAACTTCAAAGCGTTTCTCGCGTTTGCGTTTTTTTTCGGGTTGCTGAGTCTCGCGGGCATTGAGGAACCTGCTTCTGAAGAAGCGCTTGCGGCCTTGCCCTCCCTCCAGGAGTGGATGCGGCTGGGGGCGGTGACACTGGGCTTTCTTGTGATGAGCTGGCTGGCTATTCGGTATTTTGTCACCGGCTATCGTGGCAAGGCTTCCCTTTTCCCTGCCTCGCCGGTCTTCCGCTATAGCCGAGTTCTCCTGCGGGAATGCGTCAGCAACGCCCTCTCTGCTCTTGCCGGTGCGGTTGTCGCCGCTTCCATGCTGATGCTTTTTGCGGTCTTTGTGGAATCCGATCTCGATGTGTACGCTGGGTTTGCGCTGGTGCTGGGGCTGCTGGTGTACATGGCGGTCTATTTTCGCTTTACCATGTATACGCTGTCGTTGCTGGTTGATGATTCCTTCGGGTTGAGGCCAAGCTGGAAGCTGACACGCGGACTGGTTTTCAAGGCGATGCTTCTGCTGGTCCCTCTGCTGGCACTGATTATGGGGCTGGATTTAGCGCTGAACAGCATGGACTCGGCTGCAGTCCTGCTGGCGTTCGCCGGGGCTAGCGGATTGACGGCAAGTCTCTCTTGCGGCGTGCTTGGCGGCTGGTATCTGGCGATCGAACGCGCGTACAGGGAGCCTGAGGTTGTCACCGGTGCTTCCGGTTCATTCTAGCTTGAGGCTTCATAGGAAAAGATATAAGCCGAGAGGTCCTGTTTTGCTGCGCATCCGTTCCTGACGGGTGCGCAGCGGTTTTTCGGGGTTATCGCTGACAACCAAAACCCACGCAGTAACACATGAGCAATCTTTCCGGCCTGTCGAGTGTCATCGACCGTTTCATTGGACTCCTGCGGCAACACGGCCGCGCGCTTCTCGTTCTGCTTCTGGTGGATGCGATGCTGGCGCTGCTGACTTCGGTCGTGGTCGAGCACTCTCTTGCGATGCAGGGCGTTGACGGGGATTTTTCGTGGCCGCTGACGGCGTTTCTTGCGGCCAAGTCCTTTCTCTGGATCGCGATTCTCATCGGCTGCTGCATCGGGCTTGCGCGGGGGAGTGTGGTGCTCTTTCCGGAGCGGCCGCTGCGCGCCTATGCGGTCTCGCTGGTGCGGTTCTGTCTTGCCTACTATCCCGTGGTCTATCTCGTGGCCTATCTGTCCCGTTATCTGGCGCAGTTCACTATGGAGCTGTGGGTTTCCATGGCCGTTTATGAGGCCCTCGATCTGCTGGTTCTCTATCCGGTCCTACGGCTCGGGCCAGCCATTGCCGCTCCTCTGGCGGGCGACGAGGTCGGCGTGCTGCACGCATGGAGGATGACGCGGGGTCGCTTTCTCGCCTTTCTGCTGCCGCTTGTTCCGCTTGAGGCAGCACGGCAGGCTCTCTTGTACGTCTTTTTCCTCCCGGAAGCGCTCGGCATTGCGCTCAGCTCTTTGAGCAGCGTGTTCTGGTTTGTCTACTGCGCTGTCTGGTATGTGTCGCTTATGCGATGGGAAAAGAATGAAGCCGGGGTGGAATGAAAAGGCCCCCGAGCCGGAGCGCAGGGGCCGAAGGGCGTTATGCCGATCTGTCGTAGGGCGAATCGCCCGATGAGCGGGCCGCGAGATGCGGCGGCATGTCACCGCGTTCGGCCTCGAAGGGGTCGGGCTGTTGCAGGGGCAGGGCAGTGCTCCTGCACACGGGGCACATGGTTTCATGAATCAGGGAGTCCCACTGTCCGGTCCAGTCGCAGTTGATGCATCTGTATTTCACGTATCTCCTCCGAAAGGTTTGTGGAATAACAATCCTGCTTCCGTTGAGCTATCATGAATGACGTTGTGTGGCGGCTACGGCCCCCCGGACGCGTGGTGCGGGCGCTGCCGCATGGTCCGGGGTGAGGCTGCCGTATCCGGCCTGTGTCGGAACCGTGTCCATGGATTCGACTGTGATGAACTCATAGCGTCCTCCTTGGCGTGTGCGATTCGATTTCGCACGGTAAAATAATATGCACGCGTCGCTTGTCAAGACCGCGCACGGACCTTGCGGGATGCCGCTGCCGGAAGTCTTTTACTGGCGTGAACGAATGTGTTATCGAGCGTGTGCCGCAGGAAATCAGGCGTCTTGTCGTTGACTTTCACGGCCACGGGCATATTTACGAAAAATTGGCCCGTTTTCATGACCCTTTAGCGTTGGACCAAGCCGTGCAGAAGAGAACTTGCCGCAGAACCGTCTCCCTCGTGGCCCTGGCTGTTGCCGTGGGTTTCATCGAGATCGCCGTTTCCGTGGCCTGCCCGGCGGTACCGGCCGAAGCGCTGGCCTCGCCCGCCACGCTTGAAGAGTCCATTCGCAAGAGCGTTCGCGGCAGGAGCGGACAGCAGCTGCTGGTCCGGCTCTCGCGACACATCGCCGGTTCGCCGGACATGGTCGCGCCGCATATCTCGGCGGATCATCCTTTGCCCTCGCTGCCCGGGCCATGCGCCACGGCGCGCTCTCGGCGTCCGCCGTTGCTCCGCAATACGAGCCCGTCGGTACTGTCCGCACGGCCGCTTCCCATCGTCTCGGGCGGGCTCCCCCGCACCGCATCGCTGCATAACAGGCCGCACCGGCCTCTTCGTTTTTCATGACCGAGCCCACACCGGCTCGACGTTTTTCTTTGCAATGCATTGCCGCCGCGCATACCGGCGGCTGGAGATACATACATGCTCAAGTTTATTCTCGGCACCAAGAACGACCGCTACCTGAAAAAGCTCAAGCCCCTCATCAAACAGATAAACGCGTTTGAGCCGGAATACGAAAAGCTCGCGGACGAACAGCTGCCGCAAAAGATCGAGGAACTCAAGGACCGCGTCCAGAATCAGGGCGCGAGCCTTGACGACGTGTTGCCCGAGTGCTTCGCGCTGGTTCGCGAGGCGGGCAAGCGCACCATGGAGATGCGCCACTACGACGTGCAGCTCATCGGCGGCATTGTCCTGCATCAGGCAAGATTGCCGAAATGAAGACCGGTGAAGGGAAGACGCTCGTGGCCACCCTGCCGGTGGTCCTGAACGCGCTGTCCGGCAAAGGCGTGCACGTCATCACGGTCAACGACTACCTCGCCAAGCGTGACGCCGAATGGATGGGCGCCATCTACAACTTCCTCGGCCTGAGCTACGGCGTCATCGTCCACGGCCTCGACGACGAGGAGCGCAAGGCCGCATACGCCGCCGACATCACCTACGGAACCAACAACGAGTTCGGCTTCGACTACCTGCGCGACAACATGAAGTTCTACAAGGAACAGCTCGTCCAGCGCGAACTCAACTACGCCATCGTCGACGAAGTCGACTCCATCCTCATCGACGAAGCCAGAACCCCGCTCATCATTTCCGGTCAGGTGGAGATGAACGTCGGCCTGTACCGCAAGATCGACGGCATCATCCCGAACCTGAGCAGGTCCACCCCCCGCGAGGCCGACGACGAGACTCCGCCGGACGGCGACTTCGAGATCGACGAAAAGGCCAAGAGCGTCACCCTCACCGACGCGGGCGTGGAAAAGGTCGAGAAGCTCCTTGGCGTGGACAACCTCTTCGATACCCAGAACATCAGCCTCCAGCACCACGTTCTGCAGGCGCTCAAGGCGCACCACATCTTCCAGAACGACGTGGACTACATCGTCAAGGACGGGCAGGTCATGCTGGTCGACGAGTTCACCGGCCGCCTCATGCCGGGTCGCCGCCTCTCGGACGGGCTGCATCAGCCATCGAGGCCAAGGAGAACGTGAAGGTCGAGTCCGAAAACCAGACGCTTGCGTCCATCACCTTCCAGAACTATTTCCGCATGTACGAAAAGCTGGCGGGCATGACCGGTACCGCGGACACGGAATCCGTGGAATTCGGGCAGATCTACAACCTTGAGGTCATCGTCATCCCGACCCACATGCCCATGGTCCGCATCGACCACCCGGACGCCATCTTCAAGACGCAGGAAGAGAAGTTCAACGCCATCGCGGACGACATCGCGGACTGCCACCGGCGCGGCCAGCCCACGCTTGTCGGCACCGTGTCCATCGAAAAGTCCGAGCTGCTCGCCCACATGCTCAAGAAACGCAAAATCCCCCACAACGTGCTCAACGCAAAGCAGCACGAGATGGAAGCGGAGATCGTGGCCGAAGCCGGTAACGTCGGCAAGGTGACCATCGCCACCAACATGGCGGGCCGCGGTACCGACATCAAGCTGGGTGAAGGCGTCAAGGAGCTCGGCGGCCTGCACATCCTCGGCACCGAGCGGCACGAGTCGCGGCGCATCGACAACCAGCTCCGAGGCCGCTCCGGCCGTCAGGGCGACCCCGGTTCCTCGCGGTTCTACCTCGCGCTCGACGACGACCTCATGCGTCTGTTCGGTTCCGACCGGCTGCAGGGCATCATGGGCAAGCTGGGCATGAAGGAAGGCGAAGCCATCGAGAACAAGATGGTCTCCAACGCCATTGAAAAATCCCAGCGCCGCGTGGAAAGCCACAACTTCGAGATACGCAAGCAGCTCCTCGACTTCGATAACGTCATGAACCAGCAGCGCGAGGTGGTCTACAGCCTGCGCCGCGACCTCATGAGCGCGGAGTCCACGGAGAGCATCGCCTTTGAATACGCCGACGACCTGCTTGAGGAGATCCTCCAGCCCGCGCTGGATGCCAAGGAGCTGGACGACGAGGACAAGGAAGCCGTGCTCAAGCGGGTGGACGAGGTCTTCAACTTCTCCCGCTTCGAGGAGTTCGGCAAGGACGAGCTTCCGAGCATGGAGCAGGCCGACGAGTGGGTTAAGGAAGTCCTCAGCCAGCTCAAGTCCTCGGCTCCGGACCACTATGAAGAGATTCTGCGCTACTTCCTGCTTGACGCGCTCGACCGCAACTGGAAAGAGCACCTCCTGAACATGGACCACCTGCGCGACGGCATCGGCCTGCGCGGGTACGGACAGAAGGACCCCAAGCAGGAATACAAGCGCGAAGGCTTCAACCTGTTCCAGGAGATGCTCTACACCATCAAGGAAAACACCATGCGGGCCTTCTCCCATCTGCGGATTCAGGCCGAGGTGAAGGAAGAGGAATTCCAGCACGATACGGGCGACGACCTCGAATACTCCGGTGCCGGAGACGAGGAGAAGAAACCCGTGCGGCGCAAGGAGCCGAAAGTGGGCCGCAACGAGCCGTGCCCCTGCGGCTCCGGCCGCAAGTACAAGAAGTGCTGCGGCAGATAACGGCACAATCCGGGCCGGGCGGCAATGTCGCCCGGCCCGATTTCGTTTTACGGAAAAACAATTATTGACACGGCCCCAAGCTGGCAGTATTTTCAAAACCATGCACACCATCACCGCACGTTTCTTTTTCTTCTTTTTCTTTTTTACCAACGCCTGCGGTACCGGTGTGCGCTAGATAATTTAATTCAGGGAACACCTAGAGGCCGCAGGCGAAAGTCTGCGGCCTCGCTTTTTTTGGGGCTTGCGGACGGACTGCGGTGAAAAATCAAGGAGATCGACATGCAACTCGGCAAAGCTGTGCGGATGGAGCGTATCATGAACCGGAACAACGGTCGGACCATCGTTGTTCCCATCGACCACGGCGTGACCGTCGGCCCCATCTACGGGCTGGTGGACCTGCGTGACACCGTCAACCGCGTGGCGGACGGCGGGGCCAACGCCATGCTCATGCACAAGGGCATCCCCCGCTGCTCGCACCGCAACTACGGCAGCGACATCGGCCTTATTATTCACCTCTCGGCCAGCACCTCGCTCTCGCCGTATCCCAACGCCAAGACGCTGGTGGCCACGGTTGAAGACGCGCTCAAACTGGGCGCGGACGCCGTCTCGCTGCACATCAACCTCGGCGACGAGACCGAGCCGCAGATGCTCGCCGACCTCGGCTATGTCTGTTCCGAAGCCGCAGAGTGGGGCATGCCGGTGCTGGCCATGATGTACGCACGCGGCCCCAAGGTCGAGGATGAGTACGCCCCGGACGTTGTCAAGCAATGCGCGCGAGTGGGCGTGGAGCTGGGCGCGGACATCGTGAAGGTCAACTACACGGGCGATCCGGAATCCTTCTCCGAGGTGGTGGCCGGTGCCTGCGGGGTTCCCGTCGTCATCGCGGGCGGGCCGAGGCTGGACAGCGACAAGGACCTCGTCCAGATGGTCTACGATTCCATTCAGGCGGGCGGCTCTGGCCTCTCGGTTGGTCGCAACATCTTCCAGCACGCCGACCCGGCCCGCATAGTTGCGGCCCTGAGCAAGATAGTGCATGAAGACGCGAATGTTGAAACCGCCATGGCCGCGCTCTAGGCGCGGCCCAACCCCCATGGGAGCGTTATGAAGATATCCATGACCACGCCGGCACTCTTGTTTCCGGCCATATCGCTGTTCATGCTCGCCTTCACAAACCGCTTCCTGTCGCTCGGCGGCCGCATCCGCGCCCTGCACGACCAATACAAGAGCGACGGCGGCGAGTCCGTACGCAAGCAGATCGAAAACCTCCGCCGCCGCGTGCACATGATCCGCAGAATGCAGGGGCTCGGCGTGCTCTCCATGCTGACCTGCATCCTCTCGATGGTCTGCCTCTTCGAGGACTGGTACATGGCCGGGCAGGTCTCCTTCGGCTTGAGCCTCGCCTTCCTCATGACCTCGCTGTTCATCTCTTTCCTCGAGATACGCATCTCCGTCCACGCGCTGGACATCCTACTGGAGGATATGGAACGCGAGTAGGACTGTAAGCTTCGATGAAAAGGCCCGGCCTCAATGAGGAACGGGCCTTTTTTCGGTTTTTTCGGCGGGAGGTGCCTCCGGCGGGCAGGGCGCTGCCCTGCAC
>NZ_BBCB01000116.1 GCF_001311825.1 Salidesulfovibrio brasiliensis JCM 12178 | reverse complement strand
CACAACGAAACGGGTTCCGCTTCCCGTCCCTCCCGCCGAAAGGCGGGCCCCGCACCCATTCAAAAATAGTCCACAACAAAAACGGGCAGGTTCCAAAGGAGCCTGCCCGAAATAGCCGTGCGGCGATTGAGAATTCCCGCTAATCCATGTTTTTGATCCGCGAAAAGTCCCCTTCATACCCGGCTTCGAGAATCGGCCTCATGTACTCGTCAACGAGGTCCGCGTTCAAGGGAACTGGCATGTTCTTGAGTTTGGATTCAAGGGCAGGGTTCTTGGCGGCCTTGAGGCAGCGGTCGATGTGCGCCGGGGTCATGTCGGGCAGGTCCTTGAGCTTGTCAGGAAAGCCTACGCGGAGGCTGAGTTCGCGCATGCCTCTGGCCACGGCCTCGCCGAGCTCGCGACCGGTGAGGGCGTCGAGATCTTCGGTGATCAGGCCGTGCTTGCGGTAGACTTCGCCCACGGTACGGACCTTGTGCTCGATGGCCGGGGCGAAGAACACGGTGTAGTACGGCTCCATGAGCGCGCAGGCGCGACCGTGGGAGACAACGTCCACGAGGGAGAAGCTGTTCAGGTGCGGGCCGCTGGTGCCGCCGACCATTATGGCGTAGCCGCCGAGGTCGGTGCCGAGACCGAGGTCCATGCGGGCTTCGGGGTCGTCCGGTTTTTCGGTGACGCCGAGCAGGCCGCGGATGATGAGGTCCACGCCAGCTACGCAGATGTCGCGGCATTTTTCCTCAATGTCCGGTCCGGCGCCGAAGTAGACCTCCACGCAGTGGCCGATGCCGTCAAAGGCGCCGTCCTGCGTGAGGCTGTCCGGCTGGCTGGTCGTCACGTCATAGTCGAAGACGCGCGGGTCGGGGTTAGGATCTCGTCGATGACCAGATATTTCTGGCCGTTGATGATGTCCGTGACGTTGGAGTACTTGGTCAGGTGTGCGCCGGAGCTGGCCGCAAGCATGACGGCCACGGTGGGCAGCAGGGTGCGGCCGTGTTTGTCCAGGGCCTCGGCAACCTTGCCCATGCCGAAGAAGGGGTTGATCTCCGGCTCCACGTCGCCGAGAGCGGCGAGGGTCACGGCGGACTTGACCGCGTCGATGCCCGAGCCTGCGTCCACGGTGACGATGACGTCCGGCTTTTTGTGCAGGATGTGCGACTGCATGCGGTAGACGTCTTCCAGCGGGGCGTTGGGATATGCGCCCTGACATTCGCCGACCACTTCGACTCCAGCTTCCTTGAGGGCCTTGAGGGCGCGCTCGCGGAGCGGGGCGAACCACGGACTGGTCAGGCGTCCGACAAACAGGGCGCGTTTGCCGAGCTCGGCGGTGTGGCGGCCGAGTTCCTCAAAAACGCCCAGTCCGTAGCTGTATGCGTCGCCGCGAAATTCGTTGAGAAGCTCCTGTGCTTTCTGTCTCGGGTCGTGCATCAGTTCTCCCCCTGGTCCTGTCCGATTCCGGCAAGTGCGCCGAGGCCGCCCTTGAAGATGAGTTTGGTGGCCAACTCGTCGGCGTGCTCGGAGATGTCCATGAGTTTTTCCAGTCCGTCGAGAATGGCGTGCCGCCGCTCCTCGTCGCCGTTGTCGAATTCGAACTCGCAGTCGCCGCCGGTCAGGTATTCCTGCAGCCTGTCGAGATAGTCAGTATCGATCATTGCGGTCCTCGCTAGTCGTGGTGATAGGGTATTCCCTTTTGTATGCAGGCCGCCCGGTAGAGCTGTTCCAGCAGGGTCAGCCGGGCCAGCTCGTGGGGCAGGGTCATGTCCGAGAGCCGGACGCTGTGCCGGGCTGCGGCCTTGACCTCGTCCGACAGGCCGAAAGGGCCGCCGATGACGAAGGTCGGCTCCACGCCGGGCATGTCCGTCCACTTGGTGAGGTTGGCGGCCAGCTTGCGCGATGTCAAGCGCTCGCCGTGCTCGTCCAGTATCACCAGCAGGTCGTTTTTCTGACCTTGGCGAGGATGGCCTCGCCTTCCTTTGCGTTGCGTTCCGGGGCCGGGAGCTTGCCGGGCCCGTCACGCACGATGCGCTCGTCCAGCCTGTAGAAGCGGGAGAGCTTCTTTTCGTAATGGGTGCAGCCCGCTACGTAGAACTTTTCCTTGAGCTTGCCCACCCATATGAAGTTGATGCGCCCGGCCGCCACTAGACGCTCTCCAGCGATGCGGAGACCGCGCTGCCGTTGAACTCGATGCGAACGTAGCCGCCGCCCGAGACCATGCCGGGATTGATGACCGGGGTTCCGGCAATGATTTCAATGCCCACACCTTCGTGGATATGCCCGGTTACGACGAGGTCGATGCGGGCGTGTTCTATGAAGTCCCGCACGGCCTGACTGCCCACGTGCAGGCCGTCGCTGATGCGGTCGCAGACGGTGTCCTTCGGCGGCTCGTGAATGCAGAGGATGCGGTGCGCGTAGCCGTCGCTGTCTGCGTCAGCCTCCATCAGCCACTGGGCGATGTCATCTTCATCCACCTCGCCGGGCGTGCCGAACGGGGTGGGCGTGGAGTAGCCTATGCCCATGAGGCAGAGGTCCGGGGCCAGTTCCATGACCTTGCGGTGCATGAGCACACCCTGTTCATCCAGATAGTTGGTGACTTCGTCCGTGTCCATATTGCCCGGCTGGGCGAATACCGTTCGGTTCACGGCCTGCATTTTGCCGAGCATTCGTTCGGCCTGCGGACGCATGCCCCGGTTGGTCAGGTCGCCGGTTATGATGATGCCTTCGGCCTCCCGGATGCCGGGAATGGACTCTATGACGGCGGTGCTCTCGTGTATGTCGCCGAATGCGATCCAGTACATTCAGTGCCTCCTTGCGGGTGCGTTTTGCTTGCTGTGTTCCGAAAAGCCGTGCGGCCTACCGGACAACGGGGACAGTAGCAGAAAAGCCGCGCACCCTCCATACCGCCGGGCTGGATTGTCCCGCGCTGCCGTGCTAAACAGGCGACATGGTTGCAAAGGATCAGCTCAGGGCCGAACTGCTTGGTCACCGACGGGCCATGGACGCGGAGGAAGCCGCACGGCGAAGCCATGATGTGCTCGACCAAATACGGTCGCTGCCCGAATGGAAGAACGCCCGCGAGGTGCTGGCCTACTGGCCCGCCCGCAACGAGGTGGACGTGCGTCCGCTCATTGCCGAGCTCTGGCAGCGCGGGGTGCGGGTCCTGCTGCCCCGGTGCAGGCCGGAACAACCCGGCAGGATGGACCTCGCCTGCGTGACCTGCGGCGAAGACTCGTGCCCGGCATGTATGAGATCATGGAGCCGGACAGGGCCTGCCCGGTGGTCACGGATTTCGCGCCCGATCTGGCCTTCATCCCCGGCGTGGGGTTTGACCGCATGGGCAACCGTCTCGGGCAGGGCGGGGGGTATTACGACCGCCTGCTGGCCTCGGAAGCCATGGCGGGCTGCCTGACCGTCGGCCCCTGCTACACCTTTCAGTTCGTGGAACATCTGGAAACCGATCCGTGGGACGTGCCTGTCCACGTGGTCGCCCATGAGGAAGCCGCATGCCGCAGATAGCGCATTTCCCTTTCTACTTCGACACGATCCCCGGCGTCAGTTGCGTCTTCACCACCCGGCTGGGCGGCATCTCCAACGAGCCGTTCGACGCGGCCAACCTTTCTTTCGAGGCGGGTGACAGCGTTGACGCGGTCATCGAGAACCGCGAGGCGCTCCAGCAGCAGCTCGACTTCGCGCACTGGGGCGAGTGCCATCAGGTGCACGGCACCGAGCTTCAGTTCAATCCCAAGCCGACCAGAGCGCACGACAAGCCCGTGCATCAGGCCGACGGCATGGCGACCATCCGCAAGAATCAGGCGCTTGTCATCAAGACCGCCGACTGCCAGCCCGTGCTGCTGGCGCATCGCTCGGGGAACATCATCGCGGCCCTGCATGTGGGCTGGCGGGGTAACGTGGCCAATTACCCCTTCACCGCCATAAGGCGCATCTGTGACGAGTATCGGCTTCAGCCGCGTGACTTCCACGCAGTGCGCGGCCCCAGCCTCGGCCCGCTGCGCGCGGAGTTCACGAACTTCGACAAGGAGTTCGGCACCAAGTTCAAGCAGTTTTACGACAGGAACACCGGCTGCGTGGACCTCTGGGCCCTGACCCGCTACCAGTTGCTGGCCGCGGGCGTGCCCGACGAGAACATCCACGGCGTGGACCTGTGCACCAACACCATGACCGACACCTTCTACTCCTACCGGGCCGCCCCTGCGCCCGAGCGGAAGACGGGACGGCAGATGGGCCTCATCTGGATGCGGGAGGAGCGCTAGTGGGACTCCTGACCAAGGTCCTCATTATCCTCGCGGCCATTTTGTTCCTTACCGGGCAGTTTACCCGCAACAAGGATAAGCGCATCCGCCAGCGGCAGAAGATCACCAACTGCTGCTTGGCACCATCGTGGTCATCATGCTCCTGACGCTCATCAACTCCATGGTCCGCTAGACACCGGCGCTTGACAGAATCCGCCAAGGCCCTACAGTGCGCCCACGAGGTGAGCATGATTAATCTTCTGGACCTGAGCTATTCCGAACTTGAGGCGTTTTTGACCGAACGCATGGGCCTGCCGCGCTTCCGCACCGATCAGGTGTGGCAGTGGCTGTGGCAGAAGGACGCCCGCGACTTCGAGGTCATGACCAACCTCGCCAAGCCCCTGCGCGAGAAGCTCGCTGCCGAGGCCGCCATCGTCTGGCCCGAGACCGAGACCGTGCAGGTCAGTCGGGACGGGACCACCAAGTTCCTCTTCCGCATGGCCGACGGCAAACTCATCGAGTCCGTGCTCATCCCCATGCAGGACCGCTACTCCCAGTGTCTCTCCACGCAGGTGGGCTGCGCCATGGGCTGCACGTTCTGCAACACCGGCCTGATGGGCTTTGAGCGCAACCTGACGCAGGGCGAAATCCTCGGTCAGGTGCTTGCTGCCCGGAAGTATCTTGAAGACAACGAGCTGATGCCGCTCAAGAGCCTCGTGTTCATGGGCATGGGCGAACCGCTCCTGAATTTCAAAAACCTCGTCAAGGTCCTCGAAACTCTTCCCAGCGCCAAGGGCTGAACATCTCATGGCGACGCTCCATGGTCTCCACAGTGGGCTTCCCGGAGCAGCTTGCCGAGATCGGCGAGCGGGAACTCGCCCAGATCGCCATCTCCCTGCACGCCCCGACACAGGAGCTGCGTGAGCAGATCATGCCCAAGGCCGCGCGTACGGACATCAAAGACCTTATCGCCTTCCTGCGCGACTACCCCGTGCGAAACAGGCTGCGCCTGACCATCGAGTACCTTCTGCTCAAGGGCGTCAACGACCAGCCGGAGCACGCCCGCCAGCTCGTCAAGCTGCTGAGCGGTCTGCGCTGCAAGGTGAACCTCATCGCCTACAATCCCACCGAGGATATGCCCTACGACGCGCCCTCCACCGAGACTGTGGAAGCCTTCCAGAAAATCCTCTGGGACAAGGGCATGACCGCCTTCATCCGCCGCAGCATGGGTGCCGACATCAAGGCGCCTGCGGGCAGCTCAAGGCTGACGCGCAGAAGTAGCCACCGTTCCACGTTACCGCGCGCACGAAAAGAGCCCCGTCAAACGACGAGGCTCCCGTGTGGCGTGTCTGATGATTTGCTATTTGCGCTTTTGCCTGTGTCCGGTCAGTTCCAGCTCCTCGAAGCGGAACTTGCGCCGCAACTCCGCTTCCTTGAAGCGGCGTTCGGCTTCCGGGGAGTCGAGGTCCAGCGAGGGGACGGGCGTGGGTTTGCCGTCATCGCCGAGCGCCACGTAGGTCAGGTAGGCGGTGTTGGTGTGGCGGATCTCGCCGGTCTTGAGGTTCTCGGCCTCCACGCGCACGCCGACCTCCATGCTGGTGGTGCCCACGTGGTTGACGCAGGCCTTGAAGGTCAGCAGCTCGCCCACGTAGGCCGGGGCGTTGAAGTTCATGCGGTCGATGCAGGCCGTGACCACGTTGCAGCGGCTGAGGCGCTTGGCCGCGATGCCGCCGCAGGTGTCCACATGCTTGAGGATCACGCCGCCGTGCACGTTGCCCGCGGGGTTCGCGTCCTGCGGCAGGGCGAGGTGCGTGGTGATGACGGCGGTCTCCGAAGACGGTTTTGGATTCATTGTTCTTCTTCCTTGTGCTTGCCGTAGCGCACGCGGGCTTCCCATACGAGCTTGCCCACGCGCTTGCCGAGGTCGGCCTGACGGGTGTGCACGAGCGCTTCTGCGGCTTCGCGATTGCGTCCCGCTTGAGCAGGGTGGCGGATTCAAGATCGCGAAGATACTGTTCGCACTCGCGGATGACACCGGACAGGTCGAGGGTTTCCAATTCCTTGGGCACTCTGACCGACTTGACCTTGCGGCTCATGGCACTCCTCCCGGTCTTCGGATTGTCTGACGAAATGATGACCGGGTGTGAGCGAAAAAGTCAAGTGCGTTGTTTTCGGGTGCCCGAGTACATTTCATATTCGAGCAGGCGGCATTCGATCTTGGCATTGAAGAACGGGATGCGCCGGGTGGTGCGCAGGCCGACCTTCTTGGCAAGGACGAGGTTGCCGGTGAAGATGTATCCCCAGTAGCCGCGGCAGGACTGCTTGAAGAAATCCCCGATGGCCGAATAGACCGGTTCGAGCGCTTTCTCATCACCAAGTCGCCTGCCGTATTCCGGGTTCAGCATGACCAGCCCGGGACCTTCGGGCACGTCGGTCTCGCTGAAATCGCAGACATCGAACTCGATGACGTGCTCCACCCCGGCGGCGCGGGCGTTGTGCCGCGCGGCCTCGATGGCTTCCGGGTCGTGGTCGGTGGCGATGATGCTGCCTTCGATGCCCTTGGCGCGGACCTTGGACGCCTCGTCGCGAAGCGTCTGCCATGCGTCGGGGTCGTAGCCGGTCAGGTGCATGAAGCCGAAGTTGTCGCGCAGGATGCCGGGGGCGCGGTTCAGGCCCATGAGGGCGGCCTCGATGGCCAGCGTCCCGGAGCCGCACATGGGGGCCACGAAGTGCTGGCCCTCGGCGGCCTTTTTCGGCCAGTGGGCGGCCATGAGGCAGGCCGCGGCGAGGCTCTCCTGCATGGGAG
>NZ_BBCB01000115.1 GCF_001311825.1 Salidesulfovibrio brasiliensis JCM 12178 | reverse complement strand
CCCGCCGGAGGCTATGTATAAACGAGCAAGGGCCAGGAGCGTTTTTATTAATGCCCATGAAAAAGGCCGTGACACAGGATATCACGACCTTTTCATCGCCCGTCGGTTTCGGGCTGATGTGAGAGCTTCGTTGTTATCTGTTTGCCGGAAACATCAGTACCAAGCTATCCAAAAAACGCCTTTGTTCTGAAAAAGCAGTAGAAGTCGTTGCTTTCGGCAAACAGGAACGGATGGTTCTTTTCCAGCCGCCTTGCCAAGCGGGTTGCCGGCCGGCATCCGGACTTCAACGTACTTCTCTATTGCCATCAGCAAAGCGATGACGGCGAAGCTGAACACAGCAAGTACAAACACTAACTGCATTGACATATGGGCCACCTCCTTAAAGGGCTTATTTGGAGGGTACGCCCAATGAAACCATAGTCAATAGGCCTTGATCTTATTAATTATTTCACAAAACCACATCAGAGGTCGACATGGGGAAGGGTTGGAGGAAACACGGCCTGTGCTTGCGTGGCCTACTGCACATAGCTTTGCAGAATACGCGTAATTGTTCCGTCAGCCTTCATTGAACCAATGACCTCATCAAAAGCCTTGATGAAACGCTGCTTGTAGCTGGCATCATACAGGATCGGGTATGCTACAAACCCTTGCTCCATTCTAATGGTCGCGCCCTCGTTGATCTTGCCAGAGTAGCGGAACTGTCCGTCATCCTGCTTCTTGAGGGTCCATAGTACAGCGATGCGATCGTTCATGTAGCAATCAATGCGCCCTTCAAGCAGTTTGCGGATATTGATCTTTGTTCCCGCGCCCTCTTCGACCCGGACTTTTCCCTCCATTGCCGCTTGCTCGAAGGCTGGGCCACCAGTTGAAAATGACAGATTCTTGCCGATTTTCAGCCCAAAGTAATCATCAGGCCAGACAGGACGCGGGGCTGCAAGCACTTCGTTGTTGCAGAAAACAGCGGTTACTTCATCGAGAATCGGGACGGAATACCGGCCCAGATATTCCCTTTCGATCGGCCTGTAGTAGGGAGGAAACACCGCAAATGCTTCTCCGCGTTCGGCCATTTGCAGCAGACGACGCCATGGTCGAAGCCGTATTTCAAGGGAAAAACCGGACAAACGCGCCGCGGCCTCCCGGATGATTTCTGGATAGATGCCTTTGACCGCACCGTCCTCCTCATAGCTGTATGGCGGATATGAATTGTCGCCATATAAAGTGACAACTGTGTTCTCCGCGAAAACCGGAACACTGGAAAAGACCCAAAAAAAGAGCATGCCCAGCAGGAGTGAGATTTGGTGTCGCAATGCTTATCCTCTTTCATCGCCCGGGGGAGAGGATTCCCCTCCCCCGGTTTCGAAGTCTATTTTGCGAATTCCTTGACGATGGCATCCACTTCGCCAGAGGCCTTCATCTTCTCCAGCAGCTTGTTGAACTTGGCCGCAAAGTCAGCGGCTTCCGTCCTTTTTGAGGAAAAACCTATGTACCCTTCTTCACCGCTGATTATTTGGCTTTCGACCACTGCGCCAGCATCAACCCCCCCCTGCGAGGCCAATTGCTTCAGGGTCCAAAGGATAGCCTGCTTGTCGTTGATGTAGCAATCCACCCTGCCTGAAGCCAGCTTCTTGAGGTTCGTGTCCGTGCTCTTGGACTCCTCCATTTTGATTTTACCGCTCTCAACGGCCTCCAAGAAAACCTTTCCGCCGGAAGCGAAGCCGGTGTTGTTGGCGAAAGTGAGCCCATAGTAATCAGCAGGGAAGTTCGCTCTGGGCTTGTCCATGACCTTCTTGTTACAAAAAACGGCCACCTCTTCCTTGATGATCGGATCGGAATACGGCTTCAGCCACGGGCGCTTTTCCGGGCGATAATATGGTGGAACGATGCCGAGCACCTCTCCTTTTTCTACTAGCGCCAAGCCTCTTTTCCATGGCACCAGCTTGAACTCCACATCATAGCCTTCCATCTGCGGGAAAATCTTTTGCAGAATCCGGACATAAATCCCGTCCATTTTTCCGCCGTTATCGAACGAATACGGCGGATATTCTGAGTCCCCGACGATGACCACTTTCTGCGCGGCCACGGCTGAAACGGCAAAAACCAAAGACATTACCATGGCTGCCAGAATAACGAAGAGTCTTTTTTCCATGCTACACTCCTTTTGAATTTGATACCCGAAGGCACATTCTGTGCTTTTCGGACACTTCTTGAGCATCACCACAATGGCGCAGGAACGCGCATGGCCATATTATTTTTTTTTGTAAAAGCGGCTCTGGACCAATTACTACATAAATTGAAACGTGTTATCCTTACTTGCTGCAAACCAAAAACGAACGCATTCTTCCAGAAGGCACACTACATAATCACAACATGCTACAGAAATCCCTTAACAATAAACAAATACATTCAAAAACACACTCACTAGAACTTTTCTCATATTGCGATCATCATAAACGCCCACACGCTTTCAGAAACACACCAAAACACGATCTGAAACCCTTCAACGCTGCCAAAGCATCATGTCAAAGGCAATCACGCCAACCTTAGACCGAAAAGACTAACGCATAAGAATTAAATGACATTCGAATACACAAAGGAGCATGTACTCCTGCAACCCGGACATGCCTGGGCACACAGTGTCGCAGAATAAAACTATAGCTTTCTTGAATGAGGCTTTTCATTCAAGAAGCAAGAACGCTAGAGTTGCTCAGTATGTATAGAGATTTCAGGCGGGGGAAGGCTGACCACTTGCGCAAAAAACGCAGAAGCCTCGTCACGATTCGGGACTGCGCCCAAAAAAAGGTTGCGGCATTTGCCACAACCTTTTTGCATTCAATCTGGTGCCGAAGAGAAGACTCGAACTTCCACGGGATTGCTCCCACATGAACCTGAATCATGCGTGTCTACCAATTCCACCACTTCGGCACGCGGAGAATGTGTTTATATCGTCACCGTATGGAATGCAAGCGTTTGCAAAAACCGGCTTTATTCAACAGAGCTTCGTCCCATTTGGGACCGGGCGTTCGGGTTGAACCAGCACCACGTCGCCGTTCTCATCATGCAGTCCGGTCACAAGGCATTCAGAGCGGATCGGCCCGATCTGCTTGGGCGGGAAATTGACCACGGCAACGACCTGTCGGCCCACCAGTTCCTCTCTATCATAGTGCCCTGTGATCTGCGCGCTGGACTTGCGGGTGCCGATCTCCGGTCCGAAGTCGACCCACAGCTTGTATGCCGGACGCCGCGCCTCCGGGAAATCCTCCACTCGCACCACGGTTCCGCAGCGCAGCTCCACCTTCTCGAAATCATTCCAGTCTATGGTTTCCATTCGTACCCTCCGGCAGAGGACATTAACCGCTCGCCGGGCCGCTGTCTTGTAAGAATTTGCCCTATCGACGATTCCTCGTGCTGCCACGAAGGCTGGCATAAGCCCGAGATCCCGAAAAACGCGCGGCAAGCGCGGCGATCCCGAGAGCTCCCGCAAGGCCGAGATGGCCGAGATCGAGCAGCATGGTTTCCAACGGGCCAAACGCCGCATCCGGCAGATTCTTGTACATCCGGGCAGCCCCGGTAAGGATAAGCGCCGTCACGATTGCCAAACGGACAATGCCGCTGCGCGACAACCGGAACCGATTCCGCCAGCCTGCAAACCACCTTCCGACCAAATAGCCGGACAGCGCCATGAGCCCGATGGCCGCGACATAGTGCAGCACATGGGTCAGGTAGTAGTCTCCGGTCCAGCCCAGCCCCGGAACCATGGTGACGTAGTAGCGCTTGGCGAGCGGCATCTGAAGCATTCCCGTCACGGCAAGGACGGCCACAAGCAGGATGAACACCCTGCCGATCCAAGGGGATACAGGTGTCCTATTCATCGTCATCACCTCCGTCGGCCAGCAGTTTCGCCCCGATGCCCAGCGCCCCGGCAACCAGCCCGGCAAACGGGGCTACAAGCGCGGCCTCGGTCAGGTTGTTGGCCTCGGCCATGCTATCGGCCACCGGCTTGAGATGCGGCCTGCCGGGACCTTTGTCAGCAGCCGCGTCCAACAGCTCGAACGGCACCGGCGAGACATACAGCGTATTGGTGCCGCCGTTTTCGTTTTCACCATATATGAAGCCGTTCATGGAGTCGGCCAGCTCATGGGCCTTCCGCACGATCTCGTCACGCGGGCCGATGATCTGCACGTCCTCGGGACACGCCTCAATGCATCCGGGCAGCTCGCCCTCGGCAATGCGGGCGCGGCAGCGGTCACATTTGTACATGACCCCGTTGCCCGCAAAGTTCGGCAACAGATGCCGATACAGCCCCACCCCGGTCTGGCGCTGGGGCACGTTCCAAGGGCAGACGGAACGGCACTTGGAGCCGCCCATGCACACCTGATCGTTGATGAAGGTGATGCCCTGCTCATCGGTTCCGCACGCCCCGAAGGGACACAGGTTCGCACACGGCGCGTTTTGGCAGTGCATGCAGCGGCGCGGAATGTTGAGCTCGTACTCGCGACCTTCATACTCCACTGCCGAAGTCTGAATGAACAACCAGTTATAGGGGGTCAGCCGATCGTCCACGTCACGACGGTCCGACCAGTCCGCCACCTTGACGCGGCCCGTTGGATACATGGTCGGATACGGCTTTTTCGGCTCCGGGTATCTGTCAGCATTGACGTCGCGGCAAGCGTACACGCACTCTCCACAGGCGATGCATTTGGAGATGTCCAGTAGCGTTGCCAGCTCCACTCCCTTGCGCGCCGCCCTGACGGTTCCCGGCAGCATGGCAGCCGCCCCGCCAATGCCAACGGCCTTGAGGAATTTACGCCTGTTCAACCCGGCTTGCTTGTGCTTTTTGCTCATACATTCACTCCGAAAAACCAATCTGACGATCGGAAATGGACTTTTTGGTTCCCTGAAAGTTCATAACGAATAATTTCCACTTCATCATCACCTAGCAGTAACACCTGATAATGAAATTGATCCCGATCAACATACCTGAAAATTATTATTTTCCCCGCTAGGCATCACTACGACACCAAACACCGGAGACAAACCACATAATCGTCAATTATCGACTTTCTACGCCGAATTTAATGCGGCAAAAATCCGCCTATTTACGTTTTTGTCACACCGTCGAAAAAGTTGGGCTTTACTTTTACGGGCTTTTTGCTAACATTCTCCCGTGCGGCGGAAGCATCCTCATCGCCCGCCGACCCAACCTCGCGCCCCGCCGGACCCATCCTTTTTTCAGGGACCGTTACCTCAAGACCGACCGGCAGGGCGACCCCGACGACTCATGGACGCAGGAGAATATCATGCTCAAAGACAACGACAAGGTTTCCACCAAAACCGCGTACCTCATCCTCGACGGCACCACCTATGAGCTGCCCGTAATCGTGGGCAGCGAAAACGAACACGCCATCGACATCAGGAACCTGCGCCAGGAATCCGGCCACATTACCTATGACCCGGGTTACGGGAATACCGGTTCCTGCGACAGCGCAATCACCTTCGTCAACGGCGAAGAAGGCGCACTGCACTATCGCGGCTACCCCATAGAAGAAATCGCCAAAAACGGCTCGTTCATCGAAACCGCCTGGCTGCTCATCTTCGGCGAACTGCCCACCAAAGGACAGCGCCAGCGCTTCCGGAAACTGCTCACCGAAAACGAACTGCTGCACGAGGACCTGCGCCACCACTTCGAAGGCTTCCCCTCCAACGGCCACCCCATGGCCATCCTCTCCGCAGTCGTAAACTCCATGGGATGCTACGACCCGGACCTGCTCGACATCGAAACCAAACAGGAATTCGTGCTCGCATCGGCCAAGGTCATCAGTAAAGTCAGAACCATCGCGGCATGGGCCTACCGCAAGTCCAAAGGGCTGCCCTTCATGTACCCGGACCCGGAGCTCTCCTACTGCAAGAACTTCCTGCACATGATGTTCTCCGAACCCTACCGGCTCTACGAACCAAGCCCCGAAGAAGTCCGGGCCCTCAGCCTCTTCTTCACCCTGCACGCAGACCATGAGCAGAACTGCTCCTGCTCCACCGTACGCATGGTCCAGTCCACAGAAGCCAACCTCTTCGCCTCCGTCTCCGCAGGCATCTGCGCCCTCTGGGGAAGACTCCACGGCGGCGCAAACTCCGCCGTCATCCACATGCTCGAAGATATCCGCGACGGCAAAGAAGACATCAAAGGCTACCTCGAAAAAGTAAAACGCAAAGAAACCCGACTCATGGGCTTCGGACACCGCATCTACAAAAGCTTCGACCCGCGCGCCCGCATCCTCCAGCAAGCCGCGCACGACCTGCTCGACGCCAAAGGCTCCGACGACGAACTGCTCGAAATCGCCATGGAACTCTCACAGGAAGCCCAGTCAGACGAATACTTCACCAGCAGAAGCCTCTACCCCAACGTCGACTTCTACTCCGGCATCATCCTGCGGTCACTGAACATCCCCGTCGACATGTTCCCCGTCATGTTCGCCATCGGCCGCATGCCCGGCTGGATCGCCCACTGGTACGAAGCACATAAATCAGGCGTGGATAAAATCCACAGACCAAGACAAATCTACGTCGGAGAACGCAGAAGACCCTACGTCCTCTTCGACGAACGAAACGGTAAATAGAAACAGGGCCGGATGAGCGATCATCCGGCCCTTTCCTTTTGCTCCTCCGGCGGGCAGGGCGCTGCCCTGCACCCGCCAAAGGGGATAATCCCCTTTGGAATCCTTGGTTGCCAGACAGCTTGAATCGCCCTGAGAAATGCACTGCGTGACATTTCTCAGGGCGATTCAAGCTGTCTGGCAGGGCTTAGGGGTTTTCGGGTTCAGGCTGCTGAGTGAACAGGGAGAAAAAACAGAACCATCCTCTTGAAAACAAATAACCTATTTTATTTGTGAGAAGTCCCATAAGACTCTCCGGGAAAGCATCCGCACAGCATTAACCAAAGTCTGTCTTATCCCCTGACCCGCTTATTCGTCATATCTTCCACGAAGCCAAATCATCTCAACCGGACCAACGCTCAAGCTGACCACAGCCCTCATCCGGACAATTGACCAACAGCGTGGGCAACGCCCAACCAGGAGTTTTTTACGGAGGGGAGATGGGATGGGGAGTCTGAGGGGAAGGGAAGAGGGGGA
>NZ_BBCB01000114.1 GCF_001311825.1 Salidesulfovibrio brasiliensis JCM 12178 | reverse complement strand
CCACCGCCGCCGCCACGACGGTCATCACGACGACCACCGCCGCGCCGGTCGTCACGGCGACCACCGCCACCGCCGCCGGGGCGCTTGAAGTCTTCGAGGTTCACTTCCTGTCCGGCTTCTTCCATCAGCCACGCCTTGCGGGACAGACGGATGCGTCCGCCGGGTTCGAGGTCCACGCACTTGACCCAGACTTCCTGACCGAGCTGGAGCAGGTCTTCGACCTTCTCGACGCGTTCGAAGTCCATCTGGGAAATGTGCAGCAGGCCTTCGCAACCGGGAAGGATCTCGATGAGCGCGCCGATCTCGAGGATCTTGCGCACGATGCCGAGGTAGTTCTTTCCGATTTCCGGCTTCTGGTCGTAGTACTGGACGCGTGCCTTGGCTTCTTCCATGGCGGCCAGAGTCGGGGCGAAGATCATGACCTTGCCCGAGTCCTCGATGTCCACGTCGGCACCGGTCTCGGAGGTGATGGCCTTGATGTTCTTGCCGCCGGGGCCGATGACGGAGCGGATCTTGTCCGGGTCAACGAACACTTCGCACATCTGCGGTGCCAGCTCGGAGAGGTTGGGGCGCGGTGCGTCCAGAACCTCGTCCATCTGGGAGAGGATGTGTTCGCGGGCGTCCTTGGCCTGATTCAGCGCGCGGCGCAGAACGTCGGACGGGATGCCGCTGATCTTGATGTCCATCTGGATTGCGGTCACGCCTTCGCGGGTACCGGCAACCTTGAAGTCCATGTCGCCGAGGGCGTCTTCGTCACCGAGGATGTCGGTGAGGACGAAGTATTGATCGCCTTCCTTGCACAGGCCCATGGCGATGCCCGCAACCGGAGCGGTGATGGGTACGCCAGCGTCCATGAGCGCCATGGTGGCGCCGCAGACGGAGGCCATGGAGGAAGAACCGTTGGATTCCATGATCTCGGAGACAACGCGCATGGTGAACGGGAACTCTTCGGCGGTCGGCAGGACCGGAGTCAGAGCGCGTTCGGACAGTGCGCCGTGGCCGATTTCGCGGCGGCTCGGGCCGCGCAGCATGCGGGCTTCACCCACGCAGTACGGGGGGAAGTTGTAGTGGAGCATGAAGCGCTTGGTGTGCTCGCCGATCAGGGTTTCGAGGCGCTGCTCGTCGCGGGTGGAACCGAGCGTGGCAACGGCCAGTGCGCTGGTTTCACCGCGGCGGAAGAGCGCGGAACCGTGGGTCATGGGCAGGAGACCGGCTTCGATGGACAGCGGACGGACCGTGGTGGTGTCGCGACCGTCGATGCGCACGCCTTCATTCACGATGCGTGCCCGCACGATCTTCTTTTCCATGTCGCCGAGGACGTCTTTGATCTGCTTGAGCTTGTCAGCGTCTTCGGGGAACTTTTCGGTGACCAGTTCCACAGCCTTTTCCTTGACTGCGGACTTGGCGGCCTTGCGGGCCATCTTCTCGGCCACGGACAGGGCGGCAGTGAGTTCGTCGGTCAGGGCGTCTTTGAGCAGGGTGTCCACGTCGGCGTCGCGTTCGGGAGCGACGACGGAGACTTTCTTCTTGCCGACCTTCTCGGCCAGCTCTTCCTGCATGTCGATGAGCGGCTGAATTTCCTTGTGGCCGAACTCGATGGCGTCGGCAAGGGTGTCTTCGCTCAGGAACTCGCCGCCGCCTTCGACCATCACGACAGCGTCGCGCGATCCGGCCAGCAGCAGGTTCAGGCTGCCATGTTCCGCAATACCTTTATAGGTGGGGAAGAGCACGAACTCGCCGTCCACCATGGCCACGCGGGTACCCGCGATGGGGCCTTCGAAGGGCATTTCGGAGATGGACAGCGCTGCGGATGCGCCGGTCAGGGCCAGAACGTCCGGATTGACGTGCTGGTCGGCGGAGAGGACCGTGGCGATGACCTGAACTTCGTCGTTGAAGCCCTTGGCGAAGAGCGGGCGAATGGGACGGTCGATGAGGCGGGAGATCAGGGTCTCGCGTTCGGAGGGGCGGCCCACTTCACGGCGGAAGTAGTTGCCCGGGACCTTACCGGCCGCATAGAGCATTTCCTGATAGTTGCAGGTCAGCGGGAAAAAGCCGCGGTCGAATTCGAGCGGCTGGTTGGTGGCCGTGACGAGCACGACGGTACCGCCGGACTGCACCCAGACGGCGCCGCCGGCCTGATTGGCCATCTTACCGGTTTCCATGGTGATTTCAATGTCACCGACCTGACGGGTCAGGCTTACCTTTTCAAAAGGCTTGAGCATGTAAACTCCTTTGGTTTTCATGCCCCGCGGTGGCTTACCGGATGATTAGCCGGCTTGGGAAGGGGTGGCTGAAAGTGGGCCTTCACCCACGCCTTCCCGAGCCAACTAAGCTACTTCCGGAATGTCCGGCGATGAATTATCGCCGTTCCGCGAGGCTGTGTGTTCTATTTTTCAAACAATGACGGGGGAAGCCTTCCGGCTTCCCCCGGTACTCGCTCGGTATCTACTTGCGAAGACCCAGACGGGCGATCAGATTACGGTAGCGCTCGATGTCCTTGTTCTGCAGGTACTTGAGCAGCTTTCTCCGCTGGCCGACCAGTTTGAGCAGGCCGGTGCGGGAGTGGTAGTCCTTCTTGTGGGTCTTGAAGTGTTCCGTAAGGTAGGTGATGCGTTGGGTAAGCAGCGCAACCTGCACTTCCGGGGACGGTGTCGCCTTCATGAGTCTTGTACTCGTCAATGATTGCCTGTTTGGCTTGAGCGTCCATGACCACAGCGATATCCTCCTGATAGAGTGTTCCTTATTGATAACCTTCCCGCGCAGAATAGGTGCCGGGCTACCAGAGCCCCCGCAGGATGCTCCAGAAGAGTTTCCCGTCGGATTCGACAGCCTCCACGAGAGCAAGCGCGTCTCCTTCAGGTGTGAGGAACAGTGCATGGTCGCCCTGTAAACCGGCAAGGCCGCCTTCCGCGGATACGGGCAGGCGGGTGCCGTTTTTCACCAGACCGGTCAGTGCTTCGGAAAGCGTGTGGCTGGGCCAGTGGGGAAGGGCTTTGTTCATGGGAATCACCTTGGCGGCGAACGATTCAAGATCGCCGTCGAGCAACTCCTCAAGGTGATGCGACTGTTCCAACCCGAAAGGACCGCTTGTTTCGCGCAGCAGGCGTGTCAGCACTGCACCGCATTCAAGCCGCGTCCCCAAGCTGTGGACCAGGGAGCGTATGTAGGTGCCGGCAGAGCACCTCACCCTGAAGTCCGCATCGGGAAGGCAAACCTCCAAAGGTTCAGATTCAATGATCGTAATGGGCTTTGTTTTGACGGGAACTTCTTCTCCCGCCCGGGCCAATTCATATAAAGCCTTGCCCTTGTGTTTGGCAGCCGAATAGGCCGGAACTTCCTGCTCTGTCAACTCTTTCCAGTAAGAAATTTCGCGACGAACAGTCTCTTCGTCTGCTGAGACTGCTGTTTCTGACAGAACTTTTCCTTGAATATCATAGGTATCCGTGGTCATTCCCAGCCGAAACGTACCGGAATAGGTCTTGTTCTCGCCGGTGATGTGCGAAGCCATTTTGGTGGCTTTGCCAAGAAGCACCGGGAGTACGCCTTCGGCGAGTGGATCAAGGGTCCCGGCGTGGCCGATCTTGAACTGCCTGAAGGTGCGCTTGATGGCGTTCAGGCAGTCCGTGGAGGTCGGACCGGAGGGCTTGTACAGGACGAGGATGCCGTCGACCTGCTCCTTGCTGCGCTTGGGTTTTCTTCCCATGCCTAGAGCCCCAGCATGGTCGTGATGCGCTCGACCAGCGTTTTGCGGGCTTCCTCGAGCGTGCCGTAGACCATGCCGCCTGCGGCGTTCTTGTGCCCGCCGCCATCAAAGCTGGCCGCCACTTCCTGCACATTGTCCTCGCCGTAGGCGCGCAGGCTGAACTTCCACTGCTCGTCACCTTCTTCACGGAGCAGGGCCGCCACGCGGACGCTCTTGAGCTTGCGCACGAAATTGATGATTTCCTCGGTGTCGGACGCCACGGTGCCGGTGCGCTCGAACATCTCCCGCGTAACCGGAGCCACGGCAACCTGACCGTTCTCGAAGAGTTCCACGCCGCCGAGAACCTCGTTGGTCAGCCGCAGCCGGTTCTCGGTCCACTGCTTGGTGATGTTCATGTTCACGGTTTGCAGGTCGAGGCCGTTGCGCAGCAGCTTGGCAGCAAGTTCCAGCGACTCCGGCGTGGTGTTGCCATACGTGAAAAAGCCGGTATCCGTGGAGGTGGCCATGTACACGGCTTCGGCAATGGGACCATCGAGGGGAACGTCCAACTCTTCGGCCAGCGCGGCGATCATGGTTCCCACGGCGGGGTGGCTCACGTCCACCCAGTTGAGTTCCCCGAACATGGGGTTCCCCAAATGGTGGTCGATGTTGATGACCCGCGTTTCATCAAGGCGCGACCGCAGGGTTTCCCCCATGCGCTCGTCGTTGCCGCAGTCGAGGATGATGGTCCATTCCGGCAGCTTTTCGGGCAACTCGCTGACGATGGGCGAGGGCAGTTTTACCCAGTCATAGCGGCAGTTGGTGCCGGAATGATTGAAGAGGGTGACTTCCTTGCCCAACGCGGTCAGCACGTGGCCGAGCGCGGCGGTGGAGCCGATGGCGTCGCCGTCAGGATTGTAGTGCGCGGCCACCAGAAAGGAGGACCCGTTGCGCAGCGCCTCAGCTATCGCTTTCATCGGGCTTTGCATAGACCATGTCCTCCAGAAAAGTGTCGTGCATGAACCGCAGTTCGGGAATGTGGCGCACCCGCAGCCTGCGTCCGAGCTGGGTGCGCAGGAATCCGGCGGCTTTTTTGAGCGCCTTTTCCACTTCCTGCACGTCTGCGTCGGCCGGTGCCGTGAAGAGCACTTCGGCCACTTCGAGGTTGGCGTTCATGCGAACACCCGAAACCGTGACGAATTCGAGCCTGGGGTCGCGCACTTCCTCCATGAGCATCATGGAGATTTCTCGCATGATCTGGTCGCCCATGCGGTTGGCGCGTTTGGATTCGGAAAGCTTCATTGTATCTAGTCCGTGTTGCTGAAGACTTCGGTTTCGACGTTCACCAGCTCTGCCGGGGCGATGTCTTCAAGCATCCCCAGCAGCTTGGCCAGTCGTGATTCAACCTTGTTCGTGTCGTTGGCCACCGTGACGGCTGCCAGCACTATCTTTTCATGTACGTCAAGGGCGTCCACTTCGCTGATGGCCACGTTGAATTTGTTGCGGGCCTTGGTCTTGAGGCTTTGCACGACCTTTCGTTTCCCCTTGAGGGAGTCGTTGCCGTGCAGCCGGAATTCCAGAGAGAGGACGCCTATGATCATCGTATATAAGTACCAAAACACGGGCGGTCCAGTCTTGCCGAACCGCCCGTGTGTGATTTTTCGTTGTGTCGGCTAGTCGATGGTACGGGCCACTTCGCGTTCCTCGAACGCTTCGATGGCGTCTCCCACCTTGATGTCGTTGAACTTCTCAAGGCCCATGCCGCATTCGTAGCCCTTGGCGACTTCCTTGACGTCGTCCTTGAAGCGCTTGAGGGATGCGAGCCTGCCGGTGTAGACCACCACGCCGCCGCGCAGGAGGCGGATCTGGGCGTTTCTGGTGATCTTGCCGTCGGTGACGTAGGAGCCTGCAACGGTGCCAACCTTGGGGACGCTGAAGGTGTCGCGGACTTCGGCCTGGCCGAGGTACACTTCCTCGATGTCCGGAGTCAGCATGCCGCTCATGGCGTCCTTCACGTCGTTCACGAGCTTGTAGATGATGTCGTAGAAGCGAATCTGGACATTTTCCTGCTCGGCGATTTCCTTGACCTTCAGGTTGGGACGCACGTTGAAGCCGATGATGATTGCTTCGGAAGCGCCTGCCAGCAGGATGTCGGATTCGGTGATGGCACCGGCACCGCCGTGCACGACCTGAATCTTGATCTCGTCCGTGCTGAGCTTGTTGAGCGCTTCTGTAACGGCTTCCAGCGAGCCCTGCACGTCCGCCTTGACGATGAGGTTGAGGTTCTGAGCCTCTTCGTTGGGGCGGGAGGCGAGGAAGCTCTCCAGCGTAACCTTGGCCTTGCCAGCCAGTTCCTTTTCACGCTGCTTCTGCAGACGCTGGGAGGCGATGCGGCGGGCGACCTTTTCGTCGGAAACCACAACCAGCTCGTCACCGGCGTCCGGAACACCGTCGAATCCCTGAATCTCGACAGGGATGGCCGGGCCGGCGGAGTCGATCTTGCGGGCCTGATCGTCAAACATGGCGCGGACTTTGCCGTGGTGGACGCCGCAGACAAAGCTGTCGCCCTGATTCACGGTGCCTTCGGCGATGAGCATGGTGCCCACCGGGCCGCGGCCCTTGTCCAGCTTGGCCTCGACGATATGACCGCGCCCGAACTTGTCCGGGTTGGCCTTGAGCTCAAGCACTTCGGCCTGAAGCAGGATGAGTTCAAGCAGTTCGTCCAGCCCGGTGCGTTGCTTGGCGGAGACATGGGCGAAGATGGTTTCGCCGCCCCAGTCTTCAGGGATGAGGCCCATCTCGGCAAGCTCACGCTTGACGTTGTCCGGGTTGGCTCCTTCCTTGTCGACCTTGTTCACAGCAACGACCATGGGGACTCCGGCGGCCTGCGAGTGCGCGATGGCCTCTCGGGTCTGGTCCATGACACCGTCATCGGCCGCGACCACGAGGACAACGATATCCGTGACCTGTGCCCCGCGCATACGCATGGTGGTAAAGGCTTCGTGGCCCGGAGTGTCCAGGAACACGACCTCGCCGCGGTTGGTGGCGACGTGGTATGCGCCGATGTGCTGGGTGATGCCGCCAGCTTCGCCGTCGGTCACGTTGGTAGACCGGATGGCGTCGAGCAGGGAGGTTTTCCCGTGGTCGACGTGACCCATGATGGTCACGACCGGCGGACGCGGAGCCATGTCTTCGGGCTTGTCCTTTTCGGAAGGCAGCAGGAACTCCTGCTCGTCGAAGGACACGTTTTCCACTTCATAGCCGAATTCTCCGGCAACCACGGTGGCGGTGTCGAAGTCGAGCGCCTGGTTGATGGTGGCCATGATGCCGAGGCCGAAGAGGACCTTGATGAGGTCCTGAGCCTTGTGGCCCATCTGGTGCGCCATGTCGGCAAGACGGATCGTATCGTCGATCCTGAGCTTGCGCTTGGCGGCCTTCATCGGCTGCGCCTGCGTTTCCTGACGCTGCATGTCCTGTCCGCCAGACTTCTTGCGGCGTTTGCCTTTGCCGCCCTTGTTCTGGTCGCCGAAGACCTTGCCGGCCTTGGCGCCGTCTTCGAACTGGTTGAACTCGACAACACGGCGGTCTTTCTTGCGCTTTTTGCGGCTGCGACCATCGGGCTGGCCGGGGGGGCGGCGGAGTGCCGGGGAGCGGCCGGGCCACCAGG
>NZ_BBCB01000113.1 GCF_001311825.1 Salidesulfovibrio brasiliensis JCM 12178 | reverse complement strand
CTCCCCGGGACCATCCCGGAGAGCCATTTTCGCGTTAACTATGCAAAAGAAGGATACTTGCTTACTAGCATCCTGCGTGCCAAAGAAACGCATCAAGAAAATATTTCAAAAATCATTTTATCTCAGAGTGATAAAAGAGCTCGCCCGACATATTCTATCCCAACGCAGACCTGCATTCAGTAAAAAAATGTTGAACCATTTCCGCAGGCACCCCGGTTTGAGCGGGGCCGCCGTTCAAAAAATTCAACCGGAGAAAGGCCTATTCCATGGGAAGAGCAAAACCGA
The DNA here is from genome assembly GCF_001311825.1 of Salidesulfovibrio brasiliensis JCM 12178. GTDB lineage: Bacteria > Desulfobacterota > Desulfovibrionia > Desulfovibrionales > Desulfovibrionaceae > Pseudodesulfovibrio > Pseudodesulfovibrio brasiliensis. The sequence continues at coordinate 7,198 of NZ_BBCB01000113.1, read as the reverse complement.
AGCAGGCCCCCTGCCCCGGCTCGGAGTCGACCCAGACGCGACCGCCGTGGGCCTTGACCACGTTGTTGACGATGACCAGCCCGAAGCCGGTGCTCGTTTCGCCGCCCGTGGGCGCGGCGCTGCCCTTGTGGTAGTCGCGGAAGAGCAGACGCTGCTCTTCTTTTGGGAGGCCCGGCCCCTGATCGCAAACCGTGACCACGGCCTGCCCGTCTTCGCGAAGCAGGCTCACCGTGATGGTGGTGCCGGGAGTGGAAAATTTGATGGCGTTGGACAAAAGGTTGTCCACCACCTGCGCAATGCGGTCCGCGTCGGCAGGCACATCGGGAAGCGATTCAAGCCGCTCGTCCAGTTCGATATTCTTGCGCCGCGCCTCGAACCGGCTCATGGAGATGCGTTTGCGAACAAGCGTGTTCAAATCCGTTGTCTGACAGCGCACCTGAAGCCTTCCGGAGCGTATCACCGAGATGTCCAGCAGGTCGTCCACCATGCCGCGCATCCCGGCTGCCGCGTCCCGGATGATGGTCAGCATCTCCACTTTGTCCTTGTCCAATTCATCACCGGATTCCAGCATGAGCTGGGCGAAACCCTTGATGCCGTTGATGGGGTTTCGCAGGTCATGGGCCACCACGCCCATGAATTTGGTCCGCACCGCATCGAGCTCGCGCAACTTATGCAGCCGCTCCAGCATGATGACGTTCAGTTCAACGCGGGAGACAAGCTCTTCGATCTGAAACGGTTTGTTGAGAAAATCATTGGCCCCGGCCTTGAGGAACCAGACGGAGAGGGTTTCGTTTTCCGCCGAGGAAACGCCGATGATGGAAAGGTCATCCATCGATTTTATGCTCCGCACCTTGCGCACGAGGGTCAAGCCGTCCATGCCGGGCATGGCGTAATCCATCACCGCCACGGTAAAGCTCTCCCGTTCCAGCAGGTCGAGGGCATCCTGTCCGTTGCTTACAGTCCGGACGGTGAACATGCGCCGCCGCAGAACCGTCGCCGTATGCTCCAGAAACGATCGGGAATCGTCGCAGACAAGCACGTTTACACCCCGGTTGCGCCAGAGACGATCCAGCGTGTCCAGAAGATGGGTCACAGCCATGCCGTCCTTGACGATGTAGTCGCTCACTCCCTTGTCGAGAATCGCTTTTCGCAGGTTTTCGTCGATGCCGGAGGTGAAGACTACGGTGGGGATGCCTGCTTCGCGCAGGATATCCACGATTTCTCCATCGTGGGTATCCGGCAGATGCAGGTCTGCAACGGCACAGAAAAAACGTTCGGACGAAGCCGAAATCAATTGTCGGGCCTCGGCGAGCGTTTCGGCACATTCACAGGTAAACCCGAGATCATCCGACACCCTCCGCTCCAGCTCGGTGACTATGGATTTGCTGTCCTCGATGATGAGAACATGCGGCTCGACAATGTGATCCACCGGTACCTCCTGAATCACAGAGGGGAAACGCCGGACAGAACGAACCCGGCAGCCTCGAGAGCCGACTGCGAGACAGCCCCGTGCCGGAGAATCCGCACACGCTCCTCGTCCAGCACCTCTACCACGGTGGATGCGCTGCCTCCGGCCGGATGAGGGATGTCGAGGAACGAGGCCTTGACGCCCTGAAGTATTTGCGGGTCGAGCTCTCCGGGTACGGCCGTGGGTTGGCTCCCGCTGCGGTTGGCGCTCGTCGCCACCAGCGGGGCCCCACCATGGTACAGAGCTGGGCGGCCACGGGATGGTCGGTCCAGCGCACCGATGTGCGCCCGAGGTCATCACTCACGCCGGGCGCGAGCGACTCCACGGCGGGCACCAGAATGGAGAGCGGTCCGGGCCAGAAGCGGTCCATGAGCTTTCGCGTGACCGGCCCGACTTCGCCACAGACTCCGGCAAGCTCGTCCATGCCGCCGATGACCAGCGGCAGCGGCTTGGCCTGAGGCCGGGCCTTGAGCACGGAAACTGCGCGCACGGATTCCGCCATGTCGGCCCGACAGCCGACGGCGTACAGGGTCTCCGTGGGGTAGACGGCGAGACCGCCGTTTCGCAGTACCTCGACAAGCGTTTCAAAGGCGTCTGAGTTGCGCATGGAATCAAGCATACGTCAGAACGGGAATGAATACCAATTATTATCGGCTAGCGGGTGTACCACTTTTCACGCATGGCTTCGAGCTCCTCGGGCGAATAGGAAGGCTCGTCGTAAAACCCTGCCTCGTTGCGCTGCTTGAATGCCTCGTAAAGCATGATGGCCGCCGCAACGGACACGTTGAAGCTCTGCACCATGCCCTGCATGGGGATGTAGACTTCGTCCGGAACCAGTTCGGCCAGCTCGGGCGAAGTGCCCCGATGCTCGTTGCTGAGGATGATGGCCGTGGGCTTGGTGTAGTCGAAGTCCATGACTGTCCGCGCGGTCTCGGAGAACCCGGTCCTGAGCACCTGATACCCCTGCGACCGCATGGAGCCGATCATCTCGGCGGGGTCGCTGTGGCGCACGCGCTCGACCCATTTCTTGGCCGAGGCCGAGCTTTTCTTGCCCAGATCGGGCCATGAGGAGGTGGTATAATAGAGATGAACGCGGTTCACGCCGAAGGCGTCGCAGCTTCGCAGCACGGCGGAAACATTGTGCGGGTCCCAGATGTTGTCCATGACCAGCGTGAGGTCCTTCTGCCTGCGGGCGGTGACCGCGTCGACCCTGTCTCTTCTCTTCTGCGTGATTTCCCGTGTCATGAGGCGCTCAATATCCCTTCGCGCCGAGTTAGGCAAGTCCGAGGCGGATGTACAATTTTCAGCAACATTTATAATGCATATGCCGTTGACATAATTTCACTCAATGGACCACAATAAGCAAACTGAACCGAGTATATGCCATTTCTGGACCGGAGGTATCATGCGGGCGCTGATTGTCGAAGACGAGTTCCTGAGCAGAAAAGTGCTCAAGTCGTTTCTCATGTCGCTTTTCGAGGTGGACATCGTGGTAAACGGTCGTGAAGCAATTGAGGCGTACAAGCTCGCCGCCGAGGAAGGCAAGCCCTACCACCTCGTGCTCATGGACATCATGATGCCCGAGATAGACGGCATAGAGGCGCTTGAGACCATCCGGCGGCTTGAGGTGGAGATGCAGGTCGCCCGCAGCAAGATCATCATGACCTCCGCGCTGGACGACCCCAAGACCGTACTCAAATCCTTCCACGAAGGCGGGGCTTCCGGGTATCTGGTCAAGCCGGTGGACAAGGAAAAACTCTTCAAGGAACTGGAACGGATCGGACTGCTCAAACAATAGGACGAGGCACCGGGCATGAGCGAAGACGATGCAATGGTTGACGAATTCTTTTCAGAGGTCAACGACAAGTACTACCCGCAGGTCATCGAGGGCCTTGAGCAGCTTGACGGCGGAGAGATAGCCGACGGCATCGAAACCCTTGGGCGTCCCCTGCACACCATCAAGGGCGTCACCGGCTTCATGAGCGGTTTCGAATCTGCATCGTCCTTCACTCACAAGGTCGAAGACTTCATGAAGAAGGTCCAGTCCGGAGATGTGGAACCGTCACCTGAGAACATCACGGTGCTCTCCGAATCCGTGAACATGATCTTTCAGGTGCTCGAACAGCTTCGCGATACGGGCACCCCGGACGACGAAGAGACGAACCGCGTGCTGGGACTCATCAACGAGGCCAGCAGCACCGGCGCAGGCGGCGCGGGGCCGGAAGCTGCGGGAGTGGAGGTCGAGGAACGCGACGGCGTGGCCATACTCCACGTCAAGGACAAACGCGTCCACCTCGACGTGCACCGAAACGCCATTACCAAGCCCATCATACACGCCGGTCCGGGCAACCCCGTCCTTCTCAACCTTGAAGAGGTGCTGACCTTCAACTCCGGGTCCTGGGAGGCGGTGGCCGAGCTGGTGGGCATCTTCGACGTCAGCGTGGCCGGGCTTTCCCCGGCCTGCAAACAGGTTTTCTACTCGTGGGGATTCGACGAGACCTTTGCCGCATACCCCGACGTGGCTGCCTATTTCAAAAGCCGTGAACAACCCCAATGAGGTTTAGTGAATGCGTGAGAGCATAGGGCAATGCATTGAGGAAGTCGAAGAACGGATTCTCGACGTAGAGCGCGGAGAAGCCGCGATCACCGAGGCGCTGGACACCATGGGCCTCAGCCACATGAAGCTGTCCTCGTCCCAGTCATCGCGCTGCTCGACATGCTCTCCGACGGCATCACGCCCCTGACGCCGGAAATCATCACCTCCATGCTCGGGGTGAGCGAAGCCCAGAAAAAGTTCCTCTTCTCGTTGGCGGGGATACTGGACCTCGGCTCTGCGGTCGTGGCCAAATCCGAAGAAGACATTGCCGAAGAGGCGGCCCCGGAAGAGGACGAGGCAGCCGTTGCCGCGGCCATGGGCGCCGAAGGTGAACAGACCACGGCGGAAGCTTCGGAGAAGGCGGAAAAACCTGCACAGCCCGAAAAGAAAGCCGACGCCAAGCCGGAGCAGAAGGAAGAGAAAACGGTCTCCCAGCAGGCCATCTCGTCCATCCGCGTGCCCACCGACAGGCTGGACCGCGTCATCGAGCTGGTGGGCAAGCTCATGGTCACGTACGCGGTCATCGCCCAGAGCAGCGGCCGCAACGACCAGAAGACCACCTCCAGCCTGCGCGAGCTGGATACGGTCATCAGCAAGCTGCAAAACGAAGTGGACGCCATCCGCCTCGTGCCGCTGAAGCAGATTTTCATGCCCATGCACCGGTTGGTGAAGAGCCTCTCCCAGAAGATCGGCAAGAAGCTGGAGTTCGTCATCAAGGGCGAGGACCTGCCGCTGGACAAGACCATCGTGGAGAGCATGAACGAACCGCTGGTGCACCTGCTGCGAAACGCCGTGGACCACGGGTTGGAGACCCCCGAGGAGCGAAAGGCCGCAGGCAAGAGCGACACCGGGCTGGTCCAACTCTCCGCATGGCGCAAGGGCGAGGAAGCCTTCATCGAAGTTCGCGACGACGGCAAGGGCCTCGACCCCGAACGCATCCTCAACAAGGCCATTGAAAAGGGCATCGCCGACCCGGACACGGAATACTCCCAGAGCGAGATTCTCCAGTTCGTGCTGGCCTCCGGGTTCAGCACCGCAGAACAGGTCACGGACGTCTCCGGACGCGGCGTGGGCATGGACGCCGTGGTCAACGCCATCCGCGTGGGCCTCGACGGCGACATCCACATCACCAGCGAGCTCGGCAAGGGCGCGGCTTTCAAGATCAGCATCCCGCTGGACCGCTCGGCCAACGAGGGCATCGTGGACGCCATCATCTGCCGCCTTGGGGGGGACGTCTTCATCGTTCCCAGCCGGGATGTGGTGGAAGTGTATGTGCCCAAGGCGCAGGAAGTCGTGGAACTGCCGGACGGACGCGAGACCGTGGACGTGCGCGGCGAGGTCCACTCCCTGCTGCGTCTCGGCCAGTTCCTCGACATCGAAGCCGAAGTCACCGACATTGAGAAGGCCCAGTGCATCGTGGTGCGCGTGGGCGAATACAAGGCCGCCATCCTCGTGGACGAGGTCCTGCGCCAGCAGCAGGTGGTCATCACCCGCTTCACCGTGCCCGTGGAAGAAGTCTTCCACCTGCCCATCCTCGGCTACGGCATGATGGGCGAGTCCGACGCGCTGGTCATCGACACCGAGGAACTGCTCAACAGCGCAGGCGAACAGCACGTCGAGCAGCAGCCTTGACATTTCGCGACAAAGCCCAGTAAATCGACTCTGCTTCAGGTGTCCAAAAGGACTTGATAGGGAATCCCGTGAAAATCGGGAGCGGGCCCGCCGCCGTAACCCCCGTGAATTCCGTCCCCCAGCGTGCCACTGGACCAACGTCCGGGAAGGCCGGGACCGGAAGGGGTCAGCCGGAAGACCTGCCTGAGGCCGCTCCAAGGTTTGCTCGGACGGCAACGGGGCTTTTGCTGCGCCGAGGCACTTATTTCGGAAAGGAAAAACGGACCCTTCCCGCATCTGTCGTGCGGGGAGGTTTTTTTGCCCTTTCCCCAACAAGCCCCTCCTGAATACCGGAGGAATCCACATGCGTATCGCCACACTTGTACTGGCGCTCTGTATGCTCTTTCCCGCTGCTGCCATGGCCCACGGCCATGACGAGGCTCCCGCAAAGAAGGCCATCGTACTGGCCGCCTTCGGCACGTCCTACCCCGACGCGCTGAACTCGATTCTCGCCATCCGAAACAAGGTGGAGAAGGCCTTCCCGGACGTCCCGGTCAAGCTGGCCTTCACCTCCAACATCGTGCGCAACATCTGGCAGCAGCGTGCCGCCGATCCCGCATGGAGCAAGAGCCATCCCGAAGTGCCCGAGGACGTGCTGCACGTGAAGCACCCGCTGGCCACCATCGCCGAGCTGCAAAATAACGGCTACCGCGACATCGCCGTTCAGTCCCTGCACGTCTTCGCTGGCGAGGAGTTCCACGACCTCATCACCCTCGTCTCCTCCCTGCGCTCCATCCGCACCATGAAGCCGCGTCACCGCCCGTTCCAGCGGCTGTCCCTCGGACGCCCCGCGCTGGGCATGCCCGGTGAGGCGCACCCCTACACCGCGGACATCGAGCGGGCCGTGAAGACGCTTGCCGATGACGTGAAGGAAGCAAAAGCCAACAACGCAGCCCTGCTTTACATGGGCCACGGCAACGACTTCTTCTCCACCGGCATCTATGCCGAATTCGCCAAGGCCATGCAGGCCGAATACGACTACCCGTCTTCGTGGGCTGCGTGGAAGGCTACCCCTCCCTCGACGACGTGATGCCGCGCCTCAAGGCATCCGGCAAAAAGAATATCCTCATGAAGCCGTTCATGGTCGTGGCGGGCGATCACGCCACCAACGACATGGCCGGTGACGAGGACGACGCATGGAAAGTCCTGCTCATGAAGGCGGGCTACAAGGTCCAGACCCAGCTGCGCGGCCTCGGCTCCGTGGACGCATGGGCCGACCTGTACGTCGACAATCTCAAAGACGCCATGAAGTAGGCATCTGAAAGTGAACACCCGCAAGGCAACGGTCCGGACGACCATGCTCCTCGGCACGCTCTGCGCCGCACTGGCCGCCACGGCGGTCATCGCGCTGGGCATGGGATTCGTGCGAATCCCTCCGGCCGAGGCGCTGTGCGTCGCGCTGGGCCTGCCTTGCGGGGATGACGTATCCCTGCGAACCGCCGCCATCGTCAACCAGATCCGGC
>NZ_BBCB01000112.1 GCF_001311825.1 Salidesulfovibrio brasiliensis JCM 12178 | reverse complement strand
CTTGGCTTGCGCGACCTCTCGGCGGCTGGAGCCTTGCCGTGATACCGGTGCTCGCCGGGCTGTATCTTTTGCCGCGCACCTACTGAACATGCAGGAGGCCCATCTCTTTGCGGACGTCTTTCGCGCCGCTGGCCGCCGCATCCGACGGAGGCGCGCGTGACCGTGGCCGAAGCCCGCAGTTTTTTCCCCCGGGGATTGGCCCAGCCGGAAAACGGGTACCGCTTTTCTCTTGATTCGCTGCTGCTCGGCTCGTTTGCGCGGGTCAAACGGGGCTGGCGCGGGGCCGATCTCGGCTGTGGCAGCGGTGCGGTGTCGCTGGCCCTGCTTCTCGGAACCGATGTGGAAAATCTGGGCATAACGGGCGTGGAACTGGATGAAGAGGCGCTCAATTGCGCCAAAAAGAACGCCGAACAGCTTGGATTTAAAGATTGTTTTCATTTCGTATCGCAAGACGTCAGCGCATTTCGCGACGGTGAGCAGCAGATGGACTTCGTGCTCATGAACCCGCCGTATCGGGAGCCGGACCGCGGCCGGGTCAGCCGGGGCGACGCCCGTTCGCAGGCCCGGTTCGAGGCTGCCGGGACACTGTCGGACTTCATCGGCTGTGCGGCACGGTTGCTGAAATCGCGCGGGCGACTGTTCGTGGTTTTTCTGCCGGAGCGGTTGCAGGCGCTCTTCCGGGAGCTTGAGCGCCACAGGCTTGCGGCCAAGCGGCTTCTGATGGTGCACGGCAAGGCGGGCGTGGAATCGAAAATTGTTCTTGTGGAAGCGGTCAAGGACGGAGGCGAGGGGCTGACCGTCATGCCGCCGCTGGTGCTCTACGATGCCGATGGCGCAATGACTCCCGCGGCGCTAGAGTTCTGTCCTCATCTCGCCTGCAACGCACGGGAGGGTGCATGAAACGAGAGACCGGTGAACGGGCAAGAGAGCTTTTCAATTCCGGCTGGTACTGCGCGGAGAGCGTATACCGCGCGCTGGCCGAGGCCGGAGGTCGGTACGAACCGGGCATGGAGGCCTCCGCGTCCGGGTTCTGCTCCGGCACCTCGCGTACCAACGGCCTGTGCGGTGCGGTGACCGGAGCGATCATGGGCATCGGGCTCTATGCCGGGCGCACCGCCCCTCTGCCCGAGCAGACTCAGGATGTCCCATACGCCGTGGTGCAGGATTTCCTTGAACGGTTTCGCGCCGAATACGGCAGCGACAACTGTCAGCAGCTCACCGGCTGCGATTTCACCAAACCCGAGGTCACCGCAAATTCGATGAGGAAAACATCGGTGAAAGCTGCCGCCTGTTGTGTCGCTTTGCCGCGTCCGCAGCACTGGACGCGCTGGCGGATGCCGGGCTCGGTCCGCTGGCGACCATCGAGCAGGAGGTCGCGCCATGCGGCCTCTCCTGCGGCAAGTGTCTCGCCTACGGTGACGGCGAGATCCGCCGCCACGCGGCTGCGCTCAAAGAGGCGCTTGGTGATAATTTTGCGTCCTATGCCGAACGGTTCGCGGGCATGAACCCGGCGTTTGCGGGGTATGAGGGGTTCCGGGAACTGCTGGAGTTTCTTTCAAACGGAAGCTGCACCGGCTGTCGGGGGCAGGGTTGCCTGTTCGGCGACTGCACGGTGAAAGCATGCGTTCGGGAGCGGGGCGTTTCCTACTGCTTCCAGTGTGACGATTTCCCCTGTGCGACACATGGCCTGCCGGAGTTTCTTGCCAAACGGTGGCAGGAGAACAACGAGCAGATGCGCGACAAGGGGGTGTCCGTTTACGCACTTGAGCTACGCGGCCGCCACCGCTATCCTTGACCGCAGGAAACCGCAACGCGCAACATGGTATGATTACAAAGATAATTGTCGAAAACTTCATGGCCCACAAACGGACCGAGCTTGAGCTTGGTCCTGGCGTGACAGCCCTGACCGGCCCCAACAACACGGGCAAATCCGCGTTGGTGGAGGCCTTGCGCTGCGTGGCGGAAAATCCGACCCCCAAGCATTTCATCCGTCACGGCGCCAAGGAGGCCCGCGTCACCGTGGTGCTGGACGACGGTCACGAGATCACGTGGATTCGGAAAAAGGCGTCGCCGGGCTATGAAATCCTGCGGCCCGGGGCCGAGGAGCCCGAAGAGTTCTGGAAGCTCGGGCGGGGTGGCGTGCCCGAAGAGGTTCGCAAGCTTCTGCGCATGGACAAGGTCGACCTCGGCGACAACAACCCCGTGGACGTGCACATAGGCGACCAGCGCGAGCCGGTCTTTCTCCTGAACCGTCCGGACCGCGCGGTGGCCGATTTTCTGGCCTCATCTTCGGAAGGGGCCTACCTGTTGGATATGCAGGGCGCGCTCAAGCGCAAGGTGCTGGACAAGCGCCGCGAACTGGCCGGACGCGAGGCACGGTTGCGGGACATTAAAGACGAGCTGGATACCCTTGAGCCTCTGCCGGATATTTCGCTGGCCATGGAGCAGGCCCAAGCCCTCGGTGATCGGTTGGACGGTCTTTTACGGGAAATCCCTGCTCTGGAAGAGGTCTTGCGGGCCAGAGCCGAGCTTTTCCGGCAGCTTGAGGCGGCAAAGGCCGAGCGGCAGGCGTTGAAACCGCTCAGCGAAGCCCCAGCCCCGCATCCGCTGGCCGCTCTGCGTGAGACCATTGCCGAGCAGGCTGACCTTCAACGCCGCATTGCATTTGGCCGGGCCTATGAAGACGTTTTGCAGACACTTGCGGATCCGCCACAAACGCAGGAAACTGCTGCGCTCAGCGAACTGCACGGGGAGTTGCGGACCGTTGCGGACGCGCTCGGGGTTCAGCGTGCCAGAGCTGGGGCGATGGATGGCCTGAAGCCGCTGCCAGAGATTGCGGATGTTTCCGGATTGGATGCGCTTTATCACGAAATTTCAGATGGTTCTGCGTTGTTGAGGCGGTTGCGGAGTGCCGGAAAATCGCTGGGGAGTCTGCGCCAGCCGCCGGAGATGGAGGTTCCAGAGGGACTTGGAGAAACCCTGGAATCCTTGCGGACCTTGCGTGACATGCTGGCCGGGGCAAAGGGCGAGCAGGCGGAGGCGGAACGGGAGTTGGCCGAGCACCGCGCGCGCCTTGCCGAGCGGCTGGAGGCCATCGGCCGCTGCCCTGTTTGCGGAGGCGAGTTGGAAGTAGGCGAATTCATGGACGACGGAGGCGCGCATGACCATTGACCGCATCCGCGCCGAAGGGCTTTTCCTTATCGGTGACGCGCACTTGGCGGACACCCCGCCCGGACAGCGCATGGAGGGCTACCTCGATCAGGTTCTGGAGAAGACCAAGGCCTGTCTTGCCGAGGCTGACCGGCGCGATCTCCTTCCGGTGTTTCTCGGCGACCTTTTTCATCTCCCCCGTGACAACTCCAACAAAATGCTTGTGGAACTCATCCGTATTTTCGGGGGGCGCGCGGAAGAGCGCAAGGTCAGGGTGCTGGTGGGCAACCATGACAAGTACCAGTCGCGGTTCACCGAGGACGTTTCGTTGGCCGTGCTCGAGGCCTCCGGCGCGGTTCTGCTGATGAAGGAGGACGGCCCGCAGTTCGTGCTGGATACGCCCGCTGGGGACGCGCTGGTCTGCGCCAGCCCGGACGGGACATCCATCCCCCGGTCATTTGATCGATCCGAGGACTGCCCGGAGACCGTGGTCTGGCTCACGCACCACAACATCCGCTTCCCGGATTTCGAGGACAAGGCTTACGGCATCAAGGAACTGCCGGGCATCGACTGGGTCATCAACGGCCACATCCATAGGCCGCAGCCCACGGTGAAGAAGGGCATGACCACATGGGCCAATCCGGGAAACATCGTCCGCCTGACCTTTACCCGCCGCTCCATGGAGCGCGAACCTGCCGCGTCCGTGTGGCAGCCGGGCATGGACGAGCTTGAAACGTGGGTGATTCCGCACTTGCCGTTTGGCGAGGTGTTTCCGGATCAGGACTTCCCGCCCGAGGAGCATGAGCTTGAGGGCGGCTCCGAGTTTATAAAGGGGCTGGAAAAGCTGGCGTGGCGGCGCACCCATGAAGGTGTGGGGCTGAAAGAATTTCTGACCGACAATCTGGACGAGTCGCCGGAGTCGCGGCTCATTTGGGAACTATACGAGGAGGTCGTGGACCATGACTGACGAACAGGGCGCGGCACGCGACCGGGCGCTCGAAGCCGAACTGGCCGAGCTCCGGACAAAGCACAAGGAACTGGAGACCAGAAAGATCCGCACCGAGGAGAAGATCAGCAGCCTCACGGACCGTCTGGCCGAGCTTGAAAAACGCGCCAAAGCGGAGTTCGGCACGGCAGACCCGGAGGAACTGCAACGCATTCTCGAAGAAAAGCGCAAGGAAAACGAACGTCTTGTGGAAGAATACCGCAAGCATGTTCAAGATATCCGCAACGGGCTGGACGAGGTGGAGCGCACGTTCGGCAACGGTGAGGGGTAGATGGACAGGGCTGCGGAGCTGCGGGAGCTTGAATCCCGCCTCATGAGGCTTTCCGCCGTGGCCGAGAGCAGGGTGGACGAGCACGCCCGCGAGCGCGAGCTTGCCGGGGCGGCGCAGGACTATCTGGCGCTTGCCCCCCATGCGGCCGCGCGGCTGGAGGATTTGTCCTCGGCCCTGTTCGGCAAGGTGCTTGATGAAATCGAAGCCAACCTGACCCACGCCATCCGGGAAATACTCGGGCAGGACCGGGTGGTCTCCACGCTGCGCGAGGTCAAGAACGGCCGCCTGAACGTCTCCTTCCGCATTCACAACGCGGGCGAAGAGGACGCGGTGGAGGACATCATGCGGGGGCAGGGCGGCTCTGTGTGCAACATCCTGTCCGTGGGGCTGCGGCTCATCGCGCTGTCGCAGCTTCCGGAAGACCGGCACAGGCCGTTTCTGGTGCTTGATGAGCAGGACTGCTGGCTCAGGCCGTCGCTGGTGCCCAAGTTCATGAAGCTCATCGCCGAGATCGCCCACCGGCTGGACCTGCAGGTGCTGGTCATCAGCCACCACTCCATCGACCTGTTCAGCAACGCGGTGGACAGGGTTCACCGCATCCGGCCCGACCGGGAGCTCGGCGCGCGCATTGAAGCGGTCAAGGGTTGATTACAGCCAGCCGGACCGTTTCATCAGCACGAACAGGCGCTTGAAGTATCCGCCGCCGGGCACCTGCTCCAGATAGTAGTCATCCAACCGGCTTTCCGGCACCGTGGCGGTCAGGGTCTCGGCCAGAGTCTTCGGCGAGAACTTGTATCCTTCCTTTTTGGCGGCCAAGGCCATGGCCTCTGCGTCGCGCTGGTTCAGCACCTTGTTCGCGAGGTTGTCGTCGCACTGCAGATCACCGATGAATCGTGTCGCTTCCTTCCAGCTCATGATCGTTGTTCCTTGTCAGCGGGGAGTAAGAACGGCCTCGAGAAGCTCGGGGAGCATCCTTCCGGCCTTGCCTTCGAGATAGATGTCCGTTGCCTTGTACGTGTAGGCGGATTCGTTGGGGTTGATTTCAATGATCGTGGCCCCGTTGTGATGCGCCACCCACGGGATGCGTCCGGCGGGCTGTACCTCGCCGGTGGTGCCCACCACGATGAGCACGTCCGCGCTGCGGGCCAGTTGCGTGGCCTCGCGGTGAACGTCGTCAGGGATGCCTTCGGAAAAAAAAACGATGTCCGGCTTGAGAACGCCGCCGCAGTCCGGGCACTTGGGCGGCAGTGTGTCGAGGGAAACGGACTCGGTGGGGTACTTCCTGCGGCAGCTCATGCACTGCACCCGGCTGGTGGAGCCGTGGTATTCGAGCACATGGGTGTTCCCTGCCTTCTGGTGCAGCCCGTCGATGTTCTGGGTGACGACCGTGGTCAAAAGCCCTGCGGCTTCAAGCTCGGCAAGGGCGGTGTGGGCCTTGTTTGGCTTCACCGTGTTAAAGCGTTCATAGAACAGTTCGCGGATGAGCTTCCACGAGGCTTCCGGGTTCCGGCGGAAATAGCCCATCTCGAAAAGCGCCGGGTCGTGCTTGCTCCAGACCCCGCCGGGACCGCGAAACGGCGGGATGCCCGACTCCACGGAAATGCCCGCGCCGGTAAAGGCGAAGGTGGTCCGGGCGTCTCGGATGTGGTCGGCTGCGTTGCGAAGTGCTCCGTCAGACATCTGAACTTCCTTTATTCTTGCGTATCGTCGGGCGTCGATTGCACATCGTCAAGCGCCTTGTCGAGTGCGCTGCGAACGTAGTCCGGCTCGGTTGCCAGTCGCGACTTGCGGGAGACGGCCATGAACTCAGGGTCAGGGGCGCTCAGGCTGTATGGTGCGCGCTTAACCCATTTGGCAAAGCCCGTGCGCGCAAGGGCCGCTTCACCCCGGCGCACCTCCAGCGCGACCACGGAAATCTGGCCGGCTATCAAGAGCTTGAAGAGCTTGCCCATGTCGGTTTGTGCATAGCGTTCGATGCGCGGATCGTTGTCAAAGGCCGGGGCAAGGGCCATGCCCTTGATGACGCCGACGGTTCTGCCGTAGAGGTCCTGTTGGCGCTCAAGGCGGATGCCCGAGCCTTTTTTGATCCAGAACGCGGTGTCTGCGTGCATCCTGAGGGGGCGGGCCGGGAGCCAGACGGTCTCGTCCAGCGCGGGGCGGCGTTTCAGCCCGAATATGCAGTCGGCCTGACCGTTTTCCAGTAAGGTGAGACATTTCGGCCTGTCGCAGCGGATGAAGCGCGGCTTGAGGCCGAGGGCTGAGGCGACCGATTTCGCCAGTGCGATGTCAGGCCCTGTCGGGGTGCCGTCCGTCCAGACGGAGTAAGGCGGCATGTCCTCCACGGCCACGCGCAGAGAACCCGCATGCGCCGGGAGCGCGGCAAGGATCAGCAGGGCGAGTGTGGCGGACAGCATCGGAGCATGGGTTTTCCTCCATCGTGTCAATATGAATAGACATAAAGCGATGGTTGCGTCAAAGGTGCCGTGAAAGAGTGCGGATCATTTTACAAAGCGGCCTGTGAAGGCTACAAGGACGGTCATGGTCGAATTGACGAGAGTCTCCCATACGTTCGGGTCGCAGTGGGCCCTGAAGGATATTTCCTTCAAGCTCGGCAAGGGCGAGTTCATGTTTCTTACCGGGCATTCCGGTGCGGGCAAGTCCACGCTCCTGAAGCTGCTGTACGGCGCGCTGCCCCTCAAGCGGGGCAAGGCCAGGGTCTGCGGGTTCGAGCTGAACAAGCTCCGGCGCGGCAGGCTGCCGCTTTTGCGCCGCCGCGTGGGCGTGGTCTTTCAGGACTTCAAGGTCCTGCCAAGGCGCAGCGTCTTCGACAACGTGGCCATGTCGCTTGAAGTTCGGGGCATGCAGCGCACGCATCTGGAGCGCCGCGTCCGGGCCATCATCCGGGCCATGGGGCTGGAGGCCAAAAGCTATACGCCCTGCGAATTCCTTTCCGGCGGCGAGCAGCAGCGCGTGGCAATCGCCCGCAGCATGGTGGCCGGGCCTGAACTCATTCTCGCCGACGAACCCACCGGCAACCTCGACGTGGACCTGACCATGCACCTCATGGACATCTTCAAGCAGTTCCACAACTACGGAACCTCCGTCATCATGGCCACCCACAGCCGCGAAGTGCTGGACTGCGTGCCCAACGCGCGCACCCTGCACCTAGAGCGCGGCCGCATCGTGGCCCGCGACGGCGTGCCC
>NZ_BBCB01000111.1 GCF_001311825.1 Salidesulfovibrio brasiliensis JCM 12178 | reverse complement strand
CACGAGGCCGGAGCAGAGCGCGGCGAGGCCGAGGCCCGACGCGGAAAAGGCGATGGTGCCGCCCGCTTCCAGTGCGGAGAGGATTTCGAGGCTGAGGAACCAGCCGGAAACATATCCCGCCATCCCTGCCAGCAGGCCGATGAGTACGGCCTCGAAGCAGAAGATGCCGAACACCCCGGACCTGGAAAAGCCAAGCGAACGAAGCAGCCCGATCTCGCGCACGCGCTCGTTCACCGAGGAGAGCATGGAGAGACCCACCGAGGCGCAGGCGATGAGCAGGATCACCACGCTCACGGCCAGCGCAAGACGCTCCACAAAGGTAATGGAATACATGCGTTGGCGGACCACCTGCTGCATGGCGGTCACGTCCGTGCCGGGTAGGGCCGAGGCCAGCTGGTGCACGATGTCCTCGATAGGACACCCGGCGCAGAGGGCGGCCACTTCGAGGAACGTGGCCTTTCCGGGCGTGCCTGCCAGCATCCCCGCAAAGCCGATGTCGGTGAGCAGCACGGCGTCGTCGTCGCTGCCCGTGGGCATGAGTACGCCGCTTATGCGGGCGGTGTGGCCATCTACCTGCACGGTGTCGCCCGGCGCAAGGCCGAGGCGTTCGGCGAGTTTCGATCCCGCCAGCAGTTCGGATCGGGTCTCGGGGTAGCGTCCCTTGACGCCCCAGTAGCCCTTGAGCTTTCGTTCGCGCTCCCAGTTCACGCCGATGAGCCCGACAGGGGTGTCGTTCAACCGGGCAAGGTGCACCAGTTTCGGGGCCACGACGCTGACGTTCTGGCGTAGCTCGATACTGTCGATGGCAGCCATGGAGCGTCCAACGTCAATCCGGTCTCCGCCGAAGCGCATGTCGCCCATGCTGAAGCCGCCATAGCTGACTGTCAAGGTTTCCGATTTTGGCGTGACGAGAATGTTGGCGCCGAAGGCGGTCAGCTTTTCCTCAAGGCTGTCACCCACGGCTCTGGACACGAGCGAAAGGGCGGTGATGGACATGGCACCCAGCGCGAAAACGCCGAGCAGCAGGGCGGACTTGACCCACTTGCGGCGGGCGTTGCGCCAGGGAATGGTGAGCAGGTTCATGGTGCGTCCCGGTTAGAGGAAATAGCGCATGCCCTCGAACAGGGCAGCTTCCTTGATGATCAGGTTTCCGTCTCGAACGGTGCGCTCAAGGGGAGCGGGGTTGCAGCCGCCCTTGACCTCGTTGATGCGGGTGGTGTGGAACTGCTGCCCGCAGTTGTTGCAGATCATGACGGCCCCCTGCTGGGAGTATCCCTTGCCTTCGCGCCAGCAGACGTCGCAGGCGTCAAAGGCGGCGCGCAGGACGCCGTCCGGGCTCTTTATGACAAAGAATTTTACTGTTTTTCCGGATGTTTCGTAGGAAAAGTGGTGCGCCTGGCCGTCCGAAACTTCCGCTGTGGGGATGGAAATGACGCCGTTCTCAGCGGTTACTGTATTGTCCTCGAACAGGCCGAAGAACGCGTATGCGTAGCCTGCGGTCAGGACAAGGGCGAAGGTCAGCGCGGTGGCTGCAAATCGTTTCATGGGTGTCTCCGTGTTTTTCATACCGCAGAGGTATACATTAAAGACGCGGCTGGCAAGTATCCGGGGCAAGGTTTTTTGCTATCGACCGGGAACGCGCACCATTCAAGGCTTGAGAAGGTGTCGGAAGGGGTTGGAGAACCCGGTTTTTTTGGCAAAAACCTTGACCTTTCCTAGTCTATCTGGAATATGAACTTGCATCATTTACGTGAGGATTTTCACAATTATCCTTGCCTGTCGCGACGTGATCAGAAGCTTTGGGGGAGGGTTTTGTTCATGCGCGGAATTTTTATTGTAGGAGCTGTCTGCAAGTATGAGTATGGAGGAACGCGTTGCTGCGGACCGAGCAGCCATCGCGGATAAATGGGTGGACGCCATCCTGGGGAGCTATCCCGAGGAGACCCGGCGCATCTGGAAGTCCGGGGGAGGGTTCAACAATCCCGTGGGCGAAACCATTGTCGGGTGTGTGGACGAGTTCATCGACCACCTGATCGCCTGGGATGATGCCGACGCCATGGCCGCCTCCCTCGACAGACTCATCCGAATCCGCTCCGTTCAGGAGTTCTCCCCGTCACAGGCGCTCAGCTTCCTGTTCATGCTCAAGAAAGTGCTGCGGGAAGCCTACTTCAAGGAAATGGAAAAGGCGGGCACGCTCGGCGAGCTGCTCCGCTTCGAGGCCAAGATCGACAACATGGTCATGATGGCCTTCGACATCTACTCCAAAACGCGTGAGCAAATCTTTGCCATGCGCGTCGACGAGGTCAAGCGCGCGCACCGGAACATCATTCGGCGCGCCAACTGCGTTTCGGACGTAACGGCCGGAAAGGCCGAGGAATAGAGGCGGTCTCCGCGAAGAGTTCGCGGGACCAAAATACAAGCGAGGTGACGGTAGATGAATGCTTTGTACTCACTCCTCTTCGTTTTTCTTCTGGTCTTCATCCCATTGTTCGGGGTGGGACTGGGGCACCTGAATACGATATTCGGTGTCTGTATCCCGATGACGGCGTTCGTCATCTTCATTCTGGGCTTTGCCTACAGGATCTTCAAATGGGGCAAGAGCCCGGTTCCTTTCAGCATCCCCACCACCGGCGGTCAGCAGTACGCCTATGACCCCGAAACCTTTAAACAGAGCAAGTGGGACAACCCCACCAACGGCTTCCAGACCTTCGTGCGCATGGCTCTGGAAATCCTGACCTTCCGCAGCCTGTTCCGCAACAGCTCGGCCTCGCTGCACGAAGTCAAGGGCGAACCCGTGGTGGCATACGCCTCCGCCAAGTGGCTGTGGCTGTTCGCCCTGCTGTTCCACTACAGCTTCCTGGTCATCGTGATCCGCCACCTGCGCCTGTTCCTCGAGCCCATCCCGTTCTTCGTGAACGGCGCCGAGTTCATGGACGGCATCCTGCAGATCGGAGCCCCGGTGCTGTATCAGTCCGACTTGCTGATCATTGCCGGTCTGCTTTTCCTGCTCTTCCGCAGGCTCGCGGACGCCAAGCTGCGCTACATCTCCCTGGTCAACGACTATTTTCCGCTGTTCCTGATCATCGGCATCGCGGCGTCGGGCATCTACATGCGTTACTACGCCAAGGTCGACGTCATCGCCATCAAGGAACTGACCATGGGTCTGGCCACCTTCAACTTCCACGTTCCCGCGAACATCGACGTGTCCTTCTACGTGCATGTCTTCCTCGTGAGCGTGCTGCTGGCCTACTTCCCGTTCAGCAAGCTGATGCACCTCGGCGGCGTGTTCCTGTCCCCGACCCGAAACATGCCCAACGACTCCCGCATCCGCCACCACGTGAACCCGTGGAACGATCCGAACATCAAGCCTCACTCCTACGAGGCCTATGAGAAGGACTTCGGTCCGATGATGGCCGAGGCAGGGCTGCCTCTGGACAATCCGGAAAACGCCAAGGGCACCGAAGAGGCCTAGGCCCGGTTTCGGACTGGTAAGCAATTTTAACGACTGGAGAGAGGAATATGGCTGTTCCCAAAGCTGACGAACTCTTCAAGAGCATAGACTACACTCCGCCGGCAACCGGCTGGATGGAAACCCCGGTGGATTTCTCGCCCGGAAACTGGTGCTACCCGGCTAAGCCGGAGATTCTGAAGAGCATCAATTTCCCCAACCCGCGCGAGTGGTCCCCGGAAGACGAGGACTGGAAACTGCCGCCGAACTGGCGCGACATCGTTCACCAGGGTTTCGTGGAAAGGCTCGAGAAGTATCGCTCCCTGAAACTGTTCATGGACATCTGCGTGCGCTGCGGCGCCTGCGCGGACAAATGTCACTTCTTCATCGGTTCCGGCGACCCCAAGAACATGCCCGTTCTTCGCGCCGAGCTGATGCGCTCCATCTACCGCAAGGACTTCACCCTGGCCGGGAAGATTCTGAGCAAGCTGACCGGCTCCCGCGTCATGGAAGAGGACGTGCTGAAAGAGTGGTTCATCTACTTCTATCAGTGCACCGAATGTCGTCGCTGTTCGCTGTTCTGCCCCTACGGCATCGACACCGCGGAAGTGACCATGATGGCGCGCGAACTGCTGCACCTCTGCGGCATCGGCATCAACTGGATCATGGAGCCCGTCTCCAACTGTAACCGCACCGGTAACCACCTCGGCATCCAGCCCCATGCATTCGCCGACATCGTCGAGTTCATGGTGGACGACATCGAGGAAGTCACCGGCGTGCGCGTCAAGGCCCCGCTCAACGAAAAGGGCCACGAGATCATCTTCATCACCCCTTCCGGTGACGTCTTCGCGGACCCGGGCATCTACACCTTCATGGGGTACCTGATGCTCTTCCACTACCTTGATCTCGACTACACCATGTCCACCTACGCATCCGAAGGCGGTAACTTCGGGCTCTTCACCTCTTCCGAGATGATGAAGAAGCTCAACGCCAAGATGTACGCCGAAGCCAACCGCCTCGGCGCCAAGTGGATCCTCGGCGGCGAATGCGGCCACATGTGGCGCGTGATCAACCAGTACATGGACACCATGAACGGCGACAATCAGGGTCCCCAGATGATCACCCCGAAGAACCCGGTGACCGGAACCGTGTTCCACAACGCCGCGGCTACCAAGATGGTGCACATCACGGAGTTCACCTCCGACCTGATGAAGCACGGCAAGCTGAATCTGGACCCGTCCCGCAACGACCATCTGCGGGTCACCTTCCACGATTCCTGCAACCCGGCGCGCGCCATGGGCCTTCTGGACGAACCCCGCTACGTCATCAAGAACGTCTGCAACAACTTCTTCGAGATGCCCAAGGGCACCATCCGCGAAGAGACGTTCTGCTGCGCCGGCGGTTCGGGCCTGAACACTGACGAAATCATGGAAATCCGCATGCGCGGCGGCCTGCCCCGCGGCAACGCCCTGCGCTACGTCCAGCAGAAGCACGACGTCAACATGATGGCCTGCATCTGCGCCATCGACCGTGCAACGCTGATACCCCTGGCGAACTACTGGGCTCCCGGCGTCGAGATTTGCGGCACTCACGAACTCGTGGGTAACGCGCTGATCCTTCCCGGTGAAGAACAGCGTACGATGGACCTCCGTCAGGAACCGCTCCCCGGTTTCGAGGACGAGGATGACGATTGGACTCCCCCGAACGCTTAGGAGGAAGTAAGCAATGCATTACGGTGGAAAAATCATCATTGGCCTGATCATATTCATCGGGCTGCTGCTTTCCCCCTTTGCCTTCAATATGGGGAAGGCCTACAAGCAGCCGAAGCTGAAGCTTCCGGCCAAGGAAAAGAAGTGTGTCGAGTCTCTGGAGTTCATGCGCACCAAGCACATGCAGCTTCTGGACGAGTGGCGTGACTGGGCTCTGCGCGACGGCAAGCGTGTCTACGTGAACCACGAAGGCAAAGAGTTCGAGATCAGCCTGCAGAACACCTGCATGGACTGCCACAAGAACAAGGCGGACTTCTGCGACAAGTGTCACAACGACGCCGGCGTCTCTCCCTACTGCTGGGACTGCCACATTCAGCCGGAGGGTCTGAAATAATGAAACAGAACAGAAGAAAGTTCATCAAGTTTGCCGGTGCCGCGGCAGCCGCCCTGTGCGTGGCCCCCAATGTGGCCAAGGCAGCCAGCGGCGGCCACGCAGCCCCGATCATGACCAACCCCAAGGGCCTCTCCGCCAAGCGTTGGGCCATGGTCATCGACACCACCAAGCTCAACACCGTGGAAGCTCTGCAGCCGCTCATCGATGTCTGCCACAAGATCCACAACGTCCCGAATATCGATTCGAATCAGGACGTCAAGTGGCTCTGGCCCGGCAGCTACGAGGAGACCTTCACCGAGCAGCTCAATCCGCATCTGGATGACGCCGTGAAGGGCCGTGCCTATGCGCTGCTGTGCAACCACTGCGACAACCCGCCCTGCGTGCGCGTGTGCCCCACCAAGGCCACCTTCAAGCGCCCCGACGGCATCGTGGCCATGGACTACCATCGCTGCATCGGCTGCCGCTACTGCATGGCCGGTTGCCCCTACGGCTCCCGCTCTTTCAACTTCAGCGAACCGCGCGAGCATTTCACTGAAGCCGAACTGAAGGAACTGGATCCGAAGTTCCCCACCCGCATGCGCGGTGTGGTTGAAAAGTGCAACTTCTGCGTCGAACGTCTGGCCAAGGGCGAACGCCCGGCCTGCGTCGAAGCCAGCAAGGGCGCCATGTACTTCGG
The DNA here is from genome assembly GCF_001311825.1 of Salidesulfovibrio brasiliensis JCM 12178. GTDB lineage: Bacteria > Desulfobacterota > Desulfovibrionia > Desulfovibrionales > Desulfovibrionaceae > Pseudodesulfovibrio > Pseudodesulfovibrio brasiliensis. The sequence goes on along the minus strand of NZ_BBCB01000111.1, from coordinate 1,599 downwards.
CGATCTCAGCGATCCCGAGTCCGAAGTGCGTCAGGTGCTGCGCGAGAGGTTCACCCTGCGTCGCAAACCTACCGCCGGCACCGAGCCGAGCGTCTACTACATCATATAGGGGAGGACAGATATGCTTGAAAGAGCTTTGAAAGGTTCCCCGAGGTACTATGCATGGATCGGCTTTCTGATGGTCATCATCGCCATCGGCGGTGCTGTCTGGATCAACCAGCTCATGGTTGGTCTGAAAATCACCGGAATGAGCCGTGACGTATCCTGGGGATTCTACATCTCCCAGTTCACCTACCTCGTCGGTCTGGCGGCTTCCGGTGTGATGATCGTGCTTCCGTACTACTTCCATAAGTACAAGCCCAACAAGCACATGGTCATCTTTGGCGAATTCATGGCAATCGCAGCCTGTATCATGTGCCTGCTCTTCATCGTGGTCGACATTGGTCAGCCGCAGCGCATGCTCAACGTGATCCTGCACCCCACGCCGAACTCCATCCTGTTCTGGGACATGATCGTTCTCAACGGCTACCTGTTCCTGAACCTGCTCTGCGGCTGGGTCTGCCTCGAAGCCGACCGCATGCGTCTTCCGCATCCTAAGTGGGTGAAGCCCTTCATCATCATCTCGATTGTCTGGGCGTTCTCCATCCATACCGTGACCGCGTTCCTGTATCAGGGCCTGCCCGGCCGCCATTACTGGCTTACCGCCATTCTGGCGCCCGCTTCCTGGCAAGCGCGTTCTGCTCCGGACCGGCCATCCTGCTGCTGGTCATGAAGGCAACGGAAAAGTTCACCTCGTTCCAGATGCCCAAGAAGGCTATTTCCACGCTGACGAAGATCATCACCTACGCAATGGTCGTGAACATGTTCTTCTTCATGCTGGAAATCTTCACCGCCTACTACTCCAACCTGCCGGGGCATACGCACTCCATTACGTATCTCTTCGCAGGTGAACACGGCCATCACGAACTGGTTCCCTACATGTGGACCTTCATCATCTGCGCTGTCGCTTCGCTGGCTCTGCTGATTCCGCCGAAGCTGCGCAACAACATGAAGCTGCTGCCCTGGGCGCTCGGCCTGCTCATCCTCGCCACCTGGCTGGACAAGGGCCTCGGTCTGCTCATCGGCGGTTTCAACCCGACTCCGTTCGGAACCATCACTCCCTACTGGCCCACCGGTAAGGAACTGATCATCTCCGCCATGATCTACGCCATCGGCGCACTGGTTGTGACCGTGCTCTTCAAGATCGCCACCAGCGTGAAGGAAGACCTCGGACAGTCCCAGGCGCTGCCCTGCGGTTGCTCCTCCGAAGACGAGTGCGAATGCGCACCCGCCGAAGAAGCCGCCTAGATCAGCGGTTTACCGTCACCACCTCGAAGGCCCCGTTTCTCTTGAAACGGGGCCTTTTCTTTTTCATTTCTGGTCCTTCAGGGGCTTGCTTGCGGCGGCTTGAGGAGCACCGTTGAAATATGTTGCAGCATTGGGTGGATCGGCATGCCTGCGGGCGGTATAGTGATGGATTTCTTGCCCGCCTTCCGGCGGGAGGGACGGGAAGCGGGATCCGTTTTGTTGTGGGTTTCGGCCCACAAGCGGGCCGACCTT
>NZ_BBCB01000110.1 GCF_001311825.1 Salidesulfovibrio brasiliensis JCM 12178 | reverse complement strand
CCGCCGGTCTGGCGGAAGCCGCCGCGGAAGTCGCCGCCTGCGCCGCCGAAGATGGTTTCAAAGAAGTCGCTGAAACCACCTGCGTCAAAGCCGCCTGCGCCGCCTCCGCCAAAGTGCATGTTCTCGTAACCCGGCGGCGGCTGGAAGTTCTGTCCGTGCTCCCAGTTGGAGCCGAACTGGTCGTAGAGCTTGCGCTTTTCGGGATCTTTCAGGACTTCATAGGCTTCGCCTATCTCCTTGAACTTGTCTTCCGCGCTCTTGTCGTTCGGGTTCAGGTCGGGATGGTACTTGCGTGCGAGCTTCTTGTACGCCTTGCCGATTTCTTCCTTGCTGGCGCTGCGCGATACGCCGAGAATCTTGTAGTAGTCTTTGTATTCGACGCTCATGGTACGTCGTTCTCCTTGGAGCGATGGATTTTCTCGATTGACACGTATGGTAATGCCCGTACGCCCCAAGTCAAGGTGATGCATCAAAAAATACTCCTGTTTTCCACAGGAGGGTGATGGTTTTTCAACAGGTGGTGGGGTGCTCGCGGACGAGTCGTGCCGTTGCTATGCGACCTGAAGGTGGGGCAGCCCGTTGGCACAGGCCAGTCTGGACGGGCGGAAGAGGCCGTTTCTGAGCGCGGCGACAAAGTCTTCGCGACTGTGGACTTTCGTCAGCATTTTGCTCGGCAGGCGGCCGAGCTCCTCAAGGGTATGCGCATCCGATCCGGCGCTCATGGCGAGGCTGTGCTTTTCGGCCAGTGACAGCGCCCGGGCGTTTTCGCTGCGGGTGTTGCGACCGTTGGCAACCTCCACGATTCGGCAGCCCTCCGGGCCGTAGGCAGCAAGGTCGGCTGGCCGCGTGAGCCGGTAGGGATGCGCCCCGATCATGGCCCCGCCCGCACGGTAGACGTGCGCCGCGAGTTCGAAGGCGTTCATGCCCGGTCGGATGGATTCGAACGGTCCGAAGATGAGGTAGTCGCCCTCGGGGGTGGAGTACTCCATGCCCACGATGACAACGAGGCCGTCGTTCTGCACGCCTTCCTTCACCTCGGAAAGCACTTCCATGGTGTCATGGTCGGTCAGGCAGACGCCGTCCAGCCCAAGCCCTTTTGCCCGGGTGAGGATTGTCGTCAGCTCAAGGGAAGAGCAGGGCGAGATATCGGTGTGGACGTGCAGGTCGAAAAGCATGGTATATTAGTTATACCAGACAGGACCGATTGCAAATACCAATAGTCTATCGTCTTGCGTCATTTTGATAGCATACGTATATACTGGGATGATGAACACAACGGCCATGTGCGCGGAGGAATGGAGTCCATGCCGAAAAAATGCATACTGATCCTTCTGGACGGTCTCGGAGACCGCAGTTACGCCCGGTTCGGCAACAGGACCCCGCTTCAGGCGGCGGATACACCGAATCTGGACCGGCTTGCAGCTCTTGGCTGCAACGGGCTGTATCATGCGGGAAAGCTCGGCCAGCCGTTGCCGAGCGAACTGGCCCATTTCGCCATGTTCGGCTACGGGCAGGAGGAGTTTCCCGGGCGAGGAGCGCTTGAAGCCCTCGGCGCAGACATTCCCCTTGCTCCTGAGGATGTGGCCGTGCTCGCCCATTTCGTGCACCTCAGGAACGACGAAGGCAGGCTCCGCCTCGGGTACGACCGCATGTGCGGCGACGACTCCGAGATTTCGAGTTTCGTCAGGTCCGTGGGTGAATACGAAGCCGACGGCATCTCCATTCGCTTCCATCCGACCAAGCGTATGTTCGGGGTCATCACCATGCACGGCGATGTGGCCCCGTGTTTTACGGACTCCAATCCCATGGTGGACGGACGCCTGCTCTCCGACGTGGTGCCGTTCGATTCCCACAAGAATGATGCTCGCTGTGTTCGCGCTGCGGCTGCGTTGAAGAAATATCTTGCCTGGGCCCACCGGAAGCTGGAAAAGGCACAGGTGAACAAGGCCAGGCAGGAGCAGTCGCTTCCTTCGGTCAACGGCCTCGTCACCCAGCGGGCCGGACAGCTCAAACCGGTGCAGCCCTTCAGGGAGCGATACGGCATGAAAGGCATGAGCATTGCCAGCGGCGTGATGTACCGGGGGCTTGCGCTCTATCTGGGCATGGAGTTCGAACGTGCCGTGGATTCCGGCGACCATGCCTTCGACATTTCTACCCGGATCCGAAAGGCGCTGGGCGCGGTGGAAGAGCACGGTTTCGTCCATGTTCACACCAAGGCTCCGGATCAGGCGGCGCATACAAAAAGTCCGGACGCCAAGCGCAAGGCCATCGAGGCGCTGGATACCGGCATCGGCATGGTCATAGAGGACCTGCTTGCGGACCCCGACCTCTACGTCGTCATCACCGCCGACCATTCCACGCCAAGTTCCGGCGAGCTGATTCATTCGGGCGAGCCGGTGCCCATGGTCTTTACCGGAAGAGGCGTGCGAAAGGACAATGTGCACTACTTTGACGAGGTAGCCGCCGCCACGGGGTGCCTCGGCCATCCTCGCGGAGACGAGTTCATGCATCTGGTGCTGAATCACCTTGATCTCGGTCGGCTTCGCGGCATCCGCGACTCGGCTGCAAACCAGCACTTCTGGCCCGGCGACTACGAGCCGTTCACGCTGGACGAGGCATAGCAATGCATGAATACGGTGTCATTCACGGCCGTTTTCAGGTGCTTCATAACGATCACCTTAAGTATCTGCTTGCCGGAAAGGAATGCTGTCGCCATCTGGTGGTGGGCATCACCAACCCCGATCCCGGCTTGACACGTGACGAGACCGTCGATCCTGAACGGTCTGCTGCGGGAAACAATCCGCTGACGTATTGGGAGCGACATATAATGGTCCGCGAGGGGCTTGTGGGTGCAGGCGTTTCGCTCTCGGAGTTCTCGGTGGTCCCCCTGCCTATCAATGTCCCCGAACTGTATCAATATTATGTGCCGATGGACGCGGTTTTCTTTCTGACCGTCTATGATGACTGGGGACGGGCCAAGCTTGCGCGATTCCAGTCTCTCGGTCTTGAAACCTGTGTGCTCTGGGAAAGGCGGCCAGAAGAAAAGGGCATCAGCGGAATCGAGGTCCGTGAACGCATCCGCAACAACGAAGACCTTGCGTCTCTGGTCCCCCCCAGCACCCTGCGCCTGATCGAAGCGTGGAATCTGCAGAACCGCCTTACCAAGTAACCTGTGCCTTCATCACACGCTCACTCTTCATTTTCTCACTGTCCAAAAGATCAACAGCCTTTCCACGTTCCAGCCAAGCCGACGACCAACCTTTCGTTGCCGGAAGGCGTTCTTAGTGGTCTGGCAAGCCAAAGGGGTTGCGAGAGGCTGAAAGGCTTCCCGAAATAACTATCCGGCGTGCAACAAACTGTTCTGGAAGAGGTGTTGAATCCGATAGGCGAGGTTTGTTCCGCGCTTGCCGGAGGTGACGTTGTTCAGGCCGAGCTTGAGGGCTTTGTCGGAGCCGATCATCAGGGCGAGTTTTCTGGCGCGGGTCAGGCCGGTGTAGAGGAGGTTGCGCTGCAGCATGATGTAGTGCTGGGTGACGACGGGCATGACCACGGCAGGATATTCGCTTCCCTGTGATTTGTGGACGCTGACCGCGTAGGCGAGGGTGAGGTCGTCGAGGTCGGAGGCTTCGAGGTGCACGGTGTTGCCGTCGTCGAACTCCACGAGCAGCTCGTTGTCTGCGGGTTCGAGATCCGCGACCCAGCCGAGATCGCCGTTGAAGACGTCCTTATCGTAGTTGTTTCGCAGTTGCAGGACGCGGTCGCCCTTGCGATATGCGGTGTTGCCGCGTTTGACTTCCCGACCCCGGAAGGGGTTGAGGCGCTCCTGAAGGGCGAGGTTGAGGGCCTGAGTACCAACGTCGCCCTTGTGCATGGGGGTGAGCACCTGCACATCGCGCAGGGGGTCCATGCCGTAGACTTCTGGGATGCGTTCGCACACGCTGTCGAGGATGAGCTTCTGGACTTTGGCGGGGTCGTCCTGCGGAATCCAGTAGTAGTCGGCCTCGGGAGCGGGCAGGGGGTGCTGCCGGGGCATCTGGCCGCTGTTGATGCGGTGTGCGTTGACGACGATGTAGCTCTCCTGCGCCTGCCGGAAGATGTGTGAGAGCCGGGCGCTGGGGATTCGCTGCGAGGTGAGCATGTCGGCGAGCACGTTGCCGGGGCCGACGCTCGGGAGCTGGTTGACGTCACCGACGAAGACGAGGCGGCAGGTATGCGGCAGGGCGCGCAGGACCGCCACGCAGAGCTGGGCGTCGATCATGCTGGCCTCGTCCACCACGAGTACGTCGGCCTTGAGCTTCTGGTCCTGATCGTAGTGAAAGCCGCCGTCGGGCTGGTACTGGAGCAGCCGGTGCAGGGTCTGGGCAGACATGCCGGTGGCTTCGGAGAGCCGCTTGGCCGCGCGTCCGGTGGGCGCGGCGAGCTTGATCTTGAGCCCGAGCTCCTTGAGGGTGAGCACGATGGCTTTGGTGATGGTGGTCTTTCCTGTACCGGGCCCGCCGGTGATGATGAAGACCTTGTTACCACATGCCTCGAACACGGCCTCGCGCTGCTCTTCGGAGAGGGTGAAGCCGAGGGTCTTTTCCACTTCGGGCAGGGCTTTGGCGATCTTGTCGCTGCTGACCGGGGTGGGGTGGCTCACGAGCTGGTAGAACCTTTGCGCGGCCTCGTTTTCATAGTGGTAGAAATGCATCAGGTAGACGGCCTGATCGACTTCCTGTTCCGGGAGGTCTTCGATGCGCACGCGTTTCTTTTCTTCAAGCGAGTAAAGAGCGGTTTCGATGAGATCATACGGGACGCCTTCAAGCATCTTCACTGCTTCGTCGAGCAGGGCGTCCTTGGCGACGAAGAGGTGCCCGCCCCGTTCGCAGCGAGAAAAGAGGGTGTAGACCAGAGCAGCTTCAAGGCGCTGGGGTGCTTCAGGCGGGAAGCCGAGCTTGAGGGCCATCTGGTCGGCGGTGCGGAAGCCGACGCCGCGAATCTCGTAGGCGAGGTCGTAGGGATTGTCGCGGAGTTTCTTCTCGGCCTGCGCGCCGTAAAGGTGAAATATCTTGCCCGCCCATGTGGTAGGTACGCCGTGGGATTGGAGAAAGACCAGCAGGTTCTTGATGGTCCGCTGCTTGGACCACGATTCGATGATGCTTTCGAGTTTGCGCTTGGAGATGCCTTTGACTTCAAGGAGCTTCTCGGGGTCGTCGTCGAGGATGTCGAGGATGCCCATGCCGAAGGTGTCCACGAGGGTTTGGGCGGTCTTTTCGCCCACGCCTTTGATGGATGTCTGCAGGAAGCGCATGACGCCCTGCTCGGTGGCGGGGCGCGTCTGCTCAAAGGTCTGCACCTCGAACTGCGGGCCGAACTTGGGGTGCACGACCCATTTGCCCTGAAGGTCGAGGACTTCTCCGGGGGAGATTTCGCCGAGGATTCCGGTGATGGTAGTCTGTCCGGGTTCGTTTTTGGCGGAAACGCGGGCGATGACGTAGCCGTTTTCGGCGTTGTGAAAAACGATGGTGCGGACTTCGGCGGCTGCGAGGGTTTTGATTTTGCTCATGAAGTGGGGGGCTCCGGCGTCTCGGGAAACGGGCTCTTCGTCGGCTGCGTGCGATGCACCCTGACAGTTGAAAAGTTGTATGCGTCTTGGCCCAATAAGTCCATCCGCATTATTATCTGCATACCCCATACCCCGCCCGCCATTTCCGGAGAAAACGCAGTGTCACGAAGTGCACTGCGTTTTCTCCGGAAATGGTGGGCAACCCAAGGATTCCAAAGGGGATTATCCCCTTTGGTCCCCCTGAAGGGGCCCGCGGAGCGCCGCCGGAGGCAAAAAAAGCCGGACATCCCTGCCCGGCCTTTAATGGACTCTTTGACACCCCTACGCGACGTTCGTTTCGCTGTAGGCGCGTTCGAGGGCCTTGTAGTTCTTGGGTCCGAGCTTGCCGCCGAAGCGGTTGTTGATCGGCTCTTCCATGTCGCTGACACCGATGATGCCGGAGGCTTTGAGCAGCGCGCCGAGCATGGTGGTGTTGGTGATGGGAACGCCAAGTTCTTCCATGGCCACTTTGTTGGCGTCGACGGTTGCCACTTTGGGGAATCCGTACTTCTGCTTAAGCTCTTCGGGCGTGAGCGCGGAGTTGACCACGACGACGCCGTCTTCGGACAGTCCTTCGGCAACGTTGACGATATCGAGAAGCGTGGGGTCGAGTACCAGAACGATATTCGGGGAGTAGATTTTCTCCCTGAGCCTGATTTTCTGGTCATCCACGCGGACAAAGGCCATGACGGGCGCGCCTCTGCGTTCCGGGCCGAAGCTCGGGAACGCCTGAGCGAATTTGCCTTCGGCGATTGCGGCCTTTGCGAGCAGTTCTGCGGACGTAACGCCACCTTGTCCACCTCTGCCATGCAGCCTGATCTCGATCATGTTTCCCCCGGGTAAGTAAGTTGGTCCGGCGTGGTGCAATCCCTCTCAAGGCCGCGCCGGAGCGTTGGTTCAGGCTTAGACGTCCTGCCGGTGCAGGAGCGACTGCCTGAGGGTCTCCTTATCCATATACTTCACTTCGCCGCCGATGGGAATCCCCTGCGCGAGGCGGGTGACGCTCACGTTGGGGAATTCCTTGGCGACCATGTTCTTGACGTGTGACGCGGTGGTTTCCGCGTCCATGGTCGCGCCGAGGGCGAGAATGAGTTCGGTGATTTCGCCGTTTGCGAGGTGCTTTCGCAGGCGGTCGAATTCGAGGTGGCCGGGTTCGACGCCGTCGAGCGGGGAGATAAGGCCCCCGAGCACGAGGTAGCGGCCCTTGAACATGCCCATGTCTTCGAGCGTGAGCAGGGCGTCCCATTCGCTGACGAGGCACAGGCGGGTGCGGTCGCGCGAGGGGTCGGCGCAGATGGCGCAAGGGCTTGCTTCGGCAAGGCTGGCGCAGTCCTCGCACATGCAGAGGCTCTCGCGCAACTCGATGATGCTGCCGCCCACGTTGCGGGCTTTTTCGGGCGGCATCTTGAGCAGCGTGAGGGCGATGCGCAGGGCGGACTTTGGGCCGATGCCGGGCAGGCTCGACAGTTGGTCTACCGCCTCCTGAAGCGGTGCCGGGAGTCGACTCACAGTGGTACTCCTAGAAGAGGCCACCGGGCAGCTTCATGCCGCCGGTGATGGAGGACATTTCCTTTTCCATGATCTCACCTGCGGTGTTGAGGGCGTCGTTGACGGCGGTGAGCACGAGGTCCTGAATCATTTCCACGTCGCCGGACTCGATGACGCTGGGCTCGATCTCCACGGACACGATCTCCTTGCCGCAGGTGGCCTTGACCTTGACCATGCCGCCACCAGCGGAGGACTCGACCTCGCGGGTCTTCATCTCTTCCTGAATGGCGGTCATCTTCTTCTGCATGAGCTGGGCCTGACGCATCATTTCGTTCATACCACGCATTATTATCTCCTTGGGTGTCGTCTTCTGGTTATTGTTCGCTCCGGGGCGTCACGGATTCGATGATGGCCGAGAAACGGTCCAGCACCTTCCGCACGGCCGGATTGGCTTCGGCTTCGCCCTGGAGCTGCTTGTAGCTTTTTCTTTCGGGACGGTCCTCCTCTTCAATGCGGATTTCCGTATCCTCGCCGAAATATCGTTTGGCAAAGCCGGTCAGGCTGGCCAGTGTCGCCGGTTCCTGAAGGGTGCGGCACAGGAAACGGCTGGCGCAGGTGATGGTCAGGGAGTGGCCGATGATGGTGCCCTTGGCCTGACGAATCTGCGTGGGCTTCCCTTCCACTTCCGCGGTGGCCACATACTCGACGAACCCATCCCATGAGCGCGGGCCGACAGGGTCGGGCAGGTCGCCGGAGCGATGCATGGGCGCCACTGCCGGTTGCGTCGGTTCAGGCTCGTTGACCGGGCTCGGGGTCAGGATCGGGCTGGCCCCTCGTGGCTCATCCTCCTGTCCGCCGGGTGCGGATTCGCGTTGCCGTCCGCCCTGCTGTTGCGGCGCG
>NZ_BBCB01000109.1 GCF_001311825.1 Salidesulfovibrio brasiliensis JCM 12178 | reverse complement strand
TTGACCTCCACGAATACAATGCAGTCGGCATCGCGGCAGATGAGGTCGATCTCAAGACGGCCGTGCCGCCAGTTGCGTTCGAGAATCCGGTAGCCCCGGCTTTTCAGGTGCCGGGCCGCCGCGTCCTCGCCCCGGCCGCCGCTGCCGGGCATGATGCTTTTGAGCAGCTTGCGCATGGGGCCGAATAGCACAGCCCGCCCCGACGGTCCATGACCGCCCGGACGGAAAAACAGGACGAACCTTGAACTTGCGGGCCTGCGGGAGTATGGCTCTTGCCATGACGAAAAACAAACCTGACGATACCGCAAACGATGGCGTGCACGGCCGGGACCGGCTTACGCGCATCGCGGACTTTCTTTTCGAGTGCGGCATGCTCCGCAAGACCCCGCGCACCGGCTACCAGTTCCTTGGCACGGGCTCGGAAAACGTGGCCGAACACTCCTTCCGCACCGCGGTGCTGGGCTACGTCCTCGCCCGCATGGCCGGAGCCGATGTGGCGCGCACAACCTTCCTCTGCCTGTTTCATGATCTGCACGAGTCCCGTACTGCGGACTTCAACTACGTGAACCGCATCTACAACTCGTCCAACCGCACCATGCGCTGGAACACGCCACCGCCGGGACCGGTCTGGAAGAAGACATTCTGCCCATGTGGGAGGAACTGGAGAGCGCGGACACACTGGAAGCAAAGCTCGCGCAGGACGCCGACCAGCTCGACTTCATCCTGAATCTCAAGGAAGAGGCCGACCTCGGCAACCGCTACGCAACACAGTGGCTCGAGATCGCCGTGCAGCGGGTGCGCACCGAATGGGGCGCGGAGCTGGCGCAGACCATCGCCGAAACCGACCACAAGGACTGGTGGTTCCTCGGCCCGGACCCTGCGTGGTGGACCCGGAAGAATGGAAAGAAGAAGTAGCTCCAGCTACTCTCCGCCCCCTTCTCCCTCAAGGTAGTATCGTGCCAGAATCAGATCCACGGTGCCGTTCGTGACCATGTCCGCCACGCGATCCAAAAAGCGTCGTTGCTCCTCCTGCCTGTCGGAATCCCTGCTGCATGCAATGTAATAGTTGAGGTGTCCGCAGGCCATGGAAGGCACAACGTTGGTGAGATGCAGCTTGGCCACGAGGGCCTTTCCCACCGCGCTGTTCGAGAAGACCGCGTCCACCCGGCCCCAGGAAAGCTTCTTGAACGCTTCTTCGTCGTCAGGTGTCATGTCGATCCTGAACTTGGCACCCTTTTCTTCACGAAACGCCGCAAGCGAACGGGAGGTGTTGGACGGGCCGTACACCCCAACGCTTCCCTGCCCAAGACCCACAACGCCCTTGGAATCAAGGACACCCTCACCGGCGCGCTCAAAGAACGCGTACCCTGTCCGAACAATGGGCTTGGAAAAGACAAGCCACTTTTCCCGTTCCGCGTTCATGCCCAAAAGGAATAGACCATGCGCCTCACCTTCACGAACGAGCATCTGGGCGCGCGGCCACGGCAGCAGTTCCACCTCACACTCCAGCCCTTCCATTCGGCAGGCGCTGGTAACAACCTCCACACCCGGTCCGGACGGTCGGTCATCTATAAGGTAGGTAAACGGAGGGAAGTCCTGAGTGAGAAACAGTAAAGGTTCCGCCTGAACAGGAACAGCAGAAACCACCAGCCAAAGAAGCGACAAGCAAAGCAGCGCACGCATAGGTCTCTCCTCCCATGAATCGTTCCCGGCCAATCAAAAGGATACGAAAGCATACCGTATTTCAATATCGTAATACATTAGTATCTTTGCCATGCTGCACAATACTGCCGGAGGTCGTCATTTTCTCTACCGAGGTTGCGGAATTCGTGGTATTTCTGTAATAGCATCTTTCCGGACGAGGGCCGGTACGCGGAAAACCGTTCGCATACGGGATTTTTTGCCGCAGATCGAATATCGGGGATGGCTATGCCACAGGCAGAGAGGGGATCACTTGCCCCGTTCGCCGCACTAGGTTCGGCGTTTACGGGATTCATTGGGGAATTAGGTGCACTGACCATCTTTTTCCTCGATTCGTTGCGTCTTGTGTTCGCTGGCTGGGGCCAGTTCCCGAAAGTCGTCAGGCAAATCTATTTCATCGGCGTCCAGTCCATCAGCGTCATCGCCCTTATCGGCGGATTCGCGGGGATGGTCATGGGCATGCAGCTCTACTTCGCGCTGGCCATTTTCGGCGCGGACGGATTCCTCGGGGCCGGGGTCGGCCTGTCCATGGTCCGAGAACTCGCACCGGTGCTCACCGCCATCATGCTCACGGGCCGGGCCGGATCGGCCATGACCGCTGAAATCGGGGTCATGCGCATCTCCGAGCAGATCGACGCCCTGAACATCATGGACATCAACCCGGTGCGCTACCTCGTCGCGCCCAAGATGGCCGCGAGCATCATCAGCTTTCCCATACTGACCGCCTTCTTCAACCTCATCGCCATTTCCGGCGGCTGGCTCACCGGCGTCAAGCTGCTCGGGGCCAACGAAGGCGTCTATTGGTCGCGCGTGCAGGACTCGCTCAACTGGAGCGACATCGAGGGCGGCTTCATCAAGTCGTTGGTATTTGCCTGCCTCGTCTGCACCATCTGCTGTTTCGAGGGATATTTCACACACACCCGAAAGGGCCACGTCGGCCCGGAAGGGGTCAGCCAGTCCACCACCACCGCGGTGGTCAAGTCCTGCGTCATCATTCTGGCCTCGGACTACGTGCTGACCTCGCTGCTCTGGTAAAGGGGATTCGATGGCAAAGGCACCGGGCATACGACTTGAAAACCTGAGCGTGGGGTACGGGGGAATTCCCGTGGCCTCCGGTCTGGACCTGACCATGCCCGGCGGCAAGGTCACGGTGGTGGTCGGCGGCTCCGGCTGTGGCAAATCCACGCTCATCAAGCACATCCTCCGGCTGCACGAACCCATCGAGGGCGCCATCTACATCGGCGGACACAACGTCCACTCCCTTTCCGGCAAGGCCGCCCGCTGCATGAAACAGCAGATGGGCGTGCTCTTTCAGGACGGCGCCCTGCTCGGCTCCCTGACGATTTTCGACAACCTCGCCCTGCCGCTGCGCGAACACACCCGGCTCAAAGAGAACAACATCCGGGAAATCATCGACCACAAACTGAAGCTGGTTGGGCTTTCCGGATCCGAAGAAAAGTATCCCACCGAGCTTTCCGGCGGCATGCGCAAGCGCGCAGGACTGGCGCGGGCGCTGGTCATGGACCCGCAGGTGCTTTTCTGCGACGAGCCGACCTCCGGGCTGGACCCGATCCTGTCCGCCGAGCTGGACCACCTGCTGCTCGACATGATGGCCCACTTCGACATGACCATGGTGGTGGTCAGCCACGACCTTGCGAGCATGCGGGCCATCGCCGACCACGTGGTGGTTCTCGGCGACGGGCGCAGCCTGTTTCAGGGCACGGTGGAGGAGCTCGACGCATCCGAGGACGAATACCTGCGCCGCTTCCTTGACCGCCTTCCCGAAGAGCGGGACACCCCGAGGCTGACCATGCCGCCCATCGGCGTCGACATGTTCAAAGACGACTGTTCTAAGCTGCTCGACCTGCAGCATGACGATTGATAGAGGATGGAGACGATGAAAAAGTACAGCAAGGAAACCGCGGTCGGAATATTCGTATTCGTCGGCCTGCTGGCCATGGCCTATATGAGCGTCAAGCTCGGCAACGTGGGCCTGTTCACCGACAGCCACTGGAGCGTGGAGGCCAGCTTCACCGACGTCTCCGGCCTCAAGGCCAACGCGCCAGTGCAGATGTACGGCGTGAAGATCGGATACGTGAACGACATCGTCCTCAACCAGAAAGACGGCGTGGCCGACGTGAACATGAAGATCAGGAAAGGCGTGGTCATAAGCGACGACGCCATCGCCTCGGTCAAGACCAGCGGCCTCATCGGCGACAAGTTCATCAAGATAACTCCGGGGCTTGGCTCTCCGCTGGAAGAAGACGGATTCATCTTTGACACGGAACCCGCCCTCGACCTTGAAGACCTCATAAGCAAATTCGCATTCGGGAAGGTATAAACGATGCGCACCAGACTTTTTTTCCATCCTGTTGGCGACGCTGCTCGCCGTGTTCGGCTTCAGCGCCGTGGCCATGGCCGAGGCGACCCCTGAAGCCCGGGTCAAGGAAGGCGTCGACAAGATCGTCCAACTCCTGCAGGACCCCCGGTTCGACGAAGCAGCCACCCGGCAGCAGATTTTTAACGAAATCGCCGCACTCTCGGACTCCTACTTCGATTACAAGTATCTTACCATGATGGCCGTGGGCAGACCGTGGCTGCAGATGGACGACGCCAAAAAGGACGAGTTGGTCCCGATATTCAAAAAAAGTTCTTGAACTCAACTACTTGCCCAAACTCGAAGACTACTCCGGGCAGAAGGTCACGTACAAGAAGCAAATGGTTCGCGGCGACAAGGCCATGGTGCTGACCGAGGTGGTTGACAAGGATAAAACCTTTTCCGTAAACTACCGATTGATAAAAATAGGTGGACAGTGGATGGTTTACGATATAATCGCCGAAGGCATCAGCTTGGTGAAGAACTATCGCAGCCAGTTCGCTGAAATTCTGCATGACGGAAACGTGGACACGCTGATTGCCAAGCTGAACGAGAAAGCGGAGCATCTTCAGACCGCACAGACGACGGAAACACAGAAGTAGGATACCATGCGCCTGACCCTCGCCCTTCTGATCGCGCTGATCGCCTTCGCTGCCGTGCCGGCCTTTGCCGAGGACGGCTCTTCTGCTACGCAGCAGTTCGCGCAGTACAAATTCGATGACAATGTCTGGGACGACTCGGGCAACATCATCGTGGACGACGACGGCGACCAGCAGAAGGCCGGTGAACCCAAGCACGAACTGGCCTCCGACCCCTTTGAAGGGTGGAACAGGTTCTGGTTCCAGTTCAACGACAAGCTCTACTTTGCGCTCTTCAAGCCCATCGCACAGGGCTATGGCTACGTTCTGCCCCAGAAGCTGCGGCAGAACTTCAGCAACTTCTTCCACAACCTGCTTTTCCCGGTTCGCTTCGTGAACTGCCTCCTGCAGTTCAAGTTTCAGGCGGCAGGGCTCAATCTTTCCAAGTTCGTGGTCAACTCCACCTTCGGCCTCGGCGGACTCGCCGATGTGACAGAAGGACGCAAGAAGACCCGACCCGAAATCCCCGATGGCATCGAGGACTTCGGCCAGACCCTCGGCCACTGGGGCATGGGCAACGGCCCGTACCTCGTCTGGCCGCTTCTCGGCCCCAGCTCCGCCCGTGATACGGTCGGCTTCGTGGGCGACTACTTCGTCTCCGTGGACACCTACGTGCTGAGCTTCTGGGAAGCCGTGGGCTACTACGCGTTCGGCCGCATCAACTACCTCTCCCTGAACCTCGGCCAGTACGAGACCCTGAAGAACGGCGCCATCGACCCCTATCAGGCCTTCAAGGACGCCTACCTGCGCATGCGCGCCAAGGCCGTCAAAGAATAGCCGAGCTTCCATGCTCATTGCCGTCATCTCCGACACCCACATGACCACGCCCGGCGCGTGGCTTCAGGACGTGTACGAAAAGCATCTGGCTCCTGCCGATGCGCTCCTGCACTGCGGCGACATCACCACTCCGGCTGTCTGGTCCTTCTTCATGCAGCACCCCAACTTCCACTGCGTTCGCGGCAACTGCGACTGGGACCCCGCGCTGGTGGACGAGCTGGACCCCATGCTCTCCGTGAAGCTCGGCGGACTGGTCGTTGGCCTGACCCACGGCTGGGGACCCCGCCCGCAGGTACCCGAAAAAGTTGCCGAAGCCTTTGGACCCAAGTACGACCTCGTCTGCTACGGACACACCCATGCCCGGGACTGGGGCAAGCGCCGCGGCGTGCAGCTCTGCAACCCCGGCAGCCTCGGTGAATCCGGGTCACTGGCGCACATCACCATCGGTCCAGACGGTGCGCTGGACTGCCAGTTCCTTCAGGGACCGCCCAGACTCTAGCCTCCGCCCGTTCCGGCACCCCTCAAATCCGGGGCTTGCCCGCCGGACGATTTCAAGCTAATGACATTCTTTCCCGCACAGGCGGGAGCTACATCATTATATAGGAAGACGGTAAGACCCAATGTCAGACAATCATTTCGAAGACGACGACGCCCAACAGCGGCCCGCCAAGAGTCAACGCTATCATCAAATCTCCGAGATCGACTCCAAGATCCTCGGCCTGCTCGAAAAGCGCAGCTACCTGCTCCGCAAGGAAGGCGCGTGGCGTCGCTCCAAGCAGAAATCCCAAATAGACCCCCAGCTGGAAAAGGACCTGCGCCGCGCCTGGGAAGAGGCCGGTGAAGGCCTCGGGCTCGACCCGCGCCTGTCCCGCCAGCTCTTCACGCTCGCCAACCAGTTCGCCCAGTCCGCCACCGGCAGCGGAGACAAGGGCGGTTACAAGCTCGCTCCCAGAAGGGAAGCGGCCGATGCCACCATCGAAGGACCGCGCTCGCTGCGCACCACCCGCCTGTGGATGTCCATCGCCGCTGCCTGCGGACAGCCCTGCTCCCTGCCGCAGGCGCTGCTCAACGCCCCCAACAAGGACCTCGCCAAAGGCCTCAAGCAGGCCGGTGCCGCAGTCACATGGGACGACACCGGTTTCTCCTTTGCCGCAACCGAACCGCTGGAGTTCGAGAACGCCATGCTGTTCGCTGGCGACGACCCGCTCAACTTTTACCTGCTCCTGTGCATGGCGCTCGGGAACATGGGCCGTTGCAAGTTCACCGGACAGGCCACGCTGCAGCTGCTGGAAGTGCAGAAATTCAACAAGTTCCTGCCCCAGCTCGGCGCGCGCCTCGTGCCCATGAACCCGAACAACCCCGGCCTGCCCTGCCGCCTCGAATCCGGCGGCACCATGGACGAGGAAATCACCCTGCCCAAGGACATCGACCCGGACTTTGCCGCAGCCCTCGTGCTGGCGTCCTGGTCCTATCCCGGCGGGCTTGCCGTGAACGGTCTCTCCGGTGACGCCCTTGAGGCCGCAGCTGCCGCTGCCGACGTGCTGGAAGCCTGCGGCATCGAAGTGACCCGCACCAAGGACGGCTTTGAAGTCTCCGACGGCATCCCGGCCGTTCCTGAAACGCCCGTGCTGCCGCTGGACACGGTCCTGACCCCCTACCTGCTCGCCCTGCCCGCCTTCTGCGGCGGCCGCATCAGCGTTCGGGGCACGTGGGCCGAATCCGCAAAGCCCATTCTGGACCAACTCGCCGACCTCGGCATCGAGATCGAGCAGACCGACGAGGCCATGACCGCCACCAGCAAGGGCATCCCTTCCTACCCGCGCATCACCATCGGCGAACGCGCCGGGCTCTACCCGCTCGCGCTGGCGCTCGGTGTCCGGGCTGGCAAGGCTGTCATCGAAGGCCAGCCGCCAATGGAAGCCGCCGAAATGCTGGACCACATGAACGCCACCTACGAGGCGGATACCGAATCCATCAGCATCACCGGCGTGGGCGAATGGGAAGGCTCGTTCGGCAGCCCGGCCCCGGAATGGTCCCTCGGCCTTGCACTGGCCGCATGGCGCTGCCCCGGCATCATGCTCTCCAACCACGGCGAGCTGACCAGCTGGTGGCCGCAGTTCTGGAACTTCTACAACACCCTTCCCACGGGCGTCATGAAACCGAAGCCCAAGAAGGAGGACCGCAGTGTCAAACGCCGCAGAATCCGCATCGGATAACCCGCAGCTTTCCGACGACGTCACCGTGCTGGAAGCCGAGGTGGTCAAATTCACCCACCTCATCAAGGAGTGCGAAAAGCGCATCCGCGAACTCATGGAGGCCGAAGACCCCAAAAAGGGGGTCTTCCACCACGAGGAAATCTTCCAGCTCCAGCAGGACAAGCTGCGCTACGACGTGGAAGCAAAATTCCGCCGCAACAAGATCAACCGACTTGAACTCGGCATGGACGAGACGCAGGTTTCCCCCGGCGTCAAGGACGGCTTCCTTTTCTAGAGAACCTTCAACACGCAGGAGCGGACAATGGGGAAAAACATCACCCGGAAGATCATCGAGCGTCACCTCGTCAGCGGTGAAATGGCGCCCGGAAGCGAGATCGGTCTGACCATCGACCAGACCCTCACGCAGGACGCCACCGGCACCATGGCCTACCTCCAGTTCGAAGCGATCGGGCTGGACCGGGTTCGCACCGAACTATCGGTGAGCTACGTGGACCACAACACGCTGCAGATGGGCTTCCGAAACCCCGATGACCACCGCTACCTGCGTACCGTCGCCGAAAAGTACGGCGTGGTGTTCTCGCCTCCGGGCACCGGCATCTGCCACCAGTTGCATCTGGAGAACTTCGGCCGTCCGGGCCGCACCCTGATCGGCTCGGACTCCCACACGCCCACGGCGGGCGGCATCGGCAGCCTCGCCATGGCGCGG
>NZ_BBCB01000108.1 GCF_001311825.1 Salidesulfovibrio brasiliensis JCM 12178 | reverse complement strand
AAAAAGCGCAGTTTTGCCTTCTTTTCTGCGCAAGCAAGAGTCGGCCCGCTTGTGGGCCGAAACCCACAACAAAACGGGTTCCGCTTCCCGCCCCTCCCGCCGAAAGGCGGGCCCCGCACCCTATAATATCAGGAAACACAAAAGTATCCCGTCTCCTCCCGCCGAAGGCGGGCAACCCTCCCTCCCCTCACCAGCACCTAATCCCCAAAAAACAAGAAGGGGCCTCGTCAACAAACGAGGCCCCTCAATTCAACGAGATCTCATCAAAAAACTACAACACAAAAAAAACGCTTGGCCGTCTGCCCGGTAGCCTCCCATACTTCTTCAGAAGAAAGCCCTTTAAGCGTGGCGATGAACGCTGCGGTGAAACCGGTCAGCGCGGGATGATTGCGCTTGCCGCGCCATGGCTCCGGGGAAAGGAAGGGGCAGTCGGATTCGATGACCATTCGGTCGAGCGGAATGAGCTTGGCCGCTTCGCAAAGCTCTTCGTTCTTGCGGTAGGTGACGGGGCCGGGGATGGATATGGTCCAGCCGTAATCGAGCAGCTCCCGAGCGAAATCCGGGCCGGAACCGTAACAGTGCCAGAGCACCGGCTGGCCAATAAACCCGCCTTCTCGAAGCACGGCAACGGCGTCCTCGTGGGCGTCTCGGGAGTGAATGACGGGCGGCAGGCCGAGTTCGCGGGCGAGCTCGAGCTGCTCGGCAAAGACCCGCTGCTGAATGTCGTTCGGCACGCGCTCCCAGTAGTAATCGAGGCCGATTTCGCCAACGGCCTTCAGGCGCGACTCGGCCCGGAAATGCTCCCGCATTCGGACGAGTTGTTCCGGTTGATAGGTGCCGCTGTCGTTGGGATGCACGCCGAGCAGGAAAAACACTTCGGGGTGATCGTCGAAGAGATGGCGGTTTTTCTCATAGGCATCGGGGCCGAGAAAGACGTTGCCGATGCGGGCAATGCCGCAGTCGCGGGCGCGGGCGAGGATCGCCTCGCGGTCCTCGTCAAAGTCTTCGAGGTCGAGATGGGCGTGGGATTCGACGCCGACGCGCGGCAGGCCGAGGCTTTCCGGTTCCGGTCTGTTCTTCTTTTTCTTCTTTGCCATGACCGGACGGTCATACTCCCTTGCGCGGCGGGAGGCAACCGGCGAGGGTCAGCCGAGGATGTCGAGAACGGCGGCCTGCTGGGCCTCGGGCGAATAGGCCTCGGCAGTGGTCCGGGCGTTGGCGAGGGCCGTGTCGAGTTCGGTGGGCTGCTCCGTCCACCAGTTCACGGCGTTTCGAGGCTCAGGGCCGCGTCGAGCACGTCGCCGTCCGCGCACCAGAGACCGTTGCCGCCCCACGGAACGTCGCGCAGAGGCCACCATGGGGTAAAACGCGGCTCTGGCTCGGCCTGACGCATGTAGTCCCAGCCGCCGAAACCGGAGTAGCCCACGCACAGGCAGCCGCAGGCCATGGCCTCCAGCGGCGGCAGCGGGCAGCCTTCGGGGAATCCGGTCATGAGAAAAATGTGGCTGTTGCGAAGCGTCTCGGCCACGCCGTAGGCGTCCATGCCCTCGATGGGCGTCCAGCGGGCCGCGTCCCGGCCGCAACGGGCCTCGAACGCGGCGCGAATCTGGGCGGCCAGCGACTTGTTCTTGCGCGGCATGTAGGCGATGCGGACTTTGCCTTGGGGTCTTGTGTCTGCCGAATGAAAGATCGTGGGGTCGATGCCGGGCCGCAGCACCGGGGCGGTGCGTTTGACTGTCTGCCGGATGTAATGGCGAACGGGATCGGACACGGCGACGAAGGAGACGGGCAGGCGGTCCCATGTCACGCCGGGCGGGAGCGAGGAAAAAAGGTAGGCCCAGTTCTGCACGTAGCTGACGCACTCGGCTTCGGCCTCAAGCCCCGGAGCAAGGGCGTTGACCCAGCCTTCGGGCACCACCCAGCGGTCCCCGGCGCTCAGACGCAGGTCGTCCCATTCGATGACCGGGGCCGCGTCCTTCAACCCTTCGGGCCGCCATCCGGCCTCGTCGCGGGCAACGAGAAAGGCCTCGCGGCCGGAAAGGTGCAGGATGTCCGCCACCTGTCGCAGCACGGTCACGCCGCCTGTGGGCTTGCTCACCGGGGGAAGGAATATGAACGTCTTCATCGCGATATCTCCTGCCGATCAAACAACCATGAATACCGCTTTTATGCAAGATTGCCCGCCGGTTCAGGCGTCGATACGGCGAGGAATCAGAGCATCAGCAGCCACGCTCCGCCGAGCATGATGGCGGCGGCCACCAGCCGTTTGCCAATGCGCTCATTGAAGGCGCGGCGGGCCAGAAAGAGCGTCACCAGCACGCTGAGCATGGACGCCGGTTCGGCGATGCTCACGTCGATCTGGGTCATGGCCACCAGCAGGAAGAGGTAGGAATAGCCGTTGATGCCCCCGGCGATGGTGGCGGCAACTGGCCGGGTTCGCATCATGGAGGAAATATCACCGATGCGGCCACGTACGGCCAGCGCGATGAACACGTAGAACGCGATGACCGAATAGAGCACGAAGCAGTAGGCCACCGGGTCCACGCTGAGTTTTGCCGCCGAAACCACGTAGGCGTCGGCCACCCGGCCGCAGGCGATGAGCAGCGAGGCCAGCACCATGAAGCGGCACGGCCTGTCGGTCAGGATGGCCTTGACCGATTTCAGAAAGCTGCCCTGCGGGTTGAGATGCGAGGCCCCGTAGACAAGAAGGGCCAGTCCGCCTATTTTTGTGGGAGTGAGCGGCTCGCCCAGAAACAGGAAGGCCAGAAGCGCCAGAAAGAGCACGTTGGAGTTGTAGAGCGGGCTGACAAGGGACGCCTCGCCGGTGGACAGGGAGTGAACGTAGCAGGTAAAGGCTGCGGCGTAGAACACGCCCGCCCCGAAGCTGACGGACATGGCCTTCCACTGCTCAAGCGGCAGGTCCCACGGCACGAACGGCAGGAGCAGCACCGCGCCGAGCGCGAAAAACAGGAACGTGGGCGCGAACGGATCCACGTTGGTCCCGAGCCGCTTGACCACAATGCGCTCGAAACCGAGCAGCACGATACGGGCGGCGAGCGCGAGGATCGGCAGGCTGAGCGCCCATGAGGAAAACGATTCCATCCCGAGGAGATACGCCTCTTCGCACCGGGTGGCAACAATGTTTGCAGGGGACAGGCAATGAAACTGGAAGCACCGTTTCTGCCGGATGCAGGGTACACGGCTCGACTTGCCGAGCTGGGCGACAGGCTCGACTCGGTACACTTCGCCCTGCCGGGCAGCACCGCCCTTGACGCGCGGCAGCAGCCAGCGCCAAATGAACGGGCCACGCTGGACGCCCTGCAGGACCTCCGCGGTCCGGACGTTTTCCTGTTGCTCAACGGCCGGATGCTTCCGCCGCAGCGTTATCTCGACTCCGACGCCATGGCCGCGCTCGCCGCACGCCTTGAGCGGCTCGTGGACGAGGTCGGCCTGCGGGGCATCGTGATCGCCGACTTCCATCTGCTCAACGCGTTATCCGAAGCCGCGCCCGAAACCTGCTCCCGGCTGGAAGCCGTGCCGAGCGTCAACACCATGATCGACGCACCGGCCAAGGCCCGCGCCGTACTGGACGTCATCGCCGCCAGCGCGTTCCGGTCGCCCTCCCGCGTGGTGCTGGACCGCTCCCTGAACCGCAACCGGGACGGCCTTGCCCGCACCGCAGACGCAGTCCGCAAGCGGCTTCCCGGCGTCGCCATCGTGCTCCTTGCCAACGAGGGCTGCCTGCCGCACTGTCCGTACAAAGCCGCGCATGACGCGCACATCTCGCTTGTAAGCCAGCGGCTTTGCGCGGACCGTACCTTCGAGGCCAACCGGCGGTATGCGTGCCTGTCCGATTTCTTTGAGCGGCCCGAACGCATTCTGGCCTCCCCGTTCATCCGGCCCGAGGACGCAGAGTGGTATCAGGACCACGCGGATGTGCTCAAGATATGCGGCAGAACGCGGGGACCGGAATTTCTGGCCCGGGCGGTGGGGGCTTACGGAGCAGGACGCTGGGACGGGAACCTGCTCGACCTGCTCGACGCAGTGGGCGATGCCGCAGGCAGACTTTCACTGGACAACGCCGCCCTGCCGGACGACTTCCCCACCCTCATGAGCGGCTGCGAACTGGATTGCCCCGGATGCGGACGCTGCGCGTCGATGCTCGCCACCGCGTTTCGCCGCAAAACGGTTGCGCTGCGGGAGTTTTAGGCGGTTCCCATACGGCCCGACCTGGTGTACTGTCCTGCCTGCAAACAAGGAGAGCTTTGATGAAGAAATCCCTCGGCGAAAAACCTTTTGTGCTGCCCACCCCGGTCTGGACCGTGGGCGCATACGACCTCGACGGCAAGCCCAACGCCATGATCGCCGCATGGGGCGGCATCTGCAGCTCCGACCCGGCCAGTCTCTGCGTGGCCTGCGGGAAGGCCGACACACCTACTCCGGCATCATCAAGCGCAAGGCCTTCACGGTAAGCGTCTGCGCGCAGGATCAGGCCGAACAGGCCGACTACTTCGGCATTGTCTCTGGAAAGGATGTGGACAAGTTCGAGCGCACCGGGCTGACAGCCACGCGCGGCGAATTTGTTGACGCGCCCTACGTGGAGGAGTTCCCGCTCGTGGTGGAATGCGAGCTGGCGGAACAGCTTCGCATCGGCGTGCATGAGCTGCTGGTGGGCACCATCCGCGACGTCAAGGTGGACGAGGACAAGCTCAAGGAAGGCAAGTTCCCGGACATCGAACGCATCAAACCCCTCATCTTCACTCCGGGCGCACGCACCTACCACGGCGTGGGCGAGCTGGCGGGCATGGCCTTCCAGTCCGGACTCAAATACAAATAATGCGGATTCTCATGCTGGCCGTCCTCGTGGCGGCCATTCTCCTTCCCGCCCCGGCCGTGGCCGAGGACTTCGGCGACCAGCTCAAGGCGGGCACGTTCATCCTGCACACCGAAAACGACAAGTTCGGTGGCGGCACGGACGAGTATTACACCAACGGCGTGCAGCTCACATGGGTTTCGCCGGTGCTGGAAAAATGGGAAGACGCGCACATGCACGTGCTCATCGAGGACCTTGCCAAGTCCTTTCCGCTCATCAACGACGAGCGCAAGCACTCGGTTTCCCTCGGCCTCGGCCACACCATCTTCACGCCGGTGGACACCAGCACCACCGAACTCCAGCCGGACGACAGGCCGTATGCAGGCTGGCTGTACGGCACGCTCGGCATGCACGCCAAAAACGACACCACGCTGGATGTCTTCGAGGTCACGCTCGGTGTTGTCGGCCCCTCGGCCCTCGGCGAGCAGGTCCAGAACAACTTCCACAACATGATCGGCGTGGACCGCGCCAACGGCTGGGAGAATCAGCTTCACGACGAACCGGGCCTGATGCTCACATGGCAGCGCAGCTGGCGGATATTCCCCGGCGACGACCCTGCCCGCAGGGGTGGCTGGGGCTTCGACATCGTGCCGCACGTGGGCGCGACCCTCGGCAACGTGAAGACCTATGCCAACGTGGGCGGCGAGGTCCGCTTCGGCTATAACCTCCCGGCGGACTTCGGCACCTCCTTCATCGGCCCAGCCGACGGCGTGAACGCGCCGCTGGAGAGCCTCATGGACAGCCGCGCCGGACTGCACTTCTTTGCCGGAACCGAAGGCAAGGCCGTGGCCCGCGACATCTTCCTCGACGGCAACACATGGCAGGACAGCCCGAGCGTTGCCAAGCGCACGCTCGTTGGCGACCTCTACTTCGGCGCATCCGTCCGGCCGTGCAGCAACTTCTCCATCACCTATACGCAAGTGCTGCGTACCAAGGAGTTCTACGGGCAGGCCCACCCCCACGTGTTCGGCTCCCTGACCCTGACCTTCAATTTCTAGCAGCCCGACTTCATTGCAAAGCGATGCGTTCCGTCTATGGAACCCGCTCGAAATCCTTTCTTCCCGTATATTTGATATTTTACCGCAATCCGTAGTAGGGTTCGGATACGCCTGAAACCGTTCATGCCGTGAACGGTGATAAACATTTGTCTGACAGGAAGAAGTGAGATCCCTCCTCGTCAAGACAATGATAAGAGGGCTTTGCTAATGCAAAGCCCTTCTTGTTTGAGGCTCCTCCAACATTTGCCTTTTCCCCACGCTGACGTTATCAACGCCCTATCACAAAACAATGCCTGATAGCCGCTGCATCCCGGTGGCACCTTCTTCATTACATTCAGCCACGGATTTCCATGAAAAAACTCATATTCGTTCTCTGCTTTTTTTGTCTGCTCACGGCGTGCAGGCACACCGTAGCCCCCGACTCCGGCACGCCTTCAGCCGGTGTCGAGCTCACCTTCGACACCGGCGTACAGGTTTCCCGCGTGGAAATGTACGCGTCCGTGATCAAGGCCAACGGCGAAGAAACCAAACCCATCATCATGACCTCGTTCGAGCAGAGAATTCAAGCCGAGCGAAAGGGAGACCGCGTCCACTGGAAAGTCACGCTTTCCGATCTCGCCATGTTCGGGACACCGCCGCGCAAGGGCACGTTCTACTCCACCACGTTCGACAGCGACATCTACGGGCAGGACAAGAAAAACTTCCGGTCAGGGCACACGGACTACCGCGACAGGTACGAGGTGGGAGAGACAATCGTGGACTCCATCGAACTGCCGGAAGGCCGCTTCAAGGTGGGCGACAAGTCGCTGCTTGTTTTTTCGACCGAGCCGGACCTCGACGGGCTGGAATTCCTCCTGCCCGAACCGCCGGCCCGAAACATTTATCGCGGCGAAACCAACTTCAAAGGCGTCCCCGCTTACGAATTCAACGCCACTGTTTCCGACATTACAGTCCGCCCCGAAGGCAGGGACTACGACCTCCACGCCACAATCGAGGTTTCTGAAATGCTGCGCAAGGACTGCCGCCTTCCGCTGCGGGAGCGCTCCAAACTGGCAATCCACGACCCGAAGATCAATGAGACCAGAGTCCTATACACACACGTCACTCCTGCTGAAACTCCCGAGGCCGTGGCCGAGGACAGTACGCCTGCAAAACAGTCAATCGACTGGGCCGCGCTCATCGAACAGGCGGCCCCTCCCACGCCCGTTACCGAGCCCATTGAATTCAAGTACAAGCCTGCAAACGAGTTCTACAGCGCAGAAGTCGTCGCAATTCTCGAGGCCAAAAACGGAACGACCCTGAACGATCCGGTGATGAGCTTCACCATGCACGTAACCGCGAAAAAGTCCGGGAATCGCATGAAATGGTCGCTGTCATACCCGCACATGAAAATCGGCGAGAAGGATTACCCACAGGACAATCCGATAACGTTCGACAGCGACATGCGGTGTGGTGACATCAAAAACTTTCAGAATGACAATGCGATGAGTATGCTACGAACGGAAGACATGTACGCTGACTTCCGGCTCCCGACAGGCAGCTTCAAGACAGGGGACATGGTCTTCCCGCCTATCTACGGACACAACACCAACCAGTTTGAAATGATTTACCCCGAAACGGTAGGATACACGTTTGTCGGGGTTCAGCACCTTGACGGCAAAAAGGTCTATGTCATGCGATTGGATAAGAGCGACGTCATCATACGGGAAAGAAAAACCGGCCAGGAGGACAAGGCGACAATCTGGGGCATGCGCTACTTTGACGCGGAAACCATGCATCAGGTCTACTATGAAGGAAGCATGAATTCCGAAGAACGGCTGGGCTTAACGCGCCTGACCGTGAGCAAACTGCCCAAATGATCATTCAGGGCCTGCATCCGCAGGCCCTTTTTTTACCGTTTCTCCACGAGAAGCACGCGCGTCTGCGCGCCGGGGTGGTTGGTCATGCAGCACTGCATGACGCGGGCGCGGTCCATGGGGATGGCCGCGCAGTGGGCCTCTATGGCCTCTGCCTCTTCCGCGCCGCCGGGATGGCCGGTGTAGAGGACCATGGAGGCGACCCCGCCACGGCGCATGACGCTCAATGCGGCGTCGATGGCCGCGCAGGAGGTCTCCGGCCGGGTGATGACCGTCTCGTCGCCGCCCGGCAGGTAGCCGAAGTTGAACATGACCGCGCCCACCGCGCAGCGCACCTCGTCGGGCAGCACCTCGGCCATGCGTTCATGCCCCGCCAAATGCAGCGTCACATTGTCCGGCGCGCCCTGCGACGCGAGCCGCTGCCGCGCGTTGTCCAACGCGTTCTGCTGGATGTCGAAGCCGAAGACTTTTCCCTCGGGGCCGACCTGCTGCGAAAGAAACAGGGTGTCGATGCCGTTTCCGACGGTGGCATCCACGGCGATGTCGCCGGGCCCTGCAACCTGTCCCATGACGGCCTTCACGAAACTGACGGTATGGCTGATGAACATGGGCAGGATGTATCCCAAGCCCGCAAAGGCGGCAAGCCCGCGCTTTCCCGAAGCCGGGCCGCGTGCTAGCCTGCCGCATGACCCGCCACCCGAAACCGATCATACTGGACATGGACAACGGCTGCGGCATCCCGCTGGCCGACGTGGACGACGCCCTCGCCCTTGCCGTGGCGCTCG
>NZ_BBCB01000107.1 GCF_001311825.1 Salidesulfovibrio brasiliensis JCM 12178 | reverse complement strand
CGCGACGACCACCAGCGTCTCACTGATGAAAAACCCTTCCACCGTTGCCGAGGACGCGCCCTGCGTCGGCTGCGGGGAATGCGTCCGCCGCTGCCCGGCCCGGCTCGATCCATCCATGATCAGCAGCTACGCCGAGTTCGGCATGTACGAAAAGGCGGCAGCCGAATCCGTGGACGCCTGCTTCGAGTGCGGGCTGTGCGGATTCTTCTGCATCGCCAAGCGCCCCATGCTCCAATACATCCGGCTGGCCAAGAACGAACTGGCGCTGGCCCAAGCCAAAACCGGGGAGGAATAAGCTGTGAAGCCACTGCACCCCTTTGCCCTCACCGTCTCCGCCCCGCCGCACCGCCACTGCGGCGTAACGGTCCGGAGCCGGATGCTGAACATGCTGCTGGCGCTGGTCCCGGCTGCGGGAATGGCTGTCTCGACCTACGGCATGGCCGCCGTGCGGGTCATGGCCCTGTCCGTCGCCGCCGCAGTCCTCGCCGAAGCCATCTCGGACCGTTTCATGGAACGCGAGAGCCAGATACACGACCTGCACGCCTGTTTCACGGGCCTGTGCTTCGCCTTCCTGCTCCCGGCCTCCGCCCCGTGGTGGCTGGTGGCGGGCGGAAGCGCAATTTCGATCGTGCTCGGCAAGATGATGTTCGGCGGCCTCGGCGGAAGCCCGTTCTGCGCCCCGCTCATCGGCTGGGCCGTGTGCCGCGTCTCCTGGCCCGCCGCCATGGACATCGACGCCTCCATGCTGACCATGGACATGACCTACCCGCTGGCACAGCTCAAGAACTTCGGCCTGCAGGCCGTGACCGTCACGGAAACCCGTGAACTCGTCCTCGGCCACCAGCTCGGCGGCCTTGGCGCAGTACAGATCGCAGGCGTGGTAGTGGGCGGCATCTTCCTGCTCATGAAGAAGCACATCACTTCGATCATCCCTGTCGGCGTCATCGCGGGCGTGGCCATCAGCGCAGGCATATTCCACGCAATCGACCCGACGACATACGCCTCCCCGGCCTTCCACCTGTTCACCGGATCGGTGATGTTCGGCGCGTTCTTCCTCGCCACGGACGGACCATCCTCGCCGAACAGGCAGATCCCCATGCTGCTCTTCGGCCTCTTCACGGGCGTAATGATCGTCATAATCCGCGTTTACGGTGCCTACCCCGACGGCGTCCCGTTCGCCATCCTGCTCGCCAACCTGTTCACCCCGGCCTTCGAGCGCATCCGCCCGAAGCCCTTTGGAAAGAGGTAATCGCCATGAACGACATTCTGAAAATGATGGCAGTGCTCTCGATCATCTGCGGTCTTGCCGGAACCTCGCTCACCGCGCTCAAGCAGGCCACCGAGCCCATGATCGAGGAGCAGGTCCTGACCTATGTACAGGCTCCGGCGATCAAGACCGTGTTGAGCGGCTACGACAACGACCCCATCAAGGACCGCAAGGACTTCGATATGGGCGGCAGAACCGTCACGGCCTTCCCGGCCATCAAGGACGGCCGCCTCATGAGCGTGGCCTTCGAGACCTCGGGCAAGGGCTACGGCGGCGATATCGGCGTCATGGTCGGCTTCGACGTCAACTCGGACACCCTCTCGGGCATCGGCATCACCACCATGAAGGAGACGCCCGGCGTGGGCACCCGCGTTGCGGAACACGGCTTCACCACCCAGTTCAAGGGCCACGGCATCGAAAGCGTGGAACTCAAAAAACAAGGCGGCGACATTGACGCCGTGGCAGGGGCGACCATCTCCTCCACCGGCACCACCGCCGCCGTGCAAAAGGCCGTGAGCATATACAAGTCCCTCAAGCAGCGGCTTGCAGACGGCTGGACCTGATCCCGCAACGCCAATCACTCGGAGAGAGTCATGAACAGATTGTGGAAGGAATTCTCAAAGGGTCTCTGGAAAGACCTGCCGCCGTTCAAGCTGGTGCTGGGTCTGTGCCCGGTGCTCGCTGTCACCAACACGGCGGATAACGGGCTCGGCATGGGCGTGGCGGTCATCTTCGTGCTCACGCTGTCGAACCTGCTCGTCTCGCTGGTACGAAAACTCATTCCGGCCAAGGTGCGCATCGCCTGCTTCATCGCCATATCCGCCTCGCTGGTGGTGGCCGTGGAGCTGCTGATGCAGGCCTTTGCCTACCCCCTCTACCAGCAGCTCGGCATCTTCGTGCCGCTCATCGTGGTCAACTGCATCATCCTCGGCCGGGCCGAAGCGTTCGCCTCCAAGAACCCGCCCCTGCTGGCGGTGGCGGACGGCCTCGGCATGGGCGTGGGCTTTGCCATGTCGCTGACCTTCCTCGGCGCGCTGCGCGAGGGACTCGGCACCGGACATATCTTTGGCACGAACGTGGTCTGGCCCGGCTTCGAGCCGCTCGGCTTCATGGTCGAGGCACCGGGCGCGTTCGTCAGCCTCGGGGTGCTGCTGTGCATCATGAACTTCGCGGAAAACGTCCGGCGCAGGCGCAAAGGGCTGCGGGCCGTGGAAGGCCCCACCCACGACTGCGGCTCCTGCGGCGCGTGCGGCTCCGCCTCCAACTGCTAACCACGCAAGGATACGATTATGCAGGAATACTTCCTTCTCTTCATCGGAGCGATGTTCGTCAACAACATCGTCCTTGCCCAGTACCTCGGCAACTGCCCGTTCATCGGCACGTCCAAGGAATCGAACGTGGCAGTGGGCATGGGCGGCGCGGTGGTCTTCGTGGCGGTCATGGCGGCGGCGATCACGTGGCTGGTGCAGGAATACGTTCTCCAGCCTTCGGCCTCGGCTACCTCCAGACGCTGGCCTTCATTCTGGTCATCGCCTCGCTGGTGCAGTTCGTGGAGATGTTTCTCAAGAAGATGGTCCCGCCGCTCTACAAGTCGCTGGGCATCTTCCTGCCACTCATCACCACCAACTGCGCGGTCATGGGCATCGCGCTCATCTGCCAGCGCGAGGAGTTCGGCCTCTTCAAGACCGTCATGTTCTCCTTCGCCTCCGGGCTGGGCTTCATGATCGCCCTCGTGCTGCTGGCCGGGCTGCGTGAACGCCTCGCGGTCAGGCGGCTGCCCATCGCCATGCACGGCACGCCCATCGGGCTGGTCATGGCCGGGCTGATGTCACTGGCGTTCTTCGCCTTCAAGGGCATGATTTAACGAGCAATATATCAGGACGGAATCATGATACTCACAGCAGGACTCACCCTCTTCGGCATCGGGCTGCTCGCAGCCGCCATCCTCGGCGTCGCCTCGCGGGTGCTCTACGTCAAGGAAGACCCGCGCATCGCGCTCATCGAGGACAATCTGCCCGGCGCCAACTGCGGCGGCTGCGGCTATCCCGGCTGTTCCGGCGCTGCCGCAGCCATCGTGGCGGGCAAGGCTCCGGGCAACGGTCTGCATCGTGGCCGACCCGGAAACCAGCCGTACCGTGGCGGGCATCATGGGGCAGGAGGTCATCGAACGCGAACCCGAGCTCGCCATTCGCGACTGCACCGGCGGCACCCGCGCCGAAGACTCCTTCCACTACGAAGCGCGCTCGACTGCGCGCGGCCCACCAGCTTTATGGCGGAGCCCAAGGCCTGCCCGGAAGGGTGCCTCGGCCTCGGTAGCTGCGTCCGGGCCTGCCCGTTCGACGCCATCCACATGGGTCCCGACGGCCTGCCGGTCATCGATCCCGAGGAGTGCAAAGCCTGCGGCAACTGCGTGGACGCCTGCCCGCGCGGCGTCATCGCCGTATCCGGCATGTCCGCGCGCCTGCTGCACCTGAACCAGACCAGCGACTGCCTTGCCCCGTGCAGGCAGAAGTGTCCGGGCCAGATAAACATCCCCAAGTATATCGAGCAGATCAAAGCCGGTGACTACGATGGCGCGGTCATGACCATCAAGGAGCGCAACCCGCTGCTCGTCACCTGCGGGCGCGTCTGCCCGAGGCCGTGCGAGACCGAATGCCGCCGCCAGTTCGTGGACGACCCGGTGGGCATCAACATGCTCAAGCGGTTCGTGGCGGACCGGGAGCTCTACTCCGGTTCCCGACTGGCCGTTCCCTGCGCCGCAGACACCGGCAAGAAGGTCGCCATCATCGGCGGCGGCCCGGCCGGACTCTCCTGCGCCTATTTCCTGCGCCGCCTCGGTCATCACCCCACCATCTTCGAGGCCATGCCCGCGCTCGGCGGTCAGGTCCGCTACGGCATCCCGGAATACCGGCTGCCCAAGGCCGACCTCGACTGGGAGATTCAAGGCATCCTCGACCTCGGTGTCGAAGCGAAGCTGAACACGAAATTCGGCCGCGACTTCACCGTTGAATCGCTCAAGGCCGACGGCTTCGAAGCATCTTCATCGGCATCGGTGCGTGGCAGGCTGGCGGCATGTACGCCGAGGGCGAAGACCTTGACGGCGTCATGGGCGGCATCGAGTTCCTCACGGCCCACGCGCTGGGTCAAACGCCCGAGACCGGCAAGCATGTCATCGTTGTCGGCGGCGGCAACACCGCCATTGACGCGGCCCGGACCTGCGTGCGCCTCGGCGCGGAGGTGACGCTCATGTACCGGCGCACCAGAAAGGAAATGCCCGCCAATCCGGAAGAAATAGTGGGTGCTGAAGAGGAAGGCGTGAAGTTCAAATTCCTCGCCGCCCCTGCCCGAGTGGTGGGCGACGAGAACGGCAAGGCCACGCACCTCGAATATTACGAGATGGAACTGGGCGAACCGGACGATTCCGGCCGCCGCAGACCGGTGAAGAAGGAAGGCTCCGAGACGCTCATGGCAGCCGACCTCATCATCCCGGCCATCGGCCAGAAGCCGGACATCTCCTGCCTGTACGACGAGAACGCCGAGACCTGTCCCTTCGAGACCACCCGCTGGCAGACGATCATCGCGGACGAGAACACGTTCGAAACCGCCATTCCCGGCGTGTTCACCGCAGGCGACGTCTACACCGGACCGGACCTCGTCATCTCGGCCATCGGCGACGGCAGAAAGGCCGCGCGCTCCATGCATTATCACATCACGCAGGGAAGCGTCCCCGTGCCGGAGACAACGCAGAAGGAGATGATCCCCTACACCCTGTTCAAGGAGATCGACAACGTGGAGCGCAAGGGCCGGGCCGTGATGCCGCACCTGTGCCACGGCGACGACCGCAACTGCACCTTCAGCGAGGTGGAAGGCGCGCTCACCGAAGGGGAAGCCCTCAAGGAAGCGGACCGCTGCCTTCGTTGCGGCCTGATCTGCTACGACGGCGACGATGCCGTTGACGCGAGGTCGTTCGACAAAAGCTAGCAACCAGCATCTGCCCGGGTTGAAATCTTCATGCAGCCTCTCGCCCCCACATCCCTGAAGGCGCATGAACCGGGGGGACCGTCCGGAAGCCACCCCAATGGACGGTCCTCCCCCTCCCGGGCACCAAAGGAACCGATTGATGTCCAAGAGTCTCTACATAGCGGCAACCGAAGCCCGAAGCGGCAAATCCGCCATCGTCCTCGGCGTGATGCAGCTCCTGCGAGCCCATGTCCGGCGCGTGGCCTTCTTCCGCCCCATCATCAGCGACCATGTCGACGAAGGCCCGGATCACGACATCAACCTGATCCTCAAGCACTTCAACATCGACATGGAGTACGAGGAGACTTACGGCTACACGCTCAGCGAAGCCCGGCGGCTGCTCAACGAAGGCCAGCAGGCCATGTTGCTCGAAAACACCCTGAGCAAGTTCAAGCAGCTTGAAAAGGAATACGACTTCGTGCTCTGCGAAGGAACCGACTACATCGGGGGCAACGCCGCGCTGGAATACGAGATCAACGTCTCCATCGTCTCCAACCTCG
This sequence comes from Salidesulfovibrio brasiliensis JCM 12178, assembly GCF_001311825.1. Taxonomy (GTDB): domain Bacteria; phylum Desulfobacterota; class Desulfovibrionia; order Desulfovibrionales; family Desulfovibrionaceae; genus Pseudodesulfovibrio; species Pseudodesulfovibrio brasiliensis. The sequence continues at coordinate 2,978 of NZ_BBCB01000107.1, read as the reverse complement.
GTTGTCCGGTGCTTCTGGTGGTCAACGGGCTGAACAAGAGCGCCACCGAAATCACGGACTCGGCCCAGCGGACCATCGAGACCTTCGAGGAAAAAGGCCTTGAAGTCATGGGGCTGGTGGTCAACCGCGCCTCCGGCGACCTGCCCGAGGGAACGCTCAGGGACATCACCGAAAAGACCCGGTCCAGCCATCCCCTGCTTGCTTACGTCATCCCGGATGACAAACGGCTCGGCAACCCGACCATCCACGACGTTATCAAATGGCTCGACGCAAAGGTGCTCTACGGCCACGGCAGGCTGGACACGCAGGTGGACAACTTCGTGACCGCGGCCATGCATATCGGAAATTTCCTGAACTACATCAAGGACGGCAGCCTCATCGTCACGCCCGGCGACCGCTCGGACATCATCCTCGCCAGCATCACCTCGCGCCAGTCCTCGGAATACGGAGACATTGCGGGCATGGTCCTCACCGGCGGGCTTGAGCCGTCACCCACCGTGCACCGGCTCATCGAAGGCTGGACCGGCGTGCCGCTGCCCATTCTCAGCGTGCAGGACCACACCTTCAGGGCCACCCAGCTTTTGCAGGGGCTGCACGGCACCATCGACCCGGAACACCCGGCCAAGATAGCCTCGGCCATCGGCCTGTTCGAGTCCTGCGTGGACACCGCAGAATTGCGGAACCGCCTCGGCGCGGCCCAGTCGCACAAAGTCACGCCCTTCATGTTCGAGTACAACCTCATCGAGATGGCCAAAACCGCCCGGCAGCGCATCGTCCTGCCTGAAGGCGCGAGCGACCGCGTTCTGGAAGCGGCAGAGATTCTCATCCGCCGCGACGTGGTGGACGTCATCCTCCTTGGCGACCCGGCAACGGTGCGTGAGCAGGCCTCCCGCCTCGGCGTGAATCTAAACGGCGCGACCATCATCGCGCCCGCTGAGTCGGAGCGGTTCGAGGACTATGCCACGCGCTACTTCGAAGCCCGCAAGCACAAGGGGCTTCGCATGGATGACGCCCGGGACCGCATGAGCGACCCCACCTATTTCGGGACCATGATGGTGCAGGCCGGAGACGCGGACGGCATGGTCTCCGGCTCCGTGACCACCACGGCCCAGACCATCCGCCCGGCATTCGAGTTCATCAAGACCAAGCCGGACGCCTCCATCGTCTCCAGCGTCTTCCTGATGTGTATGGGCGACCGCGTGCTGGTTTTCGGCGACTGCGCCGTGAACCCCAACCCCAACGCCCGGCAACTTGCGGAAATCGCCCTGAGTTCCGCCGAGACCGCGAGGATTTTCGGCGTTACCCCCTACGTTGCCATGCTCTCCTACTCCACCGGAGAGTCCGGGTCGGGCGAGGACGTGCAGAAGGTGGTTGAGGCCACCGCCATCGCGCGCGAACTGGCTGCCGAACGCGGCCTCGACCTGCCCATCGAAGGGCCGCTCCAGTACGACGCGGCCGTGGACCCGGAGGTGGCCCGCACCAAGATGCCTAACAGTGACGTGGCCGGGCGCGCCACGGTTTTCATTTTCCCGGACCTGAACACGGGCAACAACACCTACAAGGCCGTGCAGCGTGCCGTTCCCGGCTCCACGGCCATCGGCCCGGTCCTGCAGGGGCTCAACAAGCCCGTCAACGACCTCAGCCGGGGCTGCCGCATCCGGGACATCGTCAACACCGTCGCCATCACCGCCATTCAGGCGCAGGCGGAAAAGGACGCATCATGAAGATACTGGTCATCAACTGCGGAAGCTCGTCGCTCAAATACCAACTGCTGGACATGGACGCCCGGAGCGTCATCGCCAACGGCGTCATCGAGCGCATCGGCGAGGAAACGGGGACCGTCAGCCAGCAGAACCACCCGGACGAATGGCCGGACCGCAAGAACAGCGAAGATGTGCGCGTAAAGGATCACGAGGCCGCCATGCGGCTCATGGCCGGAAAACTTACCGACGGGCAATGGGGCGTGCTGCGCTCCCTTAGCGAGATCGACGCCCTCGGCCACCGCGTGGTTCAGGGCGGGGAGCGGTTCAGCAAGCCCGAATTGATCACGCCGGAAGTGATCGAGTCCATCCGCGAAACCATCCCTCTGGCCCCGCTGCACAACCCGGCCAACCTCACGGGCATCGAAGTGGCCGAAGAGCTCTTCCCCGGCACGCCGGGCGTGGCCGTGTTCGATACGGAATTTCACCAGACCATCCCGCAAAAGGCGTTCATGTACCCGCTGCCCAAGGCGTTCTACACCGAGAATAAAATCCGCAAGTACGGATTCCACGGCACCTCGCACAAGTACGTGACCAAGGCCGCCTGCGACCACCTTGGCAAGGCGGTCGGGGAAACGAACCTCATCACCGTGCATCTGGGCAACGGCTGTTCCATGGCCGCCGTGGAAAAGGGTCGCTGCGTGGACACAACCATGGGCTTCACGCCGCTGGCGGGCCTGATGATGGGCACCCGCTGCGGCGACATCGACCCGGCCATCCACGCCTTTGTGGCCAAACACCGCAAGCTCTCACTGGCCGAGATCGACTCGGTGCTGAACAAGGAGAGCGGCCTGACCGGAATCTGCGGAAAAAACGACTTTCGCGACATCCACGCCGCCCGCGAAAAAGGCGACAAAGATGCGCAACTGGCCTTTGAAATGTTCACCTACCGGGTGCGAAAGACCATCGGCGCATACATGGCCGTTCTCAAAACGGTGGATGCCATTGCATTTACTGCCGGCATAGGGGAGAATGATCAATTCGTCCGTGCTGCTGCCTGTGAAGGGCTTGAGCGGCTGGGCGTCAGACTGGATTCGGACGAAAACACAACCCGCAGACCGGGCACGAGGAGCATACACGCCCGTGACAGCGAGGTTGCGGTTCTCATCGTCCCCACCGACGAGGAGCTCGAGATCGCGCAGGCGACACGGGCGCTCGTCGAGAACAAACACTAATCCTTACTTATACTGGTTCAATACCAAAACAATGGAGCTAATG
>NZ_BBCB01000106.1 GCF_001311825.1 Salidesulfovibrio brasiliensis JCM 12178 | reverse complement strand
CGCGCCGCTGTCTGCCCGTGCGCGGAAGGCACCGACTTGCGGAAGGTCGCGGCGCAGGGCGCGCAGGCGGCCCATGTGCACGTCGCTTGCGTACACGGGGGAGATGCCCTTTTCCATGAGTACGCGGGACTTGCCGCCGCGTCCGGAACAGGCGTCCCACACCGGGGTGGGCCAGTCTTCGGGGGTAAGCATCTCCATTGCCTGCCGGGAGGCGAAGCTTCTGCGCTCCAGCGGCGGGTCGGCCTTGGGAAGGGATGCGCCGGGCGGGAAGGCGAAGGAGTAGCCCTCGATGTCCATGAGGTCTTCGCGTCCGGCCAGATCGGAAAAGAGCTGGTCCGCATCGTCGCGTCCCCACAGGCTGATGCCCACGGCAGGTTCGGAGGCCTGCGCCGCAAGGTAGGCCACTGTCCGCTCTTCTCCGTAAGCGTCCAGCCAGAGTTGGACGATCCATTCCGGGCAGGAATAGTATCGGGTCAGAAACTCGATGCGCCCCGCGCCTTTGGCGTAGTAGTCCTGATCCCGTGCCGCATCGCCGAGTTCGGACACCCGGCGCAGCACGGCGTTGAAGAGGCCGGAAAGACGCGCGGCGGGTTTGGTCTTGGCGAATTCAACGGCCCAGTCCACGGATGCGTAGACCGGAACGCGGTCCAGAAAGAGAATCTCGTAGGCTGCCACGCCGAGGGCGAGGCGGAATTTTTCCGGGATGCGGCCGAGGTCCTTCACGAATCCGGAAAGAATGAACTCGATGCGACCTTTGAGGCGCAGATAGCCGTATACCAGCTCGGTGGCCAGACCCACGTCCCGCGGGTCGAGTTTTTTGCCCTTGAGGGCGGTATCCAGCGCCCCCTGTGCGTCGCGGTCCTGCACGAGGCAGCGATGCAGGGCTTCCAGCGCGGCGGCGCGGGCCGGGGGCAGCGGGCGGGTTTTGGTGGCGGTGGCTTGCTTGGCTCTGGTCACGTCGGCTCCATTCAGTTGTTCAGGTCAAGTGAGAACGAGTAGCGTTGCGAAGCCGTCGATGGTGTTTCGGCAAAGTGACGGTTTCGCAAAATCAGGCTAGAGGTTGACGGCCTCGCCTGTGCCGATGGCTTCGCCCCGGCGGGTGCTGGCTCCGGCCAGCGCGTCCTCCTTGAGGAATCGCTGCAGGGCCTCTTCCACCCGGTCGAGAGCCACGGTGGTGTCGAGGCAGGGGCCGTTCGGGCGCTCGTTCAACACGCCGAAAACGGGCAGCGGGTAAGTGTCCTGTATGCCGCTGGCGAGGTCGCGCTGACAGGCCACGGCGATGATGAGCCGGGGCCTGAGCTGCACCACGATGCGTCGGGCGATGGTCCCGCCGGTGGCGATTGCCAGATGCACGCCGTAGCGGTCGTGGATGTCGAGCAGCCCGGCAATGGGGCACTCGCCGCAGCGCTTGCAGTTGTTCACGTTGTAGGTCAGCCGCCGGGAGCACTTGCTGGATTGCAGACAGTGCGGCATGAGCAGCAGCACGCGGTCCGGGTCGTAGCGTTCGTTCTCGGCCAGTACCAGCTCGTTGTTCACGCTGATGAAAGAGAGCAGGATCGACTTCTTCTCGATGCCGAGCATTTTGCCGATGAGGACCATCAGCGGCAGGAAGAGCTTGATGGTCAGCCCGCGAAAGCGCTGGGAGCCGGGGAGCGGCCGCTTGAGCACGATGTTCAGGAACAGGCCCCAGTAGGCCACGCAGACCAGCCCGCCGAGCAGGACGATGAGCGCGCCCAGAACCCACTTGAGCGCCGGGTGGATGTTGTCCAGCCCGATGTAGGGCACGACCCACAGGGCCACCAGCAGCATGCAGACGACAAAGCATGCGCCGCTGATGAGGGCGATGAAGAGTCGTTTTCTGGCCTGTCGTATGTGTCTTGGCTGCTGCTGCATGACCATCCGGCTGAAAGGTTGCGCCTGAGGGACTGATACCACGCTCAACCCGCTGATGACAAACGGGAAGGGGGGCGTGACGAAAAAAAGCTGGCGCGTCGGGCGCGATGCCTTAGACTTCGCAGTCCTTCATGTAGCCGCACACGAACGCGGTGGCGTCCATGGCTTTTTTCCCCTGCGGCTTGACTTCCGCGGTCAGGTAGACCTTGTCGGCGGTGCTGATGGCCAGCTTGCCGTCGATCTCGCCGAGGATGGTGCCGGGGTCCACGCCCGGAGACTCGTCCGTGCCGATCTCGCCGGGGGTGACGTTCAGGCGCATGGTCTTGCCCGAGCCGTTGTCCCACTCGAAGTAGGCGCCGGGCCACGGGTACATGGCGCGGATCTGGTTGTGGATGTCCTTGGCCGGGCGGTTCCAGTCTACTTCGCCGTCCTTTTTGGAAAGCTTTCCTGCATAGGTTGCCAACGCATCGTCCTGCGGCTTGAGCTCGTAGGAGCCGTGGGCGAGCCGCGCAAGGGCTTCCACGATGCACACGCCGCCGAGTTCGGCCAGCTCGTCGTGGATCATTCCGGCGTGGTCGTTGTGGCCGATGCGCAGGGCGCGGGCGACCATGACCGGTCCGGTGTCCAGCCCGGCCTCCATCTTCATGATGGTGATGCCCGTGACCACGTCGCCGCTTTCGATGGACCGCTGGATGGGCGCGGCCCCGCGGTGTTTGGGCAGCAACGAGGCGTGCACGTTGAGCGGGTAGTACTTGGGGACGTCAAGCACGGACTGCGGCAGGATGAGCCCGTAGGCCGCCACGACGAGGACGTCCGGCTTCAGCGCGGCCAGTTCGTCCACCGCCGCCTGATCCTTGAAATTCTCGGGCTGGTAGACGTCGATGCCGTGTTCGAGGGCCAGCACCTTCACCGGGGAGGGCCTGCACTGCTGTCCGCGTCCGCAGGGCCGGTCGGGCTGGGTGTACACGGCCGCGACCTCGCAGCCGTCAAAATCCAGAAGCGCACGCAGACTTGCCGCGGCAAAGTCCGGCGTGCCCATGAAAACAACACGCAGTTTCTCGTCTACTCCGCCCATTTCGCAGCCTTCTTCCTGTACATTGCCTGCTTGAGACGGCTGGCCCTGTCCACGATGGTCACGCCGTCGAGGTGGTCGATCTCGTGCTGCAGGATGATGGCGAGGTAGCCGTCGACATCCATGCAGACGTCATTGCCGTCAAGGTCCTTGGCCGTAAGCTTGCCTTTTTCATAGCGCTTTACCTTGCCGCTGAAGCCGGGGCAGCTCAGGCAGCCTTCCTCGGAGTCCACGCGCCTTCGCAGTCGCTCAGCTCCGGGTTGATGAGCACCATGAGGTCGGCCCGCTCCTTGGGACCGGTCTGGTCCACGCAGATGAGCCGGATGCTCTCGCCCACCTGCGGTGCGGCGAGGCCCACGCCGTCATCGGCGTACATGGTCTCGATCATGTTATCCACGAGCTCCCGGAGCTCGGGCGTGACCTCTTCAACGGGCGCGGCCTTATCAGCGAGCACCTCTTCAGGCCATCTGCATACGTTCAGCTTCATAATCGTTTATGCCTCCAACCTGAGTGCCGTTTGGCACAATCCTGACCCGCGTCTCGGGCGGGTGCGCGGAGAGGGTGGTGATTTCGGATGGTTGTCTGTTTTGTTCACTTCCGTTGCCGGAAGCCGTGCCGGGAAAATCTCTTACACGTTTTGCGTCAAAAGACAACGGACGCGCAGTGGTCGGAAATCGGTTCCGAATCAAGAGATAATCATTTGGGGGAAGATGGCAAATCCCTGCGTGACTGGCGAGTCTGCAATTCTTCGAGCCGGGCTTTGTTGAGGAGCGTCCAGTCCGCCACGCGGGGCTGAAAGAAGCCACACTCGGTGTAGGCCCGAACGATGGTTCCGCGCTGGCGCATGATCGCAAGACCTCGCTGCAATGCCCGGAACACCCGTTCTCCGTCCGGATGCGTCCTTGAGACCATCAGGTGGCGGGTTTCCAGCAGGGCGAACTTCAGGCCGGGGATGGGGGCGTAGTCTTTTCCGCCAAGCGTCAGCGTAAGATCCTCTCTTTTGCTGAACGAAAGCGGCACGTAATCAGCCCGCCCGCTCTGGATCATGTCGGGAATGGCCTCAAAGAGCGGAATCCTGATGATATTCTCAACACCCAGCCGTTTCAGGGTCTGGGCGTCCTGATTCCAGTGTAGGCCGATGACCCCGACCCAGTCTCGGTTGAGTTCCTCTGCACTTTCAACGCAGTGGAAACCGCGCCTGTCCACCGGCCCGTAAAACCCCTTCTCGAATTCGCCAAGGCGGATGACTGGCGCGCTCATGAATACGGACGAGCGGTACTCGGGCGCTTCGAACGTGGCGCTGTTATACGCCTGCGATGCCATCAGGCGTTGCCACGGGCGACTTCGAGCGTCTCGCGTCCCACGTTGGGCGTGGTCAGAAACGTCACACGCGGCTCAAGCCCGCCAAGCGCGACAGCCTGAATGGAAAGCACCAGTTCCACCAGCGAACGCCTTTCGAGGACGCCGTAGTCAGTGATTTGATGCGGGTTATGGCCGTGCTGCGCGATGGCCTTGCGGTACAGTTCGCGGTTGGCGGGGTGGATGCTGACGGACAGGTCGACCGTCTGCCCGGCAGCAGGTGCGGGCAGAGACATTGAGCAGAGGCAGATCAGAGCGGCGAACGCAGTGAAGAGCGATTTCATTGATAACCTGAAGGTCTGTTATTGGTATGGGTAAGGGTGATCGATAGAGGAAAACCGTGACCATGGCAAGCCGGAGAATGGCCAAAAAAAAAGCGCCCGGACAGGCCGGGCGCTTCTATTGACGTATGTTTGGAGTCCTATTCGGATTCCTTTTTCTTTTCCCGCAGGCGGATGCCCAGCTCGCGGAGCTGCACGTTGCCGACCTCGGAAGGAGCCTCGGTCATGAGGCAGGTGGCCTTCTGGGTCTTGGGGAAGGCAATGACGTCGCGGATGGATTTTGCGCCGCACATGATCATCACCAGACGGTCAAGACCGAAGGCGATGCCGCCGTGCGGCGGTGCGCCGAACTTGAGGGCGTCCATGAGGAAGCCGAACTTCTCGCGGGCCTCTTCGTCGCCGATGCCCAGCGCGGAGAACATGGCCTCCTGCTGCTCCGGGGTATGGATGCGGATGGAGCCGCCGCCCACCTCGTAGCCGTTCAGCACGAGGTCGTAAGCGCGGGCCAGCGCCTCGCCGGGATTCTCCTTCACGGTCTCAAGCTGCCCGGGCTGGGCAGAGGTGAAGGGATGATGCCGGGCCACCCAGCGTTTGCTCTCGGCGTCCCACTCGAGCAGCGGAAAGTCCGTGATCCACAGGGGCGCGAACGTGCTCTCGTCGATGAGGCCGAGGCGCTCGCCGATCTTGAGGCGCAGGTAGCCGAGCGCGGTGTTGGCGATGTCCGCCTGACCGGCCTGGAAGAACAGGATGTCGCCCGGCTGGCACTGGGTGCGTTCGGCCAGCGCGGCCTTCTCGTCATCGGAAAAGAACTTGACGATGGGCGACTGCCATTCGCCGTCTTCCTTGACCTTGATCCATGCAAGGCCCTTGGAACCGTAAATCTCGACGTACTTGGTGTACTCGTCGATCTCCTTGCGGGTCAGCTCCGCGCCGCCGGGCACGCGCATGACCTTGACCAGCTCGGATGCGGCAAAGACCTTGAATCCGCCGCCGCGGAAGATGTCGGTCACTTCCTGATGCTTGAGGTCGAAACGCACGTCCGGCTTGTCCAGACCGTAATCGCGGATGGCGTCGGCATAGGTCATGCGCTGGAACGTTTCAGGCAGTTCCACGCCGAGGGTTTCCTTGAACACGGTGCGGACCATGCCTTCGGCAACGCCCTGCACCATCTCCTCGTCGGCAAAGCTCATCTCCACGTCGATCTGGGTGAACTCGGGCTGACGGTCGGCGCGCAGGTCTTCGTCGCGGAAGCACTTGCAGATCTGGAAATAGCGCTCCATGCCGGAGACCATCAGCATCTGCTTGAAGAGCTGCGGGGACTGCGGCAGGGCGTAGAAGTCGCCGTTGTTCACGCGGGAGGGCACGAGGAAGTCACGCGCGCCCTCGGGCGTGGAGCGGGTCAGCACCGGGGTCTCGATTTCGAGGAATCCGTCGGAATCGAGGAAGCGGCGCACGCTCTGGGCGACCTTGTTGCGCAGGATGAAATTCTTTGCCAGCGCGGGGCGGCGCAGGTCGAGGAAGCGGTACTTGAGGCGCAGGTTCTCACCGGCCTCCACGCGGTCCTCAATGGGGAACGGGGTGGTCTCGGAAGTGTTCAGGAGCTTCCACTCGTCCACCAGAATTTCCACTTCGCCGGTGACCATGTTCGGGTTGAGCATGCCTTCGGGCCGCTGGCAGACAACACCCTTGATGGCGATGACGTACTCGGTGCGCAGGGCGTGGGCGCGCTCATGCGCCTCGGGATTGTGCTCGGGATTGAAGACCACCTGCGTGAGGCCTTCGCGGTCGCGCAGGTCGATGAAAATGAGACCACCGTGGTCGCGACGGAACTGAACCCAGCCCATCAGGGTCACGGTGTCGCCGATATTATTCGCATTGAGCTCATTGTTGTGGTGGGTGCGGCGCCAGCGCCCAGATCCTCAATGACTCGATACTCGTCGTAACTGCGTTCTTCCTGATGTTCAGACATGGTTGCTCCGTTCTTTGCCGGCCCCGCCGCGCGGGGCGTCCTGTCGCGTTGTTATGCTTGATGCGGGCCGTGAGCGGTCCGCTAAACCTTTTCGAGATATTCCTCGCGGGAAATGGTGTACTGCTCGTCGTCCCCGGCCATGTCCTTGACCGTGACGCTCTTCTCGGCAAACTCGTTCTCGCCGATGATAAAGCAGGTCTTTGCGCCGGTCTTGTTGGCCGCGCGCATGCGGCTCTTCATGGACCCGCTGCTGTAGCTGGCCTCGCCGCGCAGCCCCTTTTCACGCAACTGCTGGGCGAACAGCATGGCGTCGTTGGCCGCGCGTTCGTCAATGACCGCGATGTAGAAATCGGGTGCATCGGCCTCCATCTCGCCGAGCAGCATGGCCAGCCGTTCCATGCCGCAGGCAAAACCTGTGGAGGCGCAGTCCGGCCCGCCGAGGCTCTTTGGCAGCCCGTCGTACCGGCCGCCGCCTGCAACAGCGGTCTGGGAGCCGATGTCGCCCGAAGTGACCTCGAACGCGGTGCGGACATAATAGTCCAGCCCGCGTACCAGCCGGGGATTGAGTTCATACGGGACGTTCGCGGCATCAAGAATGCTCTTCACGTCGCTGAAATGCGCTTCGCACTCCCCGCAGAGATGGTCCGTGATTTCCGGCGCACCCTTGACGAGCTCCTTGCAGGCCTTGGCCTTGCAATCGAGCACGCGCAGAGGGTTGGTCTCCATGCGGCGCTGGCAGTCCTCGCAAAAACCGTCCTTGCCCCTGGACTTGTAAAAATCGATGAGCGCCTGACGGTAGGCCGGGCGGCATTCATGGCAACCAAGTGAGTTCAGCTCAATGGTCAGTTTGGTCAGCCCCAGCGCGTTCAGGAAGACCTTGAGCATCAGGATGAGCTCGGCATCGGCCTGTGCCTCGGGCGCGCCGAAGATCTCAGCGTTGAGCTGATGGAACTGGCGCTGGCGACCCTTCTGTGGCCGCTCGTAGCGGAACATGGGGCCGGTCGTGAAATACTTGAGCACCTTGCCGGGCTGGTATTCGCCGGATTCGACAAACGCGCGCACCACGCCCGCCGTGGCCTCGGGGCGCATGGTCAGAGACCGGCCCTTGCGGTCCGGGAAAGTGAACATCTCCTTGCCCACCACGTCCGTGTCTTCACCGATGGATTTGATGAACAGCTCGGTCTTTTCAAGGATGGGCGTCCTGAGTTCGCCGAATCCGTATCGGGAGAAGACCTCGCGGGCCGTATTCTCCAGTTTGGTGAACACCGCTGCATCCTGCGGAAACAGGTCCGCGAAACCCTTGATTTTCTTTATTCTGGACATTCGTCGTTACCAATCCTGTCAATCTCGTGCTTGGGGAAACGCTCTTCGTTAGTCCAAGCTCCCGTGATTGTCAAAATCTATATGATACGGAAGGTGGGGTTCAGCCGCGATCCTTGATGTCGTCGCGCCACTTGTTGAGCGGTGCATAGCAGCCCTGCCCTTCATGGTTCGACTTGCGGGCCTGCTCACCCTTCTCCACATCAAGCATCATCATGCAAAGATAACGATTCTGCCCGGCGTCCCACTTCAAATCGGGACAACGCTTCTGGTAACCGTACTGGCGATGCGACTCCTCACAAGGATTATCAAGGCAACACCAGCCGCAGCCCACGCAGGGTTTGGACATCTTCAGGTCTCCTGTCAGATCATTTCGGCCGGACGCAGACACTACCCGGACTCGCCGTGCTTGTGAAGCCTTGTGTGAGCGCGGCCTCCGGCGGCTCTCCGAGGGCGCCTTCAGCGGGACCAAAGGGGATAATCCCCTTTGGAATCTTTGGGTTGCCATCTGGAGCGGGGCGTGCGGGGAAATGCACTTCGTGACATTCCCCCGCACGCCCGCTCCAGATGGCGGGATTTGGCCGGTTTGGTTTTTGTCTGGGAAGAAGAATGAAAGTGAACAGGGAGCGTTTTGGCTTTCTGAGGAGCCAATATCCTAAGTGAAGACGAGGCTTAAGTGATGTGCGTTCGCAGAATTATTAGAACGCGTTGCAAGCATCAATGCAGCCTTACATGACCAAAAACCATACCTCCGCCCAAGCTGACCAACTTCCTTGTCCGGAATTGTATTCAACAGCGTGGGCAACGCCCAACTAATAGTTTTTGCGGAAAGGAGAGGGGATGGAGAGTCTGAGAGGAAGGGGAGAGGAAAACCGCTTTTGCAAAAAGGGGTTTTCC
>NZ_BBCB01000105.1 GCF_001311825.1 Salidesulfovibrio brasiliensis JCM 12178 | reverse complement strand
GGGGAAGACCAAAAGGGCCTGGGGGCCCTTTGGAATCCCTGTGTTGTCGCGGACGATTGGAGATGCAGCGGGGTCAGATGGTTTGCCGGAACATCGCGTCGGCATCCCCAATCGTCCGCGACGGGGGTGGAGGGTTTCTCTGCTTAGTGGAAAAGTGTGCGACAACGGAAGGTTGTCAAGAAGCCATGTGGCATTGGGGCGTACCCCGTTCCTTGCGGATGTCGACGCCGGGCGGTGTTCCGGGTGAGGGGACAGCTGTTCAGGCGTCGTCATCCGCAAGGGACAAACCGGGGAGTGCAGAGGGCCCTCGGCCCTTTGCCGGGTGCAGGGCAGCGCCCTGCCCGCCGGAGGCACCATCATACAAAAACAAACAGGGTCGCACATGTGTGCCGACCCTGTTGTAGATCATTGTTGTTCTGTAACCCGTGTTATTTTGCGCCTTTGTACCAGCCGCTGGCTTGTGTGAGCAGGGACTGGATGCGTCCGACGAGGGCGTGGGGGTCGTCGAGGTAGCCTTCGAGGAGCAGGGCGGATTCGTAGAGTTGGCGTGCGGCCTGTTCGACGAAGGGGTCGTTCTGGTCGGTTTCAAAGATATCGATGAGGTTCCGGGTCAGGGGGTGATCCGGGTTGATTTCCATGACTTTGGTCGGGATGCTGGTGTCTTTGTGGATGGAGCGCATGACTTTGTCCATGCTGCTGGTCATGGCTCCGTCGGGGTTGGCGAGGCAGGCCGGGCTGTCGGAGAGGCGTGTGGTGACGCGCACTTCGGTGACGGCATCGCCGAGGACTTCCTTGATGCGTTCGAGCAGGGAGTCGAGGGTTGCTTTTTGTTCTTCGGCGAGTTCTTCGGGCTTGTCGGTGTTTTCTTCGCCGCCTTCGATGTTGGAGAGGTCGGCGTGTTCCGCGGCCACGAGTTTGTAGTCGCCGTATTCGCGGATGGCGTCCATGACGAACTCGTCGATGGGTTCGTAGAGGTAGAGCACTTCCACGTTTTTCTTGCGGAAGATTTCGAGGTGCGGGCTGAGGGAGAGTGCTTCGCGGCTGGGTCCGTAGGCGTAGTAGATTTCCTTCTGGCCTTCTTTGAGGCGGGCTGCGTATTCGGCGAGGGAGACGAGTCCTTCGGCGTCTTCGCAGTCGGAGGAGTTGAAGCGGAGCAGTTCGACGAAGCGGTCTTTGTGGATGAAGTCCATGTAGCCGGCGCGGAAGAGCTTGCCGTGTTCTTTCCAGAACTTGGCGTACTTTTCCTTGTCGTCGGCCATTTTTTCCAGCGCGGTGTAGACCTGCTTGACGAGGTTGGAGCTGATTTTGCGGATGAGGACGTTGTCCTGAAGGGTCTCGCGGGAGATGTTCAGGGGCAGGTCTTCGGTATCCACGACGCCTTTGGCGAAGGCGAGGTATTCGGGCAGCAGGTCCTTGTTCTGGTGCTGGATGAGCACGCGGCGGACGTAGAGGTCGAGGCCGCGGTTGTCTTGGGAGAAGCCGAACATGTCGTCATCCTTGGGGGGGATGAAGAGCAGGGCGTTGTATTGAACGGGCGCGTCCACGGAGACGTGTATGGTTTCGAGCGGGTCGGCGTCGTCGTGGGTGAGGAAGGTGTAGAATTCCTTGTATTGTTCCGGTTTGATCTGGAACTTGGGTTCGCGCCAGAGGGCCGGGACGGTGTTGACGCGTGTGTCGCCCACGAAGACGGGGTGGGAGATGAAGTTGGAGTGTTTTTTGACCACGGCTTCGAGGTGCGCGTCGTTTGCGAACTGGGAGGCGAGGTCTTCCTTGAGTTTCAGGGTGACGGTGGTGCCTCGGGGGAGGTCTTCGTCGAGCTCTCGCAGTTTGTAGTCGTTGCGTCCGTCGGAGGTCCATTCGACGGGTTTTGCTTCGGGGTCTGCGGAGCGGGTGGTGACGGTGACTTCGTCGGCGACCATGTAGGCGGAGTAGAATCCGACGCCGAAGCGGCCGATGAGGGCGTCGAGGGACTCCTTGCCTTCCTGAGCGAGCCGGGTGATTTCGGCGGTGCCGGAGTGGGCGATGGTGCCGATGTTTTTCATGACCTCGTCGCGGGTCATGCCGATGCCGGTGTCGGTGACGGTGACGGTCCCGGCGTCGCTGTCTGTGGTGACGCGGATTTCAAGCGGGGTCTCGTCGGCCTCGACCTGTCCGCTTTGGGTGAGGAAGCGGTATTTGTCGAGGGCGTCCGAGGCGTTGGAGACGAGCTCCCGGAGAAAGATTTCCTTGTTGGTGTAGAGGGAGTGAACAAGGATGTCGAGAAGCTGGTTGATTTCAGCCTTGAACTTGTGTGTGGTTTTTCTGCCCATGATCTGAGTCCTCCTTGGGTGCATGAGAAATGCCCCGCCGAAACACGGGGGCGGTGCTTCGGCGGGGAACACGGATTCACGGGGAAAGGCCGTCGCTATCCGTGGCAATGGCAGCTGGTAAGACTGCCGTTATATTCGGAGAATCTAGGTAGTCACGCTTTTGATCTTGTCAAGAAGGTACTTTTCCATCTCGCGGCGATCCTTTCTCAGACGGACCATTTCCGCTTCCATGATGGACATCTTTTCCTTCAGGGCTTCGTTTTCGGTGCGAAGCATTTCAAGCTCGGCGGTGTTGCTGGCGATGCGCTCGGTGGCCTGGGTGATTTCTTCGGGCAGGGCAGCGGTGCCTTCGGGCGTGCCGAGGGCGCTCTTGATGCCTTCGCTGATGGACCGGGCCAGTTCGGAGCCCATGGCCGCGGCCATTTTGACGGCGGTTTCCATGCCGTACTGCTGCACGGGCGACCCTTGGGTGTCGGCTTCGGCAAGTGCGTTGGCCTGCAGGGGGTAGCTCTGGCTGAGGCTATCCATGACGTCGCGGGCGGTGTGTCCTTCCTTGAGCATCCGGGAGATGGTGCCGAACACCTCCACGGCCTCGGGCTTGAAGCGCTTCTGCCGCCCTTTGCCCACACTCGGAAGATGCTGCGCGAACCGGTTTTTCCAGTAATGCACGGTGGATTCCGGTATTTCCAGTCCACGCGCGATTTCTGCCACGGACAAGAGTTTCTTGCCGGTCATGGAACATTCCCCCTCGAATGGTTGTTGGTTATTATTGGAGTACTGGAAAACAAAGCCGGAATCAAGGGGTTCTGTTCATCTAACAGTTTGATTTGACGTAAGTAATGTTGGTGTTGTGGCAAACTGTCGAGTTGTTGTTGAAATGCTTGCTTTTTTTCTAGAAAATGTCTCGAAAAGGCGACTGGCTGTTTCTTATCGACAAAAGCTATGATAAGTGCTTGCACGCATTTCATGTAACTATTGGATTCGTCCATGGGCCTCGTATAGGGAAGTGAAATGGAAATAGTGTGTTGAAAAGGATCGAATGAAATGAACGTGTTGTTGAGCAGGCCGCTTGTGTTGGCGGTACGGGTGTCCGTGGGGATCGTGTTTGCGGTTGCCGGGTTTTTGAAGTTGCAGGACCCGAGGGGGTTCGCGATGGTCATTGACGGCTACGGGTTGACTCCCGGCTGGCTGGACCTGCCGCTGGCCTATGCCCTGCCCGTGCTCGAAATCGTTTCCGGAATCGGTCTCATTTTCAACATTCGGTGGGCGCTGGAGCTTATCATTGCGCAGCTTGTCCTCTTCATCGCGGTGCTTGCCTACGGCATTCATCTCGGGCTCGACGCCGACTGCGGCTGCTTCGGCCCCGGCGATCCGGAAGGGGAGGCTTATCACGGCATGAGAGGGGCCATTGTCAAGGACCTCTTCATGCTCGGAGGATGCATCCTGCTGCTTTGGCGGTGGATGGCCATGAACGAGCCGCCGCGCCCGCTTTCCGTTATCCTGAAACCTTTCGGAGGAAAGAGGCGATGAAAATGAAATCCGTTTTGTCCGTGCTGTGTGTGCTGGTGGCCGTTGTCATGGTCAGCGGCTGCATCGGCGGCGACAAGTTCGAGCAGGAAGTGGCCAAGGAGCAGGGCGCGGTGAAGCTGGTGCGTGAAGTCCAGCGCGGCGATTACGACGTCATCACCGTGGATGAACTCAAGAAGCTGCAGGACGCAGGCGAGCCCATGGTCATCGTGGACACCATGCCGCTGGAGTCCAGCTATGAAAAGAACCACATTCCCGATGCTGTCCAGTTCCTGTTCCCCATTCCGGACATGAACGCATGGAACGCCGAGGAAACCGCAGGCAAGTCCAAGGCAGACTATGAAAAGCTGCTCGGTCCGGACAAGGACAAGCTCATTGTTGTTTACTGCGGTTTTGTGAAGTGCACCCGCTCCCACAACGGTGCGGTCTGGGCCAAGAACCTCGCTACACCAACGTCAAGCGCCTGCCCGGCGGCATCTTTGCCTGGAAGGGCGCGGGCTACCCGGTTGCAACCGGCAAGTAGTCCAATCTTCCCCAACAGACTTCAAAGGCCCCGTCCGGCAACGGACGGGGCCTTTTTGTTCGGCTTAAGTCGTGGTTAGTAATTGCAGGTGCAGGCGCTGTTGAGCAGGGAGCGCATTCGCATGAAGACCGGGCTGTCTGGGCCGGTCAGGGACTTCAAGTCCATAAGCGGCTCGTGACTGTCTTTTCCAACCTGCTTGAAGTAGGCGAGTTCATCCTTCCTGTGGTCGTCCGCAAGGATGCCGAAGGCCCTGCAATAGTTGGCCGCAACCGTCAGCCGGTATATGAGGATGGTTCGTTTGAGGACTTCGTTCTTCTTCACGACCGGTCCGTTCAAGGCGGCCTTTAGCATTTGGTCCACCCCTTTGGAGCCATACAGCTCGCCCTTGATGGTCAAGTAGTCCTCGAAGCCGATGATTCGCGGAGCGGCTTTGTAAAGATCATACATTCGGTCGGCCTTTGCCAGAGGCTTCGACAGGTCCACAAGAATGATCTGCTCGGGTGTGAGTCCGGCGGCCTTGGCCGCTTTGGCGGCTTCACCTCGGCGTTCTTCGTCGCCAAGCTTCCAGAGGCACAGCGTCTGGAGGGTAAGAGCGGTGCCGAGCAGTCCGTCGTTTTCCAGCGATGCACGGTCCTCTTTCAGCAATCCGTCCAACTCGTCAAGTGCGTAACGGTAGTTGGCCAGCGGCTCCTTGTCGCCCACGGCGAGGTCGTAGACGGTCCCGGTCTCCTGCTGTCCGTTCAGGGCCTTCCATTCTTCTACCGCTCCGTCCCGGAAGGCGTTCTGGGCGTTGCGGAGGTGGTAGGTCGCGCAGCCGGAGAGCATCAGTATTGTCAACAGGATGCACAGGGTGCGAGCCGTGTTGCGGATAGTTGCGTTGTTCATGCTGATCCCCCGTTAGCTCAAGCTTTGTTCAAGGGCGTTCCAGTCGATGCCCCGGCCGTTCTCCACGTCGTCGACAACCTTGCCGAGGGCGATCTCCAGCTTCTGCAGTGCGGCAGTCCGGGCTGCCTCGTCCATGCCGAGGTTCCCCTCTTCCGCAGCAGAGAGCACGACCGCAACAAGCGTCTTCAACCCCTCCAGCCTCGCCAGTCTGTATTTGACTTTACGGTCGCCGCTCTGGAAGGCGGCGGCAAGCGCAAGGTCGACGCAGGCCACGATGAAGGGTCTCATCTCGCCCTCGTATTCCGAGTGTCCGATGAGCTCCGCTCGGGTCAGGGCCGAAGTAAGCGTCGCCTTCAAGATGCTTCTGGCCGCCTCTCTGGTTGTCTCCTTGCCGCCGCGGGCCCGGATGACCGCAAGCACTTCGTCCAGCGCCACGGGCAGCACATCGTTGAGGATGTCACTGTCGCCGGTGATCCATGCCGGATTGGCCTTTATTTCGGTAAACACGTGGGCCACCACGTCCACCGCGTCGTCCCGGGAAAACTCCAGTTTCCACGCAGCGTCTCCGGCCGGGGCTTTCCCGAGGATGGAGAGGGTCTTTTTGGCCGCCTGACAGAGCAGGTGCTGTTGCGGTTCGTTGACGTCCGGCCAGAGGTGTTCAAGGTTGTCCGCCGTGTTTTCCAGCGTCAGTCGGATGATCTCCGGCCCGGCCTCCCGGCAGAACAGGGCGTCCATGGCGGCGATGTCTCTGGCCATGTCGGTGATAAGGCCGCGCACGCCCTTGCCTGCATCGGCGGCGATCATGTCCGGGTGTTTGGCAACTGCCAGCAGGGCGGCATCGGAAACGGCCTCAAGCGCGGGCAGGTCGAAGATGCCCTTGAGGTTCAGTTGATCGTCAGATTCCAGAACCACGTCCAGCAGCGCGCCGCCAATCGCTTCTGTCATGGCTTCGCTGTGCTCGCCATGGATGCCGAGGTACGCGCCCGGGTCGGAGACGGCCAGTCTTCCGCCGGAGGTCAGCAGGCTCTGAAAGACGAGTTCGCACCATTCCCGGGTCTCGGTGTCGCCGTCCTGCCCGAGTCGCTTGGCGATGTCTTTCCCGAGTGTTTTGGTGGTGGCCGCAAGCAGCGCCTGACCGCGCTTGCCTCCGGTGATGACGCCGGGGTGGGAGCTGAGGATGTCCAGCGTGGTGGTCAGCATGAACGACGGGACGTTTTCAAGCTCCGCCTCGGTGAGGTCGAGCTCCTGAAGGCTGGCGAAGAAGGTGGAGAGGGCCTTGCCGGAGGAGGTCTCCGGGTTGCAGATGTTGGGGTCGTTCATGGCGTAGTCCAGCCCGACGTCGAAAAGCGCCTCGCCGATGGTTTTCCACCAGACCGGACTCTGTCCTTCGCGCGTCCATGTGCCGAGGGCAAGCAGTCCCTCGATTTCCTCATCCGTCAGGGGGCCGCCTTCGGTCCACTCGCTGCCGTGTGTTCTGAGGTATTCTGTCGAACGGCACTCTTTGTAGAGCTTGATGAGTTCGGCTTCTTTCTCCTCATCCCAGTCGCCGCCGTTGAAATCGTCAAGCAGCGCCCTGATGCGGGCCGGGTTGGCGTGCAGGCCCCGTTGCGGGTCAAGGTATTCTTCGTGAATCAGGAAGAAGTTGCGGGCATCGCCCACCGGTATGTCCAGATCCGTTTTGAGCGGCGGAAGAATCAGGTCCCTGTCGCGGGTGTCCTCCACATACGCCTTGCGCGCGGCCGTGCCGAGCTTCACGCTGGCCCGGATGGCGAACAGTATCAGTGAGAGTTGCATGGCTAGCTCCCTGACCGTGCTGCTGACCGCCGTCACCGTCCTGATCGTGATTGCCCAAAACCCGGTCGATTTTGCGCTGCACCTCTTCGCGGTCGCGGAAGCCGATCTTGTTCAGGATGTCGAACATGCCGCTGCTGCCGCCTGCGATGAGCAGGGCGGTGACGAGCTGGCCGACCCATTCGTCACCGCTTCCGGGCGTGGCTCCGAAAATGTCGACGGAGAGTTCCTCCATGATGTTGATTGCCGGATAGGCCACGACCGCAAGCCACCCCAACAACACCTTGACCGGCGTCTTCAGGCCCTTTTTCTCTCCCTTCTTGATGAACCACGTCCATTGGAAAATGGCGCTGTACACGGACTCGAAGATCGTCACCACAATGAGATACTTGAAGATAATCGCGGCTGCGGCCGCAGCAGTATCCCCGGCCCCTTCGGCCGCAAGGGCCGGAGACGAAGCGCACAAAAACATGACCGCAACCAGCACGGTGCGGCCGAACCAGAGTCTCGCTGACATGATGACCCCCTTGGGGTTGTATGGGTATGTGCCCGCGCCGGGCGCGACAGGCGAAAACGGGTGGCCCACGGAAAATGGATATGGACCATTATGTATGCCTTGGCACATTGATGTGTGCCGGTCAATGCGTTCCGGCGACATTATCACGTCACGACGGGGTCACATAAAAAACAGCCTGATTACCCTTTCTTTGCAAATTGGAATTGACAGTTTTCTTTTCCTATTGCTAGAAAATCATCAGGCAAACTTTCCATACAACAAAAAACAAATGTCTGACGCAAAAAATGAAAAAGAATCTCGATAGTCTCGATAAACGTCTCGTATCCGCGCTGACCGAAGATGGTCAGTCGCAGGTAGGCAAGCTGACCGAACGACTGGGCGTGACCCCGCCCACGGTTCGTTCGCGAATGAAGAACCTTATCAGCGCCGGAGCCATGAAAGTGGCCGGGCTGGTAAACCCCATGCGCACCAAGGGCCTCACCGTGGCGCTCGTGGGAATAACGCTGCAGAGCCACAAACTGCTGGATGAAAAGCTGGAACAGATCGCCAATCTGGATCGCGTAAACTGGTGTGCCGTTGTCACCGGACGCTACGACCTCATCGTCGAGATCGTCTGCACCGAAAGCACGGCCGACCTCTACGACTTTCTGGACAAGGATCTCTCCCAGCTCGGCGGTATCGGCTCCAGCGAATCGTTTGTGGTGATGAAATCCCGTCGCAAATGGCTGCTTCTCCCTGAAGCGGTCACCCGTCTTTTCGAGGCGGACTAACTGGACGACCGGAGCGGAACTGAGTCTACTCAAGAAGGAGAAATTGCAATGATCATCGGTATTCCCAAGGAAATCAAAACGCTTGAGAATCGTGTGTCCATGACCCCCGGCGGCGTCGAATCCCTCGTTCGTCAGGGCAATGAAGTGCTCGTCGAAGCCGGAGCAGGCGTGGGCAGCGGTCTTACCGACGAAGAATTCGTGGCCGCCGGCGCGAAAATGGTGTCCGCCGAAGATGCCTGGGGCGCCGAAATGGTCATCAAGGTCAAAGAGCCGCTCGAAAGCGAGTACAAGTTTCTCCGCAAAGACCAGCTCCTCTTCACCTACCTGCACCTCGCTGCAGCAGAATCCCTGACCCACGCACTGCTCGACGCAGGCACCACCGGCGTCGCCTACGAAACCGTCCAGCTCA
Organism: Salidesulfovibrio brasiliensis JCM 12178; assembly: GCF_001311825.1. Lineage (GTDB taxonomy): Bacteria > Desulfobacterota > Desulfovibrionia > Desulfovibrionales > Desulfovibrionaceae > Pseudodesulfovibrio > Pseudodesulfovibrio brasiliensis. The sequence goes on along the minus strand of NZ_BBCB01000105.1, from coordinate 103 downwards.
CTGACGGCTCCCTGCCGCTGCTCACCCCCATGTCCGAAGTGGCCGGACGCATGGCCACCCAGGTCGGCGCCCACCACCTCGAAAAGAGCCAGGGCGGCCGCGG
>NZ_BBCB01000104.1 GCF_001311825.1 Salidesulfovibrio brasiliensis JCM 12178 | reverse complement strand
AGATCAGGCCTCAGAGCTTTTTTGACAGCACATCCTGAAGCATGACTTTGTCGAGACTCAGATCCGCTACCATTTGTTTGAGCTTGCGGTTTTCCTCTTCGAGCATCTTCAACCGGCGAAGCTCGCTGGTACCAAGACCCCCATACTTCTTTTTCCAGCGATAGAAGGTCTGCTCGCTGATCCCCATTTTACTGATTACTTCCTTCACGGGAGTCCCATGCTCGGCCTGGCGCAGGGCAAAGGCGATTTATTATTCGGTGTACCTTGATTTCTTCACGACGAAATCCTCCTACTTTCTGATAGTCGATTTCGCCGGAAAACTCAGATTGTCAGTGGGTCTATATCGCAGACTCAGATTAGAATCGTAAACATAATTTAGTAATTTCAACGTAGCCAGAAAGTATTTAGAAGAAAACTCGGGGGTAAAAAATGAAACTACAGATCTGCATTGTCGATGATGATGTTTATTCCGCGAATGCTTTATGGAGAATACTAAGCCAAGTTTATAGCGTTCGGTGTTTTTATGACCCTAGAGAGTTTTTGAAGTACTCGATGGACAATAGAAGAATTTTCTGTTGTATTGTAGACTACAGAATGCCTAACATAAATGGACTTGATTTGTTTATCAAAGCTAAGGAGCATTGCTCAATAGAAAACAAAATACTAGTCACGGGCTACCCTGATGTTGAACTTCCTGCTGCAAAGCTAAGTGGAGCAGAGCTTGACCAAGTATTAATTAAACCTTTTAGTACAAAATGGCTGATGAAATACTTACAGCGTCAGTCTAGAAAAATGATTAAACAAAATACAAGAGTTGTTCTCACAGCAGATGAGTTAAGAGCTCTGAATCAAGGGTTTGAAGAGTTAAAAGACGCAGGCTTCAGCATATAATGAGTAATTTAAAAAATTTTAATGGCGGAAATAGCAAGGCGCACCCCTCTCCACCCGTGTTGTAGGAACAATCCTCTCGGCACATCCGCCATTAAAGCCTTGTTGATTAGCAGGTTTGATAGCAAGCCTGCTAATCAACCTACTATTTAGAGAAATGTTTTCTTTAATCGCCCTCAATTATTGTGAAGACGTTAAAATAAGAGTTTTTAAAAGGAAAACCTTTTTGCTGGACACGGTCGTATCTCTTTGCGCGCAAGGTTTAGAATCAATATAGGTTTTCCTGATACTTTTATAAAGACAGCAGGCGACCTTCTCTAGCCCGATGCGCTGTCTGCACGAGCCGGGTTGTCTACCGAGATAAGCGTTAGATGTGTAGGAATTTCGCCATTATCGAAGTTGCATTGAGTATAGTTTGTGTAGAAAAGATAGAACTAGATCAATGTTATCGAAAATATTTGGAACCTAACTAAGTGAAATACATTTGATGCCAAATAGTATTTTCCGCCAAAGCAAATAACATTCTTTTAGTCATTGAACTAACCGATTCATAAAAATATTACCATCTACAAAAGATGCTTTATATGTTTGCAATTATATGCTACTGTCAATAACGAAATCATATCTCCATATCATCAAAAATTATGATGAATATACGTATAGCCACCATAAGCGCGTTGCATACATCAGTAAGCTTATTGCAATGAATTTAGGTATATATGGCAAGTCTCTTAGAGTGTTGGTGATAGCGGCTTTGCTTCATGACATAGGTAAAATATGGATTCCTACTCAATTGTTAAACAAATCTGGTAAATTAACCTCCCTTGAATACGAAATAATCAAAGAGCACCCACAAAAGGCATATGAATTATTGAAAAATTGTAAATTATTTAAACATGCTGCAAAAGTTGTGCTCCAGCACCATGAACGTGAAGATGGTTCTGGTTATCCGTTTGGCCTTAACTCTAGTCAAATTCTAATGGAGTCGAAAATTATTGCTGTTGCTGATACATTTGATGCAATGTGTTCACATAGACCTTACAGAGCAAGATTGCATGATAAAGAGTTATTTGAACAGTTATTAGGATGCAAAGGGAAACTTAATGAACGTGTTATTGATGCTTTTCTTGCCCAAGTGCAACGAAACAAGGTTTTGGGATGGCAGAGCAAAGAAGACACATGTCAAGTTCCCTATCTTAGAGCAAGTTACGAGTAGAGATTCGCAGCGGCAATGACCGATCACTGGCTATCTTTGCCAGCACTTCGGTCACCTGTTCATCCGTAACACCCTTGCCGGCTTCAATGGCAATACTTTCTCGTGTATATTTCGATCACCGTCATCAGCTTGAATCTGCGGCCGTCAAAAAGAGCATCGCTCATGAAGCCCATAGACCACAGTTCATCGAGCAGTGTTGCGCTTTCTGTTTTTTCACGGTGGCAGCGCTTACGATTGGCTTTGGTCTTTTGTTGCGCAGCAACAGTCCCTCCTCCTTGTAGAGGCGATACACCTGTTTATGGTCGATTTCCCAGTCTTCTCGGCAGAGCAATGTTTGAATGCGCCCGTAGTCATAGCGAACTCGGGGTGTCGCGATTTTACAGATTCTCATGCGAAGCTCTGCCTGATCGTCAGTTTTTCGTCAGTAGGTACAGTGACCGGGGTATGAGTTCGATGCGGCATGTTCGGCGGATGCTCATGTCGTAATCGCCCCGGAGGTCGTCCACCAACCCCCCGCCGGCGACCAGGCCTCGGAGCTTTTTTGACAGCACAACCTGAAGCATGACTTTGTCGAGACTCAAATCCGCTACTATTTGTTTGAGCGTATGGTTTTTCTCTTCAGGCATCTTCAACCGGCGAAGCCGCTGGTACCAAGGCCCCCATACTTCTATTTTCAGGGATAGAAGGTCTGCTCGCTGATCGCCATTTTATGGATCACTTACTTCACGGGAGTCCCATGCTTGGCCTAGCGCAGGGCAAAGGCGATTTGTTCTTCGGTGTATCTTGATTTCTTCACCACGAAATCCTCCGACTTTTCTGATAGTCGATTTCGCCGAAAAATTCAGATTCTCGGCGGACCTTTTCACGTGAGCAGGGCATCTGGATGAGGTACGTAGTCGGGTCTGAAATACTTCCAGTGATTTGATTTTTCATAATAATTGCACTCATGCAATGTAGTATTATTGACCAATAAACGTTGTGAATCCGGAGAAACACGGTCGAAACGATGCAGTGAATGGCGGGAGAGTCATGAGGGCAAAACCCAAGAAACAGCCGCAGGGAACGTTCTTTTACCCTGATCTTCTGACCAGCTCGATCCGTAGGCTCCGCTCCTTCAATTGGCGAGGAGAATTCCTTGGGGTCGATTCGAGGAGGAGTTCGCCGAACTCTACAGCGACCAAGGTCGGCCGGCTAAGCCGACCCGGCTTATGGTCGGGCTGATGCTCCCCAAGCAGTTGGAGAACCTGAGCGACGAACGAGTCTTGGAGGCATGGACGCAAAATCCTTACTACCAGGTGTTTTGCGTTATGACCGAGTTCCAGTGGAGCCTGTCTTGCGACCCCACGGATTTGATCTATTTCCGCAAGCGCGTTGGCAAGGGCGGTGCACGACAGATTTTGAATGGCTCCGTGTAACTGCATGGCGAAGATACCAAAGAACGAAAGATCACGGTGGATACTACGGTCCAAGAAAAAAAAGTGACCTTTCCTACCAACCTGAAGTTTTTGACCAAAGTCATCGAGGGCTGCCGCAAGATCGCGGAAAGCGAGGGCGTCGGTTTACGTCGCAGCTTCAGGCGCAGGCTCTCTCCAAGCTTCGGTTGAAACGGATGAAGATGACCAAAAAGATGAGAAAGATGTGGACAATGGCTGGTGCCTTGATCCGTGAACTCCGGCACAAATTGTCGGGCGGAGTCCTGACCAGACATCAGGAGTGGCTCGACCTGTACGAGCGGGTCAAGGACCAGAAACGAAGCGACAAGAACAAGGTCTACAGCCTACACGAGCATGATATTCTTTGCGTCTCCAAGGGCAAGGCGCACAAGCAATAAGAAATCGGGCGCAAGGCGTCCACCGCGGTCACAAAAAAATACGGGCATCATTGTCGGCGCGATGTCGTTCAACGAGACTGTCTACCATCTCCATACGCTACCGAATGTCCTCGAAAGTGTTGGGCGGTCACCGGGGGCTTGTCCGTCCATGGCGATCTGCGATCGGGGCTACAGGGGCCTGAATCTGGTCAGTGACTCGCAGATCCTAGTCCCCAAGTCTCCGAAAAAAGGACACGTGTACCAGCGCCTCAAGGTGCGGCTCCGCTTCCGCCGCTGGGCAGCTATCGAGCCGGTCGATCGGCCATTTCAAACACGACCACCGCATGGCCCCGAGCTAGCTCTAGAGCGCGGTAGGCTATGCCATCAACTTGTTTATGGCCGCCGCAGCGTTCAACTACAGGAAATGGATTCGAAAGATCGGAGAGTTTTTTGTGCTCTTGGCGTTTCTGCTCCTCGGCGAAGAATCAAGCCCACTGCTGGCGGAAAATGTGGCGTAGAAGCTGTAGCGGGGTTTTTCAGGCCCGACTACGTAATTTTTTTTTTAGATTTAGTAACATAGGCAGCGCTTATACTAATATATGATAATCAGTGGAGGCATGAATTTGTATAGATTTGTAAAAAGACTCATCAACCAGAGAGCTTATGTTGAAATATTTTCATACTTATAAAGAGGTAACCAGGAATTGCCTAAAAGAATGGTTTGATTTGATATTAATGATATTAATATGTTCGTGTGTTGCGGGGTGTTTGCCTAATGATAAATATTGCATGGACGCATTGTTAAAAGATGTACCAAAAGAAGAAATAGACTCCCAGCAAATGTGTAATGAATATATATTTTCAGACCATAAAGATGAGTTGATGGCATTAAAGTGGTGTCAACTTGCAGCAGACAGAGGGAATGACCAGGCAAAGATTAATTTAGGTGTAATGTACATGCAAGGAGATGGGGTAGAAAAAGATTATAAAAAGGCTCTTGAGTTATTTAAAGAAGCTTCTTGCAACGATGATGGTATATCGACAAACAATGTAGGGGTTGTTTTTTATCAACGTGGTAAGTTTCTTGACGCTCTGCACTGGTATCGCAAAGCAGAAAAGTATGGGAACAGTCTTGCAAGCTATAATATCGGAATTATGTATCTTAGAGGACATGGTGTCCCAAAGAGTTATTTTTTAGCCCATAAATACTTTTTAAAAGCAGCCCGCAAAGGAGTTGGCTTGGCACAAATTAACCTTGCGCTTATGTATATACATGGGCTTGGTCTAGAAATTGATTACATTACTGCATACTCTTGGCTTAATCTTGCCTCTGCAAATGGGGATGAATATTCTGAAATGCTAAGGAAAATAATTTCAACTAAAATGAACAAAAAAGACATTGAAGAAGCGCAACGTCTTGCGCAAGAGCTATGGTCAGACATTAACTAAACGTATATAAAACAAAAGAGGTTCTTATGAAAAAGAGTTTTTTTCTAAGCAGTGCTATGTTTGTTGGAGTCGGAGCTTTAATGTGCACTCTTTTATTCAGCAGTGTTTCATATTGCTGGGATGAGGAGGTCAGTCGAAGTCTTTCAAAAAAAATCGAGTTATTTTTATCATCTATTGACACGAAAGGTCTCTCGAGGATGGAGAGCTTGGTGCAAAAAAATTGGAGCAATTACAGTTTAATGCAGCAGTCTCAATCTTCACACAAGTATAACAGTGGACTCCGCAATACGATAGAATTGTTGAAAACTGTTCGCGAATCAAAAAATCCCAAATTCATTCTTGCTGTGGAAAAAATAATACTTACTCAAGAAATAGCTCATGCCAACTCTCCTGAACTTGATTATTCAATAAATAGAGCGATTGAGGGCATAAACAGTGCGCTCAATTGTATTGATCAACTTCAAGACCCTTACTATCCTCTTTTGGCCTCAGATCTGTTTTATATGGACGATTTAAAAGAAGGTATACCACTTGATGGATTTAGAAAGTTCATTCGTTCTCATACTTCAGCATTATCTGCGCGGCTACGTTGCTTTTCAACTGATGTTGAGAAAAAATTGGTTCAACAGCGTATTGAAAACCTTACCCAGGCCGAGGAGGTATACAAAGATTTACAGTTAGAGATAATGACTGCAAGATAAATGACTTTAGCGCTTAGCGGGTCTTTTGGGGTGTGAGTGTAGTCACTCGATTGACGCTCACATGAATCGGCGTTGAACATTGCTTTAGATAAGGAAAACTTTTTTGGGTGATCGCAGACTGAGATGTAGTCCAATTCCATCACAGTTTCAGACCCACGCTTCCCAAGCTCCGGGGGAAACGGACTAAGATGTCGAAAAAGGCAAAAAGGCTGAGTACAATGGCTAGGGTACTTGTTCGGGACTTCGACTCAAACTGGCGAAGGAAGCCGTAGTTTGTCATCAAGACCGATTGGGTTTGTTAGACCAAGTCAGGGCGTAGAAACGGAGGGGTAAAAACAAGACCTACAGTTTTTCACACGCCAGACATTCTTTGTTTTGCCAAGGGAAGGGCGCACAAAAAATATGAGCTTGTCAGTAAGGCAGCTGTCGCCGTTTCCAAGACTACGGGTATTATCGTCGATGCAATGAGCTTCATGAAAAGACATTTCGAAGGAGACTACCTTGCCGGATGGCCACAAACAATCCTGGACGGTCACAGAAACTTGTCCATCAGTGGTAATTTGTGACCGGGCCTACAGAGGCTGAAACAGGTGATGATTCTCGAATCCTGATTCCTGAACGCCCGAGAAATTAGGATAGCCTACACAATTGCTTTAGAGTCAGACAATGTCTTCGTCGTCCAACGGCCGTTGAGTCCGTCATCGGCCATCCCTAGCATGACCATTGTATGCCTCTGGGCTGTCTTAAAGGTTCGGTTGGTGAAGCCATTAACCTGTTCATGCCGGCTGCGGCATTCAATTTATTGAAGTGAATACGCAAGCTGGAAGGATTTTTTGTGCTTTTGGCGTTTTCCTTTGGGTACATGGCCCAAGACGATGACTTGAATAAATACTGGGATAGGCGCTGAAACGGATTTTCCAGGATAGAATCGTAGTACTATGTCTGGTCATACCTCCTGTCCTACCTTCTACATAGGCCGAGGTGTCCGGTCGAAATGGGGGCTACTCCAGTAAGGGGGCGGATCGAGGGAAAACGTGGCAGCCACCCCGAAATTTGTGGATGGACAACGGTCCGGATTTCTCAGGGTGCGTCATGGCGGCCTGGGGCGAATCGTATGGTATGAATCTGGATTTCATTCAGCCAGGCAAACCCAACCAGAACTCATACTTCGAGCGGTTCAATCGGACCTACAGAGAAGAAGCCCTAGATTTATATGTTTTCAACAGCCTGAGCCAAGTTTGGGCCATTATAGAAGACTTATACCTGAGAGTCCAACGAGGAGCGCTCTCATGAAGCTATGGGGAATATGTAGCCGATAAAATTTGCTGCCCAGCGGATAGGAGGATCCCCTTGCCCACTGGGCAACTCCATAAGCTGACAAAAATCTGCCCATAACTGGCCCTAGGAAAGGGGACGCTACAAAGGCGGTTCTTGCAAGGCCGGATGACCGCAAGGAATCCGCCCGAAGGGCTTAGCCATGACCGGGCCGCCGCTTGTGCCACATTGTCGAGCGACAAGCGGAGTCAGTTTTTTCTGCAGAAAGTCGGCCCCCCGAGTGGAAATCAGCAAAAGTCGTGGTATGGAAATCCATAAACCTTGATACAAAGGAGGCACTACCACCGATCTGGTCGTCATAAGTTCGCGATGGATCCGAACTGATGACGACGTACGAAGCCTACGGCTTCAACGCTTACCGCCGTTTTCCCAAAACAAACGGCATCCTTTCCGAAACAAACGCCGGTTCAACACAACCCCATTACCCGATGAACGGCTGGACCAGAGCGCCAGCCATTGCCAACGTCCCCGATGGTCACTTTTCTGCATCTGCCGCAGACGTAAGACGTATGCGCTTACGTTGTGACATTCCCTATTAACTGGACATTCATGGAAGATTCTTCTTTCTCTGGGAACAGGGCATTCATTTATCCCGTAATTTGAGTTGTGTGGCAGCTTCTGCCACGGGCGGTCCGCTTCGGACCGCTTGGCCCACCCGGAGTGAGACGGTATCACCGCCTTGTTTCCGGGAGTTGAAAGCTGATCTTTCTTGTCCTGCTGGCGTTTTGGCTACGAGCCAAGTACCTACTTCATTGCATTGTCAGGCGTCCCGCAGGGACGACGGACCTTCATGACAAGACCCTTGCTTAGAGCATAGTTGCGTCAGGCATTCATATTTTCAAGAGAAGCCCCTTTCTGGGGCTTTTCTGCGTCATGAGCAAACCAAACAAAGGGGGGCGTCTTGCGCCCCCCTTCTAGATTTACATTTCGGCTTTTTGGCGCCGCCTTCGGCGTACGAAAAAAGCGAAATGCAAATCTATTCATCCCCTGCGCGCGCGGTTTCGGTCGCGCCCCCCAGCGTCATTTGATCCGCAGCAGCGGCGCTCGCTTCCGGCAAAGCCGTACGCGATCGCCACTGCTGGAAACAAATGACAAGGGGGTTTTGCAAAAAGCCAACTAAAAAGCCCGGGAAAAAGAAAACACAAGGGGGCTTTTCAGTGTTTTTTCCTAACTGGTTAGGGAAAAGGTCTGAACGAGGAAAAACGTCTTTCGAAACGACTATTTTCGGCCGATTTTATAAGTTGTCAATTTGATTGAATATAATTTTTTAAAATACCTACCCCTGAACCTAGAATTTTCTTTTGCGCACGTTGTAGGCAGGTCGGTTAACCAAAAACAGGATGGTCGTTTTCTGGTGTCCGATGTGCTGAGGGTAAAAGACGTGGCAAAGATGCTGAACTGCTCTGAAAGCTTGATGCGCCGAGCTGACATGAAGCAGCGTCTTGGCGCGTTCATTGTGGGGAAACGCGGCATACGCTTTCACCGTGAAGCCGTCGAGGCTTACATGCGGCTGGGAAGCGTTGATGCTCCTGAGCATGAAGTCTGCGGGGAGCGCATCACTTCCCGTCGGCGAAAGGTCAAATTGACCAGTGCCCACAGCCTTTGGTAATCTTCAGGCAATAAGCGGCCTTCCGGATAAGGAGATACCCAATGCCCTACAAGGAAGGCAAAAAGTGGCGGGGAGTGGTGCGGTTT
>NZ_BBCB01000103.1 GCF_001311825.1 Salidesulfovibrio brasiliensis JCM 12178 | reverse complement strand
GCCCGAGGAGCTGGCCCGGGACGCCTCACCCGAGTGGGAGGCATGGCGGCACGCCATTCTGGAGATGAAACGTCAGGGAGCCCCTCTGGACCTGTTCATCTCCCTGCCCGCAACCTCGCCGCTGCGTATAGCGGACGACGTGGACCGCTGCATCGAGCTTTTCCTTGAAGGCGGCTGCGACATGGTGGTCACGGCCACCGAAAACTTCGCGGCACCCTTCGTTCAACATGGTCACGACATGCGAAGACGGCCTCTCGCGGCTGGTCTGCCCGCCCGAAAACACCATCTGCAGACGACAGGACACGCCGCCGGTGTTCGACATGACCACCGTGGCCTATGTTGCCGACCCGGATTTCATCCTGAAACGCAACGCCATCTTTGAGGGCCGGGTCAAGTCCGTGCTCGTCCCGCCCAAGCGGGCCATGGACATCGACACCCCTCTTGACCTCAAGGTGGCCGAATTGTTGCTCAGCGAACGCACTACCGACATGGGAGACACCAATGACTGACACCCCGTTCGCCCTTACCGGAAAAACCGCCGTTGTCACCGGCGGCTGCGGCCTGCTCGGCACGGCCATGTGCCGCGCCTTTGCCGCGTCCGGGGCCCATGTGATCATCACAGACGTGGATCGTGACAAGGCCGAGGCGCTGGCCCGGGAAATCACTTCCAGCGGCCACCACGCCGAGGCAGCCGTGCTGGATATCACCGATGACGAAAGCATCATCTCCTTCGTGCGCGAAACCGCCGAAGCAAACGAGGGCATCGACATCTGGGTCAATAACGCCTACCCGAGAACCAGCGATTGGGGCACCAAGTTCGAGGACATCCCCCCGGCTTCACTCAGAAAGAACGTTGACATGCAGATGAACGGCTACGCCCTGTGCTGCCAGAGCGTGCTGGAAGACATGAAGGAACGCGGCCTCAAGGGGTCGCTGGTGAACATCTGCTCCCACTATGCCCTCGTTGCCCCGACCTTTTCGGTCTACGACGGCACCGAGATGACCATGCCCGCAGCATACTCGCTCATCAAGGGCGGGCTGCTGAACTTCTCGCGCTATCTGGCGGCCTACTACGCACAATGCGGCATCCGAGTGAACTCGGTCTGCCCGGGCGGCGTCTTCGACGGCCAGCCCCCTTCCTTTGTGGAGCGGTACAACGACCTGACCATGCTCGGCCGCATGGCCGCGCCGGAAGACATCGCCTGGCCCGTTGTCTTTCTCTGCTCGGACGCGGCCGGATACGTCACTGGACACTCGCTGGTCGTGGACGGCGGCCTGACCGCCATGTAGCCGGAGGAAACCATGAGCACCGATCTGGAACGCATCGCACCCGAAGAGCATTTCTTCTACGAAAACGCCTATTTCCTTACCGCACCAGCCCAGCGCATGGGCAAGCTCCTCGCGCACTACGAGCTGTTTCGCCGCACCGTGGACGTGGACGGCGACGTAGTGGAGGCGGGCGTGTTCAAGGGCGCGTCCCTGTCGCGCTTCGCCAAGTTCCGCACACTCCTGTGCCCAGAGAAGCGGGTACTCGGGTTCGACATCTTCGGCCGCTTCCCGAGACCGGACGAAGAGGCCGTGCACGGTGACCTCGACGCGCTGGATACCTTTGTGGACTCGGCCGGGGAGTACAGCATCTCCCGCGACAAGCTGCAGCGATTCCTGAAGGCGGCCGGATGCGGGGACAACGTGGAGCTGATCAAGGGCGACGTCATCGAAACCCTGCCGCGCTTTGCAAAGGACAACCCCGGCTGGCGCATCAGCATCGCCAACATCGACGTGGATCTCTACCAGCCCACAATGACGGCGCTGCACGTCTTCTATGACCACCTTACGCTCGGCGGCATCCTGCTCCTCGACGATTACAACGGCTTCCCCGGCGCCACCTCGGCCATCGACGAATTCATCGCCGAACGCGGCATTGCCGGGCAACTGCACCGCACCGAAAGCAGCCCGGCGCTCCACTACATCATGAAGGCCTGATCACCGCCCATGCACACGACCCTCGACCTCGCCGCCAACTATCAGGTTCTGGAACGCCTGCGCAGCAGCCACCCCGGCATGACGCTCTGGGAAGACCTACTGCCGTGGCCGGAGCTCATGCGCCTGCACGACGACTTCAAGCGCTTCAGCGTGGAATGGTTCATGGACGAAGGGCGGGACCTAAGCGAGTACGACGGCATGAGTCTGGCCAGCGCGTTCTGCTTTTTCCTCTACTACGACCTCGAATCATGGGTACGGATGGCCGTGACGCTGGAGCACGCAACAACGTCGGATACGCCCTGCCGCCTGCATCTGCCCAACCACGACTACCTCCCGCCCGAAGCCTATGAGTACCTCTCCATTCTGAAAGAGCGGCACGGCGGCCCCGTGGAGATTGTGGATCACGGCATGACAGACGACGGCGTTGAGTCCACGCTGAAAAGCGTGCTGCACGCCTCCCGGGCATTCAAGCCGCTGGTGCGGCACGAAACCGTTGCGCTGGAACCGCATGAACTGCCGAACACGCCTCGGCGTTGCCTGAGCCTCGGCTTCCGCAGCGGCCGGGCGTACATGCGCGCGCTGGCCGAGTCCCCGGAGCTTCGCAAGGACCTGCATCTGGTCTTTGACAACAACCTTTCCATAACCCCGTGGATCGCGCCGCCGTTCACCAAGCCGGAGATCGCGCCCTTTGCCTCCTTCGTGCAGGTGGACCCGCAGGAACTTGAGCGCCTGCGCCCCGAGGCCCGCCGCATGGGAGACACCCTGAAGCAGGCCATGCGCCGCGCCATGGCCGGGGCCGAGTTCCTGCCCGAACCGGCACGCCCGCTGCTATCCGGGGTCTTCGCGGACTACGCGGAAAAGGTCGGCGAAGCGCAGTTTATGCAATACTGCTACCTGCGCGAGGTGGTGGAGCGTTTCGGCATCACCCGCACCCTGAACAACCTGCACGACGACGCCGAAAGCTATTACTGCAAGCACCTGATGGACAAGGCGGGCGGCAAGGCCTTCTTTCAGCCCCACGGCCTTGTTGGCAAGGACGCGGCCACCGCACCAGTACGCAACATGCTTGCACACACCTATTTCTATTACTCGGAAGGGGAGCGCCGCTGCTGGGAAGCCATGAGCACGCAGGATCATGACCTGCGCCCCCTGCGGCACACCGGGCCGCCGGAGCGTCCGTCATCGCCGCCCAAAAACGGCGCGGACGCCCGGGTTCTGGTGCTGGCGGACAACTTCCACTGCCGCCTGATCTCGAAGATCAACTACTATCAGGGACAGAAAACGCTTCTGGACACGCTTGCCAGCCTCGGCTTCCACGACGTGACCGTGCGGCTGCACGGCGCGTTCTTCAACAACTACGGCACGCTCTCGGTTTCCGACGAAGTGCGCAAACGCTACTTCAACGGCTATCCGCTCGACTCCATGTACGGCGAACCGTTTGCCGATGCCGTGGAACGTTTCGATCTGGTCATAGGCCCCATGTCCACCTGCGTATACGAGGCCCTGGGCAAGGGTGTGCCGTTTCTGGCTTTCACGCCGGGATTCCGACCGTCCAAAGAGCTGGACGCGGTGGTCCGCTCCATCTGGATAGATGGGCTGCACCCCGCGCCGTGCGTGGACGCAAAGACGCTCCGCGAGGCGCTTTTGCGCTACCGCATGGACCCCGAAGGCTTCATGACCGAGCACCGCCGCTCCGTGGAACGCATCGGGCTGGCAGATGAGTCGGAAGAATCGCTCTGGCTGGCCGTGGCCGGTCGCTAGCCCGCCTCCTCGAGCGCCGCGCTAAGGCTCTCCACCACATAGTCGACCTTTTCCTCGGAAAGACCGGGGTAGAACGGCAGCGTCACCGTGGAATCCCCGAACCGTTCGGCCTCGGGAAAGTCGCCGGGCCGGAACCCGTACTTCTCGCGATAATAGCGCATCAGGTGCATGGGCCGGTAGTTGACGGCCACGCCGATTTCCCGGTCCTGCAAACCGTGCAGAACGGCATCGCGCCGCGCCGGATCCACCAGTACCGTATAGAGATGCCTTCCGTGAACGCCGTCGAGCACATCCGGCACCCGCACCCCGGATACGTGGGCAAGCCGTGCGTCATACCACCCGGCCACCTGCGAGCGGCGGTTCAGCAGCTCCTGTGCCCGGCGCACCTGCGGCAGAAGCAGCGCGGCCTGAATGTCGGTCATATTGCTCTTGTATCCGAGGAAATCCATGTCATAGTGCTTGTACAGCCCGGTGTAGCGGCTGGAGGCGTCCCTGCTGACCCCGTGCAGCCGGGCCTTGACCAGCCAGTCGGCCAGCCCTGGGTCGTCGCACACAACGGCACCGCCCTCGCCCGAGGTAATGTTCTTGGTGGCATAAAAGCTCAGGCAGGCCGCGCCAAGCTCGCCCACGCCAATGCCGTCCCGCCGGGCCTCGAAAGTATGTGCGGCGTCCTCCACCACCACGAGACCGTGACGCCGGGCAATGTCGCCAATGGCGCGCATGTCGCAAAGCTGGCCGTAGAGATGCACGGGCATGATCGCCTTTGTGCGTGGGGTGATGGCCGCCTCGATGCGCGAGGCGTCGATGTTGCCGGTGCCCGGCTCGACATCCACGAAGACCGGTCGCGCCCCGGCGTGTTCCACGGCGTTGGCCGTGGCCACAAAGGACATGGGCGTGGTCACGACCTCGTCGCCCTCGCCGATGCCGTGATACCGAAGCACCAATTCCAGCGCGTGGGTGCAGGACATGAGTCCCACGGCCCGCTCCCTGCCCATGAACCCGCAGAGTTCACTCTCGAACAACGCGGTGCGCGGTCCGGTGGTCAGGAAGACCCCGGCAAGGGCTTCCTCCAGTTCTTCGCTGCCGGTCTCCTGCAGATTATGTCGGTAGAATTCCACTTTCACGGTCGGTCCTCGGTTTGGCTAGGGGTTGCCGGTGTAGATGTCCATGGCCCAGTCGAAGAAACGCTTCAGGCCGGCGCGAAGGGGCACCTGCGGCTCGTAGCCGAGATGGATCCTCGCCTTGCGGATGTCCGGGCAGCGGCGGGTGGGTTCGCCGCCGGGATAGGAGTCCGGGTACTCGATGAGGTGCGTTTCCATGTCGCGGTCCACCACGGCCTCCACATGCTGGACCAGCTCCAGCATGGAAACCTCGGGCTCGGGATTGCCGATGTTGTAGGTCTCGCCGGGAACGCCGAGGATCATCAGGCGCATGAAGCCGATCATGGCGTCGGTCACGTAGCAGAAGGTCCGGGTCTGGCGGCCGTCACCGTAGACCTTCAGGGGCCTGCCGCCCTTGATGCGGCTGCCGAAATTGGAGAGCACGCGGTAGTCGTTTTCCTTCATGCCCGGGCCATAGACGTTGAAGGGCCTGACGATGTTGGTGCTCAGGCCGTGCATGGCGTGGTAGATGGAGCAGAGGGTCTCGCCCACGCGCTTGCTCTCGTCGTAGCAGGCCCGCGGTCCCTGACAGGAAACCCGGCCCATGTAGCTCTCCTGCGTGGGCACGTGCTGCGGCTCCGGATCGCCGTAGATTTCACTGGAGCTGAAGAACATGAAGCGCGCCCCGTTTTCGCGGGCAATTTCCAGCATGTTCCGGGTGCCGGTGATGCCCACGTCGAGCGTCTTGAGCGGATAGGCCCGGTAGTAGTAGGGGCTGGCGATGCCTGCGGCGTGGACCACGTAGTCGAGCCGCTCGTCCACGGTCAGCGGCTCGATGATGTCGTGCTCCATGAAGCTCACGCCCTCGGTCCCGGCCTGCCCATCATTCTCTGCGGTGGCGGTGATGAGGTTGTCGAGCATGATCAGCTTGCACGGCGTCGCCAGCGCGCTGCGGTTCAGGTGGTCGATCACCAGACTGAAGTACCGGCCGAGAAAACCGCCGCCACCGGAAAACAGGATGGTCCTGCCTTCGAGCTTGTCGCGGATGTCCTCGATGCCCCGGGCGATTTCCTCGATGTCCGACTGCAGATACAGTTGTGCCATTGTTCTTCTCTCTCGTTGCGATTCACCGGCCGCTCCGGGCGTCCCGGCTGCCGACTTCCCCCCGGACGAAGCGCCTAGCACAGCGTCCCGGCAAGGGATGTGAAAATATCTTTCGGCTCCAGAAACGTTTCCGGAGCGCTGACTCTTGCCACAGCCCTGATCCTGACCGCACCTTCCCCGGCCAGCACGAGCACGCAGCCGTCCGGCTCGAAGCCGATCACCCGGCCCGGAACCCGGCCGACGTATTCCGGAACCTCGTCGGCCACCTCGGCCTTCCATATGATGATCCGCTCCCCCTCGTACTCGCAGAACGCGCCGGGATACGGATAGGTCAGCCCGCGCACCAGTCGCACGATCTCGCCAGCACCGCGCGTGAAGTCGAGCCTGCCGTCCTCGGGCGTGCGCTTGCAGGCATAGGTCGCCTGCGTGTGGTCCTGCGGGATGCGGGGACAGGTTCCGGAGAGCATGGCCTTCAGATTGTCCACCACCATCCGGGGATAGAGGTCCGTGAGCCGGGCACCGAGGCTGGCCGCGTTGTCCTCCGGCAGGATGTCCACCCGCCGCTGGTCCACCACGTCCCCGGCGTCCACAACCATGGCGATATGCATGAGGGTCACGCCGGTCTCGGCCTCGCCGTTGATGATGACCCAGTTGGTGGGCGCGAACCCCCGGTATTTCGGCAGCAGCGAGTCGTGCAGCACATAGATGCCGTGCGTCGGCACGCCGAAGCAGGACTCGGGGATGAGGTAGCGCCAGCTCACCACCACCACGGCGTCCGCGTCGATGTCGCGCAGGAACGCCTCGTATCCGGACGGTTTGACCTCGGCCGTGGTGCGGCAGCGGATGCCGCCCTCCCGGCAGATGTCCAGTATCGTCCCGGTCCGGTCGTCGATCTCGTGCGGCTGCTGCTCCAGCACCAGCACTCCCGCCACCGGGGTTCCTGTTTTCAGCACGGCCCGCAGCACGGCCTCGCCGCGCGCGCCGCAAAGCATCAGCCCGATGCCGCTCATGCCCGCACCCTCCTGCGGCCGGAAAGCAACTCCTCAAAAAGGGAAACATAGGCGGCCGCCTGTCTTGCGGGGTCGCAGACCGCAAGCGTCTCCGCAGACGGACAGCCGAAGTCGGCGTCCGGTCCGTAGAGCGCGTACAGGATGCCCCGCGCATAATCGTCCGTATCCTTGAACCGCGCCAGATAGCCCGCCGGATGCAGAGGCGCGAGGTCCGGGGCCACGCCCGTGTCGAACGCCACAACAGGCTTGCCGCACATGAAGGCCTCGTTGATCATCATGGGGCCGATGTCGTCGATGGACGGACAGGTGAACACGTTGGCCGCGTTATAGGCCCGGGCGATGTCCCGGTCGCCGTGCAGCCTGCCCAGATGCTTCCATTGAAGCGGCAGGTGTTCTGCCGAAAACCCGTTCAGCTCGCCGAATGTCAGGAACATCATGTCCCGGGTGTCCCGGCTGGCGCAGGCCTTTTCAAGGGCCTCCAGCAACAGATGTCCGCCTTTGCGGGTATCGTTCAGGTTGAAGCAGCCGAAGACCAGCACACGACTGTCTTCGGGAATCCCCAGTGCCTTTCGGCTCTCGGCCATGTCTGCAGGGCGGTAGTCCGGTCCCACGCTCAAGGGGATGACCTCCACCAGACTCTCGCCAAAAAGCGCGCTCTTGCGGATGAAGTCCCGCGACTGCCGCGTGACCGCGGCAAAGGCGATGTCCGCGCCGCTGTAGGCCGCGGCCTTGCGCTCCCAGTTCAGGGCCGAAAGGTCGCGCCCGCAGCGGTTCTCCAGTTGCGGGCAGTCCCCGCAGCGGTGCATGAACTTCTCGCAGCGGTCATGGAAGTGGCAGCCTCCGGTAACGGGTTCGATGTCCAGAAGCGTCCAGACCACCGGAATACCCAGCTCGTCCTGCACCGCGCGGATCTGCTCCGGCGAGACGGTCTGCTGCACGGAATGCAGGCAGAGCACATCCGCGCCGCGCACCTTGTCGATGAGCAGACGTGTGGGCATGGAACCTTCGCAGTTGTTGAAAAGCGACGTGGGCCGCCAGCGGTGCACGGTTCTCCAGAAACGGTTCTGGGTGTGAAACTTATCGTAATAGGCCAGTGCCGGGAAGCGGCGCTGCATGATGTTCAGGGACCGGGCGCGGCAGATTTCCTCCACCGTGGGATCGTCGCCGAGTCTTTCGTACACCAGCACCCGCGAGTCCACCCCGCTCTCGCACAGGGCGCGATGCAGCCGCTGCATGGCCCGCCCCGCGCCGTCGAGATTGTTATGTGCGATGTGCACCACCTTCATGGCTTCCTCCGGTCAGCCCAGCGACCCGTAGACCGCAAGCGTGTTTTCGGCGCAGGCACGCCATGTGAAGCGTCCGGCATGGACCGGACCCGCCGCTGCCAGCCGCGAATGCAGGGTGTCGGAAAGGGCCAGCGACTCCAGCACCGCGGCCATGTCCTGCGGTTCGGCGGGGTCGAAATACAGGGCCGCGTCGCCCCCCACTTCAGGGAATGCCCCGGCCCGGGCGCAGGCCACCGGGCAACCGTACTGCATGGCTTCCAGCACCGGCATCCCGAACCCCTCCCCGAGCGAGGGAACACAAGGCCCGGGCGTGGACATAGTGCCGGGCAAGCTCGCGGTCTTCACACTGACGATGGATGACGCTGCCGCGCCGCAAACCCGCATCGTCCAGCATGGCCCGCTCCTCGCGGGAAAACGGCCCGCCGCCCACGCAGACAAGATCAAGCTCGTCATTGAGCCGCCGGGACGCTGCCAGCGCGCGTACCAGTGTGGTGAAATTCTTGTAGCCCCCGCGATGTCCCACGAAGAGCAGAAACGGCCTGTCCTGCGGCGGCTCGGGATCGGGTGCGCCGTCATGCAGCGGAGCCACCCCGTGATGCACCACAAAGACCCGTGACGGATCCACCGGGGTTAACTCCAGCAGGTCGTGGCGGGTGGCGGCGGACACGCAGATCACGCAGTCGGCCCATTCCAGCGCGGCCCGCTTGAAGTGCGCGGTGCGGTCATTCGGGTGGCATAGCTGCGGATACTTCTCGTGATTCATGTCGTGCACCGTGACCGCCACGGGCGCGCCGTCCCACGTGGGCGACTCTGCCGTGTAGTAGGTCTCGTGCACAACGTCCGGCCGCAGCTCACCCAGCGCGCTCCGGACCTCGGGCAGGGCC
>NZ_BBCB01000102.1 GCF_001311825.1 Salidesulfovibrio brasiliensis JCM 12178 | reverse complement strand
CCCCGCCGGCCGGCTCGCCGGTGGCTTCGTCGGTCTCGAAATCATCACTGAGCGCGGCGGCCCACTCTTCGGCCAACTTGTCTTGTTCGTCACTCATTTCGGCCCCTTCCTGAAATAGGGTTCGTGTTCGTGCGTCTGAAAAACGACGCGCCGAAGACTATTAAGCAAGAACCGTGCTACTGGATGACCATCTCGGTTATGTACACCTTCAGTATGCTGCCGTTTCCGAGTATCTGGTTCAGCCTGTCGGCTATCTCGTTCTTGAGTTCTATCTTGCTCTGCAGCGTCGAGAGTTCGTCATACGTCTTGCTCGAAAGCAGCAGAAGAATGCTGTCCTTGATCTTGGCCTGATTGGTGGTCAGAGCCTCCACGACCTTATCGTCGCGGGCCTCGACCTCAACGCCGAGCTTGAGGTAGCGCCGCCCCAGCGGATCGGCCAGGTTGACGAGGAACACCGGCAGCGGAGTGAGCGTTCCCTCCTCCGGGACCTCCTGCACGGACTCGTCCGCGGTCTCCTCTGCGGCATCGTCCTGAGGCGCGATGAACTGCGTATAGGCAAAGTAACCACCTGCCGCGAGCGCGACAAGCACCAGGGCAATGATGATCCACTTGAGCTTTCCGCCCTTTTTCTCTTCTTGCTGAATTTCTTCGTCAGCCACGGTGTCACCTGTCCTTGGTTTTCGTTCTATCCGACTTGTTTCTAGCCCGAAATCGACGCAATATCCAGAGATGATCGAGCATGGCAGCCCACAGAAGTCATCATGGATATCCCCCGATGGGCCGCTGTGTCTTGAGCAGTATTTCCACCCGCCGGTTCAGCCGCCGCGCCTCGGGCGATTCGCCGATGGCGTCGGGCCGCGTGGCACCGTAGGCCGAAACAAGAATTCGTTTGGCCGGTATGCCCGCCTGCCGCAAAAACGTCAGCACGGACATGGCCCGCTGCGCCGAAACCTCCAGCGGGTCTGGCGCATCGTCCACGGCATCGGCGTATCCGGCCACGTCCACCGGCGCAGGAAGCGACGAGATGACCGGCACCAACGCGTCCAGAAGCGCGCGGCCTGTGTCGGAGAGCTCCGTTGAGCCGGGCCTGAAGACCAGCTCGTCCGTGAATACGAGCGCCACGCCGTCCCACTTCGATAAAATCTTGAGGTTCTCCTCAAGGGTCTGCCGGTCCAGCTCCGGCGGCAGCACGTCATCGGGAAAGATGAGGTCCTTGAGCCGATTCTTCTTTTCCAGCACTTCCCACGGCTTTTCCATGAGCTGCACCACCATCCGCTCACGGGCGTTGACACGGCCGGAACCGCGCTTGTCCAGCAGCCCAAGGTCTGCCTGAGTAAGCGTCACCGTGGTCAACAGGGCGTTGTCCATGCTGGACATGGTCAGCAGCAGCACGAAGAAGGTCAGCAGCAGCGTGACCAGATCGGAAAAGGTCACCAGCCACAACTCGAGTGGCTTGCACGGCTTGTCTTTTTTCTTCTTTGCCATGGCTACTGGCCGCCTTCTTCCCCGGCGGGGAGTTCCTCGTCCACACGGAAGATGAAGCCGTCCACGTCCACGGTACCGTCCGGCTCCTGACGATTCTCCGGCATCTCGGCGTCAAGCTCGCGCGCCGCCGTGGTGCTGCGCTTGTCCAGCACGATGTCCACCCGGCGGTTCTGCCTGCGCCCTTCCGGAGTATCGTTGGGGGCCAGCGGCGAGAATCGACCATACCCCTCAACGCGCATCATGTCCGCAGGCACACCCTCGTTGAGCATAAAACTGAACACGGCAAGCGCACGGTCGAGGCTCAGGCGCCACGATGAATCCGGAATGGTATCGTCCACTTCTGGTTCGTAGCGAGCGCCTTCTTCGTCACGCCGCTCCGAAGCGTGCCCGGCGATGAGCACGGGCCAGCGCAGGTTGCGCAGCACCGGAACCGCCACGGTCAGGATTTCCATGCCGCGCTCGGAAAGGGCCACGTCACCGGGCCGGAAGAGCACGTCGGCATTGATGGAAAGCACCTGCACGAACTTGCTCTCCTGAAACGAGAGGTCGTTTTCCGCATCTTCCCAGAGCAGCGGCTTGAGCGGTTCGAGGTCGCCAGAGTCGATGGGACCGGGCTCAACGGTGCGCTTGGTATCTTTTCGGGAATAGAGTTCGTAGCTTTGTTCGTGAAAGCCGAAGGTACCGATGATGGAGCCGAGCACCACGAGCTTGCGCCGCTCGTCCACGCGGGCCATGGACACGAGCAGCACGAAAAAGGTCAGCATGAGCGTCATCACGTCGGTGAACGTGATGAGCCACGGCGGCATTTCGTCGCAGACCTTTTTCTTGGCTTTCTTGGCCATGGGTCGCCTCGCTCCTTGTCCGCGCTAGTCGGAAGCGGCGCGGTCCTTGGGAGGCAGGAAGCTGTTGAGCTTCTCCTCGATGATACGCGGGTTTTCCCCCTTGGAACTAGCCAGAATCCCTTCGAGAATCATCTCGCGGATGAGCACTTCCTCTTTGCTTCTGGCCTTGAGCTTGCCTGTCATGGGGTTGAAAACGAGGTTGGCGAGAATCGCGCCGTACAGCGTGGTCAGAAGCGCCACCGCCATTGCCGGGCCGATGGTGGAGGGGTCGCTCATGGTCTGGAGCATCTGCACCAGCCCGATGACCGTCCCGATCATGCCCATGGCCGGGGCCATGGTGCCCATGACCGCCACAACGCCCGCGCCCACTTCGTGACGCTCTTCCAGATAGGATATCTCGGTTTCAAGGATTTCCTGAATCACCTGCGGCTCAAGGCCGTCGACCGTGAGCTGCAAGCCCTTTCGCATGTAGTCGTCGTCGATTTCCTTGATGAGCGGCTCCAGGGAGAGGATGCCTTCGCGGCGGGCGCGGTTGGCGTAGTCCTTGAACTTTTCGATGATAACGGCCGGGGACTCGATGCTGGAAAAAAACGTGTTCTTGATGACCCCGACAACGCCGATGACGTAGCCCATGGGGTAGTTGACGAGCGTCGCCCCGACGGTTCCGCCGAGAACAATGAGCGCCGACGGCACGCTGATGAAGACCAGCAGGCTGCCGCCCGTCAGAATGGCCGAGACCACCAGCCCGAATGCGAGCACCAATCCTATGACAGTTCCGAGATCCATCCCGAGTCCTTACGTGTTGTTGGCTACCTCGGCGGCCGAGCCCCGAAGATGCGTGTTCCTATGCGCACGAGCGTCGCGCCCTCTTCCACGGCAGTGACGAAATCGCCCGTCATGCCCATGGACAGGTGCGGCAGCTCAAGCCCGAGCCGCTGCCGCAGGGCCTCGCGAAGCTCCCTGAGACGCGCAAAGTACGGGCGCGCCCCCTCCGGATCGTCAAAAAACGGCGGCATGGTCATCAACCCCTGAACGCTCAACCCGTCAAGCCCGGCGGCCTGTTCCACCAGCTCGGCGAGCGCGTCTTCCTCCACGCCGCTCTTCTGTGCCTCGCCCGCGAGACTTGCCTGAACGAGCACCTTCTGCACGGTGCCGCGCTCCACGGCCTTCCCCGCGAGCTTCTTCGCCAGCTTGAGCGAGTCCACGCTGTGGACCAGCTCGAAATTCCCGGCCACAAACTTGGCCTTGTTGGACTGCAGCCCGCCGATGAAGTGCCACCGTACGCCGAGTCCGCCCAGCTCTTCCTGCTTGCCGAGCGCCTCCTGCACGTAGTTCTCGCCGAAATCCAGCTGCCCGGCTTCGGCCAGCGCCGCGATGTCCGGCGCGGCGTGCAGCTTCGACACTGCGACAAGGGTCACGTCCTCGGGCTTTCTGCCCGCTTTCTTCGCCGCCTCGGCGAGATCGTCCTTCACCTGTTCCAGCCGTTCGGCCAGTTCCTGCTTTCTCGTTTCCATTCGGTCTTCTCTCGATGCGGGGCAACGTCCCCGAGAGGCCAGCGATTTCCGGCCCTTGTGGCCTTCTTCAACCTTATCGGCCCTTTATTCATTCAGTTTAGCGAATCATACTGGAAAATCCGCTTCATATCCACTCACCATGCGAGGTACGCGAGGGCCTGACCAAACGCAACCCCCCGAAATGGTACGAATTCAAAAAAGTCTAGAGATTACGGAATGCTGTGTCTTTTTTCTGAAATTTCTTTCTCTCATTCGGCAAGTGAACGTGTTTTTAGCCGCTTCATGCACTGATTGCGACATTTTTGCGTCGGCAAGAACACGGCCCGACAGGGCCGGGAAAAAAGCAATTCCCGGCTGGCGATGGTATCCGCCTTGTGATAGCTCATGGCCTATGGAGATCAGGCAAATCGACCGCCGCATCATCGAGGCGGAAATGCTCGGTAGAGTATACGAGGAATTGTGCCGCACCCACGACCGCGACGCTGCGCTGGCCGTCATCGCCAACACCGTGGCACGGGCCGGGCGCGAGGCCGGAAAGGCCTTTGCCGCAGCAGCGCCGGGCGGCCCCTCGCTGGCGCACTTCAAGACCGTGGTTGACATCTGGCGGGCCGGAGGCGCGCTGGACATTGCGGTGGAAGAGGATTCCGACACCGCCTTCTCCTTCCGCGTGACCCGCTGCGGCTACGTGGACGCCTACCGCGAGGCAGGCATGCCCGAAGAACTCTGCCGAACCATCTCCTGCAACCGAGACGCCCCTTTTGCCGAGGCCTACGATCCCCGGCTCACACTGGAGCGCCCTTGCACCATCGCCGCCGGAGCCGAAGCCTGCCGCTTCCGCTTCGTCTGGACCAAATAAACGAGGTTTCACCATGAACGCCGCCAATCTGAAAACCGCCGTCATCGCCGTTCTCTGCATCCTCGTGGCCGCACAGGCCGCGTGGATCGTCCATCTTTCCCCGCTCTCCGGGCCGACCCCGGTCACGCCAGCCGTGAAAGAGGCCCGCGTGGCCCCGGACCGCTCCGGGTTCGAGATCGAACTGGCCGCCCCGGCCAATACCGAATCGGTGCCCGCAGATGAGGCTGCCGTGGTGGACCCGGAACTAAAGGGCGAATGGAGCTGGAATAACCCCTACACCCTGCGCTTCACCGCGAAAAAGCCCCTGCCCCAGAACCGCGAGTTCACCGTGACCATGGCCCCGAAGCTCGGGCTGAGCGGCGAGACAACGCTGACCCTTCGCACCGGGACCTTCTCCCTTGAGGAGATGGACCTCTCCGAACGCGCCGGCGGCAAGCCCGGCAGTGCGATCATCCGCGCCGTGGTCCGTTTCAACGGCCCTGTCTCGCCCGAGGACCTGCTCCGCCACGTGACCCTCACGAACACTGCCGACGATTCGCAGATCCCCCTGCAGGTCACCACCTCATGGAGCTCCCGGCGGCTGGAGCTGCTCTCGGACAGCGTGCAGAAGACCACGGAAGGCCGCACCTACCGCCTGACCGTGGACAAGGGCCTCAAGCGCTCCGGCACGGAGCTGGCCCTTGACCGCGACGCTTCGGCCAGCATCGACATCCGCCTCGACCCGGTGCTGCACTACAAAGGCGCCGACCGTGGTCCTCGGCCTCCGGCGGAGGCGTCCGGCTGAGCTTCTCCACGCCCATGGACGCCCGCAGCGCGGCCCCGTTCGTCAGCGTCGCCCCGAAAGCCAGCCACACCCTCTCGGCAGACGGCCCGGTGCTCATGCTCGGCGGCGACTTCAAACCCGGCACCGAATACACCGTGACCATCCGCAAGGGCCTGACTGCCGCGGACGGCGCGGAGCTGGCCGAGGATCATACCGAAGCCATCCGCATTCCGGACATGGAACCGTCCGTCTCCTTTGAAGGAAGCGGCATGTTCCTGCCCCGGCACAAGGGCGCGGGACTGGCGCTCACGGCGGTCAACGCCGACCGCATCAGCGTGCGCGTGGACCGCGTGTACCCCAACAACATCTTCTCCATGCTCCACGAGTACGGCTGGCGCGTGTTCGAGGACAACTGGGACTACTCCGGGGTTCCGTACGCCTTTGGCGGCAGAATCCACGAAGAGACCATCCCGGTGCGCGGCACGCCCAACCAGCCCGTCACCCTGCCGCTGCAACTGCGCGACCTCGTTGACTCCGGCGAGCGCGGCCTGTTCAAGGTCAGCGCGGCCATGCCCGGAAAGAACGGCGTCAAACGCTGGCTCATGCTCACGGACATCGGCCTCGTGGCCAAACGCGACGAGAACAAGTTCACGGTCTGGGCCGTGTCGAACACGACCCTCCAGCCGCTCTCCGGCGTCCGGCTGACGCTTGTGAGCGACAAAAACCAGACCCTGTCGCGCTCCAGCACCAACGCTGCGGGCGTGGGCCTGCTGCGCATCCCGGCGGACCACTCGGACGGATCGCCCTTCATGATTCTGGCCGAGCACAGGAGCGGGGACTTCACCTTCCTGCTGCCCTCGCGCTTCAGCGCGGACACCACCGGGCTGGACGTCAGCGGGGTCGAGGCTTCTCCCGCTGGGCTGCGCGCATACATCTACGGCGAGCGCGATCTCTACCGCCCCGGCGAGACGGTCAAGGCCATGGCCGTGGTCAGGAAAGACTCGCTGGCCGCGCCCCCGTCCATCCCGCTGACCCTGACCCAGCGCGACCCCAAGGGCCGCGACATCCGGACCATCCGGCTCAAGACCGACGCCGACGGCACCGCCGCCTTCGAGCTGCCGGTCCCGGACTACGCCCTCACCGGCGGCCACTCCCTGACCCTCAAGGCCGGGGACACCACCATCGGCACCTACGACTTCAAGGTCGAGGAGTTCATCCCGGACCGCATCAAGGTGGAAGTGGTCACGGAAAAACAGCAGTTCCTGCCCGGCCAGACCGTCAAGGCCGAAATCAAAAGCAGCTACCTCTTCGGCCCGCCCGCAAGCTCCCTGCCGGTGACGGTCCGCGCCCAGCTCCGCACCGCGCCGTTCACGGCCAAGGGGTATGAGGACTACGCCTTCGGCGACCCGGATCGCAGCTTCGAGCCGCAGGAGATATTCTCCGAGGACGGCACGCTCAGCGAAGCGGGCACCGCAAAATTCGACATCCCGCTGCCTGGCGGGCTGACCCCGCCCGCAGCGCTGGAGGCCATGCTCTATGGCCGCGTCAGCGAGACCGGCGGGCGCGGCGTCACGGCCCGCAAGAGGGTGACGATTCACCCTTACGAATACTACATCGGAATCAAGAAGCTCAATAAAAACGGGTTTGAATCCGAGCAACCGATAACTTTCGATTTCATCTGTCTCGATCCGCAGGGCAAGGAGGCCACGCACGGCCCGCTGACTGCGAAGCTCTACCGCGACCGCTACCGCACCGTGGTGCGAAAGGCCCCCTCGGGCGGCTTCCGGTACGAGTCGGTCAACGACCCGCAGCTTCTGACCGAGACCTCGGTCCCGGCCGGGAGCGGCGCGGGAAGCGTGACCTTCACTCCCGCGCTACGGCAGCTACCGCGTGGTCATCGCCTCGCCCAAGACAGGCGCGGCAGCCCGGACCACCTTCTACAGCGGCGGCTGGGGCTACTCCCCGTGGGCGCTGGAAAACCCGGCGCGCGTGGAGCTCGTCACGGACAAGGAGCAGTACCAGCCCGGCGAAACCGCCACCATTCAGGTGCGCGCGCCCTTCCCCGGCAAGCTGCTCGTGGCTGTTGAAGGCAACTTCATCAACGATGCCCGCATCGTGACCCTCGACGGCAACACCGGCGAAGTGCGCTTCCCCGTCAAGCAGGAGTACGCGCCCAACGTGCACGTCACCGCCATGCTGCTCAGGAAGGCCACGGACATCGGCGAAGGCTCGGTGGGCCGTGCCTTTGGCGCGATACCGCTGCTGGTGGACAACCTCTCCAACAAGATGTCCCTGAACGTTGACGCGCCCGCCGAGGTGCGCCCGGAATCCGAACTCTCCCTCAGCGTGAAGGCCGAACCGGGCGCGGTGGTGACCATCGCGGCGGTAGATGAGGGCATCATGCAGCTCTCGGGCAGCGAGGACCCCGACCCGTTCGGCTTCTTCTACGCCCGCCGCGCCCTCGGCGTGGAGAGCGCCGACACCTTTGCCATGCTCTACCCGGATCTTGCCCGCGTCATGGGCGCGAGCGACGCTGGCGGCGGCATGGCCATGATGGCCGAGAGCCGCTTCATGCGCACCGAAGGCATCCGCCGCGTCAAGCCGGTCTCCTTCTGGTCCGGCCCGCTGACCGCGGGCAATGACGGTACCGTGAACTACACCGCCAAGCTCCCGGATTTCCAGGGCGCGCTGCGCATCGTGGCCGTGGGGCTGGACGGCAAACGCTTCGGCACCGGAAAGACCATCACCCGCGTGCGCTCGCCGCTGGCACTCACCCCGACCCTGCCGCGCTTCATGGCCACGGGCGACAGCATCGAGATGCCCGTCACCGTGCGAAACGACATGGGCAGCGACGCCGCCGTCACCGTGAACGTTAACGTGACGGGCGCAGCTTCCTCCGAAGCCAAGCCGAGCACCATGCAACTGCGAGCCGGGACCGAAGATACCATTTACATTCCCATAACCGCCAACGACGGAGCAGGCGGCAAGGCCAGCGTCACCGTCACGGCAACAAGCGGCAAAGAGTCGCGCAGCGTGTCCACCGACCTTCCGGTGCGCCCGGCCCTGCCCTTCAAGCGCGACAACGCCTTCGGTTCCCTGAGCCAGCCCGAAGGGCAACTGGTACCCGAGGCCGAAGGATACGTTCCCGGCACGCTCACCCGCTCCGTGACCCTGAGCCGCATGCCCATGGCCCGCTTTGCCGGAAAGCTCAAGCATCTGCTGCGCTACCCCTACGGCTGCGCCGAGCAGACCGCGTCCCGGGCCTTCCCGCTCATCCGCTTCGGCAAGCTGGCCGAGGCGTTCGCCCCGGAACTCGTCAAGGACCGCAGCCCGGCCTTCATGGTCCAGTCCGCCATCATGCGGCTGGTGACCATGCAGACCGGCAGCGGCGGCTTCGGGTTCTGGCCCGGCGGGGAAGAGCCGCAGCCGTGGGTCAGCGCCTACGTGACCCACTTCCTGCTTGAGGCGAAGCAGGCGGGCTACACCTCGCCCGGCATGCTCCAGCGCGCGCTGGGATACATGCGAAGCCTCGCCACCCAGCGACCGAACGACCTCCGGCCCACGGCCTACGCCCTGTTCACGCTGGCAAAGGCCGGAACTCCGGACCGCGGCTCCATGGACGAGTTGCGCGACAAGCGGCTTGCCAAGCTCTCGCCACTCTCCCGCACACTGCTGGCCTGCGCCTACGCCCTGTCCGGCGACATGGAATCCTTCAACGCCCTGCTGGCCGAGCTGCCCGAGGTCAAGGACGGACGCGAGGACGGCGGCCGCATGGG
>NZ_BBCB01000101.1 GCF_001311825.1 Salidesulfovibrio brasiliensis JCM 12178 | reverse complement strand
ACCGCACCGGCCTGCTGCACGACTTTGCCCGGCTATCGCCGACGTGGGCCTGACCCTCTGCGGCGCGCGCGTCTCCACCATCTCCGGCCGCGCGCTCGATGTCTTCCGGGTGCAGGAACCGGACGGGACCAAGGCCGTAGCCCCGGCCCGCGTCCGCGAGATAGAGCAGGCCATGCTCCGGGCCTGCGAGGAATAGCTTCCCCCTTGCCACCGGCCCGGTTCTCTGCCATTGCTTCCCGGAACCCCAGCAACGCGGAGGCACTGCATGAGCCAGAGACAGGGACGCATCGCGGTCTTTTTTACCGGCGGCACCATCGGCATGAGCCCGGCCGAGGGCGTGGACGGCGTAGCGCCGGGAAACAACTTCTCCAAGCTGCTGCACGAGCTGGCCTCGCCGCCCGACGCGTGGTGCTCGATCCCGTGCTCTGGTCTGACAAGCCCAGCCCGCACATGACGCCCGAGGACATGTTCCGGCTCGCAAAAGACGTGGAGCGCGCCGTGGCCGACAAGGACTGCCTCGGCGCGGTGGTGCTGCACGGCACCGACGTGCTGGCCGAAACCGCCTACATGTGCGACCTCGCCGTGGACACCCACAAGCCCGTGGTGCTGACCGGGAGCATGCGCTACTACTCGGAGTCCGGCTACGACGGGCTGCGAAACCTCATCAACGCCATCCGCACCGTGCTCCTCCCCCTGCCCCCCGGCACGGGCGCGGCCCTGCTCATGACCGACCGCATCTTCCGCGCCCGCGAGGCCGTGAAGGTCAACTCCCTGAACGTGGACGCCTTTGAATCGCGCGAGGCGGGCATCATCGGGTACGTGGCCGGGGAGGAGGTCATCCTCGCGGGCTGCCCGCTCACCGTGGAGCCGAACCGCAAGTTTCTTGCCGAACGGCTGGAAACCCGCGTGCCGCTCATCACCAGCTACACCGGCATGGGGCCGGAGGCCGTGGATCAGGCCCGGGAGGCTGGCGCGAAAGGGCTTGTCATCGAGGGCTTCGGAGCTGGGAACGTCCCCCCGGAGGTGGTGCCCGCGCTGGAACGCTGCATGGCGGACGACATCCCCGTGGTGCTGGCAACGCGCTGCATCGAGGCGGAGTCTGGCCCATCTACGGCTATCCCGGCGGCGGCGCGGACCTCAAGGCCAAGGGCGTGGTCATGTCCCGGCGCATGGGCGGCCCCAAGGCGCGCATCCGGCTGATGCTCGCGCTGGCCGTTGCAGGGGACGCTGACGAGGCCCGCAGACTCTTTGTGGAATGGTAATGCGTTCCGGGCCTTGCATTGCTCGGCGATGATGCTTACCTTTGAGCCATGCCGAAAACGTTCGACCCCGACCTTCTCTACGTGGAATGCGGAAAATGCGGCCAGCCCATCCTCTGGGGGCCGGGCCAGACACAGAAAATCCTCGACGCCGCCGAGATAAACGCCGAAGAGATCGACGAGCACTGCGCCATCATTTCCGATGGCTGCCCGTCGTGCAAGCCCGGCGAGACCTCGTTCAGCACCCAAATCGTGCGCATGGACGACGAGAGCGACACCCCCACCGCCAAGCGCTCGAGGCAAACTAGCGCGCGGCTTTTCTTTTGTGCTCCAAACGAGTACCATCGGCCTCCGACACCACTGGAGGATCGATGCCTGAAAATACACTTGTTCTCGCGGGACTGGAAGGTCTCGCCATTCACGAACACCTCGCCCGCGACGCCGAAAACGCCGCCCTTGCCATCCGCACCCTTGCCGACACCGACGACGCCGACACCGCGTGCTCGGCCATGCAGGAATCCGACACCCTCGTCCTCGGGCTGCCGCTGACCGACAATATGGTGGAGCGCGGCTTCTCGCTGGTCAGTGCCGCAAAGACGGTCGGCGTGCGGCACATCATCTTTCTTTCCCGATACGCAGCCGCGCACGACGCCCACTGGCGGCTCGGCCGCGAGACGGGCCGCATCGACCTCGCCGTGGAGCAGTCGGGCCTGCCCTTCACCATCTTGCGGCCCAACACGCTCATGAGCGCCGCCTTCAGCCTGCCGCCCGACGGGCAGGACACCATCCGTCTGCCCGGTGCGGACGCTGCCGTGAGTTACCTGCATCCCGCAGACCTCAGCCGCTGCATCCTCGCCGTTGCAAACGCTGTGGACGACCATGCGGGCCGCACCTACGCCGTGACCGGGCCGGAAGCCTGAGCCCGAGAGAGGCTGTGGCGACCATGGCCGAGGTCACGGGCCGAAGCCTCTCCGCAGTTGACGTCGATGAGGGCGAGTACACGGCCATGCTCAAGGGCGAAGGCCGCAGCGAGTGGCAGGTGGAGATGCTCATCAGCCTTTCGCGCATCGGCATCCGGGGCATGATGCGCAACGTCACCGGCGCGGTGAAACACCTGACGGGCCAAGAGCCGCGACCGTTTTCCGAGTACGCCCGAAGCGCATGGGGGTAGTTCGTGAAGGATCCTCGCAAGGCCAGACGCCAGCTCATCGCCATCATCAAGGAAATCGCCGCCGGGAACTACACCGACGACATCATGGAGCTGACCGGCCCGCAATATCCTGACGAGATTCAGGAAGTGGCCGAAGCCGTGGGCATGATGATGGTCAAGATCGAGGCAAGGGAATTCCACCTCGAACAGCTTTACGAGACCATCAAGCACAACGCCCTGCGCACGGTGACCTCCATTGCGCAGGCGCTCGGCGCGCGAGACCTGTACACGGAAGGCCACGGTGAGCGGGTGGGGGCCTATGCCGAACGCGTGGGCCGCAGGATGGACCTCGGCGATCGCGAATGCGAACGACTGCGCGTGGCCGGGATGCTGCACGACATCGGCAAGATCGGCTTTTCAGACCGCATGTTCCAGAATGACGACATGGCCCCGGACGAGGCCATGATGCAGGAGATTCGCAGCCACCCGCAGTGGGGCCACGACATCCTTGCCGGGCTGGACTTCCTCGGTCCGGCGCTCGAATACGTCCACGCCCACCACGAACGGCTCGATGGACGCGGATACCCGCGCGGCCTGTGCGACGGACAGATTCCCCTCGGCGCCCGCATCATCGCCGTGGCAGACTGTTTTGACGCCATCACCACGGACCGGCCGTACCAGAAAGGTCGCCCGCCCGAGGACGCCTTCAGGATTCTCGGCGAAATATCGGGCACCGCGCTGGATGAAAAGGTCGTGGAGTGCTTTGTCCGCGAGGTGGAAGAGAACGGGCTGGAATCCTGACCGCCTTTGGCAAAGATCGTTCAATATCCGGACAGCGCCGCCGCGTAGGTTCCCCGAAAAAGGAGGAACCATGAACACGCTTTTTGACTCCATGAGCCACGGCACGGTCCACGGCGGCTGTACCCGCTGCGGCAAGGACCTCGACTGGAACTCGCACCCGAGCTTCACCGGAGTGGAGCTCAAGCACCTCGTCACGGGCGCGGACACGGACGGCGGCTTCAGCGTGCATCTGGTGCGCATCGCCCCGGACTGCGCCATAGGAGAGCACGACCACCCCGGAAGCTGGGAACTGCATGAAGTGGCAGAAGGACACGGCACCTGCCGCCTTGAAGAAAGCGAAATGGCCTACGAGCCCGGCACCATGGCGGTGCTTCCGGCCGGACGCCCCCACTCGGTGCAGGCCGGAAAAGAAGGCCTGAAGCTGCTGGCCAAATTCGTTCCGGCACTGGTGTAACCCCTAACCCCCACATCAACCCATGGGAAGAAAACCGCACGCCGACATCCGCCTGGCCCGCATCCCCGAGCTCTCCGGGAGCGGTCTGACACACTTCACCAAGGCCGAGAACCCGGTCTCCCGCCATGCGCATGACTCGCTGGTGCTCGGCACCGTGGACTCCGGCGTTCGGGAAATCACCGTGGCCGATGCAGCAATTCATGCCGGGCCGGGAGCGGTCTTCGTCATCCCGCCCGGCACTGTTCACTCGGTGAGCCACCCCGAGGGACCCTGCACCGGTTTCGCCCTGCATTGCCATCCGGCAGACCTCAACGAACTGCTGGGCGAGGTTCCGCCAATGGTCACGCTGGCCGTGCAGGACCACCTGCTGCGATCTCGCCTGAAAGACGTGGCCGAAGCCGTGGCAAAGGAACTCCCAGCACTGGAGCAGCATGGGCGGCTGGCCGAAGCGCTGGCCCGATTACAGGACCGACACGGGGAAGCAGCGGCCCTGCCGGAACGCAGGCCGCACAGCGGGGCCGAAAAAGCCAAGGCCTTGATGGTCAAGCGGTTTGCCGAACCGCTCAGGCTGGCCGATCTCGCCGAGGCCGCAGGCATGAACCCCTGTGCGCTCGGCCGGGCGTTTTCCGCGTCCATGGGCATGCCGCCGCACGAGTTCCTGACCTTTGTGCGGGTGCGAAACGCCAGACGGCTGCTCGATTCGGGGGCAGGTGTTGCCGATACCGCCGCGGCCTGCGGCTTTTCGGACCAGAGCCACATGCACCGGGCATTCAAGGCCGTACTCGGCATGACGCCCGGACAGTACGCCGAGGCGTGCGCAGAAACGTAAGGGAAGAATCAGGTACGAAGTGTCGCCGTCAGCCGCGAGGGCTTGAGCAGCAGGTCAAGGGCGTCGCGAATGTCTTTCACCACTACATCTGCCCCGCTCAGCGCAACGGGCGATGCACCTTCGGCCTGTATAACCGCAATGCCTATGTGCGCGGTCTGAAGCATGGGCCCGTCGTTGCGGCCGTTGCCCACCGCCACGCAGGATGTGGCACCGATGGTTTCCACGAACCGCCGCTTGGCCGAGTCCTCCCGGCCCGGCCCGATGACCTCCACGCGCACAGGAAGCCCATCCAGTCGCGCCCGGCAGGTGCCGTGCGTATCCGCGGTAAGGACCACGATCTCCATGGATGACGAAAGATCCAGAATGCGCTCCGCCACGCCGGGAAGCAGCTCGCCGTCCTCGGCAACGGTCCCGTTGTAATCGAGCACCAGCGTCTCAAGCTCCAGCTCTCCCAATCCGGGCACGGCTATGCGCATTGTTCCTCCGTTTGATTGACAGGTCACGCCCTCTCCTACTAGCTTCATGACCTTTCTGCAATCATTCCGCCGGAGAATCCACCATGACCGCCAAGATACTCACCGCCCTCGTCTACTTTGCCGTCGTCTTCTACCTCGGGTATCGCGGCTGGAAGGAGACGCAAAGCTCGGACGACTACATGCTGGCCGGTCGCAAGATGAAATCCTT
Organism: Salidesulfovibrio brasiliensis JCM 12178; assembly: GCF_001311825.1. Classification (GTDB taxonomy): domain Bacteria; phylum Desulfobacterota; class Desulfovibrionia; order Desulfovibrionales; family Desulfovibrionaceae; genus Pseudodesulfovibrio; species Pseudodesulfovibrio brasiliensis. The sequence continues at coordinate 4,218 of NZ_BBCB01000101.1, read as the reverse complement.
CGTCATGGCCATGAGTTACGGTGCGACCTTCATTTCCACCAGCGCCATCATCGGTTTTGGCGGGGCCTCGGCCATGTTCGGGCTGGACCTGCTCTGGCTGATGGTCCTGAACATCGTGGTGGGCATCGTCATCGCCATGCTCGTCTTCGGCAAGCGCACCCGGCGCATGGGGCTGGCGCTCAATGCCTCGACCTTTCCGGAACTGCTGGGCAGGCGTTACAAGTCCCGGTTCATTCAGGCTTTCTCCGGCGGCACGGTCTTCGTGTTCATCCCGCTTTACGCGGCGGCGGTGCTCATCGGCATCTGCCGCATGCTCGAAATCTCGCTGGGCATCGACTTCCACCTCGCCCTCGTCGTCTTCACCCTGCTGCTGGCGGTCTACGTCATCTCCGGCGGCATGAAGGCCGTCATGTATACCGAGGCCTTTCAGGGCTGCATCATGGTCGGCATGATGCTGGTGCTCCTCTATGTGGTCTGGCAAAAACTCGGCGGCTTCTCGCAGGGGTTCGAGCTGCTCTCGTCCATGGCCCCGCTCATGCCGGAAAAGCTCAAGGCCCTCGGCATGGAAGGGTGGACGCAGGGAGCGCGGGCAGGATCACCCATGTGGCTGGTCATCTGGACCACGCTTATTTACGGGGTGGGCCTCGGCGTGCTGGCCCAGCCGCAACTCGTGGTGCGCTTCATGACCGTGCCCAACGACCGCGAGCTGGAAAAGGGCGTGATCTACGGAACCCTGTTCATCCTGCTCATTCCGGGCGTCATCTACTCCGTGGGCGCGTTCACCAACGCCATCTTCTACAAGGAGTTCGGCAAACTCAGCATCCAGATGGCGGGCGGCAACATCGACAAGATCATCCCCACCTTCATCGAGACCATCATGCCCAACTGGTACTCCACGCTCTTTCTGCTGGCCATGCTGGCCGCGGCCATGAGCACGCTGGCTTCCCAGTACCACGTGGGCGGCACCTCGCTTGGCCGGGACGTCTACGAGCAGTATGCACAAAAACGCTCCAGCGCGTCGGTGAAGGTGGCCCGCTACGCCGTCACCGCCACGGTGTTCATCACCCTGCTCTGGGCGTGGGTGCTGCCCGGCTCCATCATCGCCCGGGCCACGGCGTTCTTCTTCGGCCTCTGCCTCGCCACCTTCCTGCCCGCCTACCTGCTCGGGCTGTTTTGGAAAGGCATGACCCGTGCAGGCGCGATCACGGCCATGCTCGGCGGCTTCGCGGCTCCATGTTCTGGATGCTCTTCGTGCACGGCAAGGCCGCCACCGGCATCGGGCTGTGCCGGACCCTCACGGGCGCCGAGACGCTGGTATCCCACGCGGCAGCGGGCAGCCTCGTCTGGAAACTGCAATTCGTCGACCCCAACATCATCGCCCTTCCGCTCGGCGTTCTCCTTTCCGTAATCGTCAGCAGATGCACACAATCCTACGACCGACAACATATCGATAACTGCTGGAGCGAATTCTAGAGCCACCGGGGAGAAAGCACATCGACCCAGCCTCGAGCCTCTTATCATTTGCCAAAAGAGGCCGCTTGGGAGTATGAAGGCAGGGTATGAAAAATCCCGTCTCCACAAAGGCGAAACTGCTCTTCGCGCTCACGGTCATTCTGCTGGGAACCTTTCTGCTCACCAGCTTCATCAACTATCACGTTGCGCGTGAATCCGTGCGCGAGGAGCTGCTGAACTCCTCACTGCCGCTGACGGGCAAGAACATCTACTCCGAAATACACACCCAGATGATGCACCCCATCCTCATGGCCAAGTCCATGGCCGGGGACACCTTCCTCTGGGACTGGGTGCACAGCGGCGAGCAGGACGTGGAAACCATCCAGAAGTTCCTTCATGAGATCAAAATCAAGAACGGCTTCCTGATCGCCTTCTATGTCTCCCATATCAGTGACAAATACTACTACAACGACGGTGTCCTGAAACGAATACATCCGCGCGACCCGCTCGACGTCTGGTATTACGCATTCCTGCGCAGCAAGAGACCGTATGAGCTGAACGTGGATCACAGCGAGGCCGAAGGCGGCAAGCTGAGCGTCTTCGTGAACCACCGCGTCACGGACAGCGAAGGCAGGCTGCTCGGCGTCACCGGCGTGGGCATGGACATGAGCAAGGCCGCAGAACTGCTCCGGCTGGCGCGGGAAAAATACGAGCGAGAGGTCTATCTGGTGGATCAGGAAGGACTGGTGCAGATGCATCCCGACCTCGACATGGTCGAAACCTTCTCCATCCGCAAGGCCGAAGGGCTCAAGGAGCTCGCCAACGAGATCCTCACCCCGCGCGAGGAACCCACCACGTACGAATTCGATCGCGGCGAAAACCACGTGCTGCTTTCCACGCACTACATCCCCGAGTTCGACTGGTATCTGCTGGTGGAACAGAACGAAAGCACCGCCCTTGCCGCCGCCCGCTCCAACTTCTACCGCACCCTGACCATCGGGGCCGTGGCCTCATTGCTCATCATCCTGCTCTCCATCCTGACCGTGAACCACTTTCAGGGCCGCATCGAGGATCTCATCAGCACAGACGCCCTGACCGGGGCCGTCAACCGCCGGGGGCTTGACGAGGCCTTTGAGATGGCCGCCTACCGCACGGACCGCAGCGGCCAACCGTTCTCAATCATCCTCATCGACCTCGACAGCTTCAAGCGCATCAACGACACCCTTGGCCACCTCGAAGGCGACCGCGTGCTGGGACTCTCGGCGGATGGCATCCGCAAGACCCTGCGCCCCACGGACACACTGGGACGCTGGGGCGGCGACGAATTCCTGATCATGATGGAAGGCGGTCAGGGCGAGGCCAAAGCCGTGGCCGAGCGGGTCAACGACATTCTGGGCAACCTTGAAAACGGCACATCCCTGACATGCAGCAGCGGGGTGGCGGAATACAGGGTGGGCGAGACCCTCGACGATCTAGTGCTTCGCGCGGATCAGGCCATGTACGATGCCAAGGCCGAAGGCGGCAGCAAGGTCGTGATCGGCTAGGCGGCGGGGTCGTCCTGAGCGGCCTCGTGCAGGATGGTATGCGGAACAGCCTCGGCCACGGAGCCGAGGAACTCCATGAACTCCCGGCGTTGCTGCGGCGAGAACCTGAGCAGCAGAACGCCCTTGAAGCGGTTCACCACCGTGAATATCCCGAGATTGTCATGCGCTTCGAGCAGGAAGCGGAACCGCCCGATAAGGGACGGGTCGATCTGCACGTAGAGGCGGGCCGACCGGTCCGGCGGTGCAGGGCAGCGGCGTTTGCGCGGCTTGTAACGTTTTCGCATCAACGCACCGCGACCCAGCTTGCGGCAAGGGAGACAAAGACTACGCCCCCTGCCAGCAGCACGCACTGCTCAAGCGGCAGAAAGCGCACCTGAAGGAAAAGCGGCGGGATGTTCAGGGCGTCCTTGAGGGTGTTCTGGGCCACGAGCAGCAGCCCCAGCCCGGCGGCGCTGCCGAGCACGCCCTGCAGAAAGCCGCCCGTAAGAAGCGGCCAGCGGATGTACCACGGCTTGGCCCCCACCAGTGAGAGGATCTCCACCTCGTCCCTGCGCGTCATGAGCGAGAGCTTGATGGTATTGCCCACCACCAGCGCGGCCACCAGCGCGAGAAATCCGACCACAGGCCATGCCACGGTGCGGGTCACGGCGATCCACCCCTGAGCGAGGTCCATCTGCGTGGGCGCGTAGTGAACCTTTTCCACGCCCGGAAGGGACTTCAGTTCGGTGAGCAGCTTGGCGGCCCAGCCGTCGGTCTGCTTTTCCGGGGGGATGGCGAACGCGGCCAGCGCGGTATGCGGCAGCGGGTTCTGCTCCTTGAGCCACGAGAAGTCGCCGGACTCGCCGAGGCTCTCGGCAAGCTCGATGAGGCGTCTTCGGGCGTGAAGGCCCGGAATTCCTCCAGTTCGGACATGTCGGCGATCTTCTGCCACTCGGACTGCACCACCTGCGGGTTCGCGTCCGGGCTCCAGTAGAGCTGAAACTCCACCTGCCCGCGCGACTTGAGCAGTTGCAGGTTCACGTTGTGCAGGGTCAACAGCACGAATCCGGCCAGAAAGGCAACCATGGCCACGGCGGTCAGGGTCAGCAGGTGGGCGAACGGGTGCACCGCAAAATCCGCGATGCCGCGCCCGGTGAGTCGAAATACGCGCCCGATCATGCGGCCTCCCCGGCTTCGGGCACGCCGTCGCGGGCCACGATGCGGCCGCGCTCTAGGTGCAGGG
>NZ_BBCB01000100.1 GCF_001311825.1 Salidesulfovibrio brasiliensis JCM 12178 | reverse complement strand
TACGAGCGCTTAATAACCTAAGCTGCGTTGAATCCGACCAATGGCCTAGCTCGGACAATTGTCCATCAGCGTGGGCAACGCCCAACCAAAAGGTTTTGCGGGTGGGAGAGGGGATGGAGAGTCTGAGAGGAAGGGGAGAGGGAGACCGCTTTTGCAAAAGGGGTCTCCCTCTCCTTCCTCTCAGCCGCCGGAGGCACCGAATAAGTATTGAAAGTCGGCCGAGGTCGGGTATAAGGGGGTTGAATCGTGGAGGTAGCGATGAGTTTGATATTGAATATCTTGTGGTTTTTGCTTGGTGGCGTGTTCATGGGGCTTGGCTGGGTTTTTGCGGGCTTGCTGATGTTCATTTCGATCATTGGGATTCCGTGGGGCCGGGCGTGTTTCACGATTGCGGGCTTTTCGTTTTTTCCGTTTGGCCGCACGATTGTGAACCGTGACGAGCTGACGGGCAGGCAGGATTTGGGCACGAGTCCGTTTGGGTTTGTGGGCAACGTGATCTGGTTCATTTTTGCTGGCTGGTGGCTGGCGTTGGGTCACGTCATGTCTGCGCTGTTGTGTTTCGTGACGATTATCGGGATCCCGTTCGGGTGGCAGCATTTGAAGCTGGCGGCTATTTCGCTTGCGCCGATTGGCCGCGCGGTGGTGGACACCGCTGTGGCGCGCGAGGTGGAGCGTCGCCGGGCCGAGGTGTACGTGGACAACTCCCGTCGCTGACGGTTTCCCTTGCCTCGTGCGGGTTTCGTGTTTATCTTGGGCGCATATTGGGACCGTGTTCCGAATGGTTTCGGAAGAACATAATCAAGACAGATACTAATTACGGAGGATCATAATGACCCCCAACACTTCCATGCACCGTGCGGGTGCGGCCAGCGGAGAACTGGTCAACACTTTCATGCGCGGCGTGTACGGCTGGATGTGCGCCGGTCTCGCTCTGACTGCGGGCGTGGCGTTTCTGCTGACGCAGAACACCCAGCTGCTTTCCCTGTTTTTCAATGTTGATCCGGCGACTGGCCAGCTGGCCGGTCTGTCTGTGACCTATATCGTGATGATCGTGGCGGAACTGGGCATCGTGTTCTATCTCTCGGCCCGTATCGCGAAGATGGCTCCGGGCACTGCGACGGGGCTGTTCATGCTGTATGCCGGGTTGAACGGCATCACGCTGACGCCGCTGCTGCTGGTGTATACGGGTGCGTCCGTGGCCAAGACCTTCATCATCTGCTCCGGCATGTTCGGTGCCATGAGCGTGTACGGCATGGTGACCAAGAAGGACCTCACGAGCTGGGGCAGCTTCCTGTTCATGGGGCTTATCGGGCTGCTCATCGCCATGGTGGTGAACATGTTCCTGCAGAGCGCCATGATGGACTTCGTCATCTCCGGCGTCGGTGTGCTGATCTTCCTCGGCCTGACCGCGTATGACACGCAGGCGCTCAAGACCATGGGCGAGAACATGCCCGCAGACTCGGTCGCAGTGCGGCGCGGCACCATCATGGGTGCGCTCAGGCTGTATCTCGATTTCATCAACCTCTTCATCATGCTGCTGCGACTCTTCGGGCAGCGCGAGTAACCTCATCATCCGGGGGAGGCCTTCGGGCCTCCCTTTTTTCTTTATATGCCCAGCCTCATCGACGAACTTCAATTCAGACTCGGTCCGGTTCTCGTGCCGTTCTCATGGGCAAACGCCCGTGCGATGGAGCTTCGCGAGAGCATGTACCGCCGTGGCTGGCTGAAGGTGTGGCACCCACCGTCCCCCACGGTCTCGGTGGGCAACATCGGCTGGGGAGGCTCGGGCAAGACGCCCATGGTGGACTGGCTGCTGCGGTGGGCAGGGTCCCAGGCGCTGCATGCGGCTGTTCTGACGCGCGGCTACCGGGGCCGTCCTTCGTCGTATCCGTTTCAGGTGGGGCCGGGCAGCCTTGCCGAGGAGTCTGGCGACGAACCGCTGATGCTGGCGCAGCAACATCCGGAGGCGCACATCGTGGTGGACCCGGACCGCACACGGGCGGGCAAGTGGCTCTTTGAGCGCGGCCGGCCGGACGTGGTGTTTCTGGACGACGGGTTCCAGCACATGGCCGTGCACCGGGACATCAATCTGGTGCTGCTCAAGCCTTCGGACCTGACGCGGCACTGGAACAAGGTCATCCCTGCCGGGCCGTGGCGGGAGCCGGAGCGCGCGCTCAGGCGGGCCACGGCGTTTCTCATCAAGGCCGAGCCCGGCCAGTTCAATCAGATTTCCGCGCTGGCGAACCACCGTCTGGCGCACATCAACCGTCCCGTGTTCCTGTTCGGCATGGAGCCTGTGGGCGTGCGGCACGTGCTCTCGGACGAGCCTGCCAAGGACTTTTTCGGGGAACCTTTCCTGCTCGTTTCGGGCGTGGGGGAACCCAAGCAGGTGCATCGCACCGCAAAGCGGTACTTCGGGTACCGCGCAGTGGAGCACATGGCGTTTCCGGATCACCACGCCTTCACCAAGGCCGACGTGCTGGACATTGTCACCACCATGAGGCAGCGGGGCGCGAAGTACGTGCTCTGCACACCCAAGGACGCGGTGAAGCTCGGCCCCATGTGCACCGAAGAATTTCACACCTTTGACCTGCGCGTCGGGTTCGGTCCCTCGCTGTTCGCCCACGGGGCCACGTTCCCCGTTTGGTGGGACGAGCAGTGGGGCGCACTGGACCCGGCCGATCGCGAGTAGAATCATGGCAAAAAGAAAGGGCAAGGGCGGCCGCAAGGAGCCGGTGCTGACGGAAGCGTCGGTGCTCGGCGTGTTCAAACAGGCGAAAAAGCCGCTGCCGAGGGCAGAGGTCATCCGGGCCATGGGGCTTCGGAAAAAGGACAAGCGCGAGCTCAAGGAAATCCTCAAGTCGCTGGTGCGACAGGGCAAGCTCATCCGCATCCGGCGGGCCTACGGGCTGCCCGGGCCGATGCATCTCATCACGGGCACGCTCCAGATGCAGCGCGGCGGCTTCGGGTTCGTCATTCCCGAGGACGTGCGGCGCAAGGACATTTTCATCGGCCGCAGCAAGCTCAACGGCGCGTGGCACGGCGACAAGGTCGCGGTGGCCATTGTCCGCGAGCGCACCACCAAGAACCACGAGGGCCGCATCGTGCGGATTCTGGAGCGCGGTCGCCAGACGCTTCCGGTGCGTATCTTCAAACACATGCGCGAGGGCGAATGGCTGGCAAAGCCCACGGACCCGCTGTTGAACTTCGGGGTCTGGTGCAGGAACCCGCAGGGGATCGAGCTTTCCGAGGGCGACGTGGCCATATGCGAGCCGGGCGAACAGATGGACCCGACCCTGTGGGAAGGCACCATTACTTCGCTGCTGGGCCGTGAGACGGATTTCGAGGTGCAGGAGGCGTTGGTCAAGTCCAACCACAACATCCGCACCCGCTTCCCTTCCGATACGCAGGACGAGGCCGGGAAGCTGCCGGAGGCCCCGGATGAGGCGCACTTCAAGGACCGCACCGATCTGCGCAATCTCCCGCTCGTGACCATCGACGGCGAGGACGCGCGCGACTTCGACGATGCGGTCTGCGTCGAGCGTGACGGCTCGGGCTGGACGCTGTGGGTTGCCATCGCGGACGTGAGCCATTACGTGCGGCCCGGTTCCGCGCTGGACCGCGAGGCGCTGGAGCGCGGCAACTCGTATTATTTCCCCAAATCCGTGGAGCCCATGCTTCCGGAGCGGCTCTCCAACGGGCTGTGCAGCCTGCGACCGGACGAGAACCGGCTGTGCATGGCCGTGAAGATGCACGTCAATCAGGGCGGCAAGGTCGTGGGCAACGGCGAGATGTTCCGGGGCGTCATGAAGAGCCGGGCCCGGCTCACGTACGGCCGGGTGCAGCGTGCCCTGAACGGCGACGAGGGCGAGCGGCTCGGCCTCGGCGACCTCTGGCCCATGATTCAGGAGGCCGAGAAGCTTGCCAAGGCCATGCGCAAGCACCGCATGGAGCGGGGCAGCATCGACATGGACATCCCGGAGCCGGAAATCCGGTTTGGCCGCAGCGGAAAAATCTCGTCCATCCGGCCGTCCACGCGCATGTTCGCGCACATGCTCATCGAGGAATTCATGGTCGGGGCCAACGAGGCCGTGGCCAGGACGCTCAGGGACGCCGATCTGCCGTGCATGTACCGCGTGCACCCGCCCGCGGACGAGGAGAAGCTGCGTGCCCTGTTCCGGCTCATGTCACAGACTGATCCGGAGGTGACGCAGCCCAAGGAGGTCGATCCGCAGGCCATCGCCGGGCTGCTCGACCACGTTCGCGGCACGGACAAGGAGTTCCTTGTCAGCCGCCTGCTGCTGCGCTCCATGAAGCAGGCCGGGTACTCGCCGGACGACGAGGGGCATTTCGGGCTGGCCTCGGAGTGCTACTGTCATTTCACCTCGCCCATCCGCAGGTATGCGGACCTCATAGTGCATCGCATCCTCAACCACAGGCTCGGCGCGCAGGCGGACGTGGGCCTTCCGGGCATCAAGAAGCTCTCGCGCATCGCCGGGCTTATCAACGGCTGCGAGCGCACGGGCATGGAGGCCGAGCGGGAGATTGACCGCCGGGCCTCGGTGCTCTTCCTCATGGACAAGGTGGGCCAGACCTTCCGGGGCGTCATCTCCGGCATCACGGACTACGGCATCCGGGTGGAGTTGCCGGACGTCATGGCCGACGGCATGGTGCGGCTCTCCTCGCTGGACGACGACTATTACACTTACTGGCGCAACCGCGAGTGCCTCGTGGGCGAACGCACCGGACGGGCCTTCACCATCGGCCAGTCGCTTAGCGTGACCCTCGACGACGTCAGCCTCGGCTCGCTGGAGCTGACGCTTTCGGTGAGCGACGTGGAAGCCGACGCCGTGGATTACAAGGACCTTTTGTAATCCATGCAAAAACGTGTTGACGATGCTTGTTAATTTATGCTTAACTTCGATGAAGCAAAATATTGACAAGGCGAAAGCATGAGCAAGCATTTCGAAGCGTTTTTCGAGCGAGTCAGGGAGTCCACTGACATCCGTAGCCAGTCCGATCTTGCCCGCGCCCTCGATGTGGGGCGTGCGGCGGTCTCGCTGGCCAAGAAGAAGGATCAGGTCCCGCCCCGTTGGGTTTTGACCCTGTCCGTGCGCTATGACGTGGACTCGCGTTGGCTGGAGACCGGCGAGGGCGACCCGTCCGGCGACGACGGCGTGGTTTTCGAGCACATCCCCAAGGTCCGGGCGCGCCTGTCCGCAGGCGGCGGATCCTTCGAGACCGAGAGTCAGGTGGAAGGATACTACTCCTTCCGCGCAGACTGGCTTCACTCAAGGGGCAACCCCAAGAACATGGTGCTGATGGAAGTCGTCGGCAACTCCATGGAGCCGGAACTCAAGGAGGGCGACCTCGTGCTCATTGATCAGGCCAAGAGCGACATCCTCGCGGGCGGCATCTATGCCGTGGGCGTGGAGGATACGGTCATGGTCAAGCGCGTGGAGCGTTTGCCCGGCACGCTGGTGCTACATAGCGACAACACCGACTATTCCCCGGTCAAGCTGGCCGGAGACGAGCTGGACAACGTGCGCGTCATCGGACGTGTGCTCTGGGTTGCGCGCGAGTACATGTAGCCCCGCCAGATATAAATCTTCTCAACGGACAGGCCGCTTCCTCAGGGAGGCGGCCTGTTTTGCGTTGTGGCAGCGACAAGAAGCCAACCTATCGCAACGATCTATCTTAATCTGCTGTCGTCATTGTGTATTTGGATTTGTGTTGGAAAACCTGCGCGGACTATAGGTGGTATCTGTTGATTCATGGTCTGGTCGGAATAGTCCGTGAATCCTCTCTGGCAACGTTTTCCAAACACGTGAGGTTCAAATGAAGAAGAGAATGCAGATTGCCGCCATGCTTCTGGCGGGAGTGCTCTGTTTTTGCGGTGCGGCCATGGCCGACGGACTGGACGCCTTCAAAGGCAAATCCGGCACCATCGAGATTGCGGGCGGCACCGCGCACATCCCGGTCATGAAGGAAGCGGCCAAGCGCATCATGACCGCCAACCCGGATATTCGCATCACCGTTGCGGGCGGCGGCTCCGGCGTGGGCATCCAGAAAGTGGGCGAAAGCCTTGTGGACATCGGCAACAGCGGCCGTCCCGTGAGCGAGGCCGAGAACGCCAAGTACGGGCTTGTCTCCTTCCCCTTTGCCGTTGACGGCGTTGCCACCGTGGTGGCTGCCGACAACCCGGTTGAAGAACTGACCGCCGAACAGATCCGCAAGATCTTTGCTGGCGAGATCACCAACTGGAAGGATGTGGGCGGCAAGGACGCGGCCATTCACCTGTACACCCGCGACGAGGCCAGCGGCACCCGCGCCGTGTACTGGAAAAAGCTTCTGAAGAAGGGCGCCATCGCGCCTTCGGCCAACGTGGTCGCTTCCAACGGCGCCATGAAGTCCGCCGTGTCCCGCGACCCGGACGCAATCGGCTACGTGAGCATCGGCCACCTCGACAAGACCGTGAAGGCTCCCAAGCTCGACGGTATCGTGGTGACGCAGGAGACCGCCAAGGACGGCAGCTACCCGGTGGTCCGCAAGCTGTACATGAACACCAAGGGCGAGCCGTCCGGCATCGTCAAGCTGTTCATCGGCTACGTCATGGGCCCGGACTGCGTGGACGCGATCATCGATAGCGGTTACATCCCCACCCATTAATCATCCCGGCCGCGCGGGGCCTTCCTGCGCGGCCTTTTCCCATGAAGATACGCCAACGACTCATCCGGACGATGCTCCATGCCGCCGCTGCCGTGTCCTGCCTCGCGGTGCTGGCGGTCTTCCTGTTTCTGCTGCGTTTCGCCGCCCCCCTGTTCTCGACGGAGGGGCTTGCCAAGGTCATGCAGTGGCGCTGGGAGCCGTTCGGCGGGCACTTCGGGATTCTCCCGATGATCGTCGGCACGGTCTGTCTCTCGATCTCCGCCATGGTCGTGGCCGCGCCTCTGTCGCTCGGCATTGCCTGCTTTGTGAACGGCATGGGGCCGAAGCGTCTGGCCCGGCCGGTGCTCGGCGTGGTGCAGTTCATGACCAGCATCCCCACGGTTGTCTACGGCTTTGTGGCCGTGTTTCTGCTCGTTCCGTTCATCCGGTCCGCGTTCGCGCACGGCAGCGGGTTTTCGTGGCTTGCGGCCGCGCTCATGCTCAGCCTGCTCATTCTGCCCACCATGGTGCTGGTGCTGCACAGTCAGTTTTCGCAGGTGGAGCCGGAAGTGCGCCTCACTGCCGCCGCCCTCGGGCTGAGCAAGGCGCAGGCGTTCGTGCATCTGGTCCTGCCGCTTTCCCGTCGTGGGCTGCTTGCTTCGGCCATCCTCGGCTTCGGCCGGGCCGTGGGGGATACCCTCATCCCGCTGATGCTGGCCGGAAACGCGGTCAAGCCGCCCGAGTCCGTGCTGGACTCCATCAGAACCCTCACGGCCCACATCGCGCTGGTGGTGGCGACCGACAGCAGCAGCGGCGCCTACCATTCACTGTTCGCCTGCGGCATGATTCTGTTCCTGACCACCGTGGCCGTGAACGCGGGCCTGCGCTGGGTGGCCGGAGGCAATGGCCGTGCGTAGTTTCGCAACCATTGCCCTGACGGCTCTCTCGCGCATCGCGCCCGTGCTGGTGGTCTGCGCCGTGGCCGTGCTGCTCGGATTTCTGCTGATCAACGGGCTTCCGGCCTTTTCCACGCAGCTGTTCTTTGGCGATACGCCCGTGCTTGCGGCCCTGACAGGCCGGGTTCCGGTGTTCGACGGCATCTGGCCCGCCTGCGTGGGCACCGTGGCGCTGGTGGTGCTGTCCTGCTCCATCTCAATCCCGTTGGGCATCCTCAGCGGCATTTGCATGAACGAATTCACCCCGGCATTTCTGAAGAGGCCCATGGTCTTCGCAACGGACCTCCTGGCTGGAATCCCGTCCATCGTCATGGGCCTCTTCGGATTCGCCCTGATCCTCTTTCTGCGCTCGACCCTTTTCCCGGGAGCCAAGACCGGGCTTTGGCTCTCGGCGGTCTGCATGGCCGTGCTGGTGCTTCCCTACTGCATCAACACCACGCGCACCGCGCTGGAGGCCCTGCCCGAGGAGCTGCGGCTCATGGGACCGTCCCTCGGGTTGACCCATGAGCAGAGCGTCTTTCACATCCTGCTGCCTGCCGCGGCCCGCAGCATCATGGGCGGCGTGATTCTGGCCATTGGCCGGGCTGCGGAGGACACGGCGGTCATCCTCATCACCGGTGTGGTCGCCAACGCGGGCCTTCCCCGCAGCATTCTGGACAAATACGAGGCCCTGCCCTTCAAGGTCTACTACATAGCCGCGCAGTTTCAGAACGAGCTGGAGCTGCAGCAGGGCTTCGGCACGGCCCTGACCCTGCTGTGCTTGACCACCTGCCTGTTTCTGGGCGCGCACAGACTGCGTAAAACCGTGGAGCGACGATGGAATTGAGCAAACAGGGAAAAGAAGCCGTGCGCGTGGAAGGACTGAGCGTTTCTTTTGGTGGCAGGGCGGTCATCCGGGACCAGTCCATGCACTTTCTGCGCGATGAACTGTCCGTGCTGGTGGGCCGCTCCGGTTCAGGCAAGACCACGCTGCTGCGAAGCCTCAACCGCCTGAACGAGTGCTTTGACGATTGCCGCACCAAAGGCAACGTGTCCGTGCGTTTTGACGGGCAGTGGCGCGAGGTGCATGACCGCGCGCTTCCGGTGGAGGAACTTCGTCGGCGCGTGGGCATGGTTTTTCAGACGCCCAACGTGCTGCCTGCGTCCATCAGGCGGAACCTGACCCTTCCGCTCAAGCTGACCATGAACATCCGGGGCGACGAAGCCGAGGGCAGAATGGAGCGCGCCCTTCGCGAGGCCGGACTCTGGGAAGAAGTGCGCGACAGGCTGTCGCGTCCTGCCGGAACCCTTTCCGGCGGCCAGCAGCAGCGCCTCTGCCTTGCCCGCGCCCTTGCGCTGGAGCCGGACGTACTGCTCCTTGACGAGCCGAGCGCATCGCTGGACTACCGGGCCACGAAGCGAATCGAGGAGCTGCTTCTGGAGCTTCGGGAGCGGTATGCGCTCATCGTGGTCTCCCACAGCCTCGGGCAGGCCCGGCGGCTGGCGGACAGACTCTTTGTTTTCCGCGAAGGAGAACTTGCCGAAACGCTCTCAGGCGACATCCTCGTCGACGAACCCGCCTTTTACGAGATGATCGAGAAGAGCTTCTAGCCCGGCCGAATCACTCCACCGTAAAGACCACGGTGTCGCTGCGGCCCTGACCGTCCGTGACCGAGATGGTGTGGCTTCCCGCCCGCATGGGCAGGAAGAGTTGCCGCTTCGGGCCGGAAACGCCGAGAAAGCTTCCGTCCACATACCACCAAAGCTGTTCGCCCGGATCGTCGGACGAGGCCCTGAGCGCGATCTGCTGAAACTTCGCCGGGGCGTCGGGGCGCAGCAGGTACGGCGTGTTCGGTGCCGGGGACAGGGATGACAGGGCCGGTTCCCTCCGGCACGTCGCGGCAGGCGTCGCTCAGCTCCGGCAGCGTGGGAACGGGTTTG
>NZ_BBCB01000099.1 GCF_001311825.1 Salidesulfovibrio brasiliensis JCM 12178 | reverse complement strand
AGCCAGTCGCGGCACTGCTCCAGCGGCTGCGGGTGCGAGTGGACCTCGCGGATGGCCTGCAGGCCGTCGGCCTTGCTCATCAGGCTGTGGCTGATGCGAATATACAACTCGGACTGGATATAGACCGGATACTTCATGAACAGGTCCACGACCTGTCCCACGGTGCCCTCAAGGGAGTTCTCGAGCGGGACAACGCCCAGCTCGGCTCCTTCGTCGGCAACGGCGCGGAAGATGTCTTCGAAATTTTCCTTGGGCGTGAGGTGCTGCGAGTGGCCCATGTGGGTCAGCGCCGCGATGTGTGAGAAGGTGCCCTCCGGCCCGAGATAGACCGTGCGTTCCGGCCGCTGGAGCCGCCGGGACGAGGACATGATTTCGCGGTAGATGGCCCGCAGGTGTTTTTCCGGCAGGGGACCGGGGTTGCCGTGGGCAAGCCGGTTCATGACCTCCTGCTCGCGGAACGGGGCAAAGATCGGCTCATGGCGCCGGGCTTTCCAGCGGCCCACGTCGAGGCTGACCTCGGCCCGTGCGTTGAGGGCGCGGATGAGCTCCTTGTCCAGCTCGTCGATGCGCTCGCGCAGGGTATCCAGATCGAGTTCGCGCTCCATGACTAGCCTTCCTTGATTTCCTCTTTGACGCGCATGCCGAAATGGCGGCCCGCTTCGTCGGTGGCCGTGAGGATCGTGTCGCCTTCCTTGAGCGTTACCACACTCACGGGCTCGCCGTCAGCGGAAACCACGCGGATCGTCTCGGCGTTTTGCAGGAATACCTGCCCCTTGGTCCCGGACTCGGTCTCGGCCTCGATAAGCAGCATGGGCCGGACTTCGGTCTTGCAGCGGCCAACGGTGGCGATGCCGGTCTTGCCGTCCGCGCCCACGATGAGCACGTCCGTGCCGGAAGCCAGTTCTTCGAGGTAGCTGGTCCTGTCGCCGGGCATCTTGCAGTAGGCGTGCACCGCTCCGGCGTTTACGCGGAAGGGCCGGGCCGCGACATAGGGGTTGGATTCGGTTTCGGCGTGCACGAGGAAGGTGAAGGCGGAGGAATTGCCCACGAGCATTCCCTGTCCCTTCTTGAGCATGGAGATGGTGTCCACGCAGACGCGGTGGCCGAGACCTGCGGACTGAATCTTGGTGACTTTTGCGGGAGTGAGTTCCACGGTGCCCTGCGCGAGTTTGAGTTCGGAGACAATGGCCTTGAGGTCGGCGGCGGCTTCGGGGAGCACCACGATGGTGTCGGCACCGCGTTCGAGGATGCCTGTGGCGAGCCGGGCGCGGTCGAGGTTCTCGGCCTCAAGCGCCACGTCCGTGACCTGCGCCAGAATGTTTTCAACGGGGATGATCTCCCAGCCTTTTTCCAGCACCACGGCTTCACCGGACATGATGCGCTGGACAGCGGTTTCCTCGTCGGCCTTTTCCGTGAGCGTCACGGTGGGCATGTCCTTCTCGGTGAGGACTTCCACCCGGCCGAGGGCCTTGATGTCGTCCACCTTGTCGGCGTCGGCAAGGACCGCGTCCACGCCCGATTCCAGTGCGAGGGTCAAAAGCTTCTTGTCGAAGGGGATGGCCTTGAAGATGATGCGTTTCATGTGCGTGTGATCCTTATTCGCCGACGTGTTTGAGGGCGTCGTCCACGGAGACGTCCTGATGGACGACCATGTTCAGGGCTTCGCAGAGGCGGGTGGGGTCGCTGTGCTGGAACACGTTGCGGCCCACGGACAGGCCCGCGCCGCCCGCTTCGATGGAGTCGTGCACCATCTGCAGGAAGTCGCGGGTGGAGTCGAGCTTGGGGCCGCCCGCGATGACCACCGGGATGCAGCATGCGTCGCAGACCTTGGAGAAGGTTTCCGGGTCGCCGGTGTAGCAGACCTTGACCACGTCCGCGCCGAGTTCCGTCCCCACGCGGGCGCAGTGGGCCACCACGTCCGGGGCGTACTCGTCCGACACCTTGGGGCCGCGGGCGTAGACCATGGCCAGCAGGGGGATGCCCCAGTTGGAGGCGTGGGAGGCAACCTTGCCGAAGTCGTGAAGCATGGCCGCCTCGGTTTCGTCGCCGAGGTTGCAGTGGATGCTTACGGCGTCGGCTCCGAGGCGGATGGCGTCTTCAACTGTTGCGACGAGGGTCTTGGCGTTGGGGAAGGGGGAGATGGATGTGGAGGCTGACAGGTGGACAATGAGGCCGATGTCCCGGCCTTCTGCGCGGTGGCCGCATCGAACGAGTCCCTTGTGTTCGATGACCGCGTTGGCCCCGCCTTCCACCACTCGCGAGACCGCGTCCTTCATGTCCACGAGTCCGTCGATGGGGCCGACAGTGACCCCGTGGTCCATGGGGACGACAATGGTTCTTCCCGTGTTGCGGTTGAAGATTCTCTCCAACCGGATGGCTTTGCGAGATGCATGATGCTGCTCCTTGCTGCTTATGGCCTTGGTGAACGACCGGCTCCCTCGTCCTTTAGACCAAAAAAAGGGGCCGCCGGCTGTTCGCCCGCGGCCCCTTTGTGGGTGTTCTCAGGTTTTCCCTGCTACAACACACCCCTCTCGGATCCGCGGACGCGTCCGTACCAAAACCAAAAATACAGGTAGGAAAAGAGGGTGTTGTTAAGGGAAAAATTACTCATGCCCATTGACTATGCGAAATCCGCTCGGGCTGTCAATAGGCTTTTTTACTAAGTGCATATTTACAAAAACGGAACAGGTTGAAATCTGACTCCTTGCGAAGTCTCTCAAATTTGCTGTTTATGTGAAATTGCTCGGAAGCGATGGGGTGCTGTGTTCCAAAAATGTCATTTGATGATTTGTTGCGATTGAGAGCTTTTGTTTTAATAGTGTTATATTTCGGGTTGTTACAAGTTTGGCATCGTCCTTGCCTTAGGAGGGGCAACTTCAACGATTTTTTTAAGGAGGATCGCTATGCTTTCAATTCTGCGGAACCCGGTCGGCAAAACTGCCCGTTATGCCGTAGCCGCGGCTGTCATGAGCGCCACGTTCCTCCCCGCGTGGGCACATGCGGGGGACGCGGAGTTCCTGACCCAGTCCAACGCCAACATTCTCTGGACCCTGCTGGCCGCCATTCTGGTCATGCTCATGCAGGCAGGGTTCGGTTGCGTCGAAGCAGGGTTCACCCGCGCCAAGAGCGCCGGTAACATCATGATGAAAAACTTCCTCGATTTTTCGGCGGGGTCCATCATCTTCTTCCTGTTCGGATTTGCCTGATGTTCGGCACGGACATGGGCGGGTTCATCGGAACCTCCGGATTCGGTCTGGGCGGCACCGCCGAAGGTGACCTGCCTTGGACCTACACCTTCTGGTTCTTCCAGAGCGTCTTCGCGGCCACCGCCGCCACCATCGTCTCGGGCGGCATGGCCGAGCGCACCAAATTCGGCACCTATGTCGTGGTCAGCGCGCTCGTCACCGGCCTGATCTATCCCATCTCCGGCCACTGGGCCTGGGGCAGCCTCTGGCTCGGCGACGCCGGCGCGGGCTGGCTCGAAGGTCTCGGATTCTGCGACTTCGCAGGCTCCTCCGTGGTCCACTCCGTGGGCGGCTGGCTGGCTCTGGCCGGTGCCATGGCACTGGGGCCCCGTATCGGCAAGTACTCTGCCGACGGCAAAGCCAAGGCCATTCCGGGCCACAACATTCCGCTTGCCGGGCTGGGCGTCTTCATCCTGTGGTTCGGCTGGTTCGGATTCAACGCCGGCTCCACCACCACTGCTGACGATACCATCGGCCTGATCGCCATGAACACCTCGCTGTCCGCCGGTGCGGGCGTGCTCGGTGCCATGCTGATCTCCTGGTTCCGCTTCGGCAAGTCCGACATCTCCATGACCATGAACGGCGCGCTCGCCGGTCTGGTCGGCATTACCGCCGGTTGTGCAACGGTGTCCCCCACCGGCTCCATCCTCATCGGCTTCGCTTCCGGTCTGCTCGTGGTCCTGTCCATCGAGTTCATCGACAAGGTTCTCAAGATCGACGATCCCGTCGGCGCTTCCAGCGTGCACGGCGTGTGCGGTGCCTGGGGCACCCTTGCCTGCGGCCTGTTCAACCTTGATGGCGGCCTCTTCTACGGCGGCGGCTTCGGCCAGCTCGGCGTGCAGCTCATCGGCGTAGGCGCATTCTTCGTGTGGGCCTTCGGCGTCGGCTGGGTCGTCTTCTCCATCCTCAAGGGCTTCATGGGCCTGCGCGTGGAAAAGGACGAGGAACTCAAGGGTCTGGACATCGCGGAACACGGTTCCGAATCCTACAACGGCTTCCAGCTCTTCACCACGGAATAGAGCGGGATATAAACCGAAACAAAAGGAGACAGAACCATGAAACTGGTAATTGCATACATCCGGCCCGAACGTCTCAACGACGTGAAGCAGGCCCTCTTTGCCAAGGAAATATACTCCATGACCGTGACCAACGTGCTCGGCTCCGGTCGCCAGAAAGGGTTTACCGAAACCTACCGCGGCGTGGCCATGGAAGTGAATCTGCTCAAGAAGGTCCGCCTCGAGATCGGCGTGAACGACACCTTCCTCGACCCGGCCATCGAGCCATCAAAGCCGCCGGACAGTCCGGCAAGGAAGGCGACGGCGTGATCTTCGTCCTCGACCTCGGCAAGGCCATCCGCATCAGAACCGGTGAAGACGGCATCCTCTAAGGCCGCTGAGCTGCAACATCTAAAAAAGGAATGATGGGTTATGGAAGGCGGGTTCCCCGATGTGCGGAAAATTCTCGAGTCCGATTCGGTAAGAACTCTCTTCCAGCCCATCGTCTCCATATCACGGCGTACCGTGTTCGCCGTGGAAGCCCTCTCAAGAGGGTTTGATCCGGAAACGCACGAGACGGTTCCCCCGGCGCTCCTCTTCGGAAACGCCGGGGGAACGCTCCGGAGAGACCTCGACCGGCTCTGCAGGGAGCGCGCGTTGGAGACCTTCTCCCCGGTCCATAAGCAGAATCCCGCCCTCATCATGTCCATGAACGTGGACGTCTCAACCCTCGAAGAAAGCACCTCGGGCAACCACGCCCTGATGAAAACCGCCCGCGCCGCAGGCATCCAGCCTCACAACGTTATCATCGAGCTGGTGGAATCAGCAGCCACGAACCTTCCGGCGCTCCTGCATTTCGTCAACTACTACCGACGGCGCGGATTCATCATCGCACTGGATGACGTGGGCGCGGGGCATTCCAACCTCGACCGCATCCCGCTGCTGAAACCGGATGTCCTGAAGCTGGACCGCTCCCTGATTTCGGGGGTCCACAATCACTTTCACAAACTGGAAGTCGTGCGCTGCCTCGTGCGGCTGGCAGCAAGAATCGGCGCGCTGGTGGTGGCCGAGGGAGTCGAAACGCCCGAGGAGGCCCTGTGCGTGCTGGACTGCGGCATCGACCTGCATCAGGGGTTCCTCTATGCGGTGCCGGAGACGCCGTCGCCCACCTATCGCAGCGCGCTGCGCATGGTGGACGAAGTCGCGTCCGGCCATCAGGCCCGCAGCACGCGGCGAGTCAGCGGCGAATACGAACGCAGCGCAGCCCGCGACGCGGTCATGCTTTCACTCTGCATGCGCCTTTCCGACGCATCACTGGAAACGCTGGACGTCGAACTGGCCCGCTGCATCGACGAAGGCCCGGACCTCGAATGCCTCTACGTGCTCGACATGCGCGGCAAACAGGTTTCTGGAACGATCTGCGACCCGGCGGTGCTCATGCGCAGTCGCAGAATCCTCTATGCTCCGGCCGAAGCCGGTGCCGACCACTCCCTCAAGGACTATTACATTCCCATCCGGGCAGGGTTGCGCCATTTCGTGACCCGTCCCTACATCTCCCTCGCCTCGGGCAATCGCTGCATGACGCATGTGCGCGTGTTCCGACACGATCCGACAGGCAGCGACCTCATCCTCTGCGCCGACATGGCCGCGGGAAGCAACGACTCCGGCTGCTGCAACGAGTTCTAGTCCGGTGTATTGCCGGTGGTTTTTTAAAGAGTTTTTTCGGCATAGAGCGCGTATTATAAAATAATGTATTCGAATCATGGCCAAGTGTATCGTTTCTGTAGCCAGTCATGGCGTGCAAAATGCGGTACATTGTATGTTGAGTTGCAACTTGCGTTTATATCGGTACGTCTGTTTGCTGGTTATGGCTTTGGTTCTCTGGGGCTTGGCCGGAAACTGCAAGGCAGACGGTCCTATTACGGTGGAAGTATATGGCGATGAAGACTACGCGCCATATTGCTATCTTGCGGATGACGAGCCGCGCGGGGCGTATGTAAGACTTTTGCAGGCTATTGACGGGTTCATGCCACGGTATTCTATTCAAATCCGTCTCCTTCCTTGGAAGCGATTGCTCAATTATGCAAAATACAAAGAAATTTTTGCCATATTCCCTCCGTACTATCGGCCGGAAGAGAGGCCCTATCTGGTACGGTACTCCTTGCCGCTTCTCACCGAGAGGACCGGTCTATACTGTCGTTTCGAAGTCATGAAGCAATCCCGTCCCAACTGGCCGGGTGACTATAAAGGGCTCAGGATCGGGAACAACAAGGGGTATCTGCTAGGCGGCAGTGAAGTGCGAGACCTCGCTCGTCAAGGGGACATAACCTTGGATGAAACCTCCAAGGCGAAGTTGAATCTGCTCAAGCTTATGAAAGGACATCTCGACTGTTACATCAACGATGAACTGGTTTTATCGCAGGTCCTGAGAGAAGTTACGGGGGCGGCCAGCTTTGAATCCATAGGAATCCGGCATGTGGCAACGGTAAGAGAGGAGTCCGGATATTTGGCTTATTCCGACATGGAGACACCGTGGCGTAATGATTTCATTCTTCGTTTCGACGAGGCGGTCAGGAAGGTCGTGCAGGACGGGATAGCGCAGAAAATCGTCGAAGACATGCTGAAAAATGCGGCATGTCCGTAGCGGAAGCCACTCGTGGCTTCTTTTGTGATTGCGGTGGAAGAAGTAGCTCCAGCCGAAAGAAGAAGCCTCCGGCGGGCAGCGCACTCCGTATGGCGGGGTTGGGCATGAAAGCCAGCGAGTATGATTAATATGACAACCAGAACTTCGCCGAGTCCGACGAATGGCCTGGCCCGGACAATTGGTCACTAGCGTGGGCAACGCCCAACCAGAAGTTTTTGGAGAGTCTTGAGAACCTTTTTGCAAAAAGGTTCTTGAGCCGCCGGAGGCAATAAAAAAGCCCGGCCAGCAACATTGCTGGCCGGGCTTTTATGTTTTTGTTTTCCGCAGCCTAAAGGCCGAGTTCGGCCAGATCGGGGCCGAGGTAGGCCCGTTCGTTTTCGCCGAGGATGCCGAGGGAGAGGCAGATGAGCGTCCAGAGGTGGACGGTGTGCCATGCTCCGCCGAAGTGCTCGGTGATGTCGTGCACCTGCGAGTGGCAGTTGTGGCAGGGGGTGATGCAGTAGTCTGCGCCTGTCGCCTCGATCTGCCGGAATTTGATGCGCCCGTATTCGCGCCGTTCTTCGGGGTATCCGCCCTGAAGCGCGCCGCCGCCACCGCCGCAGCAGTAGTTGTTGGAGCGGTTGGGGTGCATGTCGATGAAGTTTTCCTCGCCCACCACGGTTTTGACCACAAAGCGCAGGTCGTCGGCCACGTCGTCGCCGAGGGACTTGCGCACGAGCTGGCAGGGGTCCTGCACGGTGAAGGTCACGCCAGTGGTGTTCCAGTCGGCGTTGACGGGAAGGCGGCCTTCGCGAATCCAGCGCGCGTAGTGGGGGATGATGCTCTCAAGCCTGAAAGAGGGCTTGATGCCGAATTTTTGCAGTCCGGCCCGGACTGCGTAGAATTCGTGTCCTCACTCGGTGTTGAGCCAGACCTCGCAGTTCAGGTCTTCCACAGCCTTTACCTTGGTGCGAACGATCTTTTCCCAAGCCTCTTCGTCTGCCGCGAACATGCAGTAGTTCTCGGCGGCCCAGCCGACGGAGCTGTAGGTCCAGTCCGCGCCGACCACGTTGAGAATCTTCCAGAGGGGCACCATTTCGTCCGGTTCGGTCATGGGCTCGCGGGAGTTCTGGTTGAGGAAGAACTTTGCGCCGGTACGGTTCATGGAGACGCTCAGGTCGGCCTGTTCGGGCTGGGTTTCCTTCACTTCCTCGAGCATGTCCTCGACCACGAACTCAAAGTCTTCGGGTCGTGCGCCCATGGCCGAGCCGGTGTCGGTCTTCATGGCCACGTCGCAGGAGCCGATGATGCCTTTGGGGCGTTTCTCGCGCGGCCAGAGCGTGCGGGCGTGGTAGACGAGCTTGGGGATGTCGATGTTCATGGGGCAGACGTGCGTGCAGCGCTGGCACATGGTACACATCCAGACCCAGTCGGTGGTGGCGAGCTGTTCGTCCATGCCCAGCGCGGCCATGCGCAGGAACTTGCGCGGGTCCATGTCGGCCAGCCCGGTGGCGGGGCAGCCGGACGAGCACAGGCCGCAGGTCAGGCACATGTCGTAGTTGGCGTCGCCCGGCAGCAGGGCCAGCGCCTGTTCCTTGAAGGAATTGCCGTATCGTTTCATGAGATTTCTCCGTTTGGGCCGGGGCGTTTCATTGCCCCGACGGGCCGCTCATACTGCAAGGGCGGACGGGGGGCAAGTATTGAATGGCCAATTGCCCCGGTCCGGTGTCGGACTTGCGGGGTTTCGACATTTACTATACATGGTTCGCGTCCGTCGGGTACACTCCCGATGAATAGATGAATTATATACCTGCGAGGGTAGCATTTTGGCAAACAACACCACCATTCGGACGCAGGCGCTGGTAATCGGCGCCGGAGCCACCGGGGCCGGGGTCATGCGCGATCTGGCGCTTCGGGGTGTGCACTGCGTCCTTGTGGACCGCTCCGACGTCAACGCCGGGGCCTCCGGCGGCAACCACGGCCTGCTGCACAGCGGCGGCCGCTACGTTTCCAACGACCCGCACGCGGCCACCGAGTGCCGTGAAGAGGGCGACATCCTCAAGAAGCTCTCCCCCCAGTGCATCGAGGAGACAAGCGGCTATTTCGTGGCCGTGGAGGGCGATGACGAGAAATTTATCGCCGACTACAAGGGGCACTGCGACGCCTGTGGCATCGACTGCCGGGAGATCGACCCGGCCGAGGCGCGCGAGCAGGAACCGAATCTGGCGGAGAACACCATCGCCGTGTACGAGGTGCCGGATGCGTCCGTGGACCCGTTCAAGCTCTCGCTGGAAAACATCGCCCACGCCAAGATGCATAACGGCAGCAAGTACCTGCGCCGGACCGAGGTGGTGGGGTTTGATATTTCCGGAGGCCGTATCAACGCCGCCCTCTGCCGCGACGTGGACACGGGTGAGGAGACGCGCGTGGAAGCCGAGCAGTACATCAACGCTGCCGGAGCGTGGGCCGATGGCATCGCCCGCCTTGCCGGGGCCGAGATCGCCATGATGTTTTCGCAGGGGACGCTGCTCGTCACGCAGGAGCGCCTCTCGCGCCGGGTCATCAACCGGCTGCGTCCGCCGTCCGACGGCGACATCCTCGTTCCCGGCGGCACGGTCTCCATCCTCGGCACCACCAGCGTGAAGATCGACGATCCGGCCAAGTGCCGCCCCACGGTGG
>NZ_BBCB01000098.1 GCF_001311825.1 Salidesulfovibrio brasiliensis JCM 12178 | reverse complement strand
TCGGGCACGGCAAGGCGCACGATCTCGCACCCGGCGTCCGCAAGTGCGCGGACCTGTTTGAGGGTCGCGGGGACGTCGCGGGTGTCGGTGTTGGTCATGCTTTGAACCCGTACCGGGTTGTCGCCGCCGATGCCGACGCCACCAATGGATATTTCTCGTGTCTTGTGCCGTTTCATGAGGACGAGGACTTTACCCTATATCCCTTTGCAAGCCAAGCAGCACCTACGGTCCGGGCCTGAATGGACCGGATTATAACGGCGTTCGCGCAGAGAGTGCCAAGTGCTATTAAAGATGGAGAAATGTCTCGGGACGTTTTGAGAGACATATCGTTTCAGTATCATATCAATATAGCATGGTTTTTTGAAAAGGGGGGGGATATGTCCATTCGGATGAAGCTGATTCTGTCGATCGTTTTGCCTGTAGTGGTTGCCATTGTTGCCATTTCAACCACTATCTCCATGCAGCTCGGGACCACTGTGGTGGAGGCGTTCGAGACGTCCTCCCGTGAGCAGTTAGAGCGCATCGACAGCTATGTCGGCCAGATATTGCAGGGTCCGGAGAATATCACCAAGTATGTCGCGTCGCTGCCCATTGCAAAGGAAGGGATGGGCGACTGGACACGGTATTTCGAGCTTTCCGGCGAGGGCATCCCGGTCGAGCGGCCGGAGATGGGCGAGAAGGAGCGGGCGGCGTTCAAGACGTTTGAGGCGCTGATGGCCGCGCATCCCGACTTTGCCTATGTCTACGCCGGGCTTGAGGACGGCGGATACACCCAGTCCCCGGACGAGGGGTTGAGTTCATCGTACGATCCGCGCAAGCGGCCGTGGTATACGCAGGGGAAGGCTGCGTCCGGCGACACCACGCTTCTTTCAGCATACATAACTACCGAGGGTGTGCCGAATATCGGCGTGACCACCAAGATCCGCAACAACGGCAATGTCGTGGGCATCGCGGCCGTGGACATCAGCCTCAAAAAGCTTACCGAAATCGCCAAGTCCATTCGCATAGGCAAGACCGGCTACATCATGATCGTGCAGGATGACGGGACCGTTCTGGCGGACCCGCGCTTTCCCGACAACGTGTTCAAGAAGCTCGGCGAACTGGGCGGCGCGTACGAAACGCTGTCAGGAACCGCCGACGGACTGCTTGAGGGTCTTGAGGTTGGCGGAGTGGACCGCATGGCAAGCGTCCTGACGTCCCCGGAGCTGGACTGGAAGTACGTGGCGGTCATCGAGAGCGCCGAGGTCATGGCCCCGGCGTGGAACGCCATCTGGCAGACGCTCATCGTCGGCCTTGTCGTGGCCCTTATCTGTTCCCTCGTGGGCCTCAAGCTGGCCGCGAACATGTCGAACCCCATCCGCAGCAGCGTGGACTTTACCCGTGAGATCGCAAGCGGTGACCTGACGGCCCGCATCGACGTCACGAGCAAGGATGAAATCGGCGCTCTGGCCGGAGACTTGCGGGATATGGGAACCAAGCTTCGTTCCGTTGTAGGGGATGTCCGCACCACTGTGGACAGCGTGGCCAGCGGTGCGCAACAGCTTTCCGCCACTGCCGAATCGCTCTCGCAGGGCGCGACAGAGCAGGCCGCCAACGTCGAAGAGGTTTCCTCGTCCATGGAGCAGATGGTGGCGAGCATCAGGCAAAACGCGGATAACGCCCAGGAAACTCACGCCATTTCGTCCACTTCGGCGGACAGGGCGGAGGAGGGCGGAAAGGCTGTTGCCGAAACAGTGCAGGCCATGCGCGAGATCGCGGACAAGATTTCCGTGGTTGAGGAAATAGCCCGGCAGACCAACCTGCTGGCCCTGAACGCCGCGATTGAGGCAGCCCGCGCGGGTGAGCACGGCAAGGGATTCGCGGTCGTGGCGGCTGAAGTGCGCAAGCTGGCAGAGCGTTCCGGGCAGGCCGCGGCCGAGATTAGTGAACTTTCCGCATCCAGCGTGGCCGTGGCGGAATCGGCCGGAAGCATGCTTTCCGAGATGGTGCCCGACATCAAGCGCACCGCCGAACTGGTGCAGGAGATCACGGCTTCCACCAATGAGCAGAGTGGCGGCGCGGAGACCGTCAACCGGGCCATTCACCAGCTCGATCAGGTCATCCAGCAGATCGCCTCGGCATCTGAGGAGATGTCTTCCACGTCCGAACAGCTCTCGGCGCAGGCGCATCACCTCAAGGACACGGTGGCCTTCTTCAAGACCGGCAACGCGGGCCGGGTTTCCGAGCAGCGTCCCCATGTCCGGCCCGAGGTGCGGAAGGCCCCGGTAGCCGAACTGCCTGCCGCGCAGGACACGGACGACGAGGACGACTTCGAGCGTTTCTAGCTCTCTCCAAGCTTCGCTACAGGACGGCCTCCGTACGGGGGCCGTCTTTTTCTTGCTCTTGAGCCGTCCGAGCATGTACCTAGAGGGGCGAGCAGGGAGTAACCAGCGCATGTCGACTATTCTATCCGTTTCCGAATTGACCCGCGCGGTCAAGGACATCCTCGAAGCCGAATTCCCCTTTGTCTGGGTCCGGGGCCAGATAACGAACCTCGGCCGCCCGGCCAGCGGGCATCTGTATTTTTCCCTCACAGACGGCGACGCCCTTGTGAACGTGGTCTGGTTCAAGGGCGCGCAGCGTTCCGCCGACCCTGTCAGCCGGGGCGGGGAGTCCGTGAACCCGCTCACCGGCGAGGTTGAGGAGGCGTCGGGCAACCTTGCCGAGTCCCTTGAGGACGGCATGGAGGTGCTCTGCGCCGGGCGCCTGAACGTATATGAGCCGCGCGGACAATATCAGCTCATCGCGGAGCTGGTGCAGGAGCAGGGCGTGGGCGACCTTCGTATGGCGTTTGAGGCCATGAAGCGCAAGCTGGCCGCCAAAGGGTATTTCGACGAGGACCGCAAGATGGAGATTCCGCGCGAGCCGGGGAAGGTGGCCGTGGTCACGTCCCCATCCGGCGCGGCGGTGCGGGACTTTCTTCGCATTGCCGAGCGGCGCGGCACGGGCAGCGAGATTCGCATTTACCCCACGCAGGTGCAGGGCGAGACCGCCCCGGAGATGATTGCCAAGCGCTGGACGCGGTCAGCGAGGACGGCTGGGCCGACGTGGTGGCGCTCATTCGCGGCGGCGGGTCGCTGGAGGACCTCTGGGCCTTCAACACCGAGCCTGTGGCCGAGGCCATCTACCGTTCGCAGGTGCCGGTGGTCTGCGGTGTCGGGCATGAGCCGGATGTCTCCATTGCCGACTACGTGGCCGACCTGCGCGTTGCCACCCCCAGCCACGCGGCGCAGATGCTCTGGACGGACCGGGACACGCTCCGGCAGGCGGTTGACCGTCTTGAGCTGGACCTGTCGCGGGCCTATCTGGAACTGGTGGGCGGGCATGAGCAAGAACTTTTGCAGCTTCGGCGGGCCCTTGCATGGCTTTCGCCGGAGAAACGACTGAACCGCAACGTGGAGCGGGTCCGCTCGTTGGCCCTTCGGCTGGAACGGCTTGGCCGGGCGCACTTCGAATCGCACCGGGAGCGGGCCGTACGCTGGTCCGGACGGCTGGACAGGGCCTTCGGGCCACAGGACGTTGAGCGGACGCAGGCAAGGCTTGAGACTCTTGCCGGGCGCATGGGCAAGGCTGCGGACCGGCAGGTGCAGGACAAGGACAGGGCCCTTGAATTCCTGCGGGCCTCGCTGGATGCGCTGAACCCGGAAGCGCCGCTGGCGCGTGGGTACAGTCTTGTGAAAATTGACAGGACGGGCGCGTTCCTGCGCGACCCCTCGGAAGTGGTGGACGGCGACCGGCTGGATATCCGCGTCCGGGAAGGAAACATAGCCGCAAGGGTTGAGAAGCGGAGCACGGAAGGGTAGTGTCGTGAGCATGTTGCATACAATCAGAGTCATCATACTTATCGTTGGGGTGTTTCTGCCCACTCTTGTCATGGCGCAGGGCATCGGGTTGCAGGACGGGGACGAAGCCGGTTTCGTGAACGACAACGCCACTGCCGCCGTTGAACCGGAGACCGTGGTGGCCCATCCGCAGTCAGTGAATCTGGGAGACCCGTTTCTCGTGCGCGTCACTTCGAATCGTCCGCTGGGCGAAGTGGTGGTCCACTGGGAAGGCAAGTCCGTTGTCCCGTCCATCTCCGTATGGAACGACAAACACGTTGCGCTGGCCATGCTCGGCACCGATGTCCTGAACGCCAAGGCTGGGAAAAAGGATTTGGTCATTACCGTCTCTGCCGAGGGCGACCGCTCGGAATACAAGCGGACCGTCATGATCCGGGACAAGGAGTTTCCGCGTCAGGACCTCAAGCTGCCGCCCAAGATGGTTACGCCGCCCAAGGAGGTGCTGGACCGCATCGCCCGCGAACGAAAGATCATCGCCAAGACCCGCAGCATCTATTCCCCGCAGCGTGAGTGGAGCCTGCCGTTCTTCCGTCCGGTGCGGGGTTCGGTATCCAGCGATTACGGCCTGAAGCGGTTCCTGAACGGCAAGCCCCGCAACCCGCATCGCGGCATGGACTTCCGTTCGCCCATGGGCAACCCCATCAAGAGTGTTGCCGATGGGATCGTTGCACTGGTGGGGGATCACTACTACGCGGGCAAGTCCGTGTACGTGGACCACGGTAACGGCGTCATCAGCATGTATTTCCATCTCTCCAAGCCCACGGTGAAGGAAGGGCAGCGCGTTGAGCGCGGCCAGACCGTTGGGCTGACAGGCACCACCGGCCGCGTCACCGGACCGCATCTGCATCTTTCCATCGCCGTGCAGGGAAAGCTGGTGAATCCGGACCCCCTGTTCGTGAAGAACACGGACCAGATGCTCGAGGAGTAGCCTCGTGAACACGCCCCCTTACATGCGGATGCTCTTCGGTGCGGTGGCACCGGTGGTCATCTTCGCTTTGGCAAGGCGGGCCGGGGTTCTGCTTGAGGGGGCCGTCGTCGCTTCTGCATGGAGCCTGTGCGCCGTGGCTTTTTTCCGGTGGCGCGAGCGTCGCTGGGATGTCTTTTCGACCACAGGCGCGGTTTACGCCCTTGCCGAACTGACGGCCATCCTCGTTACGCGGGACCCGGAGATGTTTCTTGTTGGCCCGGTGGTGTTTGCCGTGGTTTTCGGGGCTTTCTTTCTTGTCTCGTGGCTGGTGCGCAGGCCCGCGCTGCTGTATTTTGCCGAGCAGAGCGTCGGGCGGGATACGTTCTCCGCGCAACTCAGGGAGAGCGGGTATTTCATGGTGCCGTGGAATAGGCTTACCCTGCTTTGGGGGGCGGCATATCTCGCCAAGGCGGGACTTCTCTACTCGCTGCTCACGCTGGCTCCGGAGGACGTGTTTCTCGGGGTAAAGGCTGCACTCGGCTGGCCCATGACTGCCGGGCTGGTCGCCCTGAGCTTCTGGTACCCGAGGCGCTATTGGGAAAAGACCCTGCCCGCCGGATAATAACGGGCTTCACATCATCAAGCCCATGGAGGCATGAAGAAATGTCCGAACCGACTTTTGAACGAAAGCTCGAACGCTTGCGCGAGATCGTGGAGCGCCTCGAACGCGGTGAACTGCCGCTTGAAGAGGGTGTTGCCCTGTATAAGGAAGGGCTTGAACTGGCCAAGGGGTGCGGCGCGCATCTTGAGAAGGCCCGCCACGAAGTGAAGATCGTCAGCGAAGGGCTGGTCAAGGAGTTCGAGGCGCTGCAGGCGCCGCTGGAGGAGGAAGACTAGTGTCGGTCAAGGAAAGACTCATGGAGCGGGCCGGTGAGGTGGAGGCGTATCTTTCGCAATGCATGAAGGACCGGAGTATCCCCGATCCGCTGCTGGAAGCCATGGAATACAGCCTGCTGGCGGGTGGAAAACGGCTCCGCCCGGTTCTTCTGCTCTCGTGGTGCTCCATGCTGGGCGGCAACGCCGAGGCGGCCATGCCCTTTGCGGCAAGTCTCGAATGCATTCACACCTATTCCCTCATCCACGACGACCTGCCCGCCATGGACGATGACGACCTGCGGCGCGGCAAGCCCTCCAGCCACAAGAAGTTCGGGGAGGCCGAAGCCATCCTCGCCGGTGACGGACTCTTGACCGAGGCCTTCACCCTCATGACCGAGACCTCGCTCCTGAACGGCCTGCCCGCACAGGGCGTGATCCGGGCCATGAACGTCCTGTCCCGCGCGGCAGGCTCCGGGGGCATGGTCGGCGGCCAGTCCGTGGATATGGCCTTCACCGGACGCTCCGGTCAGATTCCCCTTGATGAGTTGCAGGCCATGCACGCCATGAAGACAGGCGCGCTTATCACTGCGGCCTGTGAATGCGGGGCGATCCTTTCCGGGGCAGGGCAGACGCACGAGAATGCGGCCCGGGCCTACGGCAGGGCCATCGGCGTGGCCTTCCAGATCGTGGATGACGTGCTGGACGTCGTGGGCGACGAGGCCACCCTCGGAAAGCCTGTGGGCAGCGACGAGGGCGCGGGCAAGAGTACCTATCCCGCACTGGTGGGGTTGGAGCGCAGCATGGAGTTGGCACGAGGGCATGTCGATGAGGCTGTTTCGCACTTGGAAGCCTTCCATGGCGCGGACTCCGCCTTCCTCGACGAACTGGCGCGCTACATTGTGGACAGAGTGAACTGATTGGACTATGGTTCGCACGCTCATGAGCAAGGACGAGAAAAAACGATCACCACTGCTGCCCGGAATCGAGGGCCCGAGAGACGTGCAGCGGCTGGAGCCGGACGAGCTTCAGGCGCTGGCGGCTGAACTGCGTGAAACCATCATCGGACAGGTATCCGGCGGCGGGGGCCATCTTGCGCCCTCCCTCGGCGTCGTCGAGCTGACCCTCGCCCTGTTCCGCGCCTTTGATTTCGAGCGCGACAAGATCGTCTGGGACGTGGGTCATCAGGCCTACGCCCACAAGCTGCTCACCGGGCGCTACTCCGAGTTCGACACCCTGCGAAAAAAGGACGGCATCAGCGGGTTCCCCCGCATGGCCGAGAGCCCGTACGACCATTTCGGCGTGGGCCATTCCTCCACATCCATCTCCGCCGCGCTCGGTATGGCCATGGCCCGCGACCTCAAGGGCGAAAAGCACGAGGTGGTCTCTGTCATCGGCGACGGATCCATGACCGCCGGGCTTGCCTACGAAGCCTGAATCAGGCCGGTGGCATGGGCCGCAAAATGATCGTGGTCCTGAACGATAACGAGATGTCCATCTCCAAGAACGTGGGCGCGCTGTCATCGTTCCTGAGCCGAAAACTCTCCGCACCATTGCTCCAGCGACTCAAGGGCGAGGTGGAAAACTGGGTGCGCGGCGTGCCCAAGCTCGGCGAAGAGCTGGCCATGTATGTGAAGCGTTCCGGCGATTCCCTGAAGACGTTTTTTACGCCCGGCATGCTCTTCGAGGCCTTCCAGTTCACCTACGTCGGCCCCATCAACGGGCATGACGTGGGCGAAATGGTCAAGGTCTTCGAGCAGATCAAGAAGATCGATAAGCCCGTTCTGGTTCACGTGCTGACCAAGAAAGGCAAGGGCTACGAGCCTGCCGAAAACAACCCGACATATTTTCACGGCGTGGGACGCTTCGAGCCCGAGACCGGGCTGGCCCGGAAATTCACCGGCGCAGGCCTGCCGTCCTACACCGAAATCTTCGGCTCCACGCTCTGCAAACTGGCGGAGAAGGACCGGAAGATCATGGCCATCACCGCCGCCATGCCGGAAGGAACCGGCACGGACTGCTTCCGCAGCAACTACCCTGAACGCTTCGTCGACGTGGGCATCTGCGAACAGCACGCCGTGACCTTTGCCGCAGGACTCGCCACGCAGGGCTACCGCCCGGCCGTGGCCATCTATTCTACCTTCCTGCAGCGCTCCTACGATCAGGTAGTCCATGACGTCTGCCTTCAGAATCTGGACGTGAAATTCTTCATCGATCGCGGCGGGCTCGTTGGCGAAGACGGCGCCACCCATCACGGCGCGTTCGACATGAGCTACCTGCGCCATATCCCGAATCTCGTGCTGATGGCCCCCAAGGACGAGGCCGAGCTTGCCCGGATGATGACCACAGCGTTTGCCCTGCACGGCCCCGTGGCAGTGCGCTACCCGCGCGGAACCGGCGTTGGTGCCGATGTGGACGAGAACCCGAAGCCCATCGAAGTGGGGACGGGCGAAATGGTCCATGAAGGCAAGGATGTGCTCATCGTCTCGGTTGGTTCCCGCGTCTACCCGGCCAAGGAAGCCTCCATGGAACTGGAAGAAGAGGGCATAGACGCAGCCGTTTTCAACGCCCGCTTCATCAAGCCGCTGCCCCAAAAACAGCTCCTCGAGCTGGCTGAGAACTACGACCGAATCCTCGTCGTGGAAGAAAACGCCATGGCTGGCGGCTTCGGTTCAGCTGTTCTGGAGCTGCTTGTTGACAGTGAAAAACTGAACGGAACAACGGTCAAGCGCATCGGTATTCCGGATGAATTCGTGGAACACGGCACCCAGAAAGAGCTTCGCTCCATGCTCGGAATCGACAAGGACGGCATCAAAAATGCCATCCGTGAACTCGTTTCCTGAGCACTTCTCTAATCGTTTTCTGCCGCCTTCCGGTACGCCTCACGGATTTTTTCAAGCCGTTTGCGGTTTGCGCCAAGGTCCCAATACCCCACTCTCGACGCCGAACGCATGTGGATTTCCGCACCGCTCTCCTCCGCATGAAAGACCACATCGTCCACAAAACCGAATAGTTTCGTCCTGAATTCCGCCCTGATTGTGTGCTCGTTGGCCTCGACGATTGTCGCGTTTTCCGTTTTCTCAATGATGCCTTTGAGTCTTTTGATGGCCGCCTTCGCGCTTTCTTCACGCTGGATCGGCAGTATGTAGCTGTCCCTTTCCACGTCGATACTGCTCACGCAGTTCGGTGAATCGGGACACGCTGTGATCGGATTCGAATCCATTCCCGAAGCCTCCACGGACGCGGCACAAACAAAAATCAGCGCGGCGACCAGCAGTTTTGCAAAGTGTCTGTTCATCGCGGCACCCTATCACGTCCGGCGCATCACTTCCATATTGACACCGTCCGGAAATCGTCTACCTTCCGCCTCACAGGAGGAATGATAATGAACAACTGCCCGTGTGGATCCGAAAAACAATATGATGCCTGCTGCGGCCCGATCATCAAAGGCGAAACCGTCGCACCGACCGCAGAAGCGCTCATGCGCTCCAGATATACCGCCTACGTCGTGGGCGAGATCAACTACCTCAAAGAAAGCCTCGTGCCCGAAAAGCACGGCGATCACGATGAAAAGTCCGTGCGCGAATGGTCCGAATCCGCCGAATGGCTCGGCCTGACCATCACCGGCACCAGCCTAGGCCTCGAAAACGACGATACCGGTGTTGTCGAATTCGCCTGCCGCTACCGCCAAAACGCCCAGACCGTCGAATTCCGCGAACGAAGCGAATTCAAGAAAATCGACGGACGCTGGTTCTACGTAGACGGACAAGCCCTGCCGCCCGAAACCTACCGGCGCGAAACGCCCAAAGTAGGCAGAAACGAACCCTGCCCCTGCGGGTCGGGAAAGAAATTTAAAAAGTGTTGTGGCTAACCAAAAAGGCCCGCCGAAAGGCGGGCCTTTTTGGTTGCCTCCGGCGGCTGAGGGGAAGGGAAGAGGGGAACCCCTTTTTAGCAAAAAGCGGTCCCCCTCTTCCCTTCCCCTCAGATCCC
>NZ_BBCB01000097.1 GCF_001311825.1 Salidesulfovibrio brasiliensis JCM 12178 | reverse complement strand
CCGCGGGCGATCTCCCGGTACCGCACCCAGCGGCAGCGTATCAAACAAAGAACCCGTCCCATCGGCCCGCCCGCGGAAACAAAAAAAACGGAGACAGAGTCCTAAACTTCGATGCCGTGCTTCTTGTATTCGTTGATTTTGTTACGCAGGGTACGAACGGAAATGCCGAGCAGTTCGGCGGCTCGAGTGCGGTTGCCGCTAGTCTCGTCGAGACTCTTGAGGATGAGCTTTTTTTCCATTTCATGCAGGGGCATGACGGAAAGCGCTTCTTCGGCTGTTTCGGGGGGCGGGGGCGCGGCCTCGTTTCCGGCCTGTTCGATCTCGTCGAGATCGTCGGGCACCCACTCGGCGTCGCCCATGAGGAAGTGATCCTTGCGGATGGGGCCGTCTCCGGCCAGTAGAACTGCGCGTTCCATGAGGTTCTGCAACTCGCGCACATTGCCGGGCCAGTCGTATTCCATGAGCCAGTTCTTGGCCTCCTCGGCAAAGGGCAGCCGCCCGAGACCGTAGGCCGCGCAGTATTTGGCGGTGAAGAATTCGGCCAGCCGGATGACGTCCTCACCGCGCTCGCGCAGGGCGGGCAGCTTGAGGGGGATGACGTTCAGGCGGTAGAAAAGGTCTTCGCGGAACTTGCCTTCCTTGACCGTCTCGTCGATGGAGCGGTTGGTGGTGGCCAGTACGCGAACGTCCACTTTTACGGATTCCATGCCGCCCACGCGGTCGAACTCGGACTCCTGAAGCACGCGCAGGAGCTTGGCTTGCAGGCCGAGATCCATCTCGGTGATTTCGTCCAGCAGGATGGTGCCGGTGTCGGCGAGCTCGAACTTGCCGAGCTTGCGGGCTATGGCCCCGGTGAACGCGCCCTTTTCGTGACCGAAGAGTTCGGATTCGAGGAGATGCTCCGGCAGGGCGGCACAGTTGATGGCGATGAACGGCTTGTCCACGCGGTCGGAGTTGTGGTGCAGATAGCGGGCGAACATCTCCTTACCGGTGCCGGACTCGCCGGAGATGAGCACGGTGGCCTTGGAGCGGGCCACGCGTTTTGCGAGGGCGAGAACGCGCAGTACGGCCGGATGCTGGCCGATGATGGAAAAAGTGCTGTGGGTCTGGCCTGCGGGTGCGGGTGAAGGGGCCGGTTCCGGCTCGGGCTGCGGTTCCGGTTCGATGGTGGCACCGGGGGCGGGAAGGAGCAGCTTGATCTTTTCCCAGAGCAGCGGCTCGAGCCAGTAGTCCTGTGCGCCGAGTTCAAGATAGCGGCGCGCCTCTTCTGCCGATCCCGAGGGCGAGAAGACCACCACGGGCGGGAAGCAGTTGTTGTCGCGGGCCTGGGCGAGGAGCTCTTCCGCGTCAAAACCTTGCAGCTTCGGGCGGCAGAACACGGCGGCAGGCTTGGATTTCTTGATGAAACCAAGGGCTCCGCTCAGGGTGTCGGCCAGTCCGGCTTGCAGGCCCTGTTCCTTGAGGGCCGGAAAGATTCCGGTCACGGCCTGCGGTTCGGCTATGAAGAGCACGGTGTTCGCCGTCATGATTCGAAAGTCATATCCGTTAAAGACAGGAATTTCAACATCGTTGAATGAGTGCGCTTTCTTGCGCGCAGTATTCGGGCGTGCTACCTATGCAAGGCCCGGTAACGAGGTTTTTCTTTGCCGGAGTATTCAGCCGGGAGACTTCCAGACACCCATGTTTGCCAAGAGCATTCCTGTTTTCTGCTACCACGACGTGGGGCCGGGCGGCGGGCATTCCGTCGAGCGGTTCCGCGAACACCTCGATGCCATTGAGAGTGCCGGATATTCCACCGTGACAGCCGCCGAAGTGGTGCGCTTCATGCGCGGGGAAACGCGCCTCGACGGACGCCGCGTGCTGCTGACCTTTGATGACGGGCATTTTTCCAGCCGTACGGTCATCGCGCCGGAGCTCGCCCGCCGGGGCATGACCGGCTGCTTTTTCGTGCTGCCGGGCTTCACGGACGACAGGCCCGCGCGCGGCGAGAGCGGCTTTCCCGAGCCGCTGCCCATGCCCAAGTCGCTCATCAACGCGCATGGCAATGGCGACCACTCCCAGTTCATGAATTCCGGGGAGATCCGGGAGATGCTGAACATGGGCATGGAGATTCACTCCCACGGCATGCGTCACAACGGCGTGTTCCGCGACCTCGCGTTTCGTGAAACCATGAGCTGCCCCGTGGCGCACTGGGGCGCGTGGAGCCTCTACCCCGGTTACGACCCGGACTGGCCGGTCTTCAAGGTCGGCAGTGCCTATGTGTACGACGGATTCCAGCCGTTCGTCGGGCAGGATAACGTGCCGCGCTTTCGGCTGCGGTCCGAAGCTGATCGGCTGGCGTTCTGTCGCAAGGATTTCCGTGAGAGCCTTGAGCGGTTGCGCGAACTGAGCGGACAGGCAGAGCAGTATTTCTGCTGGCCGTGGGGCGAGTTTGACGCGGCTGCCGAGGCCGAGCTGCGAAAGGCCGGATACTCGGCGGCCTTCACGCTGGAGCGCGGTCCC
Organism: Salidesulfovibrio brasiliensis JCM 12178; assembly: GCF_001311825.1. Classification (GTDB taxonomy): domain Bacteria; phylum Desulfobacterota; class Desulfovibrionia; order Desulfovibrionales; family Desulfovibrionaceae; genus Pseudodesulfovibrio; species Pseudodesulfovibrio brasiliensis. Next base: position 7,730 of record NZ_BBCB01000097.1, on the reverse strand, counting down.
AACTCGCGCGGTGGCGACCCGTTCCGCATCAACCGGGTGGGCGTTGGCCGCAAGAAGACCGGGGCGTGGCTGGAGCAGCGGCTGAAGATGTATTCGGGCAAGGTCCGGGCGAGTGTGTTTTTCAAGCGGTTCACCAAGCGGGACGCGCCGCATTGCGTGCTGCTGGCCTCGGATTCGACAAAACTTTCGGGCGGCTCGCGCCAGATGATCAACAACGCACAGGCCTTGAACGGGCTCGGCATCCGCACCATCGCCATGCTGCGGCCCGACTCCCCTTTGGTGGCGGAGATGCGCGAGGCCGGGGCCGAGGTCGTGGAGTATGAGGGCTTCCGCAAGCCGTTCAAGGCCGCTTCCATGTTGAAGCGGCTGGTGCGCGAGAAGCATGTGGACGTGGTGCACACCTTCCACAACCGTGCGTACAAGATGGGCGCAATCGCCCGGATTACGGGCGGGAAATTCCGCTTTTTCGTAAACCGGGGCGTAATCTCCCGGCCCAACGACGTGTTTTTCCTCTGGACCGCTCCGGCCGATGCCGTGATATGCAACTCCATGGAGTGTGCGGAGGTGCTTCGCAGGCGGCATGTGCCAAAGAGCAGGCTGGCCGTGGTCTACAACGCCTATTGCGGGCTGGACCTCGGGGGGCCTTCCACGCGCAAGAAGCGCGGGGTGCGGGTGCTGTATATCGGCAACACCGCGCACATCAAAGGGTTCGACGTATTTTTGAAGGCCATGGAAGCCTTCTGCGAGGACGACGCGCGTGATGTGGAGTTCGCTGCCGTTGGCATTGAGGACAGGGACCTGCCCCGCTTTGCGGAGGCGGTTGATTCCGGTGCCATGGCGCGGTTCAACAACTGCGGCGTGCTCTCCCATGCCGAGACGCTGGAGCAGATTCGGGTTTCGGACATGCTGGTGGTCCCTTCGCGCAAGGAGAGCCTGCCGAACACGCTGCTGGAGGCCTTTGACGCCGGGCTGCCCGCCGTGGTCACGCGGGTGGGCGGCATGCCCGAGGTGGTCCGCGACGGCGTGAACGGCTTTGTGTGCGAGTCCGAGGACGCCAAGTGCATTGCGGAGCGCATTCGCAGGCTGCGCGACGACTGGGACCTGCGGCAGCGCATGGGCGGTGTGAACCGTGCGGTGGTGCGAACGCTCATGACCCGTGAGGCCAAGGGTCGCAACCTCGTGAATGTGTATATGGGGCAGAATACGCTCCGGCTGTTGCCGGTGGAGGAGGTGGCGCATGGAGAGTAACCCGGTCCTCGAGTTCTGGAACGCGCTGGACGAGCCGCTGGCATCGCTGCTGGCGCAGGGGTTCACGGGCCGCACGCACCTTTTGAAAATCGCGCGCGCCGCGCTCGGCACGGGCGAGCCGGGGTTCAATCCGCTGGCCATCGACGCACTTGTGACCGCTTTTGCCGAGAGCCCGCTTGATGGTGTCTTTGCCGGGCAGCTTCTGGCCGCGCCAGAGGTGGCCGGGCTGCTGCCCGAAGACACCCGCACCGCGCTTCTGGCCGTGAAGGAGGGCTGGCGCGAGCCGAGAAGCGCGGAATATCTGAACCGTCTGTCCCTCGGTAAGGACATCCCGCGCATCAAACGGTTTATAGAACGGCAGGCCGCGTCCGATCCCGAAAATCTTTTCTGGTCATCCAAGGCGCTTTTTTTGCTGGTGGACAATGACCCTGATTGGGTTGATTCCCTCCTGCCCAACGTCACCGAAGGCCCGCTGGGGCATGCGCTGGTCACGGCGCGTGAACAGGTCGGCCGGTTCCGGGGCGACTCCTGCGACCCGGACTCCATGGAGCGGGCCGCGGGCAATACCTACGGCAACTGGAGCAGCCTGCACGGCGGGTTGCGGCTGGCGAGTGAAGGGCATCGCGACGAGGCTGTGCTCTGGCTGTTGCAGGCCTTTTCCCATGCGCCGTGGAACGCAGGGCTGCTCTTGCGACTGCATGACCTGCTCGGCGCCGTGGACGTGGAGCGCTCGGCTCTGCCGGGCCGTATCTGCGTGATGCTTTATTCGTGGAACAAATGCGATGATCTCGATGCCACGCTTGCCTCGCTGTATGGTGCGGACTCCGACCCGGACCTCATGGTGCTGGACAACGGCTCCACGGATGGCTCGGACACCGTACTGGACATGTGGCAGGAGCGGTTCAACGCCCGGCGCGAAGGGGCGTTCGAGCGCGTGACCCTGCCGGTGAACGTCGGGGCGGCCGCCGCCCGCAACTGGCTGCGTCACGCCGCGCTTCGTAAAGAGTATGACTTTCTCTGCTATCTTGACGATGACGTGGCCCTGCCGAAGGACTGGCTGGAGACGCTCGGCGCGGCCGTGGAGCGGTACCCCGAGCGTCGGTGTGGGGCTGCAAGGTGGTGGATCACGCCAACCCGTTCATGATCCAGCACGCGGACCATCATCTGGAGATTCCCGAGCAGGGCAACGGCGATCCGGCCCTGTTCGTCCAGAGCCTTGACGCCGGTCTGTTCGACTATTTGCGCCCCTGCGATTCGGTGACGGGATGCTGCCATCTCTTCCGGGCGAAGACGCTGGAAAAGAGCGGCGGGTTCGACATCCGGCTTTCCCCCTCGCAGTATGACGACCTCGAGCACGACTTCCGGCTTCTGAAGGACGGCGGCTACGCGGTCTATCAGGGGCATTTGCAGGTGCTGCACCGCAAGCGCAGCGGCTTGGCAAGTCACACCTCCCCGCAGAGCGAGGGCAACGCGCTCGGCAACAAGTTCAAGCTGCAGGCCATCCACACCAACGAGGAGCTCATGGAGCTGCAACTGGCCGGGCGGAAACGGCTGCTTGATGATATCCGCGCCAAGTCCGCCCACCTCGGTCTGATGCTCGACATCTCGGGCGCGTTTGACAAACGCGCCCACGGGTTTTACTTCCCCGGACAAAACAGCACGGGAGCAAGACTTCCCGGAGGAACAATGCATCACGACGACGAGACAAGAGATTTCCTGAGCAAGCTCCCTGAACTGAAAAAAGGCGAAAAATACCGCTTCAAGTGTTACCCCGGCATTTCATGCTTCAACGAGTGCTGCAGCGACCTGAACATGGTCCTGACCCCTTACGATCTGCTGCGGATGCGTAAAAACCTCGGCCTCTCCAGCACGGAGGTCATCAAAAGCTTCGTGGACACGTTTACCGCCGGGGAAAGCAACTTCCCGGCGCTTCGTCTGCGCATGACCGACACGCCGAAGAAGTCCTGCCCCTTTGTTCGCGACAGCGGCTGCTCCATCTACCCGGACCGTCCCGGCGCATGCCGCATGTATCCGTTGGGTCGCGCCGCAAAGATCGACAAGGACGGCAACGTGGAAGAGCAGTTCTTCGTCCTGCACGAAGACCACTGCAAGGGCTTTGACGAGGCCGCCGAATGGAACTCCCTGAACTGGATGGAAGATCAGGGCTTTGACGACTATATCCGCTTCAACGACAAGTACATGCACCTCATTTCCCGCTGGAACGAGACCGGACGGAAGCTGCCGGAGAAGCTCATGGGCATCGTGGCCCTCGCGCTCTTTCAGGTGGACGACTTCCAGCAGTTCATCAAGGACATGCGTCTGTTCGAGCGTGTCGAAGTGAGTGAAGAGCGGCAGAAGGCCATTATGGAAGACGAAGAGGAAACCCTCGCCTTTGCGTTGGACTGGGTGGAGCTGCTGCTCCTCGGCCAGGGCGGCGCGCTCAAGCCCAGGATGTAACCATGTCCGTACCCCAGAGCCCGAAAGTCCTGACCGTTGCCGAGTTCATGGAGCGCCGCAAGGCCCTTCCCGAAGGGTATCGGCTGGTGTTCACCAACGGCTGCTTCGATCTGCTGCACCCCGGCCACGTGGACTACCTTGCCCGTGCCCGGGCGCTGGGCGACGGGCTCATGGTCGGCCTTAACAGCGACGCCTCGGTGCGTCGCCTCGGCAAGGGTGCGGAGCGTCCCGTCAACCCGCAGGAGGCGCGGGCATACGTGCTTGCCGGGCTTGAGAGCGTGGACTTCGTGATCGTCTTTGACGAGGACACGCCGCTGGAGCTGGTCTCGCAGGTCCGGCCGCAGGTGCTCGTCAAGGGCGGGGACTGGCCGGTGGAGCGCATCGTTGGCCGCGAGGTGGTGGAAGGCGACGGCGGCACGGTGCTGAGCATTCCGCTTCTTGAAGGATTTTCGACCACTGACACGGTCCGCCGTATACGCGAGGGCCTGTCTGCCGGGTGTTCTTGACAATTTGTACGCGCTTGGGTATACGACAACGTTCTTGCGGAGTGGGCCAGTAGCTCAGTTGGCAGAGCCACCGGCTCATAACCGGTCGGTCCCAGGTTCAAATCCTGGTTGGCCCACCACCCCTTAACCCCGAACAAGTCTGGGGGATGAGAACAGTGCCCATGAGCGTGACGCGACTGACGCCCCGCACCCGTAAGCAAGGCTTTATGCTGACGTGACAATGACGCGATGCTCCTTGAGGGAAATCCCGATAGGAGCATCTTTTTTCGTTTCAGGATAGTTTTTCATGGAAATTCAGGCTGTTCTAAATGAAGTGCGCCGTTTGGCGCCGGAAGGGCTGCAGGCTGGCTGGGATAACAGCGGCGTGCAGGTGCCCGGTGTGGACGGGACGGTTTCCAAGGTGGCGGTGGCGCTGGAGCCCACCCCGGCCATGGTCCGGCAGTGTCTGGATTGGGGCGCGGGGCTGGTGGTCACGCATCATCCCCTCTACATGAAACCCAAGGCACCGCTCGGCGGAGCCTATCTTGACGTGCTGCGCGCCTGCATCAAGGCCGATACATGGCTATATGCCGCACACACCTCGCTCGACTGCGCTCCGGGCGGGCCCGCGTTCTGGCTGGGGGACGACCTCGGCCTGAGTGACCGGAAGCTCCTTGAACCGAACGTTTCGTCCACGCCCGTGGAGGTTTCGTTCTATGCGGAAAAGCCGCTCGGCCGGGAGGACGGCGAACGCTGGGCGGATCGCGAGAGCGTGCACAGCGTGTCGCAGCTTGGTACCGGCGAAGTGCGGGTGATCGTTGAAAAGGACGTCTGGCCGTCCATTGCCGAGGCCATTGCCTTCGGTCAGGGCGAGCGTCCGGAATTTTATGTGCGGGAGCTTGCCGCGCCGAAAGCCGATACCGGATTCGGCGAGATTGGCTCCCTGCCCGAGGCCGTGCCGTTTGCCGCATTCATGGAGCGACTGCACGAATTGACCGGGCGAAAGGTCATGTCCGTGTGCGGTCCCAAGCCGGAGAGCGTTTCCACCGTGGCTTATTGCGGCGGTTCCGGTTCCGGCCTTGCCGCGCGCGCAGCCGGAGCGGATGTTTTCGTCACCGGCGACATGAAGTACCACCCTGCGGTGGATGCGGCTGCGGAGCTCGGGCTCTGCATCGTGGATGCGGGACATTTTTCCATTGAGGAAGAGATGATGCGCCGGTTCGCCGTGTCGCTGGGCGAAGCCCTGAGCGGCGTGACCGTGCGGTTTTTCGAGGGAGCCGACCCGTTCGAGTGGTCGGTGGCCCCGTAATAGTGGATACGATTTTCCAAATATAATCGAGAGGTATCGACATGTACCAGAAACAGATCGAACAGCTTGTGGTGCTGCAGCAGGTCGACGACGAGATCCTCGTCCTCGAAGACGAGATCGGCAAGGCCCCCCGTGAGCTGGAGGCCCTTGAAGAGCAGCTCGAAGGGTTCCGCAAGCGCAAGGAACAGATCGAGGAAAAGCTCTCGATTCTCGACGAGCAGCGCAAGAAGCTCGGCGGCGAGATCGAAGAGGACGACGCCAAGATCAAGAAGAGCAAGAACAAGCTGATGCTGGTGGACAACACCAAGCAGTATCACGCCATGATGCGCGAGATGGACAGCCTTGAGAAGCTCAACCGCATGCGCGAGGAAGAGTTTGCCGCGGTCAAGGAAGAGCTTGCCCGTCAGGCCGACATGACCCGCGAACTGGATGAAGAGACCGCCGAGGTCCAGAAGGAATACGACGCCAAGAAGGCGACCCTCGACGAGCGCGTGGCCCAGGCCCAGAAGCAGCTCGACAAGCTCCAGAAAAAGCGCGCCAAGGCCTGCGAAGTCGTGCCGCCGCCGATTCTCGGTCGCTACGAGTTCATCCGCTCGCGCCTTGACAACCCGGTCATCGTGTCCGTGGTGGATTCGGTCTGCACCGGCTGTCACATCACCATCCCGCCCCAGGAATACAACGAGCTGCAGAAGGGCAAGCAGATTCTCTCCTGCCCCAACTGCCAGCGGCTCATCTTCTGGTCCGAGCACGCGGGCGGCGCAGAGTAGCTTTACCACTGCCGCGTCACGCGGTAGAAACGAGTTCTGGAGTCGGACGGGTCACCGCCGCGGCCTTTGGGCCGGGGAGGAAAGTCCGGGCTCCGCAGGGCAGGACGCTGGGTAACTCCCAGGGGGAGCGATCCCCGGCAAGCGCAACAGAAAGCAGACCGCCCGTCCGGCTCGCCGGGCGGTAAGGGTGAAACGGTGGGGTAAGAGCCACCGGCGGGCATGGCGACATGTCCGGCCAGGCATGCCCCGTCCGGAGCAAGACCAAATAGGGAAGCGTTTGAGGCCGGCCCGGCCGAGGCTTTCGGGTAGGTTGCTTGAGGCGGCGGGTAACCGTCGTCCTAGAGGAATGGTGGCCGCCCCTTCGGGGGAACAGAACCCGGCTTACAGTCCGACTCCGTCAGCAAGACCCGCGCGGAGGGCTTCGGTCCTCCGCGCGTTTTTTTGAACCATAGCAGAGGCTGCTTGAGAGAACCCACATGCCGACCCCGCATCGCCCATTTGCCGTGATCCTCGCCGCAGGCAGCGGCACCCGCATGGCCGAGGCCACCGGCGGGGTCCGCAAGCAGTACCTCGAATACGCGGGCGTGCCGCTCTTCTGGCACAGCGCGCGCACTTTCTCCCGTGTCGCGCCCATGCGCGGCCTCGCATTTGTTTTTCCCCCCGATGAAGTTGACGCCATGCGCGCCGAAGTGGACCGCCTCTTTGCGGCAGAAGACCTCGGGCTGCCCTACGTGGTCGCTGCCGGAGGCCCGCGCCGACAGGACTCGGTCCGTAACGGCCTCGCCGCCCTGCCCGCTGACTGCGACGCGGTGCTGGTGCACGACTCCGCCCGCCCCTTCGCCTCGGCCTCTCTGATCTCCTCGCTTCTGGACGGCTTGACCGCCGGGGCCGATGGCGTCATCCCGGCCCTTGCCGTGACCGACACGGTCAAGCGGGTTGACGGACACACCGTGACCGAGACCCTTGTACGTTCGGAGCTGCGCGCCGTGCAGACCCCGCAGGCGTTTCCCCGCGACATTCTGGCACAGGCCCATGAGCGGGCCGTGGCCGAGGCTGGGACGTGACCGATGACGCCAGCATGGTGGAGCGCATGGGCACCGTGACCGTGGTGCCCGGGGACGAGGACAACATCAAGATCACCACGCCCGGCGACCTGAGGCGTCTGGAGGCTCCCGTGCAGGAACTGTCCGTGACCGGCTGGGGATACGACGTGCACCGCTACGGCGGGGAGCGACCCATGCTGCTCGGCGGCGTGCCTATTCAGGGCGGGCCGGGCATCCACGCCCATTCGGACGGGGACGTGCTGCTGCACGCCCTTGCCGACGCCGTGCTCGGCACCTTTGGCGGCGGAGACATCGGGCAGCATTTCCCGGATTCCGACCCAGCCTTTGAGGGCGCGGACAGCGGCATCCTCCTGAAGGAGGTGCTGGTGCTCGCGGAAAAGGCCGGGGTGCGCGTCGTGCA
>NZ_BBCB01000096.1 GCF_001311825.1 Salidesulfovibrio brasiliensis JCM 12178 | reverse complement strand
CCATTCGAGACACCGCACTATTCCTGCATTCCGGCTGAGGCGTCCTTACTGATCGTGCGTTCCCAACGCCTAGTAGGGACTTGTCGGGAAAGCTTTTCCTTCCTTCACGACCGAAGATGTTCCCGCGTCAAGGCGGTGAGCATGGTCGATTTCGATATAGATGTGATTAGGGTTCCATTCTTTGCACGTCAGCTGCCATTGCGGCGCGTCCTTCAGGGCGCAGTGTCGTCGGAATCAACACATTCACCGTCCCGCAGCATTTGAATCCCCTATTCTTTTGCAATCACATACATCGATTTCTTCAGGACCATCACCGATTCTTCGGTCCGCCCGTTTTTGGGCGAAGGAAAATCTTTCCTTCAACATTCTAATTTATTTGGGGATTAACATGCCAAAAGACGGGTTAATCACGGGCATCCATCGGGCCTCACTGCACGGCAGTGCAAAGACGGTGGCGAACAACGTAGACGCTGCAGAGCGTTTCGTTCAGACAGCAAGAGAGCTGGGCATCAAAACCCAGAAATGGTCGAACCTCACGAACCGACACGTTCATGAAGTTGTCAGCGAGTGGCAACAAGAAGGCCTCAAAGATTCCACTATAAAAGGATATATGTCAGGCGTACGCGCGCTGGCACGTGCTTGGGGAAACCTGAAGGTCGCTGAAACGGACAACAGACGGTTCAACATTGGAAACAGAGTTTATGTCGACAACGTTGACAAATCGATTCTGCCAGAATCTTACGAGCGAGCTGTCGAAACGCTCAGGAACGGCAGTGACATTGAAAAGCGTGTCGGACTTGTTCTTGAACTTGCACGGCATCTTGGTCTTCGCTTTGAGGAAGCATACAAATTCGATTGTCAGCATTCGCTTGTCGGTGGGAACACCCCGGAAACCTTCAGATCGCTGTACATTACAGACGGCACGAAAGGCGGACGGGACAGGAATCTCCACACCATCACACCCCAAATGCGTGAAGTCATCGCACGGCATCATGCTTTTACAAGCGGTCGGGGAAACTTGATGATGCCGGGATGGAAAGAAAAATCCGTCCGACAGGAGTTCTACAAGATTGCCCGACAACACGGGATTTCACGAAAGGACAGTAACGGGTCGTTTCATGCGGCCAGGCACGCACGCGCACACGAGATATTCCGCCAGATATGTGGCTTTGAACCACCATGTCGTTTTACGGGTAAGGACGAGTTCCTTTCAGAAGCCATGGAAATCCGAGGCTCTGATTTTGCCAGATACGTAAATGAGGCGGAGGTGCAGGTCCGCACCCAGTTTGGCCATGGAGCCGGACGAAAAGACATCAGCGCACAGTACCTGGGAAGCTGGAAATGATCCTTCCTTTTTTGGCAATGTAAAAAGCCCCGACAAGGGGCTTTATTTTTTGTATTGTTTTGGATGCTTGTGACAGAAAGGGGCGTCTTGCCGCCCCTTCAAGCTTCCGGTTTTTGGCCCTAACCAGTTAGGGTCAAAAACCGGAAGCTTTCATCCCCACGCGCGCGGTCCTTGGCCGCGCCCGCCAGCATGGCCTTTTGACGCAAAGAAATTTGGTTTCACTTCGCAGAGCTTGCTTTGCTGCGCTCTGCTGCGTTCAACGAAATTTCATTGCGCCTGCAACGCCATGGGAGGGTCATTTTTATACTTTGCAAGAAGACACGAACACGCCCGGGAAAAGGAAAAGCACCCCCGCACAAAAAAGTGATATTTTCCCCCTGTCAGACCTTGAATTTCGAAATCGTCCCGTGGTTAGGATGCAAGGTTGAACTTGTTTCAGCCGAATTCAATGCCACGGGAATGAAAAGGATGCCTGTTGACGATCACGCTGAAGCGAGCATACAGACGGTAAAGGACGTTGCCCGATTCGTGGGCAAGTCCGAGAGCTGGGTTTACCGCCACTGGCGGGAGCTTGGCGGCGTGAAATGCGGTGGATCTCTTTTCTTCCCTTCGAAAGGAGATCTGTATGGGCATCTATTCAGTCAAAGGAAAGGGGTATCGGTACGACTTCACGGTGAAGGGCAAGCGGTACACGAAGGCATGGTTTCGGACCAAGGCCGAGGCAAAGGCGGCGGAAAAGGCAAGACGGCAACAAGTGGCCGAGCAGATGAAGCAGGCTCCAGAAACCGTCATGGGCTTCTTGGACCTGATGAATCTGCGTCTTGATTACCTTGCGGCGCATAGCTATTCGCAGAATTACTATGAGGCCACACGGTATGTCGCCAGAAGGGTGTACAAGGAGTGGGGCAACATCCCTTGTCATGAAATCACCCCGCTGCTTGCAGAGAAGTTCCTCATCAAGCGCAAGACCGAAAGCAAGGGGCTTGGGGTCAACGATGACTTGGCAAAACTGAGGGCAACCTTTTCGTGGGCCAAGGAACGTGGAAGGCGTTACGTGAGCTCCAATCCGTTTGAAGCCATGAAACCCTTCCCCAACAAGAATCCGAAAAAGGAAAAGCGTACACCCACGCCGGATGAATTAGACAAGGTCATTGAAGCAGCTGCTCCAGCCGATCGGCCGTATCTGTGGGTGATGCGAGAGACCATGGCCAGAAGTGTGGAAGTCAGTCGACTGACGTGGGATCGAGTGCACTTCGAAGAGCAATACGTCGAATTGCAAACTTTCAAAAATCGTGGTCGCAATGCCGTGTTCCGAAAGGTTGCCATGACCCAAAAGCTCTTTGAAGTCCTGTCCGAACTGTACGAGCAACGCGACCCGGAAAAACCTTGGGTGTTTTGGCATTCCTATGTGCCGAAAAACACCAAGAAGCGGGTTGAAGGGCCATACAAAAAGGGACGGAGGCGCATGCTGAAAGCGGCATGCAAAAAAGCCGGGGTGAACTACTTTACACTGCACCGCATCAGGGCATCGGGCGCTTCCCTAATGGATGAAATGGATGTGCCGTTGTCCTCAATACAGCGCATTCTGGGCCATGGGGACAGGCGCAGCACGGAAATTTATCTGGAGCAAATGCGTGAAGTTCAGCGAGAGGCCATAGACGTGTTTGAAAGGGCAAGCAGAAGTTTTGGGAAATCCCCACTTGAGTTCACACACAACCAAAGAAAGCCTGAAAAGAAGGCTTCGTAAGCAACCGGAAAGATGAAGGGAAAGCGAAAAAGCACACACAAGTGACGCTCTTTTTGCAAAAAGGGGTACCCCTCTTCCCTTCCCCTCAGACTCCGGAGGCAAAAAAAAAGAGGAAGGCCTAAGGCCTTCCTCTTTGTATTCCGACAAATGCGACTGTTACGCTGTTTCTGCTTCTTCCTCAACGGGGATGGTCGGGCCGAATCCGAGAAGGACGGGGCTGGCGACGAAGATGGAGGAATAGGTACCGACGAAGATACCGATGAGCAATGCGAGCGCGAAGTCGTGGATGACGCTGCCGCCGAGCACGTAGAGGCAGAAGACCACGAGGAGCGTGGTTCCGGAGGTCAGCAGCGTACGGGAGAGGGTCTGGTTGACGCTCTGGTTGATGATGCCTTTGAGATCATCCTTGTTTTTGGTGCCAAGGAGGTTCTCGCGGATGCGGTCGAAGACGATGATGGTGTCGTTGAGCGAGTAACCGATGATGGTCAGCAATGCCGCGATGATGGTCAGGTCAAATTCCTTTCCAAGTATCGAGAATATGCCGACGGTGATGGTTACGTCGTGGACGAGCGCAACGACCGCCCCGAGCGCGTAGTTGAGTTTCAGGTACCAGCAAAGGCCGAGGGTGATGCCGAGCATGCCGACGATAAGCCAGGCTGTGTCCATGCCGGTCAGCGCCAGTGCGTACTGGCCGCCGAAGAGTCCGGCTGCCATGACAGCGGCAGCTGTCCAGCGCTGCTCAAAGCGGCCGGAGATGTAGATGGCGATGATGAGTACGGCGTAGAACATGGCTTCGAGTGCCTTGGTTCTGAGGTCCTTACCCACTTTGGGGCCGACCATTTCGAGTCGCTGGATTTCGAAGCCGGTACTATCAAGCCCGCTGCTGAGCGCGCTGTTGACGTCATCGCGTACGACCTTCGAGGATATGTCGGAGGACGAGGTACGGATGAGGAACTCGTGGTCATCTTCAAGGCCGAGCTGCTGAACCACGAGGCCCGGCAGTTCGACATCCTTGAGGGATTCCTTGAGTACGTCGACCTGCACGGGCTTGTCTGTTTTGACCTGTACGATCATGCCGCCAGCGAAGTCGATGCCGTATTTGGGGCCGCCCTTCATGATGAGGGAGCCGAGGCCTACAAGGATGACGACGGCGGAGATCACGAAGGCGAGCTTCCTGAACCCGATGAAGTCGATCTTGGTATTCGGTTTGATTATCTGCAGTCCCATTTGTTCCCCCTAGATGCTCATCTTGGCGCCTTCAGCGCGGTTTTTCGCGTACAGATCGAAAAGAATGCGCGAGACGAAGATGGCCGTGAACATGGACGTGATGATGCCGAGCGTCAGGGTCACGGCAAAGCCGCGGATCGGGCCGGTGCCGAACTGGTACAGGATGATGGCCGCGATGACGGTGGTCACGTTGGCATCCATGATGGTGAGCGTGGCCCGGCTGTAGCCTTCCTGAATGGCTGCCCGGATAGTCAGCCCTCGTCGCAATTCCTCTCGGATGCGCTCAAAGATGATGACGTTCGCGTCTACGGCCATACCTATGGTCAGGATGATACCCGCGATACCGGGCAGGGTCAGGGTCGCGCCAAACGCGGCCAGACCACCCATGATAAGCAGGATGTTCATGATCAGGACCATGTCGGCGACCACGCCGCCGAAACCGTAGTAGACAACCATGAAGATGAGCACCACGGCCATGCCGATGAAGGCGGAGTTGATGCCCTTGTCGATGGATTCCTGTCCGAGGGACGGGCCGACAGTGCGCTGCTCAAGGATGTTGACCGGCGCGGGAAGCGAACCGGCGCGGAGCACGATGGCGAGGTCACGGGCTTCTTCGGTGGTGAAGCTGCCGGTGATGCTGGCGCGGCCGCCGGTGATTTTTCCTGAATGACGGGTGCGGAGTAAACCTTGCCGTCAAGCACGATGGCCATGCGCTTGTTCACGTTCTCGCCGGTGATGCGACCGAACAGGCGCGCGCCCTTGGAATCGAAGTTCAGGGAGACATACGGTTCGTTCATCTGACCGTAGTTGACCTTTGCGTCGGTCACATACTCACCGGTCAGGGGTGCGTCGCTCTTGAGGACGATGGGCACTTCCTTGCCGCCGGTGCGCGAAACCATGGTGGTCAGTTCGCGGCCCGGGGGCAGAACGCCGTTGACGGCCTTCTGCAGGTCGCACCGTCATCCACGATCTTGAATTCGAGATGTGCGGTTTTGCCGATAATGCGAATGGCGCGTTCGGGATCGCTCAGACCGGGCAACTGCACCTGAATGCGGTTGCTGGCCTGTTGCTTGCGAATGTCAGGCTCGGCCACGCCGAACTGGTCAATGCGGTTGCGGATGGTCTTGACCGCCTGATCCAGGGTCATCTTGGCCAGTTCCCTGCGGTAGTTCGGGTCCATCGCAAAGGTGTACTTGACCTTGTTGCCGTCCTGATTTTTGGATTCGACGGTCACGCTGTTGAAGCGATCAAGCATCTCGTCGAAAGCATCCTCCTGCTCTTTCTTGAGCAGGGTGATTTCCATCATGTCGCCGGGCAGGGCAACGGGCTTCAGGACGAAAATCTCGTCTTCGCGCGCGACTTCCTTGATGTCGTCGCCGGTACGGGCCATGGCGTTCTTGAACGCAACGTCCATATCGACACCGAGGGTCAGGTGGATGCCGCCTTTGAGGTCGAGGCCGAGATTGATGCCGGTTCCGGGCAGCATTTTGCCCAGCGGCGAGTTCTTGAGGCCGGGAACGGACGGCAGCATGTACGCAAGCCCCAGCACGAGAACGAAGAGCGTAAGAATGATTCTCCAACGCAGACTCTGCATGAGTTCTCCCCTGTCGATTAATGAAAACTTCGGCCCCCAGCGGAACGCAAGGCGCGGACCGGGGCCGCACAAGGACGGCCCGGCCCGCGAAAAGCCGAACGAAACGGGACCACCTGATCCCGTTGACTACTTCTTGTCTTTCTTCTGCTCTTTGCCGGCGTTGGGGTCGAACTTGCCGGCAACGTAGCCGCGCTGGAATTCGACATCCACACCATCAGCGATTTCGAGCGTCAGAACTTCATCAGTGATGATCTTGATGACACCTTTGATGCCGCCGTTGGTCCAGACCACGTCGCCGACCTGAAGATTTTCAAGCATCAGCTTGTGTTCCTTGGCCTTCTTCTGCTGCGGACGAATGAGCAGGAAGTAGAAGATGGCGAACATCAGGATCAGCATGGGCAGCGGACCGGCCAAGAGGCTGCCGGCACCGCCCGCGGCGCCGTTTGCGGGGGGCGCGGCGGCAAAGGCAACGGATTCGAAGAACATGTAGGTTCCTCCCAGTGTTGATGTTTCTCGCGCTGTTCCCGCCCTAGGTGGCAACGTAAAGGTTGCCGTACGGCCTGTGCGAGAACGGCCGGATCGTAACGAAATTCTCGCCGAGTATGTCTTCCGCGTTCAAATCGAGCGCTGAAGCGTACTCCTCAACCAGCCCGCGAATGACCGCAAGGTCTTCTGCGTCAGCCGGTTGCGTGTGCAGATTCGGTCCGAGAACGGATTCGGGAACCTCGCCGCGGACGTAAATCACGCCCCCGTGCATCCCGGTACCGAGACTGCGACCCGCAATGGGCGCATCAGGCTTACCAGAAAACATACCCAAGAGCAAAATAATTCCGCCAGCCATATATTCGCCGAGGAAGTCCCCCGCCTTGCCGCCGATGACGATTTTCGGGACATTGTCCTCATAGGCTTTCATATGGATTCCGACACGATAGCCGACATCCCCCGCCACATGCACGGTGCCGCCGCGCATGGCGTAACCGAGCACGTCACCGGCCAGCCCTTCCACAACGATGGTTCCGGCGTCCATGGTGTTGGCGAGTCCGTCCTGCACATTACCGTGCACGCGCATGGTCGGGCCTCGCATGAACGCCGCCATATCCTGCCCCGGAACGCCGTGAATTTCGAACTTCAAGTCACCTTCGAGTCCGGTGCCGATGTAGCGCTGTCCGTTGACGTTCTGCAAAACGAAGTCCGTGTATCCTTCGCGGATTTTTTCACGGATCGTTTCATTGAACTGCTTGTAATATATACCTTTGGCATCCAGCGTGACACTCTTTCGCTCACTCATGTCGACTAGTCCTCCACGTCCACGATGACCGGTTCGCCCGCCTTGGGCATCCAGACCCTGTCCAGATCGGGGCAGACCTCGCGCACCGAGGATTCCTCGCTGGACATGAAGATCATGTCGTCCTTTTCCGCCACCAGAAGCGGACGCAGCTTGATGCGGTCGTTGAGGCCCATCAGCCGGGTGTTGTCGGCCACAAGGATCGCAAACGGTCCGTTGAGCATGCCGGAGCCGTAGGTGTAGCGAAGCGCGGTGTAGAGTTCGCGCTCGTCCTCCGGCATCCGCTCTATCTCGTCCCAAAACGGCGGGGCAAAGACCTTTGCGGCCATGTCCCAACTCAGTCCGTGCTTGCGGATGAGCAGGTCCAGCTCGTAGGCCACCACTTCGGTATCCGTCATGAGCGTGCACAGGTAGTCGTGCTCGCAGAGATAGCGACGGTTGATGCCGTAGGAGCTAATCTCCCCGTTATGAACGATGGACCAGTTCAGGATGGTGAATGGGTGCGCCCCGCCCCACCAGCCCGGCGTGTTTGTCGGGAAGCGGTTATGGCCGGTCCAGATGTAGGCCTTGTATTCGTCAAGTCGGAAAAAGTCTGCAATGTCTTCAGGATAGCCAACACCTTTGAACGCGCCCATGTCTTTGCCGGAGGAAAATACGAACGCCCCGGGCACCGTGGTGTTGAGCTTCATGACAACGGCCACCACGTAATCGTCCTCTGGCATGTCCAGCATGTCCTCGGCACCGCCGTCGCGCGGGGTCACGAAATAACGGTTCACGATTGGCGGGTCGGGAATGGCCAGCGTCTTGCGCGTCGGGATCGGCTCGAACTCGTGGATGTCGAAATACTGTCGAAGCAGACGTTCCGAGCCTTCCACGGCCCGTTTGTCGTCGCACATGATGTGGAACGCGTACTTGTCGGCATGCTCAGGGTAGATGCCGTACGCCGCAAAACCGCCGCCAAGACCGTTGCCGCGATCATGCATACAAGCCATGGCCTTGATGGGCATGTCGCCGGGAATCAGCCCGCGCTTTCGATTGATGACGCCGAAGACGCCGCAACCGGATATGTCCTTTTGGAAATCGTAATATCTTTCAGGAGCTTTCATTCACTTTCCCCTTACGCAGACGGAGCTTCGGAGTCCGGATTCCATGTTTTGCGGAAGAACTCGTCCGGCCACATGAGCACGTCCGGATCGCCCGCTTTCAAACGGTCCCGGTCCTCGTCGCCCACTTCAAGACGGAACTTGACGAAGGCCGTGTACATTCCGGCCTTGTCGATGTCGCCAACCAGCACATAACCTACGAGGCGCTGATGATGAAAAACGAGCTTGCGATAGCTGCGCTTGCGCTCGTCCAGCGTAGTAACGATCTCGTAGCCAGAGTCATCCTCGGGCGGGTTGACCGTTCCAACGGAAATGGTGGGCAAACCGTAAAAGCTGATGGAATTCATGGACAATCCACCGGAATAGGCTACATCCTGCCCGGCCATGTTCTTGCCTGCGCAGAACCCCTGATTATAGGCATTGGGCCAGACCGGAAGGATTCTGTTGTCACCCGCAAGCAGGTCGAGCGCCTGTGCCACGTCACCGGCCGCATACACATCCGACGCGCTGGTTCTCATGTGGTCATCGACCACGATGCCAAGGTCGACGTCCAGACCGGCGTCGCGGGCAAGGTCGAAGTTCGGCACCACACCGATGGCGATAACCACGGCCTCGGTCGGCAGGAACGCACCGTCGGTCAGGTAAACACCCACAACGCGTCCATCCTTGCCGTGCTGGATTTCCTTGACCGTCACGCCCGTCTGGACCTGTAGGCCGACCTCGTCAAGCCGCTCCCCGGCGAGCTTTGCCGCGTATTCGTCAAACGCAAGGCTCAGAATACGGCCGGACTGCTCAACGATGCTGACGTCCACGCCGCGATCAAAAAGCGCCTCTCCGGCTTTCAGGCCGATAAGCCCGCCGCCGATGACCACGGCCCTTTTCATATCCTTGGCCCGTTCAATGAGCTTTCTGGCCTGATCTATGTTGGTGAAATTGTAAACATCCTCGCCCTCCGCGCCCGAAATTTCAGGGGTAAACGGCGTGCCGCCGGTGGCAATGAGCAGATGTTCGTATTCGATGCTCTCGCCCTGCGTCGTGGTCAGGGTTTTGGACCCAGTATCCACCGCAGTGACCACGGTCCCGAGCTTCAATTCCACTTTGTTGGAATCATAGAACTCCTGCGGCCGAAGCGCCAAACGATCCGGATCGACCTTGCCAGCCAGCAAATAGGATATAAGCGGGCGACCGTAAGCGGGTGCGTCCTCCGCGCCGATGACCATGATCGTCCCTTCAGGGTCCACCCTGCGGATGCCTTCTATTGCCCCGATGGAGGCGATGCCGTTGCCGATGATGACGTATTTCATTCCGGACATCTCCTAGCGTTCCTCGAATTTGAGCGCCTGATTGGGGCAGGCCTGCACGCAGGCCGGGCCTTCCTCGCGACCGTTGCAGAGGTCACACTTGACGATCTTGCCCTTCACCGGATGCCGCCTGATAGCACCGTACGGACAGGCCATGAGGCATGACCAGCAGCCCACGCACTTGTCTTCGTCATAGACGGTGCGGCCGGTCTCCGGGTCCTTGTAAAGCCCCCCGGAGATGCAGGCAGCCACGCAGGAGGGTTCGTCGCAGTGGCGGCAACTGATGGCCACGCACACGCTCCCCTTCTCAAAAACACGCTTGCGGGGACTGAGTCCCTCTTTGCCGCGCTCCTCGCGGTAGGCGATGATCAGGTCCTTGCTCTCGGAATGGGCCGTCATGCAGGCCAGTTCGCAGAGATGGCAGCCGATGCAGTATTCCTTGTCGGGATAGACTCGTTTCATGCCCCTTCCCTACCTTCCGGCGTGCTTGACGCCGAGGATGTCCATTTCAGTGTCGGAAAGCCCCACGGCGCGCAGCTTGTCACGGTTTCCGCGCACGCTTTCAATGGAGTTCAGTCCCATGCCGCCGAGCATTTCCTCGATCTCGTGCGCCCATGCGCGGATGAGATTGGCGAGCTTTTTGGCGGCCACTTCAGGGTTCTGCCTGCGGGCGATCTTGGGATCGTTGGTGGCGATGCCCCAAGGGCACTTGCCGGTGTAGCAACGGCCGCAGAGCGTGCAGCCGACGGCCAAAAGGGTCGCGGTGCCGATGTAGACCGCGTCCGCGCCGAGGGCGATGGCCTTGAGCACGTCAGCCGAACAGCGGATGCCGCCAGCGGCGACCACGCTTGCCTTGTGCCGGATGCCCTCGTCCCGAAGCCGCTGATCCACCTGCGCCAGCGCCAGTTCGATGGGGATGCCCACGTTGTCGCGGGTCTGGCCGGG
>NZ_BBCB01000095.1 GCF_001311825.1 Salidesulfovibrio brasiliensis JCM 12178 | reverse complement strand
TGCTTTTCGGCGGCTTTGCGGCGCAGTTAGCCTCCGACTGCCGGCTGGGTCTTTCCGCCGCGCCCGACCCGAAAAAACGGCGAGGCCGCCGCCTTCCTTCAGCAGGGGCGGGACTGCGTGCCGGATGAGCTGATGCGCGGCCGTGACGCTGGCGTCCATCACCTCGGCAAAAGAGGCGTCATCCAGCTCCCATACAGCGGGGCCGGGATGCAGCACGCCCGCCGCGTGAATGAAGCCGACGAAGTAGTGTATTTTGGTGGCCAGCTCCACAAGCTTCTTTGCCACGCGCGGGTCGGAGGCGTCTCCGGCCACGGCTTCGACCTCTGCCCCGAGGGCCTTGCATGCAGCCTTGACGTCCAGCAGACGCCTTGAGCTGCGGGCGTTGAGCACCATGTTGACTCCGCGCGCCGCAAGCAGTTTGGCAAGGGCCGCGCCGATGCCGCTTGAGGCTCCGGTTATCACTATCGTTTGATTTTTCAGCGCAATCATATATTCTGATACCTCATGCTCGGGCTTGTATATGGTTCGGCAGTTATCGCATATTCGGCCTTCGGGCAACAAGGGCAAGCACATGGATACCAAAGAACGCGAAGATTTTACAAACGTCATCAAAAAGGAACTGGAAGCTCTTCGGGAGCAGCTGCCCTCTCTTGAGAAGCGCATGGAGCCGGTTTCTCCGGATGCGTCCATCGGCAGGCTCAGCCGACTGGACAACATGGTCAATCAGGGCGTGGTCGAGAAGCAACTCTCCAACACCCGAGTGCGTATTCTCAAGCTTGAGGAAGCCCTGCGCCGTGTGCAGGAGGACGAAGACTTCGGCCTCTGCGCCGAATGCGGGGACCCGATCCCGCTCAAGCGTCTGCTGGCCATGCCCGAGGCGGAGCTCTGCGTGGAGTGCGCTTCCTAGATTTCCTCATCCGCGGACACCACTCCCCGCGTCACCATCCCCACAGCCAAGGCAAACATGACGTATCCCGTCAGGCACTCGAACACCGTGAGCACCTTCGCAAGCGGCGTCAGAGGCGTTATGTCTCCGAAGCCGAGGGTGGTCATGGTCACCACACTGAAATAGAGCGAATCGACGAGCATGGCCGAGCCTTCGCCAAAAGGGAACTGGGTCTCGGAAAGCAGCCCGTAGCGGTGCAGCAGGTTCAGGCCCGCATTGAGAAGCGTGAAGCCCGCCACCACGTTCACGTAGATTTCCGCGAACCGCCAGACGTCCGCGCCCGTCGGCAGCGTGCCCGGACGGATAAGGGTCCTGATGGTCCGGGCAAAGCGCCGGATGTGTCGAAGGATGACAGCCAGCAGCAAAACGGTCAGCACCAGCACGCCTTCCATGCTGACCAGCAGGAAGACCGTGCTGCCGCCACAGGCGGCGGATGTCGCAAAGGCGAGCAGCCGGTCGCGGCGTAGGTGTGCCCTGTCGAGGAACTCCCCGGCCGGGGAGAGCCTGTTGACGATGAAATGATGGAACAGCGCGGTGACAACGGCCGTGAGCAGGCCCGTGAATGTCCCGGCCAAAAGCAGGGTTCGCAGTGACTGGTCCGAGGCTGTGCCGCCCATGTCTCCGGCCAGCGGGATCAGTACGAGCATCCCGAAGAAAAAGCTCGGCACGATGTGGGCGAGGACGAGGTTGACGATTCCGGATCGGGTGCTGCGCATGAGAATCCCTTTTTCGTTTTCCTATCCCGATTTGTCGGAAAAGGGCAAGGCGTGAACATACTAAAGGTATTGATGGCTTGTCATGCCTGCGCACAGGTTCTTTTCAAAGAGAAAAGTGATGGAAACCCCGGTGGTCGGGCTGTCTGCATGCCCTTCACGGCGTGAAATCGACACGGATGTATGCCACGGAAGGCCCGGCGGACTTGACTAACAGCCGACAATGGAATAACTCACGGTCTCTTTGCCCGTGCTGGACGGGCCTTTTGTGCGTGGAAAACGACGGACGACGGGAGTTTACGAAGTGTTCGACAGCCTTCAGGATCGGCTACAAGGGGCTTTCAAGAAGCTGCGCGGCCAGACTCGACTTGATGAAGAGAATATCAAGGAGGGGCTGCGCGAGGTTCGTCTTGCCCTTTTGGAAGCGGATGTCAACTTCAAGGTCGTCAAGGACTTCGTCAATCAGGTCAAGGAGCGCGCCCTCGGCGAGGACGTCCTCAAGGGCCTGAATCCCGCGCAGCAGGTCGTCAAGATCGTCAACGACGAACTGGTGGAGCTGCTCGGCGGCGAACAGACCGGCGTGAATCTCGACGCCGACCCGCTCAAGATCATGATGGTCGGTTTGCAGGGCTCGGGTAAAACCACCTCGTCGGGCAAAATTTCGCTCTGGCTCAGAAAGAATCACAAGCGCAAGCCCTACCTCGTCCCAGCCGACGTTTACCGTCCCGCCGCAATCGACCAGCTCCACACGCTTGCCAAGCAGCTCGACGTTCCCGCGTATCCGTCCACCCCGGACATGAACCCGGTGGATATCTGCAAGGACGCCGTGGTCAAGGCGAAGGAAGAGGGATGCGACGTCATCCTCTTCGACACCGCGGGCCGACTGCACATCGACGAACCCTTGATGGACGAGCTCAAGAACATCAAGTCCGAGTGCGCCCCGCAGGAAGTTTTGTTCGTGGCAGACGCCATGACCGGTCAGGACGCCGTGACCGTCGCCGAGAAGTTCAACGAGATTCTCGACATCTCCGGCGTGGTGCTGACCAAGATGGACGGCGACGCCCGCGGCGGTGCGGCGCTCTCCATCAAGTCCGTGACTGGCAAGTCGGTCAAGTTCGTGGGTGTGGGGGAAAAGCTCTCCGAGCTGGAACTCTTCTACCCGGACCGCATCGCCTCTCGCATTCTGGGCATGGGCGACATGCTCACCCTCATCGAGAAGGCGCAGTCCACCATAGACGAGGACGAAGCCAAGGACATGGCCGACAAGATGGCCAAGGCCCAGTTCGACCTCGAAGATTTCCGGACCCAGATGCGCCGCATCAAGAAGCTGGGTTCCATGGAAGGCCTTCTGAAGATGATTCCGGGAATGGGCGGCATGCTCAAGCAGCTCGGTGATGCCCAGCTGCCGGAAGACGAGATGAAGAAGACCGAGTCCATCATCGGCTCCATGACCATGGAGGAGCGTCGCAACCCCGACATCCTCAAGGCCGGCAGCCGCAAGGAGCGCATCGCGAAAGGTTCCGGTGTGGCCGTTTCCGATGTCAACTCACTCTTGAAGAACTTCAAGCAGATGAGCGGCATGATGCAGCAGATGATGGGCGGCAAGAAAGGCAAGAAGGGCAAAATGGGAATGCCCAAGATGCCCAAGGGGCTCGGCGGACTCGCCGGTCAGCTGCCCGGCATGGGCGGCGGAGCCGGAATGCCCGGAATGGAAGGGATGGAGGGAATGCCCGGAATGGACGGAATGCCCGGTATGCCGGGGATGGGCGACGATCAGCCCGCACGCAAGGGCCCGTCCAAAAAGACCCTCAAGGAACGGAAAAGGAAGAAACTCAACAAGAAGAAAAACCGCAAGAAGAAGAAAAAGTAAGTCTTTGGGCGGAAACTGTTGGGTATTATAAAAAATGGCGACTACTTGCCAAAAACTGGCTTAAAACGTAAAGAATAAAAACTGGGGGTATTGACACCATGGCTATGAAAATTCGACTGACCCGGATGGGTTCCAAGAAGCGTCCGTTCTACCGCATCGTGGCTCTCGACAGCAAGACTCGCCGCGACGGTCGTCCGGTTGAATATCTTGGCCACTACAATCCCATGGTCGAGCCCGCCGAGGTGAAAGTCGACGTGGAAAAGGTCGAGAAGTGGATCGCCAAAGGCGCCACTCCGTCCAATACTGTTCGTTCCCTGCTCAAGCAGGCCGGAGAGTAGTTCTTGCGCTACTGGTCCGGGCTTGTTTGGCGGAACTTCATGTTCAGAGGCGCACTCACACTGTACCGCCTGTATCGGAGGTAGATCATGCTGAAGGAACTGATTGAGTTCATTGCCAAAGCCCTAGTGGACAACCCGGACGAAGTGCAGGTTTCCGAAGTCGAAGGCGAGCAGACTTCGGTGATCGAGCTCAAGGTCGCGAAAGAAGATCTGGGCAAGGTCATCGGGAAGCAGGGCCGTACGGCTCGGGCGATGCGCACTCTTCTGGGTGCCGCGTCCACCAAGCCCGCAAGCGCGCCGTCCTGGAAATCCTCGAGTAGGAGACCATGGCCGCAGCCGCCAAGACTGCACCCGACAAGTCCTTTGTGACCGTCGGGAAGGTGGTCAAACCGCATGGCATTCGCGGGGAGTTCAGCATGCACTTGTATGCTGACTCCCCTTTGCTGTTTGACGAAATCGGTTCGGTTTTCCTTTTCTTCGGGAAGGGCAGACCGAAGCGTTTTGCCGTGTCCAAGTGGCGGAAGCACAAGGGCATGATCCTCATGACGCTTGAAAAGGTCGAGGATCGTGATCGCGCTGAGGAACTGCGCGGGGCCGAAGTGCTCGTCCGCACCCGCGACCTGCCCGAGATAGATGACGACGAGGTCTACCTCTATCAGCTTGAAGGGCTTCGCGTGGAGTTGTCTGACGGCACGGAGGTGGGCGTCCTGAGCGGTTTCATCGAGACGCCGCAGCAGGAGACCTGGAGCATCACCATGCCCAACGGCAAGGAACTGCTGCTGCCCGCAGTGCCCGAGTTCGTCCTCGACATCGACCTTGACGCCGAACGCATCGTCATCGACCCGCCCGAAGGGTTGCTTGACGTCTGCATCAGCTAGCCTGCGGCGCGTCCCTGTTTCATTTCCCGCGAGGAACCCATGAATTTCCATTTGGTCAGCCTTTTCCCGGAGTTTTTCGAGACACCGCTTTCGTCCGGGCTCATGGGCAAGGCCGTGGATTCCGGGCTTGTGCACTTTGAGCACGTCAACCCGCGCGACTTCACCACCGACCGGCACAAGACCGTGGACGACCGGCCCTACGGCGGCGGTCCGGGCATGGTCATGATGCTCGACCCGCTGCACAAGGCCATCCAGAGCATTGAGCGTCCGGGCCGCATCCTGATGATGTCGCCGCGTGGCCGCACCTTTGACCAGTCGTTTGCCCGCGAGCTTTCCCGCGAAGAAGACGTGACCATTCTCTGTGGTCGCTACGAGGGCATCGACGAGCGCCTTCTGGACCTGCACGACATCGAGTTGGTCAGCGTGGGCGACTTTGTGCTCAACGGCGGCGAGGTCGCTGCCGTGTGCATGACCGAGGCCGTGGCGCGGCTGGTGCCCGAGTTCATGGGCCACGAGGATTCCGGCGAGGAGGAGAGCTTTTCAGCCAGCATGCTGGAATACCCTCACTACACCCGTCCCGAGGAGTACGAGGGGCTCGCGGTCCCGGAGATCCTCAAGGGCGGCGACCACGGCCGAATCGCCTCGTGGCGGCGGGAGCAGGCGCTCACCCAGACGCTTGAGCGGCGACCGGAGTTGCTGGACAAGGCCCGGCTCACTCAGGAGGACATCGACGTCCTCTGCAATATTTCCCGGCACCGGCTTGGCCGCAACCTGTATATGGCGCTTGTGCACTATCCGGTGTGGAACAAGCACAAGCAGAAGGTCGCGGTCTCGCTGACAAACCTCGACGTCCACGATATGTCCCGCGTCACGCGCTCCTACGGCATGGGCGGATTCTACGCGGTCACGCCGCTGGAGGACCAGAAGGCCCTTGCCCGGTCGCTGCTGGACCACTGGGTGGACGGTGCGGGTGCCAAGGCGAACCCCGACCGGAGCGACGCCCTGTCCATGGTTTCCGTTGTGGACGATTTGTCGCAGGTTGAGGTTGACATTTGTTCCAGAACAGGGCAAAAACCCCTGCTCGCGGCAACGTCTGCGAAGCTGGATTGGCGAAAGGGGGCTCCACCGCCCATGGCGATGGACGAAATTCGCAACCAGCTGGAATCACGTCCCGTTTTGCTTGTTTTCGGAACAGGCCACGGATTGGCCGAAGAAGTGCTCGACGCATGTGACGGCACGCTCAGGCCCATTCGCTATCTGGACGACTACAATCACCTGTCCGTGCGAAGCGCGGTGGCCATCACCATTGACCGCCTGCTCGGGGACATTTGGTAAATATTCGTTTTTTATAAGGAGACTGACATGAACGCCATCAAGAAGATCGAAGCCGAACACCTTCGTCTCGACGTGCCCCAGTTCAAGGGCGGTGACACCGTGAAGGTTCACTACCGCATCATCGAAGGTGAAAAGGAACGTATCCAGGTCTTCCAGGGCACGGTCCTGCGCGTGCGCCGCGGCACCACCGACTCCACTTTCACCGTCCGCAAGATTTCCGACGGTGTCGGCGTTGAGCGCGTGTTCCCGATGCACAGCCCCTACATCGACCGCGTTGAAGTGGTCTCCGAGGGCAAGGTCCGCCGTAGCCGCATCTACTACCTGCGCAACCTGCGCGGAAAGGCCGCCCGCATCAAGGCCAAGGAAATCTGGGAATAACCCTCCCGGCTCCCACAGCCTGAGTTTTTTCGGCAGCCGCCTCGTGTTTCACGGGGCGGCATGTCGTGTTTCAGGCTGTATGTAAATCGACCGCAGCGTGCAAGGAAACACCATGCGCATGGGATCGCTCATAACCACCGCCAGTATCCCCGCAGACAGTGTCGCCGGTGTCGACGAAGCCGGGCGCGGCTGCCTTGCCGGGCCTGTCGTGGCCGGGGCGGTCGTCCTGCCCGATGCCTATGATCTCCCGTTGCTGACCGACTCCAAAAAACTCTCCGCCGAGCAGCGTGAAATCCTCTACGACGCCATCCGCGAGCAGGCCCTGTGTTGGGCTGTCGGTGTGATCTGGGCGCCGGAAATCGACCGCATCAACATCCTGCAGGCCACCTTTCGGGCCATGGGCAATGCTCTCGCGCATCTTCGCAACAGGCCGAAACTGGCGCGTATCGACGGGAACCACGTCATCCCCGACCACGTCCTGCCGTTCGACATGGCGCAGGAGGCGGTTATCAAGGGTGACGGCAAGATTCCCGCCATCTCGGCCGCGTCCATCATGGCCAAGACTTTCCGCGACAGGCTGATGGTCAAGCTCGCCCGGCGCTATCCCGCATACGGCTTCGACAAGCACATGGGCTACGGCACCAAGGTGCACCTTGAGGCGCTGAAAGAGCGTGGTCCCTGCCGCCAGCACCGTATGTCCTTCAAGGGCGTGCTGCCGGAGAAGAAGGCCGAGAAACAGGCCGGGCTGCCGTTCTAGCCCATATTTCGCGTATACTCTCTCCCGGTTGGGAGCGCCTGTCCTCGCTGTTTCCTTTCACTAAAAGCCGTGCTATCGAGAATTTCCGCGCTCTGTGCGCGAGACCTCCACAGGAGAACCCACATGTCCGGCAGAATGCCCTGGCCCGATTACTTCATGAAAATTGCCCATCTGGTCGCACAGCGCTCCACCTGCACCCGTCGCGCGGTGGGCGCCATCGCTGTTATGGAAAAGCGAGTGGTCGCAACCGGTTATAACGGCGTGCCCTCGGACGTGGCCCACTGCGAAGAGGTCGGCTGCATCCGCGAGACCATGAAAGTCCCTTCCGGCCAGCGCCACGAACTGTGCCGTGGCCTGCATGCCGAGCAAAACGTCATCATTCAGGCCGCCACGCACGGGCTGTGCCTGCGCGGTTGCGACATTTACTGCACCACCCAGCCGTGCCTGATCTGCACCAAAATGCTCATCAATTGCGGTGTGCGAAACATCTATTACGCCGAGCATTATCCCGACGAACTGGCCGAATCCATGCTGGCCGAAGCGAACGTGCATCATGAGCTGCTCTCGGGCAAATACCTCTAGCGAACGCTTCATGGAGCGGGCCGTGGAGCTGGCCCGGCAGGGACGCGGCCCCACCGCGCCCAATCCGTGCGTCGGTGCAGTGCTGGTGCACGACGGCCGCATCGTTGCCGAGGCTGGCACACCCGCGTCGGTAGGCTTCATGCCGAGCGCGAATGTCTGGCCGACGCCACAGAGAAGGGGGTCTTAGAGCGCATCTCCGCTGCCGACTGCACCCTCTACGTAACCCTTGAGCCCTGCAATCATCATGGCCGCACTCCGCCGTGCACCGAGGCGATTCTCGAAGCGGGCATCGGCGAAGTGGTGGTTGGCTTTCGGGACCCCAACCCCGTGGCTGCAGGCGGTATCGAACGTCTGGAAAGCGCGGGTGTTCGCGTCCATACCGGGGTGCTCGAACAACAGTGCCGCGACCTCGTGGCCGATTTCCTGCTCTGGCAGCAGACCGGCCGCACCTATAACATTCTCAAGCTGGCCGCCACTCTGGACGGCAAGATCGCCGCGGCAGACGGCTGCCCGGAGCCGGTCTCCTGTCCGGAATCTTTTGAAGCCGTGCAAGGCATCCGCTCCTTCGTCGATGCCGTAGTGGTGGGCGGCGAGACCTTCCGCAATGACAACCCCTCGCTGACCTGCCGCTGCGCAGCGTTGCCGGAAAGCTTCCGCCAGCCGCTGGCTGTGGTGGTGACATCCGCGCTGCCCTCGCCGGACGCTGACCGTAAACTGGTCCGGGAAAGGCCGCAGGACCTGATCTTCTGGACGGGCGAAGCGCAAGCAAGCTCTGCCGAAGCCGACGACTTGCGCCAACGCGGAGTCCGCGTTCTCGGGCTGCCGCAAGGCGCGGACGGTCTTCTTCTCGAACCCGGCTTCGAGTGGCTGCGCCGTGAGTGCGGGTGTCATTACACCATGGTTGAAGGCGGCGGACGACTCGCCCTGAGCCTCACGCTTCAGGGGTTGGCCGACGAGATCGACTATTTTCTCGCCCCCAGAATCCTCGGCGATGCCACCGCCCGCAGCGCTTTTTCCGGACGCAACGGCATCCGCATCGCGACGCGATCGACTATCGCATCAGCCGGGTCGCCCAAAGCGGCAATGACATCCGGCTGACGCTCATGCCCGCTTCGTAGCATGAAGTCAAAAAGCGTCATTTAATATTAGTTCATAGATTTCAGTCTATAACCGTAGAAGTGATAGTGGTTCCACTGTTTGTGGATTCTCAAAACTGTGCTACGTTATAGCGATGGCGAAGAAAAATCCATGGTCCGTTGTTCTGCTCAGCGCGGCGTTTTCGCTTTTTTGGGCGAGCGCTGCATATGGCGGTGCGTGCGACGTATCGGGTCTTGAGTACTACACGGAGGACTTTCCTCCCTATAGCTACAAGCGTGACGGTGTCGTTTCCGGCTCATCCGTGGAATATCTGCGCGAGGCTTGGCGTCTCATGGGCGTTGCCGAGCCGGAAATCCACGTCATGCCCTGGGCGCGATCCATGGACACCG
This sequence comes from Salidesulfovibrio brasiliensis JCM 12178, assembly GCF_001311825.1. Taxonomy (GTDB): domain Bacteria; phylum Desulfobacterota; class Desulfovibrionia; order Desulfovibrionales; family Desulfovibrionaceae; genus Pseudodesulfovibrio; species Pseudodesulfovibrio brasiliensis. Next base: position 1,318 of record NZ_BBCB01000095.1, on the reverse strand, counting down.
CGCTTCGCAAGCCCAATGGTGTCCTCTTCTCCTGTGCCCGCACTCCGGACCGCGAAAACTGGTTCAAGTGGGTATGCCCATTTGAGGGCGTGATGTTCGTTCTTGTCGGCCGCAGAGGCGAACCGCACAAGATGCTCCTCGGCGGAACCGTGCCTGTCCGGGTCGGTGTGGTCAGAAAGTCTGCCGGGGCGAGCCTGATGAAGACCAGTTTTCCCCGTGCGATACTGGATGACGCCCCCACCTTCAGCCAGAACGTGGACAAGCTCAATCTGGGGCGTGTCGACTACGTCCTCATGAGCGTCGATCAGGCCGACGAACTGCTCGCAACCATGGAGTATTCCGGACTGGAACGGGTTATGGACGTCGGGCGGGCCAAGCTCTGTATCGCCTTCAACCTTGATGTGCCTGACTGCGTGGTGGACAGCTTCCGCAAAGCCTTTGCGACGATGGGCAAGCAGCCCAACGCCACTGGCACGCTCGCCATCAACTAGTCCGTCGTTTACACCCGCGCCCGCACCTGATACCTAATCTCCCACGCAACACATCGGGAGGTTCGATCATGTTCACCGGACTCGTGCAAGGTACCGGCGCCATCGAAGGCGCGGAGAATCGCGGAGCCGAAACCCGCTTTCGCATTCGTGCGAACTACGCCCTCGACGCCATCGAGTTGGGAGAATCCATCGCCGTCAACGGTGTCTGCCTGACCGTGGAAACCTTCGGCGATCGCTGGTTCACGGCCTACGCCAGCCGCGAAACCATGGACGTCACCAACCTCGGCGAATTGCGTACAGGCTCCATCTGCAATCTTGAGCGCGCCCTTGCCATGGGCGACCGGCTCGGCGGTCATCTCGTCAGCGGACATGTCGATTGCATCGCCGAAGTCGCAGAAGTGCGCCCGGCAGGGGAGTCGAACATATACCGCCTCACCTTTCCTGTCTCCGAAGGTCGCTACGTCATCAAGAAAGGCTCAATCGCCCTCGACGGCATCAGCCTGACAGTGAACGCCTGCGGTCCCGACTGGCTCGAAGTGAACATCATCCCCGAGACCCAGAAAGCCACCACCATTGTACGCTGGTCACCCGGTCGTCGCGTGAACATGGAGACCGACATCATCGGCAAGTATGTCGAAAGGATGGTCGCGCCGTGGGTCGCGCAGGACGAGTCTGCCGCAAAGAAGACTTCGATAACAGAGGATTTTTTGCGGAAGCATGGATTTTAAAAGTCTTTTGAATTTGATCTGAAGTGGCCTCGTTTTTGGAAGGGGCCTTTTTTATGGAGTGTTGGGGCGAGGGGGATTTCCGCGGGCTGGCCGTTGGAA
>NZ_BBCB01000094.1 GCF_001311825.1 Salidesulfovibrio brasiliensis JCM 12178 | reverse complement strand
TCACATCAACACCAGAAGGCGTCACGCCCGCGCTCAGAGTCTGGTCCACCTTCGCGGTGCCGCTGATCGTGACATTCACTTCCTGGCTCACAGGACCGGCAGCAGTGCTCGTGGCCTCGCCGGAGTAGTCGCCGGTGCCGGTAACCTTCACCTTGAGGTACTTGCCGCGCTCATTCGTGGTCAGTGTATAGGTCGAGGAATCCGCACCACTGATGTCAGAATAGGTGCCATCAGACGTTTCGCTCGACTGCCACTGATAGGTCACATCAGCACCAGAAGGCGTCACAGCACCTGCGGTCAGCTCTTCGCCGACCTTGAGCGTACCAGTAATGGAATCAATGGATTGCAAAGCAATTTTCACAGTAAAGCTCACAGAGCTCGTAGCCACAGCCACTACGCCGTTGGCGTCTGCAACCTGGAACTCCACAGTGTCAGTCGTGTACGTCGCGGTCGGCGTACCGGATACAACACCGGTAGACGAATCGAGGGTCAGACCAGTCGGGAGCGTACCCGTCTTCACGGAATACACGTACGGCGTCGTGCCGCCGCTCACACTGCTAAACGGGCTGAAGTCCGCCATGGGCTCGCCTACCACCAAATTCTGAGGGCTAGTATCAGCAGAGGCAGAAATGGATGCAACAACAACAAGCTGATAGCTATCACTAGCTTCGGGATAAATCCCATGAGCTAGCTCTTTAACCGTTATGGTAACAGGGCCACCAACGCTTTTGAGAGTAACCATTCCTGTATTATCAACTTCAGCAACATCCTCGTTTGACGAGGTATATTCCAAATCCCCGCCATTTCCACCAATTGCAGGTTGGGAATATGAGCCTTGGGTGATAGAAATTTGTCTGTCTGGACCAGCGTCTAGCGGCTCACCCTTGACCGCTATTTCAAGTTCAAATTCATTACCAACCAAATCACTGTTGGCACCCAACATAGTAATCGAATAAATATTGTCTCCCCCAGCTCTGAAAGGCTGGGCAAAACCTAATGTCCTAGTCTCCTCATTCCATGTAAAAGCGTCCTTATCTTCGCCAGAAAGTATCCAAACACATCCACTATAATCCTCAATCTCCGACCCATTGCGGAAAAGCTTTACTGTATAAGAATTCTCAGAATTATTAGTAACAACATCTTCATATCGATTTGTTGAAACAGGAAGTAGGCCGTCAATTACAGGTTTGAGAGTAGCTGATTTACTTGCAACAACGGAGACTTGGGCTGTACTCTCAACAGTTGTACCTAACAATCCATTCGCAGATACTTTAAATGCAATTCTTTTTTTATGATAAGCAGGATCATCAACAGAAAATGTAAACTCACCTGGCTCATCCACAACTTCACTTGTGACAACTTCACCATCGACCAACCATGAAACAGTGAAGCCACCATTTGTTATTTGTTTATTTGCCTCAAAAGCAGCAACAATTTTCTGACCTATAAAAGCATACTCTATAGATCTTTCGCTTTGCTTCCCAAAAGCAAGACTCACAAAAAACAAAGAGACAGCTACAAAGAGAATCACTCTTATTATTAATTGACGCATATTAATTCTCACGCCCAAATTTAACGATCACAATGCCTAATGCCTGTCCCTCAGCCGAAACCCGCCGTTCATAGACAATATCATTTTGCCTAGAAACGAGTTCGTTCATTCGTTTATGCAAACTCACCCCAGCCTTGTCCTTCGGGTTTTCGAACAAGCTACCAATATCTTCAAACGTCAGAGAAAAGCTTGCTTCAAGACTAGTTTCTTGTAGGTTACTTCCAATCGCTCTTGAGTGCGTTACACCGAGCTTTATTGAATCCCAAGGTGTCCATAGAGCTCCAAACTCTATCCCATCGGGACTAGATAAGTATTTATCATCCCCATACACATCTACATTTTTGCCATACCACTTATAATATCGAGTCTTCCAATCAACGGATTTCAAGAAAGGCAGGCGACCTGTTAATCCGAAATCGAAGCCTTCAGCAGCACGTTCCTCAAGATACTTATGATCGTATGCCTTTTTCCAAGGCGATAGTGGAAAATAGTAGTTCGAGTAAACATCTAGTAGTTCTGTCTTTATCTCCGCACCAACACCTCCGCGTGAATGCCCCCCCATGAAGTCATAATCATAAAAAGCATTCACACCCCAAACCAGAGTTTCATCAAAACTCAGCTTGCGGTATCCAACGCCCAAGTTTCCAATAAATCTATCTTTTTTATATCTTCCTCCTAACTGTGAGAACACAAAATTACCATCTTCATCGAGTTCGTGAAGAGCTACCAAGGCGTCTGCATTCACGCTACCTTCACCACCTAGGGGGAGTTTGTATTCCACTGTAATCGTTTTAACCCGAGGCAACTCTCGGGCCTCATCAACAGACGCGTCAATAAAAGCACGACCTGCAAGCCGTGCATAGCGCATTCCTAACTCTTCAGGCTGCGATACTTGACCAGTATCAACAGCTGTTTTTACTTCTCTCAAAGCGTACTGAAGTTCACTTGCAAGCTGGTCTTCCGTAAAATGTTTTTTAATGTTTTGTTTAATTTTACCACTCCAATCAGCAGCATAATCTTCATTGACTGCGGAATGCACCTTTAACAACTCACTTTCACTTACATTTTGCCATAAATCATCACTTGCTAGTGGTACAATTATCTGTTCTCCTGCAACAATATCATCTTGATCGTCAGCAAAATTTAAATAAGCGATTTTTTCTGCATCCAAACCTAGCTTCTTAGCTACTTCATGATACGATGTGGGCGATTTGGGGCGCATATAACCGAGTGCTGCAACCATAGTTTCGGCTCTTTTATCCTTTTCGCCACCTGCACCATACTCAGAACACACCGAATTTACTTCTAGCTCTTCCGCAGAATGCGTGGTGGATTCTTTTTGTACAGGATCAGGCGCACCGCTCATTACGAAGTCGGCCCCCTTCATCCAAGTGCACCCCGGACCAATATTAAGAAGCACAAGCAAAGCGGCCCAAAACCATTTGCAGCCTATTCTCATTTCCTGCTCCATTTTTTTTCTTATGAACCTCATCTCCAAAGAAAAATCTCGCTTTAAAAAACATTTAGGGGCTGTACCAGATAACTCCCTTGGGGTATCGGTATGGCAATGCGAAAGAGTCGTTTAAGTCGTGGGAAGCAGCTTCGTTTGATTGAGCATTTTGTAGCCGGGACAACAGCACGATGTGCCGCTGATCTGGTCGGCGTTAACGCCAAAACGGCTGCCTATTACTTTCACCGGTTGCGAGAAATCATAGCCGAAGAAGAGGCCAATGAAGGAATGGCTTTCGGCGAATTTGAAGTCGATGAAAGCTACTTTGGCGGCAGACGAAAAGGCAAACGAGGGCGTGGGGCCGCAGGGAAAGTGCCAGTGTTTGGAATCCTCAAGAGAGGCGGAAAGGTATATACACAGGTGATTCCCGACGCCAAAGGTAAAACGCTGATGCCGATTATTCAGGAAAGGATACAGCCCGACAGTGTTGTATACTCAGATTGCTGGTACGGCTACAATGTTCTCGATGTATCCGAGTTCAAGCACTTCAGACCTAACCTGAGCGATTCTCCAGTCTAACACAACATCAAAGTTGGCATATAGCCTTGTTTTTGTTTACAATCACATCCAGTCACTACGTCATGAACGTTTCACCCATTTGGTGGAGGGCTGGATGTCCAACTCAAAGAGAACCAAAGCAAAATTCATCGACGATGTTCAGGTCACGAACGACTGCCTGACAAGCCGGCCGGGCTCAACCTCTTTGCTCGCTACCTTCGTGGCATTGGCTTTTTCCCCCACATCAACCGCCTTTTCGGCTCCATGCGCAAGAACCCCAAAGGCACGCCCATCAATGAGCTTTTCAAGCAGGTTCTCTGCTTCCTCTTCGACGGCACCAGTCGACACCTGGCCCACTTCGATGTCCTGGCCAAAGACTCCGGCTACGCAGCCGCCATCGAAACTGACATCAATGACATGGCCTCTTCGCATACAGTCAAGCGGTTCTACCAAGCCTTTTTTGCACAAAGAACCTACCTTTTCCGTCGTCTGTTGCAGCACCTGTTTCTCTGGCGACTCAATATTGCCAAGCCTGAAGTGATCGAACTGAATATCGTCACCATGGTCATGGACAACGACCAAGCCCCGAAACGAGACGGCGTCAAACCCACATACAAAAAAAGTCCTTGGCTTCCAGCCGCTCCAGATGACTTGGGGACGGTACATCATAGACGTCGTATTCCGTGGCGGCGACAAGCATTCCCTCAACGGCGACTCGGCCCCGAACATGATCCGCCACGTGGTGCGCATGATCCGTACCCGTTACAGCGAGACCGTCCCTATCGTCATTCGCATGGACTCCGGATTCTTCGATCAGGATCTCTTCACCGAGATGGAGCGCCTGAATATCGGCTTCATTTGCGCGGGCAAATTCTACGGCGACATCAAGGACAGGGTCGGGGCACTCCCAGAAGCTGCCTTTCAGCATCACTTCGGCAAGACCGACGAGGATGTCTGGCAGTGTTTCGAGTTCAGCGACCGCCGCAAATCTTGGGTAAAATCCTACAGAGCCATCTTTTGGAGGCCTCTGCTGGAGGAGAAGCAGTTCTTGCTCCACGGACCGCAACCCTGCACTATCGTCTATACCAACCTCGGCATGGGCGGTGTCGTCGACCAGCAGCTGCGGGAAGCTTGCTGTGAATTCATGACCGAGACCGATGCCATCATCCACTCCTACCACCAGCGCGGCGCGGACGAACTGGTGCACAGGGCATTCAAGGATTTCGGCTTCGAGGAGTTGCCGTTCCAGCGCTTCGTGCCGAACTCCGCCTTCTATTACACCATGCTCCTCGGCTTTTTCCTGTTTGAAGCGTTCAAGGAAGATGTGAGTGAGCCGGTGGTTCCGGTCAAGGCTTTCCCAACGACGCTACGTCGCCGCTTGGTGGATGTAGCCGCCAAAATGGTGTCCCATGCTGGCAAAACCGTACTCAAGGTCACGGCGATAGCCATGGACACATTGCGTTTCAAAGAACTATGGGAACGCTGCCTGAGTGCTCCAAAATTCGTCTGGGCCTGACCTGAACGTTTCGCTCCATGTCCAGCGACGAGAGAGCTGCGTCCAAAATCCTGAATAATTCGGGTTTACGACCGAGATGAGCAGTGTTTTTGCATTCGGCAATCAAATTGATCCCCTTCGCGCCATCTTTGAAGTCAATCTTATCTCGGTTTCTGCCGAGGAAGGCTTCAATGGGGCCACTCAGCTCGATTTAGGTCCGAGGGTTAAGCGCCCGTATCAAGCCGTGGACCGCATCCTTGAAGGGCATGTCGAAACCGCTTCGGGCGGCATGACGCCGCTGTCCAATTTTGCCACTGTCTCACGACATACGGTGCCGAACGCATTGACGCAGTTCGACCAGCTCAACTCGGCAACCATCTCCGGCTCGCTTTCGCCCGGCGTGACGCTTGAGGAGGCGTTGAACTATCTGGAAGGACTGGCGGACCAGATGTTGCCCAAGAGTTTTCAGATCAATTACACAGGCCAGTCCCGGCAGTATATCCAGCAGGGCAACCGACTGCTGATGGCCTTTGCCGTGGTCATTCTTGTCATCTATCTGGCGCTTTCGGCCCAGTTCAACAGTTTCCGCGAGCCGCTCATCATACTGCTGAGCGTCCCCGGCGCCCTGTGTGGCGCGTTGATCCCGATGTACCTTGGGCTGGCGACCATAAACATCTACACGCAGGTTGGCCTGCTCACCCTGACCGGCCTGATTGCCAAGCACTCGATTCTGCTGGTCACCATGGCCAACGAGGCACAGCTGGAGGGAAAAAACAGGATCGAAGCCGCCTTCAAGGGCGGCATGGTCAGGCTTCGCCCATTCCTCATGACCACTGCCGCCATGACCGCAGGAGTTGTCCCCCTGCTGCTGGCCGACGGCGCGGGAGCGCATTCCCGGTTCGACATCGGGCTGGTCCTTTTTTCGGGCATGATCTTTGGATCAATGGTGATTCTCATCGTGGTGCCGGTGATATACACTTTCATCGCAAAGGATCTCAGCAAACCCACTCAAACGCATTCACTTTAGATACGGGGGAAGCAATGATCAGAAATCTCCGCATCCTTTCAAGGCTGGGGCAGAATGGTGGCGGGTTGGTTAAAACACCCTCAAGGTGATCTCAGCCTATTGAATGCTGCGAGACCTTCGAAGTGGGTTGCTCCAGAAGGCCGATCAGTGGCCCAAAGGGTGGGAGCGCATCTTTTCGTGTCTCCCCCGTGTCCCCACCCCTGTCAAACGTAACTTTTATACGATCAGTGTCGAATTTAACATGCTGAAATCATACAAATAAGCGACCTTCCGGTTTTCGTTTTCTTGCCTTTCACGCCGATAACAGGGGTTCAAATCCCCTTGGGGACGCCAACGAAATCAAAGCCTTTCGCGAAAGTGAAAGGCTTTTTTCGTGTCTCACGGCCACCGAATGTGTCTCCCGTGTACAGACACCTTCCAGCAGTCATGCCAATAAGACCATGACGGATGCCAGCACCCTTACAACTCACGGCCCTCTTAGGCATCATCCAAAGCCCATGGCAGAAGTTGCCACTCAGCCCATTACTGGATTTCTGTATATTCCACGAAAAAAGGCTTAGAAGGAAAACCTTCTAAGCCCTAATAATCATTGGTGGAGCTGGAGGGAATCGAACCCACGACCTCTTGAATGCCATTTTCACGGCAGGACGGCCCACCAACATCACTAACACACTAAAATAACGTGACCTTTACCCGCTTTCGCTGTGATTTAGCTTAGTGTGCATCGTGTGCATGGCGTACCTGATTTCAGGTGCTTACGCATAGTGCTGCTGGGTTTTGTCCCACAAAAGGGCCACACAAAACGACCCTAAATTGCTTGGAACTTCTCATTATCCAACTGAATGACTTTCCCAATGGTAGCAAGGGTGGACAGCAAGTCCTTGGCTTGCGCTTTACGCATTCCTTTAAAGTCCTTGGCCAATTCTTGGACCGTGATGGGGCTGTCTTTTAACGAAAGCGCTTCCAAAAGGACTTGGGCCTGATCGCTCATGGATTTGGGCCAAGAAACTTTTTGCTTTGCCACTTTTTCACGAGTTTTCAGTTTGCCTTGTTTGGTCGTGGAAGCACCTGCTTGCTTGAGCTGATAGTCCGGGCGAAGCCATCGGATTACCCCCCGGTCCTCTTCAGCAGCACGCGCTTTGTTTAGAGTAACAAGTTCCTTCAGAATGTCTTCATCGGACAATTCTGTATCCCAGCCATAAGCATCCAAAACGGCTTGATCGAGCTTGTCGTGTAGCTCCTGAAGGATAGCCAACAGCCCGTCATCGTGGATTTTTTGTTCTTTTTCGGTCAGTGTTTCGCAGTTCCGCATTTTTTCAAGCACATTGTACATCTTGGTCATCGACACCCCCGGACAAGCTTGAAGCCGCTTCTTTCTGTGTGCATCAAGCTCTTCTGCGAGTTGTCTGATCCGTGCCTTGCTTTTGGAGCTGACTTCAGGGAAAGGGAATGTTTCAAAACAACGGCTTTTTACATAAACAAGATCATTGCCCTTGCCAATGTTGCTTCTGTTAGCCTGAGCCCATAACAAGTGGACTTTACTTGATAAAATCCCCAAAAAATAAGCATCATCCAATGCAACACTGATGAGCTTGTTGTCGGCCATGATATCGGAGCCGAGAAACTGGAAAAACCGATGCTTGGAAGTTTCAGCAGTGGCAATATAGCGCGGCAATCCCTTAAGCATTTCACGGAGGACCTTGCGAGGCTCCCCGAAAATCCACCAGTTATCACGGTATGCTGCCCTATTATTCTGATCCCTAACAGGCTTCACACGCTCCAGAACCCACTGATAGACTTCTGGAAAATCGGAGCGAACTTCGTGCGGTTCAAGCCCATACAGATCAATAACCATAACCCCACGAGGTTTGTCGTTCAGATCTTTCCCATTCCGGTACTGCCGAATATGCCTTTCAAGCCCTGGGACACGTCCAAGTCCAAGGTCCGTAGCCTGTTCGCGGGTGACAATAAAACCCGACCCCATAAGCTGAACACCCCGACTTGAAATTCCAATATTAGAGGTCAAAGGTGTAGTGTCTGCAACGTCTGCCCCTATCGTCAGGTCAGAGTGAATCTTGCCCTTGTGCTTGGCTAAAACCACATCATAGCCAATGTCGTGAACCTGTTTTTCCTCCACGACATGACATAATTGCCCTTTCGCGTCCCCAGCCATTCCAACAGACATGGATATCCTGACAGCAGCACCGTCTGATTCCTGGACCCATGGATGGTCAGGTATTGCAAATGACAAGGAAAGCGAGGATGAGGCCTCCATATGATGCTTGACGATTCTTCTATTGAATGTTTGCCGCAGGCTGTTTGTTGCAATAAGCCCAAAACGACGAGCCGAGCCGTTCCGCACAAGTCTGGCTGCGTGATCCCACCAGTACATGACGAAATCGCACGAAGAAGGGATGTCTGGATAGGCTTCCCTTAAAGCGTCAACATAACCATTCCCGAGGGAGCGTCGCATGGTGCTTGCGCCGATGAATGGCGGGTTTCCGATAATGTAGTCAGCTTTGGGCCAAGAGGCTGGTTTCGGTTCGTGATACCTGAGCGTCGGCACAAGAGCTGTTTCGTCCGGAACTTCCTGTCCTGTGGTGGGATGCTTCTTTGTTGTCTGCCCATCCCAACGGCATACCGGGTTGCCGTCATCATCGAGTACGGGTTCGACCTTTTTCCATGTCAACAGGGCGTCTTGACATTTGATATTCTTGAAATCACGAATGATGGGTTCCGCTGGCGAGACATCCTTCCACGTACGGAAATACCACTGCAAATAGCCGATCCAAAGAACGAGTTCGGCAATTGCTGCCGCGCGAGGATTCACTTCCAGCCCCAAGAATTGATCGGGACTGACAGTTAACCCCCCACCTTCAAGCTTCATCCAACTGAAACCCAACTTCTGTTCAAGTGAGAGAATCTCGCCTTCCAATCGCTTGAGGTGCTCCAGAGCAACATAAAGGAAATTCCCTGACCCACAGGCTGGGTCAAGGATGTGAAGCTTACAGAGCTTTCGGTGAAAAGCCTGTACGTTTTCAAGGGCTTTTTCCTTCTTGTCCTGATTCATCAGGGTTACAGCTGCAGTTTGTACCGCTTCCCATTCACGTCGCAGGGGAGTCATCAGTGAAGGGATAACAAGCCGTTCAACGTATGACCGGGGAGTGTAATGAGCACCCAGTTTGTGCCTTTCGCGTGGGTCCAGAGCCCTTTCCAAGAGGGTACCAAAAATGGCGGGTTCTACATCCCGCCAATCCGAATCGGCTGCATCTATCAAAAGTTCCAACTGCTGTTCGTCCAGAGGCAACGCACTATGTTCAGCAAAAAGTCCGCCATTAAAGTGTTTGATCTTTTGACGAAGCGCTGTTGAGAAGCCGCCTGTGTCCATTTTGCCCCAGAGTTCTTCCACCATAGGTGGAAATTCTTCAGGAGAGCTCCGCATCGACTTAAGCAAATCGGTGAAGCTGTCTTTTGGTAAGAGCTGAACATCTTCGGCAAACATGGTGAAAAGGCAGCGCATGAGAAACCCCGAGACATCGGTCGGGGAATGCCCGGCAGCTTCTAGCGATTTTGCCAGCTTCGCCAAGCGCGAAGCAATATGTCGGGTAACTTTGGCAGCACGCCGGGAAGGATCCAGAGCAAAAGGATCGGTCCAAATTAGTTTGAGACGTTCACGGATTTCCTCTGATTCGAGGTCATTCAAATGTATCCGATTCGTTCCCGGATCCGGAAAAGGGATGTAGTCGCCACCTGTGCAGGAAAATTCTGAATACACATCTATGGTGAAACCAACATCAACAACAAGAATGAACGGCGGGCGACCTTCGGGGGCAGGTAAAGCGCGTACATACCTTTCAGCCTGACCAAAAGCTTTCAGAATGGCTTCATCCCACCCCTTGGTATTTCTTACTGCAGTTCCCTTCTTTCTTTTTGTCGACGACTGCGCCAGACTATCAATTTGCTCCTGCCGCAAAACCCCTTGCTTTGATTCAAGAACAAAACACTGCCGCTTATAAAGATCTATGCGCCCTTTGCTGATGCTTCCATCGGCATGGTGGAAGTCGACGTCCCTTTCAAAAACGTATTCGTTTTGAGAAATGTCATCCTTTGCAGGCTCCGGTTCGGGAACATCAAGAAGAGCGCACAATTCCTTCAAAAAAGATTGTGAATTTGCAAGTTCAGCCCCACCGGAGCCCTTCCACCTATTTATGAACTGTCGTGCATCTTGTGCCATGGGGAGTTAATTCCTTATGATTCTTTGAGAGCGCTGCAATTTAATGCGGCCAAGCTAAATTGTAAAGAAAAGCCGATACCAGCTAGATAAATCCCCAGAACCTGAGCCGCCCATCCTCGTCACCGTCGCCTGCTTCAAAAAAGGCACGGGCAAGGCGTTCTGGTCAAGACCGTGGGGCGAAGCCACACGCACGAAGTGCTTGGTCTTGACCGGGGCGACGGCCGTGCCAACCTGTGGGAAGGCAAGGGGCGGATAAAAAATTCCCTACCCCCAAAAAAACATGCCCCACTGACTTGCTTTTCGT
>NZ_BBCB01000093.1 GCF_001311825.1 Salidesulfovibrio brasiliensis JCM 12178 | reverse complement strand
TCAAAGGCGTGCCGCTGTTCCAGCCAGCGGCGGATGCGCTCTTCGGCCTTGCCGGTGAGCGGCACCATGCGCTCCTTGCGCCCCTTGCCCATGACGCGGACAACGCCCGCATCCACATCGAAAACGTCCAGCCCCATGGCCTCGGAGACGCGCAACCCGGAGCCGTACAGCAACTCGGCCAGCGCCATGTCCCGCAGCCCTTCCGGGTCCGGGGTCACGGAAGCCTCCATCATTCCAAGCGCCTGATCCACGTTCAGCGCCCTCGGGTGCGTCTTCTCCTGCTTGGGGTTGCGCACCCCGGCCGTGGGATCGCTCCCGCAGATGCGCTTGCGGGCCAGAAAACGGTAAAAAGCCCGCAGACTCGAGAGCTTGCGTGCCACTGTAGCCTTGCCCACGCCGCGACGGTGCAGTTCGGCGAGGAACCCGCGCACGTGATCCTTGCCGACCTTTTCCGGTCGCTCCAGCGTGGCCTTTCGGCCTGAGAGAAATTCCTCAAACTGGGTGAGGTCCGTGCCGTAGGAACGCAGCGTGGCCGGAGAATAGTCCTTTTCGGCGTCCAGATACTCCAGAAACCGGGTACCGAGTTCGCCGAGACCGGAATCAGTCTTGCCGTTGGTCGAGGACATAGGAGCTCTGCGGGTTTTCCTTGGCCTTTTTCTTCAGCCCCATGGCGATGGCCGAGGCTTCACCATAGTGCTTCAAACGGCCATCGAGATTGAGGACCACGGCGATGGACACGGCCATGAGCGGGAAGGTCCGTTCGTTGCCCTGTCTGTCCGTGGAGCGGATGAAGCCCTGTAGGCGGTCCTTCTCGTCGTAGAAATGCGGCACGATGGAGTCGAACGCCTCGATGACGCGCTTGGCCGACTCCTCGGCCTTGTCCGGGGGCACGATGTACACGAAGTCGTCGCCGCCCACATGCCCGACAAAACTCTTGACCCCGCCAAGGCCGCGAATGGTGTTCACGATGACCCGTGCGGACATCATCAGCACTTCGTCGCCCCGTGAAAAGCCGTACTTGTCGTTGAAGGACTTGAAATGATCGAGGTCGCAGTAGGCCAGGGCAAAGTCCTCGCCCGCATCGATGAGCGTCTGGATGCGCTGGATGATGGAGGTGTTGCCGGGCAACTTGGAAAGCGGGTTGGCGTCAAGCGCGCGCATGGCTCGACAGAGGGTCAGGTTCACCCTGTCGCGCGCCTCATCGGCAGTGAAGGGACGCACGAGGAAGTCGTCCACCTCCACCTGATTCCAGTCCCACGGCTCGCCCATGTCACCCTCGTCGAGCACCATCACCACCGGGAGCTGCCGGTAGACGTTCTCGCTCTTGACCAGCCCGGCGATCTCCTTGCCGCTGATGTCGTCCAGCCGGTTATCCACCACCAAAAGGTCCGGCGGCTCGTTGAACAGGAACTCGATGGCCCCGCGTCCGCGCTCAAAGACGGTCAGCTCCATGGTCTCGGGCGGCCAGAGCGACCCGAACATCTCAGCAAGCTCGGGGTCTGCCGAAAGCAGGAACGCGCGCTGTCGGCGCGAAAAAAGGGAATCGCTCGCAGGTTGGTTCATGGCGGGACGATACCACCCTCCACGGCCCTGCGTCAAAAGGGATGTGCGGGAAATCGCACTGTTTTCAGGTTCAGGAAGGCGTGGGGAGCGGTCTGCAGGTCAGATGCGCCTCCACGGCCTTGGCAACGGAGTCGGCACAGTCGGCCAGACCGTCCTCAATGAGGCCTATCTGGAGGTTCAGTTCCCGCTGCATGGGAATATTGTTGGGGTCAAAAAATATCTTCCACGTCTCGGCGGCCCGTTCGAGGTTCCCGGAGCGTGCGTAGCACAGCCCGAGGTAAACAACGGCCTTCAGCTCCTCGGGCCGACGCTTGTGCACGGTGCGGAACTCCACGCGTGCGGCGTTATACCGCTCGGCAAAATAGAGCGTTTCCCCAAGGCGAAGCCGGACATCGAGGTCCTTTTCCTCCTTGAGGTAGTTGCGGTAAAGCTTGATGGCCTCGTCCCAGTCCTCGCGATCAAAGGCCTCGTTGGCGAGCCTGATGAGCGAAATCGTCTCGGAACTGGCGGCTATGGGCGCCTCGGAAGCCTCCTCGCGCTTGGCGCGGCGAACGGCCCCGAACAGAAAGTTGCGGCGAGATGCGTTGACCTTGTCTTTCTTCTTGGACATAACTCCCCCTGCGGCGCGATGATAGTCAAATCGCCGCAATGGTCAACACAAAGCCGCTGATTGGCGGGGGAATGCAATGAAGAACGGCCCCTACGGCTGGACCGGGAAGGTCCTGCACTTCGACCTCGCAACCGGAACCTGCCGGACCGAACACCCGGACGAATCCGTGTATCGTCGCTTCATCGGCGGAAAGGGACTCGCCGGGCACTACCTCCGCCCCCGCTGCACGCTGGACTGGAACCATCCGGACATGCCGTTCCTGCTCTTTGCCGGACCGCTCGGCGCAACCATCGCGCCCACCTCCGGTCGGGCCTGCATGATGTCGCGCTCCCCTCTCACCGGGGCCGTGGGCGATTCATCCGTGGGCGGCAAACTCGGCACGGAGCTCAAGCGGGCCGGATGGGACGGCATTGTCATCACCGGACACGCCGCCTCGCTGGCAGGCATCGAAATCCGGGACGACGAGATCACGCTTGCTGACGCTTCCGGTCTGCGCCACGCCGAGACCGCCACCGTGTTCGACACGCTGGAGGCCGCAAACGGCAGAAAGATGTCCGTTGCCTGCGTCGGCCCGGCAGCGGAAAACGGCTCCCCCATGGCCGCGGTCATGACCGACAGACACCACGCAGCCGGACGCTGCGGCCTCGGTGCCGTCCTCGCGGCAAAGGGCGTCAAGTATATCACCATCAAAGGCTCCGGGCGTGTAGCAGTCCACGACCTCGACGCGCTCAAGCAGGCGCGGGAGGAAATCTTCCGGCTCACTGCCGCGTCTCCGGTGCTGCTCGGGCAGAACGGCTTCTCCTGCTGGGGGACCGGGTCCATCTTCGATCTGATGGACTCGCGGCGCATGATGCCCACGGACAACTTTTCCAAAACGCGCTTTCCGGACGCGCCGCGCCTCAATGCTCCAGCCTACAAGAAGCGGTACTCCCCGAAAAAGCACGGCTGCAAGGGCTGCCACATCCTGTGCAAGAAGATCGCGCAGGACGGCCGCTCCATGCCCGAGTTCGAGACCATGTCCCACTTCACCGCGCTCATCGGCAACACGGACATGGACGTGGTGCTGGAGGCCAACGACCTGCTGAACAGACTCGGGCTGGACACCATCTCGGCCGGGTCGACGCTGGCCTGCCTGCGGGAGATCAGCGGCAGGGACTTCGACCGCGACTCCCTGCTCGACGCCATCAGTGAGATGGCTTCCGGCGGCTCCCTCGGGGACGGCTCGTTTGCCGTGGCCGACTGCGCCGGGCACCCGGAGGCCTCCATGTCCGTCAAGGGACTGGAGATGGCTGCCTACGACCCGCGCGGAGCCTACGGCATGGCGCTGGCCTACGCTGTCAGCACGCGCGGGGCCTGCCATCTGCGCGCCTATCCGGTGAGCCACGAGATTCTTCGCAAGCCTGTAGCTACGGACCGCTTCTCCTTTTCCGGCAAGGCGCGTATCGTGAAGATCGCCGAAGACGTGAACGCTGCCGTGGATTCGCTCACCGCCTGCAAATTCATTTTCTTTGCCGCCGGGCTGGAGGAATACGCCAAGGCCTACACCGCCGTGACGGGCGTAGCGTCCACCGGGCACGACCTGCAGTCCGCCGGGGAGCGCATCTACTACAACGAGCGCATCATGAACGCCCAGAACGGCTTCACCGCCGAGGACGATGACCTGCCAGAGCGGTTCTTCACCGAGGAAGGCACCTCGGGCGGCGGCGTGGAAATCCGGCCGCTGGACCGCGACGAATTCCTCGCGGCCCGGGCGGCCTACTACCGCGTGCGCGGGCTGGATGAAAACGGCCTGCCCACAGCGGAAACAGCAGCGCGCCTCGAACTTGTTTTCCAACCGGAAACAAACTAATTCGGACAGTTAAGAAGACAAAAAAACAATGAAACGCCTTCTGGACAAATACGCGAAAAAACTCGTCGGACAGGGCCTCGCCGCTCCCGGCTCCCCGCTGCTTGGCGGGCTGGACGCAGAGCTTGAGTGGAACCGCAAGGCCCCCGAAGTCGAAGTGCTCCGGGGCGTTTTCGAGCGCATGAGCATCAACTCGCTGGTATTTGCGCGCCTGCAGAGCCTTACGCATCCATAATAGACTTTCTTGCCGCACGCTATCCGGAGGGCATCTGCCCCCGAGACTGCGAGACACGCACCTTCCTGCACGACATTCCGCTGGCCGTTGATTTCGACACCGACGCCGTGGCCGGAGCCATCCGCAAGCGCAAGGCGGCCATAATCCCCGGCAAGGGCGTCATCAGCCATGGCACGGTCAGCCCGGAACAGGGGTTTGTCTTCTACTCCTCGGTCTGCTTCGCCTGCTTCGTGCTCTTTTTCTCCGAATACCTTTCAGCCTGCGCGGGCGAAGGCCCTGACCCTGAATTCCAAAAGGCGTTCAAAACCGTCTCGGACCATCTTGCTTCGCCCCATACCGAGGCCCCGGCCTTGGCCGAAGGCCCGTTCAACGACGAGGAGACCCTGCTCGCGGCCATGGCCGAGGCCGGACGGGCCGTGGTCGACTACGGGCTGGTGGACTCCTTCTTCGGCAATATTTCCTGCCTGCTCGGCGATACGGTCTACATCAGCCAGACCGGAAGTTCGCTCGACGAGCTGGAAGGCTGCATCGACCCGTGCCCGCGCGACGGCAGCTCGTGCGCGGGCCTGACCGCATCCAGCGAACTGAGCGCCCACGAGGGTGTGTACGCCCGTTCCGGTACCCGCTGCATCCTGCACGGCCACCCGCGTTTCAGCGTCATCATGTCCATGGTCTGCGACGAGACCGACTGCGATTCTTCACGGGAATGTCACATTCGTTGCCCCAAAGAGCGCTACGTTGCGGGCGTTCCGGTGGTTCCGGGCGAGGTCGGCACCGGGCCCACAGGCCTGTGCAACACTTTGCCCCCGGCCATGGAGCGTTCCCCGGCGGCCATCGTCCATGGCCACGGCCTGTTCGCGGCAGGCGAAACGGACTTCAACACCCCGTTCCGGCTCATGCTCGAAACGGAAAACCGCTGCCGCAGGGAATACTTCAGGCGTCTTGAATCATGCCCCCGGAACTGACTCATTCCGGGAGAAACAGCATGAACATCATCATCGCCGAATTCATCGGCACCTTCTGTCTGGTTTTCGCAGGCTGCGGAGCCATTGTCGCGGACAGCCTGTTCGGCGGCGTCACCCACGTCGGCATAGCCATGACCTTCGGGCTGGTTGTCATGGCCATGATCTACTCCGTAGGCAACATCTCCGGCGCGCACCTCAACCCGGCAGTCACCGTGGGCTTTTGCGCCGCACGACGGCTCCCGTGGAGCGCCGTGCCCAGATACTTCGCGGGGCAGTTCCTCGGCGGCATCGCGGCCGCAGCGCTGCTGGCCGTCATCTATGCGGGCAACAGCACCGGCACCCTCGGCTCCACCCTGCCGGTGAACGGCGTGCTTCAGGCGTTCTTCATGGAGGTCGTCCTCAGCTTCATTCTCATGTTCGTTATTCTGAACGTCTCCACCGGACACAAGGAAAAGGGCATCATGGCGGGCGTTGCCGTGGGCGGCACCGTCGCACTCGACGCACTGTTCGGCGGCCCGGTCAGCGGAGCGTCCATGAACCCGGCGCGCTCTCTCGGCCCGGCGCTTGCCAGCGGAACCCTCGAGCACCTCTGGATCTACATGACCGCCCCGGTGGTGGGCACGCTCCTCGCCTCCCCATGGTGCCGCATTGTACAAGGCGCGGAATGCTGCTATGTGCCCTCGGATGCAACAGACGGCTCCTGCACAACCGAGTAACGGCCACGTCGCCCTCTTCGTCTTCCTGACGATCGGGCTGACATGGGCTGCGGAAGCGGCCATGATCGCAAACGGCTTCCGCGCCGAGAGACTGCTCGAACCCGGCGTCATGCTCCTGCTGGTGGGCGTCATGTGGATACCCGGCATATGCGCGCTGGCTGTCAACGCCCTTGCGGGCAGGCCGGTCTCCGCCCTCGGTTTGCGCTTCGGCGGTTTCAAGCCATATCTGGCCGTCATTCCCATCGTTCCGGCCGTCTTCGCCGCAGCTTACGGGCTGAGTTGGCTCATTGGCCTCGGTTCGCCGGACTGGGCCATGACCAGACTGCTCCACGACATGAAAATGGCACCGGGGGCGTCCATGCCTTCCCACCACGCGCTGCTCATCATGCTCCCGGCCAGCGCTATTGTCGGCCCGATCTTCAACTTCCTTGCCGCGCTCGGCGAAGAGCTCGGCTGGCGCGGCTTTCTGCTCCCCGCCCTGATGCCCTTGGGCAAACTCCGGGCCTACCTGCTGCTCGGCATTATCTGGGGCCTGTGGCACATGCCGCTGGTGCTCGTTGGCTTCAACTACCCCGGCCACCCCCTTGCAGGTGTGCTGATGATGTGCCTCGGCACCATCGCCATCGGCATCTTCATCAACGAATTCGCGCTGGCGTGGCAAAGCACCCTGCTGGCCGCGTTCATCCACGCCGCCATCAACGCGCAGGCCTACGGCGTCTGGCAGCACATATTCCCGGATATGAACCCGCTTCTGGGGGGCGACACCGGCCTCACCGGCATCGCCTGCTGGACCGTCGCCGGACTGCTTGCCATGCGCCTCCTCAGCCGGAAGAACCCGGCTGTCTAGACGAAAAAGCGTAGGGACATTAGGAGCCTGTTGGCATAATTCATTTTATGCGTTATGGTTCCAGCCAAACAAGGGAGCAATTCCATGGGCTGGCTGGTCACAGTCGTTACCATAGCGGTGGTCATCACCGCCTATCTCGGCTTGCGCGTCATCCGCCCGCTGCCCCTGCCCGCGTGGCTCAAGCGCCTGTTATTTTTCATTGTCGCCTTTCTCGTCATCGGCCAGCGCTTTGTCTGGATCCTGCGCAAGAACGGGCACGACCATCATCTGATGGACTCCCTCGACCTTGCCGGATATACCTTCCTCGGCTTCATTTCGTTCGTGATGATCATGATGCTGGCCCGGGACGTCCTGAGCATTGCGGCCCGCATAGGCGACGTTTTCGCATCCAGACGAAAACGGGCCATATTCTTCAAGGAACAGAAGGCCTCCCACCGCAGGCTCAGGCTGAACCTGAGCAACGTGGCCATCCTGCTCATCGCCGTTCCCCTGACCGCTTACTCCGTCCACACCGCCCGCTCGCTGCCGAGGGTCACGGAAGTGGAAATCGAGATACCCCACCTCCCTGAACAGCTCGACGGGTACCGCATTCTGCAAGTCACCGACACGCACGTCGGCCCCACCCTCAAAAAGCCTTGGGTGCAGCGGCTGGTGAACCTCATCAACGAACAGCACGCCGACATGATCGTCCACACAGGGGACCTCGTGGACGGCCGCGCATGGTGGCTGAAGCCCGACGTGGCCCCGTTTGCGGAAATGAACGCCCCGTACAAGTTCTTCACCACCGGCAACCATGAATACTATTCCGGCGTGGACGAATGGATCCGCGAAGCCCGCTTCCTCGGCATGGTCCCGCTGGTGAACGAGAGCGTGGTCATCGACGTGAACGGCGCAAAACTGCTGATAGCGGGCGTGCCCGACACGCAGGGCGGCCGCTTCCGCGAGGACCACACTCCCCGCACAAAGGAGGTCATGGACCGCGCCGCTGAGCACGACGTCTCCATCCTGCTGGCCCACAGGCCGGATATCATCTTTGATGCCGACAGGGCCGGGGTGGACATCCAGCTTTCCGGGCACACCCACGGAGGCCAATTCTTCCCGTGGACGCTTGCCGTGGCCTGCTTCAACCCCTACGTCTACGGCCTGCACGATCACGGCCACACCCAGATTTTCGTTTCCAACGGCGCAGGCTACTGGGGCCCGCCCCTCAGGCTCGGAGCGCCGCCGGAAATCGCCGTCATCACGCTGCGAAAAATATAGCGCTGACATTAATCCTTGACCTTGCGCGCCGCATGACTTAGGCCAAGCACAAACCTGCCGCATCGAGAAGTCCTCCCGCACACCCGCCATACGATTCAGACCGGCAACGAGACAGCCGTCCGTTTCAGGACGACTGGTAATTTCGCGAGTGTTTCATTTTGGAAGGGCTTACAGACTTTTTAACCACAGGATACAATGAACCCTTTCAAGAAACTCGGTCTCTCGGACAACGTCTGCGAGGCACTCGCAAAGAAGGGCTTTGAAGAGCCCACCCCCATTCAGGAACGAACCATCCCCATGCTGCTGGGCGAGGAAGCGGACATTGTCGCGCAGGCCTCCACCGGCACCGGCAAGACCGCGGCCTTCGGCCTGCCCATCATCGAACGCGCCGACGAAAAGATGCGCGGCGTGCAGATGCTGGTGCTTGCGCCTACGCGTGAACTCGCCATTCAGGTCGCCGAGGAGATCAACTCCCTCAAGGGCAGCAAGAAAATTCGTGTGCTGCCGGTCTACGGCGGGCAGTACATCGGTCTCCAGCTCAAGAGCCTCCAGCAGGGCGTCGACGTCGTGGTGGGAACCCCCGGCCGCATCCTCGACCACCTGAACCGCGGATCACTCAACCTTTCGCACATCACCATGGCCGTTCTCGACGAGGCGGACGAGATGTGCGACATGGGCTTCATCGACGACATCCGGGAAATTCTCTCCCAGAGCAACCCGGACCGCCAGACCCTGCTCTTCTCCGCCACCATGCCCTCGCAGGTCATGCGCATCGCCTCCGAATTCATGGGCGAGTACAAGACCGTGGCCGTGCAGCCCAAGAAGAGCGAAGCCCCGCTCACCAAGCAGGTCTTTCACGAAGTGTCCGAGTCGGACCGCTTCGAAGCGCTCTGCCGCGTCATCGACGTGGAACCGGAGTTCCGGGGCCTCGTGTTCTGCCGCACCCGCTCGGACACCGACGAGGTGGCCCGCAGGCTGGCCGAACGCGGCTACCCCGCCGAGCCCATCCACGGCGACCTGAACCAGTCCCGGCGCGAACACATCCTCGGCAAGTTCCGCAACGGCACCATCGACATTCTGGTGGCCACCGACGTGGCGGCGCGCGGTATCGATGTCCCCGACCTCTCGCATGTCGTCAACTTCGCCCTGCCCCAGGACCCCAAGACCTTCGTGCACCGCGTGGGCCGCACTGGCCGCGCAGGCAAGGAAGGCACCGCCATCACGCTCATCACCCCGCGCGAGTTCCGCAAGCTCATGTTCATCTGCCGCGACTCCGGCGTTGACATCTCCAAGGAGCCGCTGCCCAAGGTGCAGGACGTGATCTACTCCAAGAAAAAGCGCATCAACAGCCAGCTCGACGAAATCTTCGCCACCGAAGATTTTGAGACCTACCTGCCGCTGGCGCGCGAGTTTCTGCAGGAGCGCGACCCTGAGGAAGCCATGGCCGCCCTGCTCCGTTACGCCTTCGGCGACGAATTGGAGCACGACGCCTACCGCGAAATCCACGAAGCCCAGCGCAACGACCAGCGTGGCGGCCGGGTGAAAATGATCGCCAACATGGGCAAGAATCAGGGCATGAACCCCAAAAAGTTCGTGAACTTCCTGGTGAACAAGACCAAGACCCGACCCTTCAAGGTCCAAAACGTCAAGGTCCAGAACCACCAGACCACCTTCACCGTTCCCGAACAGGAAGTGAAGTTCATCCTGCGCGGCCTGAACCGCTTCCCCGGCAAGGACGGGCAGCCGTTCTGCCGTAAGGCCTAACTTCCCGAATCATGTATACCAAAGGCCCGGACGCTCAAGCGTCCGGGCCTTTTTTTTTTGGCTGCATGTGAAACGCCCCCGGATGGGGAGTCCGGGGGCGTTTACAAGGGAGGTGTTCGTCCCTTTTCAGGGGGACTGGAGGCGAGGGGGTGTTCAGGTCCCTCTTGGGGGTATGTTATGGCTTGAGGGCTCAGGCCTTAACAGCGTTGCTCCAGTGGCGCGAGGTAACGCGCGCGCCGGATTTTCCGACAACAAGACATTCTCTGCCCGGCAGTTCGTCCACAAGGCGGACACCCGCCTTGGGGGCCATGACAAAAGCCGCGGTAGCCAGCGCATCCGCTTCCATGACCGTGGGAGCGGTCACGGACACGCTGACGCTCTGTGTCGGCGACTGGGCGGTCTGCGGGTCCACCACATGATGATGGGCCTGACGGGCGTCGTAGAACACCTCGTAACCGCCGGAGGTGGCAACGGCCGCATCACGCAGCTTGATGACCGCGGGGTAGCGTCCCTTGCGGGCGGGGTCTTCGATGGCGACCATCCAGGGATGGCCCGGGGCGCGTTCACCCCTTGCCCGAATGTCCCCGCCCGCATTGACGAGGTGATTCGCCACACCGTGAGCGGCCAGGACGTCGGAGGCACGGTCCACGATGTAGCCTTTGCCGATGCCGTCGAAGGTCACGCGCATGCCCTGTTTTCCGAGCCGGATCTCATTGTCGGAAAGGTGCACGGCGGTGGAGTCGACCAGTTCGAGGGACTCGGCCAATTCGTAATCGGGCAGATCAATGCCGCCCTGAGGATTTGCATGTTTTTTCAAAAGGTCCACCAGCGGCAGCACGGTGGCGTCGAAGGAGCCGCCGGAGAGCGCGCTGAGGTCCTTGCGCGGG
>NZ_BBCB01000092.1 GCF_001311825.1 Salidesulfovibrio brasiliensis JCM 12178 | reverse complement strand
CTGAAAAATGTCACTGCGTGACATTTTTCAGGCGGCTCATTCCGTATGGGGGGGGTGGACTTGAAAGGCTGTTAATTTATGAGTGGTTAATAACCTAGCCTACGTTGAATCCGACCAATGCCTAGCCCGGACAGTTAACCAACAGCGCGGGCAACGCCCAACCAAGAGTTTTTGGAGATTCCTAGCCTTAGTCGTTGGCGAGTCATCGAGCCTTACGAATGAGGACAGCAGAGCAGAACCTTTTTGCCAAAAAGGTTCTTAGGCCCCCGGAGGGCCGCCGGAGGCATCAAAAGCGTCTCGCAGCTCGGCTGCAGCCTTTTGGGGGTCATCAGCTGCGCAGATTGCCGAGACCACGGCGATTCCGTCTGCGCCGAGTGATCGCAGTGTTGGGGCTGACTTGGCGGTGACGGATCCTATTGCCACGCTCGGGTGGCGGGTCATGCTTCGCCTGCGGGTAAAGCCTTCGAGACCAAGGGCTGGTGAATGGTCTTTTTTGGTTTTTGTGGGGAAGACCGGTCCCAGTCCGAGGTAGTCCACGTCCAGAGATTGGGCTTCGATCACCTGTTCATCGGTATCGATGCTGAGGCCGATGATGGCTTCGGGGCCGAGCAGTCGGCGTGCTTCGTTATACGGCATGTCGGACTGGCCGATGTGCACGCCGTCTGCGCTGATGGAGAGCGCGATGTCTATGCGGTCGTTGATGATGAGCGGGATTCCTTGCGGCGCGAGGATTTGCTTGAGCTTGCGGGCCTGAGCGAGGAAGTCGCGGGTGGGGGTGTTCTTTTCGCGAAGCTGGACCATGGTCACGCCTCCGGCCACTGCTTCGGCCACGACGTCGGTCAGGGACCGCCCCCTGCAGAGGGAGCGGTCCGTAACCAGATAGCAGGAGAGATTGAAGCGAGGCTTCATGCCACCCTCTCCCTAGCCTTCTTCGGTGAGCTTTTTGTGGATTTCTTCGGCCACTTTTTCGCCGGAGAGGAGCATTCCGCCGAAGACCGGTCCCATGCGGTAGGAACCGAAGGTCGCGTTGGCGGCCATGCCTGCGACCCATACGCCGGGGAAGACTTCGCGGGTGTGGCGCACGGTGTTTGCTTCGGCAACGTCGGCCCACATGGACTGTTCGCCTTCGATGGCGCCGGAGGGGGTGTTCAGGGTGATGTCGTTCTTGCGGCACAGGGTCTTGAGCACTTCGGTGTCGTGGCCGGTGGCCTCGATGACGTGCTTGCAGTGGATGACGAGCGGGTCGACGTGCAGGCCTGCCATTTCAACCGGGGAAGAGTTGATGACCAGCCCGGTGACGCGTTTCTCGCCGTTTTCTTCGCGGATGCAGACGTCCTCGACGCTCATGCAGTTGAAGACGCGCATTCCGGCGAGGGTTGCGGCGGAGGCAAGGGTGGTGGTGGCGGTCACGGCGTCGCAGGTCCAGTATTCCTCATCCCAGTGTTTCATGGGGATGCCGATGTCTTCCAGCACGTGCTTGGATTCGTCCTGCACCACGATGATGTTCCAGGTCATGCCGCCGCCCCACATGCCGCCGCCGAGCGAGAGCTTGCGCTCGAACATGGCGACCTTGTGGCCTTTCTTGGCGAGATTGAGACCAGCGGTCATGCCGGACGGACCGCCGCCCACGATGGCCACGTCCAGCTCGAGGCTGTCGCGGAACTTGTTGTAGAACTCGGTGATGATTGCGTCGCTGATGACTTTTTCGTTGAGGGACATGCGTTTCCTCCGATTGCGGATAGTTGCGGGACGTCGCTGATCCGAACAGGCGACGTCCTCATTGCAGATGCAAGGAGGCACGAACGTCAGGATGGTGTGGAGAAGATGCCGCAAGCCGGTCGGCCCGCAGCCGGTCTTTCCGATTTCCCTACGCCAGTGCAAACTGAATCAGGTTCCAAGGGTATGATCTCAGTCCCGGCACGGCCGGGACACCCCTATCGGATCGAGAGAAGTCCTACCGTAAGGTCGGATGTTTCGCAAGGGCGTTGATTATCATTGGCACAAACCCGCATGCGGCATAGGGAAAGAGGATGCAGTCAGACATATATCGCGAAATGCTCGACCAGCTCTATGACGGGGTCTACATGGTGGACCGCACCGGGGCCATCGTCTATTGGAACCGCGCGGCCGAACAGATTACGGGGTACTCATCGGAAGAGGCTGTCGGCAAACGGTGTTCGGACAACCTGCTGCGCCATGTGACAGCCAACGGACAGCAGTTGTGTCTGCAAGGCTGTCCGCTCAAGGCGACGCTTGTTGACGGAAAACAGCGCGAGGCCGCAGTGTTCCTGCACCACAAAGACGGTTTCCGGCTGCCAGTGCTGGTCAGGGTGTCGCCGCTCAGGGACAGGTTTGGGCAGATCGAAGGCGCGGTCGAGATTTTCACCGACAACAGCAAGCGACTGACGCACGAGCATGAGCTTGAGCAGCTCCGGCTTCTGGCGCTCATGGACGAGCTGACGGGCGTGGGCAATCGCCGGGCCGCGGAGGAGGCGCTTCGTTCCGCGCATCGCAAGCTCGCCGTGGACGGCATCCCTTACGGTGTGCTGTTCGTGGACATAGACCACTTCAAAGCGATCAACGACACATACGGCCACGACGTGGGCGATGACGTGCTGCGAATGATCGCCTCGACGCTCAAGGAAGGGTTGCGGGAGCGGGATGCGGTGTTTCGCTGGGGCGGCGAGGAGTTCATGCTCGTTCTCGGCGGCAGCGGCCGTGACGGGCTGTGTACCGTGGGGGAACGCATCAGGATGCTGGCGGAGCAGAGCTGGCTGGAGGTCGGTGATGAAAAGGTCGGCGTTACCGTGAGCATGGGCGGATGCACGGCTTTGGCGGAGGCCGACGTGGAAACCGTGGTCAAGTGCGCGGACGAGGCGCTCTATGACGCCAAGCAGACCGGCAGAAACAGGGTCTGCGTCACGGACTGACTAGCCGACCACAACAATCCCCAACAAGGCGGACAGTTCCCCGAGAACGATGCTCGCGCCGAGGAAATCCCCGTTGGCGCCGGATACGTCTTTTGCCAGTTTGTGCAGCGGGATGAGCGTGACGGCAAGCAGTGCATAGGTGAGCAGAATACCCTTGATTGGAAGCAGCATGGCCCCGACGGCGAATGCGGCAAGCACGTTGACTGCAACAGCATTGGTGGTCGCCCCGGCATAGAAGAGCGAGCCCAGTCCGGGCCGGGCATAGTCCTTTCCGAGAATCCCGAAGAGCACGCAGTTCAGGCGTCCGGCCACAAAGGGCCAGACAAGCACCCACGCGGCGTGGTGCGTAAGAACGTCCGCAAAAAGCACGATCTGGCCTGCAACGACCAGCACCAGCGCGAGCACGCCGAACGCGCCGCAGCGGCTGTCCTTGATGACCGTCCAGAACCGCTCCGGGTCGAAGTGCGCGGTAAAGGCGTCGCAGACATCGGCGATGCCGTCATAGTGCAGACCGCGCGTCAGCCACAGAGAGGCCAGTACCACGAGCCATGCCTGCACCCACGGCCTGCCGTCCAGCAGCCCAAGGGCAAAGGGCAGAGCGATCACAATGCCCAGTGCCAGCCCAACGGCGGGTGTCCACGGCATGGTCCGGCGCATCTCCTCGTCCGAGGCCACACGCGGCGGCGCAAGCCGGGTCAGGAAGCCCAGCGTTGTCAGAAAGTCGCGGATAACGGTCATGCTTCCCACTCCAGCGAGACAGCATCGCCCATGGACAACCCGAACTCACGCGCGGCCGAGCCGAGGTTCACCGCGATCTCGAAGAAACCCTGTGACCCCTCAAGCAGACCGGACGCGCCTTGCGGCAGGTCGGAATAGGTATCCACGGCCGGGAGTTCTCGGCCGAGCGGGGTGCGTATTCTGAGGTTGTCGAGCGGGCCGAGCGCCCCGGCGCGCAGGTTGAGCACGCAGTTGCCGAAGCGGTCCACATGCAGCACGCGGGCCGAGCACTGGCCCTTGCGTACCAAGGGTTCGCTCCAGAGCGGGCGCACGGTTTCAGAGGGCTCAACGCGGTCGCAGAAAGACTCCGGCGACTCCCCGGAAGCGAGCCGGGCCGCGATGGGGGCGAAAATGTCCCGACCATGAAAGGTGGATGAGGCGCGGTCGCCTGCTTCGCGTACATGATAGAACTCGGTCTTCTCAGCATCCAGCGCAAGACAGGCCAAGCCGTTGTCGGGAGCAACGAAGGTCAGGCCGTCCTGCCGGGCGACGAGCATCCTGCGTTTGGACCCGACGCCGGGGTCCACAACACCGAGGAGCACCGAACCGCCGGGGAAGTATCCGGCCGATGACGCGAGAAAGAAGGCACCCTGCGCGATGTTGAAGGGTTCCACCCCATGGGTGAGGTCCACCACGTGACAGTCCGGGCAGCGGGCCGCCAGCACGGCCTTGACCTGGCCCACATAGGGGTCGGACAGGCCGAAATCCGTAAGAAGCCCGATGACCTTGTGCATGGCTAGTAGAGCTTTCTGGACGAGAATCCGCTGCCCACCACGTGGAATCCCGATCCGGTTATGGTGAACGCTTCCGGGTCCACGGAGTAGACCACCTCTTCCAGTTGCTTGACCTGCACGTTGGTGACCATGGTCATGACGATCTCCTTTTTCTCCCCGGTCCAGCCGCCGCGTCCGTCAAGAATGGTGGCTCCACGGTCGAGCCTGTCGAAGATGCCCTGCATGATCTCCTGCGGCTTGTCCGAAATGATCATGACCATCTTGCGTTCCCCGAACATGTTCATCACGTACTCGATGGCCACCGCGATGACGAAGGCCATGGCGATGGAGTAGAGCACCACGTTGGTGTTCATGAACAGGAATCCGGCAAGGAATTGCAGGAAGTTGAACCAGAACTCGAAGGCACCCATGGAGAGGTTGAAGCGCTGCTTGCCGATGACCGCCAGAATATCCGACCCGCCGGTGGAGCCGAGGGAGCGCAGGGAGATGCCAACGCCCGCGCCGAGGATGCCGCCGCAGACCAGCACCGCCAGCCAGACATCGTCGATGGGCATGGTGTAGTCGATGAAATCGATGAAGACCGCGGACACGGCCATGCCGTAAAGACTGTAGAAAAAGAATCGGCGTCCGACAAAGACCCAGCCGAGCACGAACACCGGCACGTTGAGCAGGAAATACCACTGTCCGGTGGTCAGTCCGTCAAAGGCGTAATAAAACAGCAGGGCCAGACCGGACATGCCTCCGGTGAGCAGCCCGTGCGGGATGGCGATAGCCTTGACCGCGAAGGCCACAAGCCAGGAGCCGACGGTGATGAGCGCGATGTTCCAGGGAACACCGAAAGTAATCTTGCGGAATCGTTCTTCCATTGCGGGTGTGATCATGTGCCCTCCGCAAATGCCTCTATCCGGTTTGGAGGCGCTTTGGAACCCCTGTTATGCAACACGCCCGCATCGACTTGATGTCGACACGGGCGCGAAATCGTCATTTTTTGTCTTTGCCCTTTCTCTGCACCGAATGTGACACGCCGACCTCTCTGGCAATGCGCCCCAGCCCATGCCGGGTTCGCGCATGGCCCGGATTTCCGCCGGAGAGCGTCCCGACGCGTCCGCCAACGCCTGAACCTTGGCGCTGCCGACTGCGAGGAGCAGCATGCACATTTTCAGGTACACAACGCTTCTTTTCATGAGGCCTTTCCAGGGTGTCGCTCAGTTCTTTCGGGTCTTGATCTGCAGTGTTTCGCCAGCCTGCTTGCGACAGGCCGCCCCGGTCTCGCAGCGCGGCTCCTTCATGGCCTTGGCGTCGGACTTCCACAACAGAAGCGGCGTAAGTGGCTTCTGCTTGCCGAAGTCTATGCGCATGGCGGAAAAAGCGCCGACCCACGACGGGTAGACCCGGTCGTTTATGCGCCCCCAAAAACGGCCCTCCTTCCATGTGGAGAGCGGCCCGGGGAGCACCGAGCGGGAAAGGGACGGCGCGCGCTGCGTTGCGCGGCGGGCCATACCCGAAACCTGAAGCGGGTTCAGCAGGCTGGCGTTGCTCATGGTCCCGGTGCTGCGCCGGACATTGAGGAAGTAGTACAGGGAGAAACGGTTGAGGAAACCTATCAGGATGCCTTTTTCCGCAACGCGCGTGGCCTCTTCCAGCAGCGCCTCGGGTCGGGCGCAGAATTCCAGAACGCTCCAGATCACGGCGTAGTCGAACGCGTTGTCGTCGTAGGGTGTGTGGGTGCCGTCCCCCACGTGCAGGGTCGCCCTGCCCCGCAGCCGCTTTCGCGCGCCCTCCAACATGGACGGGCTCTTGTCCAGCCCGGTTACGTCGAAGCCCATTCCCCAGAGCTTCTCCAGAAAAATACCGGTCCCGCAGCCGATGTCGAGCACGCGCTTACCGCGCCTCGGCCAGGCCTTGAGCATCGTCTCCAGCAACAGCGCCTCGCGATTCAGGGCAACGTGGCCTTCGGTCGAGTCGAACCATGTTTCGTAACGTTCTGCGTTCCAGCGCATGCAATTCTCCCGTTCAGGGCAGGATACCAGTGTTGATGCGTCAATGGAACCGCATTCGTCAGCTCCGGCTCACCTCGCCGATAAGGCTGACCAGTTCGGTGAAATCCACCGGCTTGGTCATGTAGGCGTCCACGCCGGCTTCCATGCACCGTTTGCGATCGTGCTCGAAGGCGAAGGCCGTCACCGCCACGATGGGGCTGGTGTATCCCGAACGGCGCAGGGTCCGGACGGCGTCCAGCCGCTCATGTCCGGCAGCTTGATGTCCATGAGAACGAGATCATAGTCGCGTCTGCCGCACATCTCGATACCCTCGGCCGCCATTCTGGCCGTGTCCACCTCCGCGCCCTTGATTGTCAGGAAGGTCTGCAGGGGCACGAGGTTGTCCTGCGTGTCCTCCACGATGAGCAGCCGCAGGCCCTGCAGGTCCGGTGCGCCCGCGGGCGCGTCTTTCGTCTCTTCATGCCGCAGCCTGAGCGGCAGGGAGAGGTGAATCGAGGTGCCGACACCTTCCTCCGACTCCACGGAGATGGCCCCCTGCATGATCTGGGCGAGCCGCCTGACGATGCCGAGCCCCAGCCCGGCCCCTTCGGAGCGGCCGGAATGGGATTCAGACTGCTTGAACGGCGCAAACACCTCGTTCACTTCATGGTCGGGGATGCCGATGCCCGTGTCGGAAACAGTGAACAGCACGCGAACGCTGCCGTCGGCACGGCTGACCGGGGAGACGTCGACGGTGACCCCTCCGTGCTCCGTGAACTTGATGGCGTTGCCCACGAGGTTGAAGAGAATCTGCCGCAGCCGAACCGCATCACCCCAGAGACCGGAGGGCAGACGCGAATCAATGCTGAAACGCAGGTCGATGCCCTTCATGTCCAGCTGCATGCGAAAGGCGTCGGCGATGTTGCCGAGTAACGCGTTGATGTCGATGGACTCTTCGGCCAGCATGACTTTTCCGGACTCGATGAGCGAAAGGTCCAGCAGGTCCGTGAGCATGCCCAGCAGGCTTCTTCCGGCCTGCAGCGCCGACTCCACGCGGCCCTGATCCTCTTCGGCAAGGTCCGACAGCCCGAGAAGCTGCAGCTGGCCGATGATGCCGTTGAGCGGAGTGCGCACCTCGTGGCTCATGTTTGCCAGAAAAACCGACTTGGCCCTGTCCGCAGCCTCGGCATCCTCCTTGGCCTGCTTGAGCGAGTCCAGCATGGACTTGTGCACGGTGATGTCCTGAATGGAACCCACCAGACGCCGCACCATGCCGTCTTCG
The DNA here is from genome assembly GCF_001311825.1 of Salidesulfovibrio brasiliensis JCM 12178. Classification (GTDB taxonomy): domain Bacteria; phylum Desulfobacterota; class Desulfovibrionia; order Desulfovibrionales; family Desulfovibrionaceae; genus Pseudodesulfovibrio; species Pseudodesulfovibrio brasiliensis. The sequence goes on along the minus strand of NZ_BBCB01000092.1, from coordinate 3,271 downwards.
AACACAGGTTCACCGATGCTTCTTACCCAGCGCAGCTCTCCGCGATGGGTGCGCATCCTGAGCTCCATGTCATAGGGAACGCCGTCGGCAACGGCGCGGCTGAACGCCGCCTGAAAGCGGGGACGGTCCTCGGCCACCACGAACCGCTCCGCCTCGTCGAGCGAGGGGGGGTAGCCCGGAGGCAGGTCGTGAATCCGAAAGGTCTCGTCGGTCCAGCCGAGCTTGCCGGTCTCAGGGTCGAAATCCCATCCGCCCACCTGTGCGAGCTTCTGGGCCTGCCCGAGCAGCGCGCGGTCAGCCTTGAGCTGTTCCAGAGCGCTCCTGCGTTCTTCTTCCAGCGAAACGGCCTTGGCAAGGCTGGAGATGAGATCCACCTCGTCCTCGCCCCAGTCGCGCCGCTTCACATCCACCACGCAAAGCGAACCAAGCCGCTCGTTGCCGCTCTTGACCGGATATCCGAGGTAGGACTCAAGCCCGTATCGGGCCACATACGGGTCGGATTCGGCATAGAGGGTCTTGGAAATATCGGAAATGACCACCGGCCGGTCGCCGCCCTTGATGGTGGCCTCATAGCAGATGTGCCCCTTGGGCGCGTCTTCTGCAGGCAGGTCCGCCGGAAGATTGAAGCCGCTCCACACGCACAGGGAACGACTTTTTGCGTCCAGCCTGTTATAGAGCGCGCAGGCGCCGCCCAGAAGCCTTCCGGCAGCCTCGACGATTTCGCCGATATTGACATCCGGGTCCTGACCGAGCCTGCCGAAAAGCGCGTTGAGGTCGTCCACCACGCGCGCCGCGTCCATCCGCCTCATATTCACCTCCGTTCAATGGCACTTCCATACTGCATCCGAAACAAAAAGAGAACGTAATGAGAACACATAATAACCGTATGGACGCATGCGAGGCTTGCCAAGTACCGTGAACACAGCTAACCCGGGGGCGTCGCGTTGACACCACGCGTCCCAAAAGGCTACTTTGAGTATATCAACCCCGTTCCACGCAAACAACCCGAGAGGTTGAGCAGTTAATGTCTCTGTTCTCAAACAGCATAAGTCTCCGCAAGGACTCCATCCGCATCTCCGATGCGGAATTCGTGGAACTGCGGGATTTCATCTACGACAAGACCGGCATCTTCGTTGACGAGAAACGCAAGTACCTGTTCGAAAGCCGCTTCAGAAGACGGCTGACCGAACTGAGCCTGAGCAGTTTCGCCGACTACATCAAGTTCCTCAAGTTCGACTCCTCCCGCCGCGAGGAGATGGTCCGGCTGTTCGAGATGGTCACCACCAACGAAACGAGCTTCTTCCGGGACATGAAGCAGCTCGACGCCTTCCGCGACCACGTCCTCGCCGACGTGCTGGAAGAACAGCGGAAGTCCGGGCGCAAGGAACTGAGCATCTGGTCCGCAGGCTGTTCGTCGGGCGAGGAGCCCTACACGCTCTCCATCATCCTGCACGAAATGCTCGGTCTCGATATTTCCCGCTGGCGCATCCGCATCTCTGCCAACGACATCTCCAAAGCCATGATCGAAAAGGCCCGCGTGGGGCTGTATCCCGAATACGCCTTCAAGACCACGCCGGATGCCATGCGCAAGAAATACTTCAAGCAGGACGGCGACCTTTGGCGAATAAACGACACCGTCACCAAGCTGGTGGACTTCAAGCTCATGAACTTGAACGACTCCGCCACCTTGAAACGAATTCCACGGTCGCATATAGTTTTTTGCCGTAACGTGATTATCTACTTCGACGAGGCCATGAAGAAGAAAGTCGTGAACTCGTTTTACGACAACCTCGTTTCCGGCGGATTCCTGATGCTGGGCCACTCCGAGTCCCTGCACAAGGTTTCCAAGGCGTTCAAGCCGATCTTCCATCCGGGAGCCATAGCCTACAGGAAAGAGTAGCAAGCGGGGGTCAACTTGCCGATATGTACCATTGACAACATCAAGCCCGGCATGGTCCTGGGCGCCGACCTCATAACCCCGGACGGGAGAATGCTCCTGCCCCGGGGGGTGACGCTTGAGGAACGCCACATCGAGCTTATCCGCAAGATGGGCATCAGCGAGATCGACGCCTGGGCCGAATGCACCCCCGATCAGGTGGACACCGCCCGCATCGAAGACTATGTGCGCGACTTCTTCCTTTACGCCAACCCGGACAACCCCGCCGTGCTGGAGCTTTACCGCCTGACGCTGGAGCGCACCGGCCAGGCCGTGTGCAACGGCTGGGAACTGCCTGATACCGACACCCGCCGCGCGGTCTCGGTAGAGCATCTGGACGACATCTTCCTCAAAGGCCTCGGCGGCCCGGAACAGTGCGTCTCCCACGAACTGGAGCTCGAAAGCTTCCCCGACATCTATTTCCGCATCCGCGAAGTGCTGGAATCAGAATCCGGCAACGCGGACAAGATCGCGCAGGTTGTCAGCACGGACGTGGGCCTTTCAAGCAAACTGCTCAAACTGGTCAACAGCCCCTTCTACGGGTTCCCCTCGACCATCGACTCCATCAGCCGCGCCGTGGCGCTCGTGGGCGGAAACGAACTCTCCACACTCGCCCTCGGCGTCTCCACCATCAGCTATTTCAAGGACATCCCCCGCGAACTCGTGGATATGCGCACCTTCTGGCGACATTCCATCAGCTGCGGCATCTTCGCCCGCATCCTCGCGTCCGAACAGCAAGGCCTCCAGTCCGAACGGTTCTTCATCGGCGGACTACTGCACGACGTTGGGCGGCTCATCATGTTCAAAACCCTGCCCTACGCCAGCACCGAGGCCATGCTCTTTGCCCGCGAAAACAGCATTCCGCTCGTGGAAGCCGAACGCGAAACCATGGACTTTTGCCACACCGACGTCAGCAGAATCCTGATGCGCGAATGGAAGTTCCCGGAATCTCTCGGCGAAATGATCAACAACCATCACGACCCCATGAATTACCCCAACCCGCTGGAACCGGCCATCATCCACGTGGCCGACAACATGGCCAACGCCATGGCTGTCGCGGAAGGCGGCATGTACGTCATCCCCGGTATCGTGGACGGCGCATGGGAACTCCTGGGACTCGACCCCTCGTTCATGGGTACCGCACTGGAACAGTACGAACGCCAGATCGACCAGATCATGGATGCGTTCTTCTAGAAATACACGCCGGGGGGTGCCTCCGGCGGGCAGGGGCGCTGCCCCTGCACCCCGCCAAAGGGGATAATCCCCTTTGGAATCCTTGGGTTGCCATACGGAATGAGCCGCCTGAAAAATGCACTGCGTGACATTTCTCAGGCG
>NZ_BBCB01000091.1 GCF_001311825.1 Salidesulfovibrio brasiliensis JCM 12178 | reverse complement strand
CTGAGGGGAAGGGAGAGGGAACCGCTTTTTGCTAAAAAGGGGTTCCCCTCTTCCCTTCCCCTCAGCCGCCGGAGGCAACCAAAAAGGCCCGCCTTTCGGCGGGCCTTTTCACAATTCTTATCCAGCTACCCTTAAATTCTGACGGGCAGCTTCTGGACAAGTTCGTCGACGACACGTTTGTGTTGTTTGTCGACTTCCTTGTCCTTGAGGGTTTTTTTGGCGTGACGGTAGGTCAGGCGGAAGGAGAGGTTCCTTTCGTCTGTTCCTTCGGGGATGTATTCGGCCACGAGTTCGACGGATTCGAGCAGCGGCAGTTTGATGTCGCTGATGGCTTCGCGCACGGCGGCTGCGGTGATGCCTTTGGGGCAGATCACGGTGATGTCGCGGCGGCTGGGCGGGAAGACCGGCAGTTCGTCGAAGGTGACTTTGTTTTGTGTATCGAGTTCGCGCAGCAGTCCGGCGTCGAGGTCGGCGATCCAGACGTCTTTTTTGGCGTGATAGAAGTCGGCGACATCGTCCTGCACTTTGCCCATGAAGCCGAGGCTTTGGTCGCCGAGAAGGATATCGACGCAGGGGCTCAGGTAGGGGTGTTCGCTGACGAGATTGAACTCGGGGGTGTCGAGCTTGAGGTGGTCTTCGACGAGATGTTCGACATGGCCTTTGACATCGAGGTAGTCGGCTTCGCCTTGTGGCCACGGCCATTCGGCGGCGTGACGGGGGCCGTAGAGCAGAATGCCGAGGCGCAGGTTTTCGCGGGTCTCGGTGTCGGAATCGGAGTCGGCCATGAATTTGCGGGCGACTTCAAAGACGCGGATGTGCGTGTTGCCCTGCGCGAGGTTGTGCTTGAGGGTGTTCAGCAGGCCGGGCGCGAGGTCGGTGCGCATGACGTTCTGGTCTTCGGAGAGGGGGTTGGCGATGGGGACGCGGCCCTCTTCGGGGAGATTCAGGCGGTCGAGGTCTTCGTTGCCCACGAAGCTGTAGTTGATGGCTTCGTTGAGGCCGACGCCCATGCCCCAGTATTTGAGGGCGCGGACAAAGCCGTATTCGGTGTCGGCGGTGACAGTGCCGTCGAGGCTCTTGGCCACGCGCGGCAGCTTGGCTTCGATGCGGTCGAGGCCGTAGACGCGGCCAACTTCTTCGTAGAGGTCGACTTCGCGTTCGAGGTCGAGACGGTGGGACGGGGTGCCGACCTTCCAGTTGGCGGGGTCGGAGTCGTCCACGGTGCAGCCTTCAAGGGTGAAGACCTTTTTGGCGAATTCGGGTTCGAGGTCGAGGCCGAGCAGCTCCATGCACTTGTTGTGGCGGTAGCGTGGGTGCGGTCCTGCCAGGGCTTGGGCTCGTTTTTGGCCACGCCGCTCATGACGGTTCCGCCGGAGACTTCGGCCATGATCTGCGCGGCGCGGTTCATGGCAAAGGTGTTCATGATCTGATCGACGCCGCGTTCGAAGCGGTAGGAGGCTTCGCTGGGCAGGGCCAGACGGCGGGCGGTCTTGCGGATGGTTCCGGGCCGGAACACGGCGGATTCGAGCAGCACGTTGGTGCTGTCATCCTGCATCTCGGAGTTCATGCCGCCCATGACGCCTGCGAGGGCGACGGGCTTCTTGCCGTCCCAGATGAGCAGGTCGCGGCTGGTGAGCGTGCGTTCGACCTCGTCGAGGGTGGTGAACTTCATGCCGTCCTGTGCCGGAGCCACGCGGATGGTGGCGTCTTCGATACGTTCGAGGTCGAAGGCGTGCAGGGGCTGGCCGAGTTCGAAAAGAATGTAGTTGGTGACGTCGACGATGTTGCCGAGCGGGCGCTGTCCCACGGAGAAGAGCTTGAAGCGCATCCAGTCCGGGGATTTGCCCACGGTGACGTTGTTGATGATGCGCGCCTGATAGAGCGGGCAGAGCTCGGGATCGTCGATGATGATCTTGACCTCATCGGCCGCGTTGCCGCCGGATTCGGTCAGATTCAGCTCGGGCAGCGTCAGGGGCAGGTCGAAGGCCAGCGCGGTCTCGCGGGCAAAGCCGAGGATGGAGAGGCAGTCCGCGCGGTTGGGGGTGATGTCGAAGTCGAGGACGGTGCGTTCGAGGTTCAGCTCGTCCACGAGCTTGTTGCCCACGGTGAGGTTTTCCGGCAACACCCAGATACCTTCGTGGTCTTCTGACAGGCCGAGTTCGCGCTCGGAGCAGATCATGCCGAAGGACTTGACGCCGCGAAGCTTGGCCTTCTTGATCTTCATGCCGTCGGGCAACTTGGAGCCGACCGGTGCCACGGGCACTTTCTGGCCCTTGGCCACGTTGGGCGCGCCGCAGACGATCTCAACCGTTTCGGAACCGAGGTCCACCGTGCAGACGGAGAGTTTTTCCGCCTCGGGGTGCTTGACGCACTCCACCACGTGGCCGACCACGATCTCCTGAATGGACTCGAACGGATCCTCGATGGAGTCGAGTTCGAGGCCGAGCATGGTCAGGCGGTCGCCCAACTCCTGCGCTTCGCCCTCAAAGGGCACAAATTCCCGCAACCAATTGAAACTGACAAGCATAGCTACACCGTAGAGCCTTGGAATTTCTCAAATATGAAAACACGGCCCGAAAGCCCGGGCGGGCGTTCCGGGCCGTGTGGAATATCGTGTCGCTTAAGCGAACTGCTCGAGGAACCGAACGTCGTTCTCGAAGAACATGCGCAGGTCGCCGATGCCGTACTTGAGCATGGCAACGCGCTCGATGCCGAGACCGAAGGCGAACCCGGTAAATTCTTCGGGATCGTAGCCCACGGACTTGAACACGTTGGGGTCCACCATGCCGCAGCCGAGGATCTCGACCCAGCCGGTGCCCTTGCAGACGCGGCAGGTGCTACCGTCCTTGTTCTGCCCTTTGCCCGCGCACATGACGCAGGAGATGTCCACTTCGGCGCTGGGCTCGGTGAACGGGAAGAAGCTGGGACGGAAGCGGACTTCGGTGCCGGTTCCGAAGAGCTGGCGCACGAAGGCGGTCAGGGTGCCGCGCAGGTCGGCCATGCTCACGCCCTTGTCGACCAGCAGACCTTCGATCTGGTGGAACATGGGGGTGTGCGTCAGGTCGGAGTCGCGGCGATAGACCTTGCCCGGAGCGATGACGGCCACGGGAGGCTTGCGTCCGAGCATGCTGCGCACCTGCATGGGCGAGGTGTGCGTGCGGAGCACGATGTTTTCCGAGACGTACAGGGTGTCCTGCATGTCACGGGCGGGGTGCTCGGGCGGAATGTTCAGGGCTTCGAAGTTGTGCCAGTCGTTCTCCACTTCGGGACCGCTGGCGTGCTCGAAGCCGAGTCCGGTGAGGATGTCGCAGATTTCGTCCATGACGAGGGTCACGGGGTGCAGCGATCCTGCCCACGGCTTGCGGCCCGGCATGGAGGGATCGAACCGGGAGAGCTTTTCGGCGGCTTCTGCGGCGACGAGGTCGGCCTGCCAGCCGTCGATGAGCTCGGTAATGCGGTTCTTGACCTCGTTGGCCGTGCGTCCGGCTTCGGGCTTGAGTTCGTTCGGCAGCTTGGCGAGCGTGGCCATGTTGGCGGCGAGCTTGCCCTTGCGGCCGAGGAATTCCACCCGGAGGTCCTCCAGTTCCTTCAACGAACAAGCCTGACCCTTGCGAGCTTCGCACTCAAGGGCCAGGCTTTCGAGACCTTCTACAAAGGTCTTCAGATCTTCACTCACGGTTAGCCAACCTGTGCTTTGGCGGCCTCGGCGATCTTCGCGAACACTTCTTTGTCGCGAACGGCCATGTCGGCCAGGACTTTGCGATTGAGCTCGATGCCTGCCTTGGACAGACCGTTCATGAAACGGCTGTAGGAAAGGCCGTGCAGACGAGCGGCAGCGTTGATACGCATGATCCACAGCTTGCGGAACTCACGCTTCTTGCGCTTGCGGTCGCGGTAGGCGTTGCAAAGGGCTTTTTCGACCCGCTCACGAGCGGTACGGTACAGGCGGGAGCCTGCGCCGCGGTAGCCCTTGGCCATCTTCAAATATTTCTTGTGACGCCTGCGGGCGGTCACTCCACGTTTGACTCTCATTTGGATACCTCCATCACTTACTACCCTCCGGGTCGGGAACGCGTTCCCCCCGACAGGGCGGATATGGTGTTAACTAGCCGTTGGGCAGCTGACGGCGCACGGCCTTTTCATTGACCTTGTCCACGGTGGTGGACTGGCCGAGACGACGACGCCTCTTGGCATTCTTCTTGGTCAGAATGTGCCTGAGGTTCTTGCGGCGACGCTTGAACTTGCCGCTGCCAGTCTTGACGAACCGCTTGGCGGCTGCACGTCTGGTTTTGATCTTGGGCATTTGATCCTCCTGTATGTTAGCCGGACCGGGCGAGCCCCGAGTTCTATCGCTTCACCGGAGCGAGCATCATGGTCATGGTGCGACCTTCGCTCGTCGGCCTGCTTTCAATCTTTGCGATATCCTCGGTGTCCTGCTGCACCCTTTCCAGCACCATGAGGCCGCGGTCCTTGTGGACTATTTCGCGACCCCGGAAAAACACGGTTACCTTGCAGCGGTCTCCACCTTCAAGGAAACGGCGGATGTGCTTGAGCTTTGTGCCGTAGTCGTGATCGTCGGTCTTCGGGCGAAATTTGACTTCCTTGATCTGGATAACGGTCTGGTTCCGCTTGGCTTCCTGCGCCCGCTTCTTCTGCTGGTACAGGAACTTGCCGTAGTCCATGAACTTGCAGACCGGCGGATCGGCGTTCGGCGCCACTTCCACCAGATCAAGCCCGCGCTCCCGGGCCATGCCCAGAGCCGTGCGGGTGTCGAGAACTCCAAGCTGGGTGCCTTCGTCATCGACGACCATCACCTTGGGAATTCTGATGCGCTCGTTGCGCCTCGGCCCCTCATCTCTCCTGCCGCGACCGCGGTCATTACGTCGAAAAGCTATAGCTCATCCCTCCGTCTTTGAATGGTTGCGTGGCTGCATCCTCAATAATTGCGGCCGCTTCCTCAAGCGACAGCAATCCCGGATCGTCACCGGTCCTCACACGGACGTTGACGCATCCGGCTTCCACTTCCTTGTCTCCAATGACAAACATGTACGGGATCTTCTCAAGCTGAGCCTCGCGAACCTTGTAGCCAAGCTTCTCGTTCCGAAGATCCGCTTCGATGCGGATGCCTTTTTCCCGGAAGAATTGCAAGACTTTTTCCGCAAAATCCTTCTGGGCATCGGTCACGGTCAGGATTTTCGCCTGCACCGGAGCGAACCACACCGGGAATGCTCCGGCATAGTGCTCGATGAGAATACCGAGGAACCGCTCCACCGATCCCATGATCGCACGGTGAACCATCACCGGGCGATGGCGTTCGCCATCTTCGCCGATATATGTGAGGTCGAAACGCTCGGGGAGCGTGAAGTCGACCTGAATCGTGGAACACTGCCACTCGCGGCCAAGGCAATCGCGCACCTTGACGTCGATCTTCGGACCGTAGAAGGCGCCGTCGCCTTCGTTGATCTCGTAAGGCAGTCCCACGGACTCCATGGCTTCCTTCAGCGCCTTGATGGCCCGCTCCCAGTCCTCGTCGGAACCGATGGATTTTTCCGGGCGGGTGCTGATCTCCATGGAGTAAGTGAAATCGAAAAGGCCCATGAGGTCCTGAACCCACTTGATGACGCCCTTGATCTCGTCCTGAAGCTGATCGGGGCGGCAGAGGATGTGGGCATCGTCCTGAGTGAAGGAGCGGACGCGAAGCAGGCCGTGCAGCACGCCGGACTTCTCGTGGCGGTGAACCACGCCGAGTTCAAAGTAACGCTGCGGCAGGTCGCGGTAGCTCATGAGCTTGCGGTTGTAGATGAGCATGTGCGCGAGGCAGTTCATGGGCTTGACGCCGTACGCCTGCTCATCAATCTCCGTGAAGTACATGTTTTCACGGTAATTTTCATAGTGACCCGAGGTTTCCCAGAGGTCGCGCTTGAGGATCTGCGGACCGCGCACCAGCTCGTAGCCGCGCTTGATCTGCTCCTTGGTCACGAAATCCTCAAGGATGGTCCGAACCAGCGCGCCCTTGGGGTGCCAGTAGGCCATGCCCGCGCCACCTGCTTCCTGAAAGCTGAACAGGTCCAGCTGGGTGCCGAGCTTGCGGTGGTCGCGCTTCTTGGCTTCCTCAAGCTGATGCAGGTACTTCTTGAGGTCCTTGGGCGTGGCCCATGCCGTGCCGTAGATGCGCTGCAACTGCTTGTTGTTCTCGTCGCCGCGCCAGTAGGCTCCGGCCACGTTCAGCAGTTTGAAGGCCTTGAGCATGCCGGTGCGCGCAACGTGGGGGCCGCGGCAGAGGTCGGCAAACTCGCCATGGCTGTAAATGGAGTAGTTGTCCTCTTCGAGGTCGTCGATCAGCTCCAGCTTGTAGTCCTCGCCCTGCTCCTTGAACTCGGCGCGCGCCTCGTCGGCGCTGACCACCCGGCAGGAGAAGTCCTTGTCCGCCCCGACGGAGCGCTGCATTTCCTGCTCGATGGCTTCGAGATCCTCGGGCGTGAACGGCCGCTCGTAATCAAAATCGTAGTAGAACCCGTTTTCCACCGAGGGACCGATGGTCACCTTGGCCGTGGGAAAGAGTTTCTTCACGGCCTCGGCCATGAGGTGAGCGGTGGAGTGACGGATGATGTCCAGCCCTTCCGGGGAGTCGGCGAAGACGGGCTCCATGGAGGTGCAATCGGCGGGCACGGTAGTGGTGAGATCAAGCAGGGTTTCGCCGCACTTGGCGACGACGACGTTCTTGAACTGCTTCTTGGAAAGGCCCTCTTTCAGAACCTCGCCGCAAGAAGCATCCTCTGCGATATCCACCGGTTTCCCGGCCACTTCGATCTGCATGGCTGCCCTCCTCCTGAGGCGTTGTCGTACACGAAAAAATAAGAGGGAGGCGGGGCCTCCCTCTTTAATTTTCTGGTAGGCACGAGCAGATTTGAACTGCTGACCCCTTGCGTGTCAAGCAAGTGCTCTCCCCCTGAGCTACGCGCCTTCGTCGTTGACGAGGACGAATTTCTATACAGGACCCCCCCGGTTGTCAAGCGGGAATTATCAACTTTTTCATTTTTTTCCCAAACCGCCCGTCCGAACTATGCTTTCCCGTTTCCTTTACTGGACACCCTACACATGCATGGGGCATCATCGCACGATGGGACATGGACGTAAGCATACAATAGCCCTTTCTACCCCCAAACGACTCTTCATGGCGGCGTTGGCATTCATGGTGCCCATCGTCGTTCTGTCCATATTCATGGATATGAGCTTCAGGCATGATCTGGATATTGCCCGCTCCGAGCTGGCGGGAACAAGCATCATGCGCGAGAGCATGCAGGCCCTTTCCGTGCTGGCGCGCATGGATCACTTACACCTGCGACCGCAGGCGGATTCCGCAAGCGCACAGGCAGAGTTGCGCGATCTGGAAAAGGAGTTCTCGGACAGCCTCGACCGCATGAAGGCAGGCCTGTCCGCCGAACCGCTCGCGCAGCGTCTCTCCGAAGATTCCGCCTGCGGGATGGACACTCTGCGCTCGGCGTGGGAAAGCTATCTGGCCGGGAACTCGGACATGCTCGAAGTGGTCAAGCGCAGACTGCTGCAGACATTTGAACATGTCGCAAACTGCGCAAGCCTGACGCTCGACCCAGCCCTTGACAGCGCAATGCTCGCCTGGGCCACCATCCCCACCCTGCCGGAGAACATGATCTTTGCCGCCAAACTTGAACGAATGGCGGAAAAATCCCGATCAACAGCCCCCCTTTCGCACTTCCCCCTGCATCTGAAAAGCGAAATGCTCCTTTTGCGCGAGGCACGGTCCAAGGAGCTGCGCAACCGTTCACTCACGGCCATTGAGGCAGATGCCAGGTTCTACGGCAGGAGTCCCACCCTGCATGACAACTATGCTGCCGAGCTTGAGCACTACACGCAGTCCGTGAACGAGCTGTCTACGGAAATGCGCAAGTGGGAACAGGGCTGGGTGGATTGGAACGCCCTGACGCTCAAGGCCGCAGAGGTTCGACGGCAAAGCCGCGATCTTTTCATGACCGGAATGGACGAGCTGGACACACTGCTGCAAAAACGCATTGAATCGTATCAGAACTGGCGCCTTGCAGGGGCCTCCCTGAGCACACTGACCGTGCTCTTCGCCCTCATCGTCATCGCCAACACCAGCCGAAGCATAACCTCCGGAATCCGCAAGGCCATCGAGTACACGCACGAAGTGGCAGGCGGCAATTACGACGCCCGTCCCGACACCAAGGGCATGGGTCCCGGCATGCGCCGCCTCGTTTCCGACACCAGCATCATGGTCTCGGAGCTCAAAAACCGCATCGGCCACCTCAACGGCATCCTGGAGGCCATGTCCGTTCCAAGTCTCGCCGTGGACACAAACGAACAGCTCACCTACGTGAACCGGCCATACATCGACCTGTACGAGCGCGAGGGCAAGCCCGAAGACTATTACGGCATGCGTCTCTCCGAATTTTTCTATGGCGACCCTGCAAAAAGCACCATCGCAGGACGGGCCATGGCCGAAGACAGGGCGTTTCGCAACCTGCACCTCGAGACCATCTCCGCGAGAGGCAAGAAGGTCTTCGTGCGTTACGACGTCTCCCCGCTCCATGACCTTGACGGCAAAATCATCGGCGCGTTCGCCGTGGTGGTCGACCTGACCGAAATCCGCAAGCAGCAGCAGGAGATATCCCGACTGGCAGCGTTCCCGCGTGAGTCTCCTACCCCGGTGCTCTCTGCGTCGTCCGACGGCTCGGTCGTGTACGCCAACCCCGCCAGCCAGACCATCGTTCGCGAGGCAGGCGGCGGGTTCGCCAATCTGCTGCCCGCCAATCACAACGACATCGTGACCAGCTGTCTGCGCACCGGCGACAACCGGCTGGAGGTGGAAACCACCGTGGCCGACCATATCCTTTCATGGACCTACCATCCCTGCCGGATCAGGAGATCGTGCACGTCTACGCAACGGATATCACGCAGCGCAAACACGCAGAGGAACAACTGCTGCACGACGCTTTCCACGACAACCTCACCGGCCTGCCCAACAAGGCCCTTTTCCTCGACCGCGTGGAGCAGACCATGCGCCGCTCGCGCGAGACCGGCAACCCCTATGCCGTGCTGGTCATGGATATCGACAACTTCAAGGCGGTCAACGACTCCCTCGGCCACGCCGCTGGCGACAACATGATCATGTACTTCGCATGGCGCATCGGACAGATCATCCGGCCGGAAGATACGCTGGCACGCCTCGGCGGCGACGAATTCACCCTGCTGCTACCGGGACTTTCCTCGCCCGAGGAGTCCCTCTCCGTGGCGGAAAGCATCCGCGATGCGCTGGCCGAGCCTTTCGAGGTGGAGGATCAGGAGCTGTTCGTCACCACAAGCATCGGCATCGTCACCGGCCCGGAAGGCGTTTCCTCTTCCGACGAGCTGGTGCGTGACGCGGAAACCGCCATGTACCGCGCCAAGGCGCAGGGCCGCGCCCGGGCGGTCGTGTTCGACGAGAATATGCACCGCGACGCGTCCGAGCGACTGAAGATGGAGACCGACCTGACCAAGGCCGTGGAAAACGGGGAGTTCGTGCCCTTCTACCAGCCCATCATCGACCTGCGCACCGGCCGCATCAACGGCTTCGAGGCTCTTATCCGCTGGCAGCATCCGGTGGAGGGCATCGTGCCGCCGGGCGCGTTCATTCCGCTGGCCGAGGAGACCGGCCTCATCGTGCCCATGGGAAAATTCGTGCTACAGGCCGCCTCGCGCCAGTTACGCATCTGGCAGGAGCGCTACCCGGCCTTCAGCAACCTGACCATGAGCGTGAACCTTTCCGTGGAGCAGATGAAGACCGACGGCATCGTGGCCCAGCTCACCGAAGTGATCCGGGACTCCGGCATCAGGCCGGAGCTCATCAAAATAGAGATTACGGAAAGCGGCATCATGGAGAACATGGACTACGCCCTGCATGTGCTCAAGAGCTTCGAGGCCCAGAACATCCGCCTGTCCATCGACGACTTCGGCACCGGCTACTCGTCCCTGTCGCACCTGCACAGCTTCCCGTTCCACTTCCTCAAGGTGGACCGCTCCTTTGTGGGCGATATGGAAGACAAGCGGGAGAACATGGAGATCGTCAAAACCATCATGTCGCTGGCCCACAGCCTGGACAAGCACGTCATCGCCGAAGGCGTCGAGGAGCACTCCCAGCTCAGCCTGCTCAAGGCGCTGGGGTGCGAATACGGGCAGGGATTCTACTTCTCCAAGCCGCTGCCAGCCCCCGAAGCCGAAGCCATGCTTGCGGAAAACCCCCTCTGGACCTAGTCGCCGAGGGGCTTTCCATCGGCGTCCAGCAGCCGCACCAGCACCACGGAACCGTCATCGGCCGCGCGGAACTCGCCGTATTCGGCTCTGTTGTAAACGTGTGCGCTGCCCTCCTCGAAAAAGAACGCGTCCGGGCCGAGCCTGTAGGAACGGGAGTCCCTGCGGTAGCGGATGCGGTATTCATCCCCGGCAAGCGGCGTACCGTCGTCCACGCGGACCATGCGGCCAACGCCGTCGGCATCGTTCTTCATGACCACAGAGCCGCTGGAGGCAGATCGTCGATCTCGCGAAGTGTGGAGGCCACATCGTAGGTCAGGCGCATGTAGTCGCCCTGCATCAGTGAACGCGGGTCGCGCGGGCCGAGCTCCAGCACCACCCGACGGCCGCTCTCGATGACCCGCTCTTTCTGCACCACGGCCGAGGCCGCCACCGCGATGATGATTGCCAGCCCGACAAATACGATACCCTTACGCATGGACGTTCCTCCACCTGAGCAGTTGCCGGACCCCGAGCAGAAGCAGCCCCGCGCCCATGAGCATGAGCGATTTGGTCAGCAGGTCGTAGCCGAGCCAGTAATAGAACCAGGACACGAAAACCGGGACCCAAAGCAAACCCACTCCCTCAAGCAGCCGGTTGGCATGGGCATGGCCCAGAACGGCAAGTGCCGCGCCGAACCCGGCGCCGGGCGCAGTCAGCGAGAGAGCGGTGACGCACAAGGCACCCAGCCCGGCCTGA
>NZ_BBCB01000090.1 GCF_001311825.1 Salidesulfovibrio brasiliensis JCM 12178 | reverse complement strand
CGATGTAACGGTGGCTTTCTTGCTCGCCTTCGGCGGGAGGGACGGGAAGCGGAACCCGTTTCGTTGTGGGTTTCGGCCCGCTAACCGGTCATTTTGTTTGCGCTCGAAGCCATGAAAAAGGGCCTGCCGTGTCGCTGATTCAGCGACACGGCAGGCCCGAAAAAATGCGGTGGATGAGCTCGCTAGGAGGGCATGCACCACTCCTTTACCTTGGCCGCGATCTTGGGCAGCGCGGCTTCCACCTCCGGACTCATGGTTTCGTCGAGTTCTTCGGGAATGTAGCCCGTCTGGACCACGACAATCTTGACGTCGATGCCGGTGTTTTCCTTGAGGTCCTTGAGCAGGTTCACGGTGGGGAACATGTGCAGCGAGAAGTCGTTGACCTTTTTGGGGTCCATGCCTTCGATGCTGATCTCCCAGAATTCACCCGGCTCACGGCCCTGCTCCTCGGTGGTCGCGTCGATCACGATCACCCGTTCGGGCGGGGTGGGGGCCACGATGAGGTCGAAAAGGATTGTGCGGATCGAGGTTCCGACGTCCAGCAGGCCGACGTCCTCGGGTATCTCATCGTCTTTTTCGAGCAGTTCAACCACTTTCGGCCCGGCGGCATCGTCCCCGATGAGGACGTTGCCGCAACCGAACACCACCACGCGCGAAGTAAACATCTTTGACCAGTCCATGCCGTATCTCACAGATCATGTGGCAATTGCCACGTTAACAGGAATAACAATCAGTTGGCAGTAAAGAGCAAGAAGAAAATGGCCGGAAACGACAGAGGGGGCCGACGAATCGGCCCCCTCGTCTTCAGGCGAGAGTGTCGCCTTTACTTCTTGAAGGTGTCAAGGACATTGCCCTGAGCGTCCACGATCTTGAGTTCCATGGCCATACCGCCATCCAGGCGGTGGGTAGCGCAGGACATTCACGGGTCGTAGGCGCGAACCGCCATCTCGATGAGGTTCATGACCTCTTCGTCGTAGTTGCCGTCCTTGATGACGGCCTTGGCGGCCTGCTTGATGGACAGGTTCATGCCGGCGTTGTTGTGGGTGGTGCCCACAATCAGGTTGGCCTTTTCGACCATGCCGTCGCTGTCCGTCTTATAGTGGTGGATCAGGGTGCCGCGCGGGGCTTCCACGCAGCCGACGCCTTCTCCGGCCTGCGGCTTGATGCCTTCGGCGCGGATTTCGCGTCCCGTGATCTTGGGATCGTTCAGCAGGTCTTCGGCGCGTTCGCAGCACTGCACCAGCTCGATGAGGCGAGCCCAGTGGTAGAGCAGGGTGAGGTGTGCGGGGCGGCCGAATTCCTTGCGGAAGATTTCCAGCTCTTCCTGCGCGAGCGGCGTCTTCATCTGGTCGCAGACGTTGATGCGCGCGAGGCAGTTGGAGCGGTAGACACCGACCGGATCGTTTTCGTCCAGTTTGATGCCGCCGGCCTTCTTGATGTACGGGAACTTCAAGTAGGACCAGTCTTCCACGTGTTCGGCGATGTAATCCTGATAGTCCGCATAGTCGAACTGATCATATTCGCCGTCCATGTCCATCAGGCGCAGCTGGCCGTCAAACAGCTCGAGCGAGCCGTCGCCGTCTACGGTTCCGATGTAGCCGGAGGGGAAGACGCCGAGGGTCTTCACGGCTTCCAGATACTTCGGGAACACGTTTTCGCGTGCGAACTTGATGGTGAACAGGCAGAAGTCCTTCGCTTCCTTGACGACTTCCAGCAGTTCCTTGCGCTCGTCTTCCAGCAGCGGCTTGGAGAAGCCGCCGACCACGGCTGCGATCGGGTGGATGACCTTTCCGGCAAACTTTTCGAGTGCCATCTGGGTCTTGTAGCGCATGTGCACGACCTGCTTTGCGAGGTCCGGCACAGCACCTACCACGCCGACCACGTTGCGGACCGAATAGTCCGCACCGGGTCCCAGGACGAAGTCCGGGGCGGCCAGGAAGTAGAAGTGAAGGATCTTGTCCGGAATGTATGCCAGCATCTGGCAGAGTTCGCGGAGTTTCTTGCCTGTTTCGGGAACTTCCGCACCGAGGCAGAGGTCGGCGGCCTTGTTGGACGCCAGATGGTGCTGCCACGGGCAGATGCCGCAGATGCGGTTGACGATGCGGGAGACCTCTTCAACGGGTCTGCCCACAACGAACTTTTCGAATCCCCGCAAGGACATGACCAGCATCCGGGCGTCGGCAACGTTGCCGCTGTCGTCGAGCATGATCTCGAACCCGGCGTGTCCTTCGATGCGGGTAATGGGAGCGACTCTCAGCGTTTTGCTCATCACTTCCTCCTGTTAACCCAGTTTTTTCAGAACGCCGTGGCCGCCGTTGAAACGGCAGAGGTAGCCACGGCGGTCCGGCATGCGGGCCGGATCATAGCCCACGGTTGCCAGTGCGCCGACGTAGTCCACGAGAGGGATACGGTCGTCGCGGACAGGGCCGTAACAGCCGCGGCAGGGCACACGGGCGCTGATGCAGCGCGGTGCTTCGCCGGACATGCCCGAGCAGCCGGCCTTGGTGACCGGGCCGAGGCACATGAAGCCCTGTTCCAGGAGGCAGCGCATGTCGCTGATGGGTTTTTCCGGATCGTAGTCCGGAGTCTCCAGCATGCGCTTGATGTCGCCGATGCCTTTCTTGCGTTCCCGGATAGTGGGACAGGTGTCGCACACGGATTTTTCCGGCAGTTCCAGCACGTTCTTCTCGTCGAGAAGGGAGAGGATCGCAGCGGCGATCCAGTCCGGGTGCGGGGGGCAGCCGGGGAGCTTGAGGTCCACCTTGACGTGTTCGTCAAGGGCGGAGCACTTCTCAAGCATGTCCGGGATGTGGTTGTTCTTCACGTCGGGGTCCGGACCGTCGACCGTGGTCGGGGACTCGCGGTACACGAAGTCGCGGATCTCGTCGTTGGAGTACATGTTGGCCAGTGCGGGGATGCCGCCGTCGGTGGCGCAGGTGCCGAGCGCGATCAGAATCTGCACGCGTTCGCGCATCTTCTTGAGCACTTCGAGGTGCTCTTCGTTCTTCACACCGCCGGAGACGATGCCGACAACCGCTTCAGGGATGTCGAGCTCGGTGCCTTCACCGGTCTGGCCGTAGTATTTCTTGTCGATCAGGACGGGAATGTGCACGAACTCCAGCGAGGGGAGCAGGTCCACGAGCACGTCGCCGATATTGAGTATGGCTATTTCGCAGCCGGAGCAGGAGTTGAGCCATTCTTCAGCAATTTTGACCATTGCGTGTCCTCCTTAGGCTGCAGCCTTTTTGTTCTTTGCGGGGTTGGGGCCCAACTTCTTGATCTTCTCGGTGAAGTTGGTGACCACTTCCGCAAAACGGGGAGCTTCCGCAGAGGAGACCCACTCGATGGCGAACCGTTCTGGTTCGATGCCGAGGTCTTCCAGCAGCAGTTCGGTTGCTCCAGCCCTTGCCAATGCTTTGTTATTACCATCCAGGTAATGACACTCACCGAGGTGTCAGCCCATGACGATGACGCCGTCGGCGCCTTCCTTCAGGGCGTCCACCACGAGGTCCGGGTGGACCATGCCGGAGCACATTACACGCACGGCGCGCATGTTCGGGGGATATTTCAACCTGGACACACCGGCCAGGTCGCCACCGGCATATGCGCACCAGTTGCACAGGAAGCCGATGATAGTCGGTTCGAAGTCAGCCATGATTCAACTCCTTCGATTACAGTCCTGCCAAGGCGGAGGTGACCTGCGCCTTGAGCTGGTCCATGGTGAAGCCGTTCACCTCCACGCCGCCCTTCGGGCAGGTGGCCATGCACACGCCGCAACCCTTGCACAGAGCCTTGTCGGTAACGATCCTGCGGTGTTCCTTGCCCTTGTCCTCGTAGCTTTCGAGGCTGATGGCATTGTAGGGGCAGGTATCGACGCACAGGGCGCAACCGTCGCAGAGTTCCGTGACTTCGCTCTTGATGGAATCAAGGGGAAGTTCGGTGCGGGCGAGGATGACGCCGGCGCGGCTGGTGGCCGCCTGTGCCTGACCGATGGCTTCGTCCAGGGGTTTGGGGTAGTGGCAGAGGCCGGCAACGAACAGGCCGTCGACAGACAGGTCCACGGGACGGAGCTTCGGGTGAGCCTCGGTGAGGAACCCGTCGTCGCCGGTGGCGCACTTGTACAGTTCGACCAGTTCCTTGGTCTCGTTGGGCACGATGGCCGTGGCGAGAACGAGGTAGTCGGCTTTGATGTCCAGTTCGCGTCCGCCAAGCATGGGATCGGCAACCTTGACGGAAACCGAATCGCCGGATGCGCTCACCTGCGGTTTGGCGTCGAGCGTGTACTTCACGAAGATCACGCCGAGCTGGCGGGCCTTGGTGTACAGGTCTTCGCGCAGGCCGTAGGTGCGGATGTCGCGATTGAGGACGAACACGCTCATCTCGGGCTTCTGCTCCTTGAGGCGAATGGCGCTTTCCACGGTGTGGGTACAGCAGACGCGGCTGCAGTACGGGCGCTCTTCGTTGCGGGAGCCGACGCACTGGATGAATACGACGGAATCGGCGCTGGAGGTGGCACCGGAATCGAGCATCTTGTCGAATTCCAGATGCGTCTTCACGCGATCGGATTCGCCGTAGGCGTATTCGTTGGGCTTGTATTCCTTGCCGCCGGTGGCGACCACGGCAACGCCGTATTTCACGGCCTTGGTCTCGCCGTCCACGTCCACCTCGCTCACGAAGTTGCCGACGGAACCGACGGCGGTCTTGAGCATGGCTTTCTTGAGGATGGTGATCTTGTCGTGGTTTTCAACCTTGGCGACCAGTTTTTCCACTTCGGGCTTGATCTCTTCGCCGCGCCATGTCTTGGACAGGGCCCAGGCGTTGCCGCCGAGCATGTCGCTCTTTTCGAGCAGCACGACGTCGTAGCCCATGTCGGCAATACCGAGTGCGGAGGTCATGCCGGACATGCCGCCGCCGACAACCATTGCCTTCTGCGTGACGTCGACGGACATCTTGCTGAGCGGCTGGAGCAGGGCGGCCTTGGCCACGGCCATGCGGACCTGATCCTTGGCCTTCTCGGTGGCCTTTTCAGGATTGTCCTGATGGACCCAGCTGTTCTGGTTGCGGATGTTGGCCATTTCAACGAGGTATTCGTTGAGTCCGGCTTCTTTCAGGGTTTCCTTGAACAGCGGTTCGTGGGTGCGCGGCGTACACGCGGCGACCACGATGCGGTTCAGGTTGTTTTCCTTGATCTTGGCGGCGATCAGGTCCTGCGTGTCCGTGGAGCAGGTGAAGAGGTTGTTCTCCACGAGCGTCACGCCGGGCAGGGACGAGGCGTATTCGGAAACCGCCTTGACGTCCACGGTGCCGGCGATGTTGGTGCCGCAGGAGCAGACGAACACGCCGATGCGCGCTTCTTCGCCAGCGATGTCGCGTTCTTCGGGCCAGACCTTGTCCTGAGTCATGCTGCCGCGTGATTCCGCGAGCATGACCGCGGCGTTGGCAGCGGCCGAAGAGGCGTCGGTGACGGCCTGCGGGATGTCCATGGGAGCGTTGAACGCGCCGGAGGAGAACACACCCGCCTTGGTGGTGGACACGGGCTCGAAGCTCGTGGCTTCCACGAAGCCGTACTTGTTCAGTTCAAAGCCGACGGTCTGGGAGAGCTGCTGGGCGTCCTTGGGAGCCTGCAGGCCGATGGAGAGGACCACGAGGTCGTAGACTTCTTCCACCATGTTGCCGGACTTGTCGGCGTACTGAATGATGGCGCCGTTGCCGTCGGGGCCGGGCAGAATCGTGTGCGGGCGTGCCTGCACGAAGTTGATGCCGCCCTTCTTGGCGCTCTCGTAGTACTTGTCGAACTCCTTGCCGTGGCTGCGGATGTCCATGTACAGGATCGTCTGATCGATGTCGCCGGTGGTATGCTCGGCGGTGATCACGGACTGCTTGATGGCGTACATGCAGCAGACGCTGGAGCAGAAGCCGTTGCCGCAGCGGTTGATGTCACGCGAACCCACGCACTGCAGCCATGCGATCTTGCGGGGCTCCTTGCCGTCGGAAGGACGGACAAGGTGGCCGGCGCAGGGACCGGAGGCGGAGAGCAGGCGCTCGTATTCGAGCGACGTCACCACGTCGGGCGTCTTCTTATAGTAGGTGTAGTCGAGATCGACCGGGTCAAACGCCTTGAAGCCCGGGGTGAGGATGACGGAACCGACGTTCACGTCAAGGATCTCTTCCTTGTCATCGAACTTGATGGCTTGAGTGGGGCAGATCTGTTCACAGGCGCCACACTTGCCTTTTTGGATCATGATACAGTTTTCCCCGTCCAGAGCGTACTTCAGCGGTACGGACTGGCCGTAGGGGATGTAGGCGGCCTTTCTCTTGGAAAGCCCGGCCTGGTATTCATCATCCACTTTCTTGGGACATTTCGCGGCACACTCGCCACACGCGATACATTTTTCCATGTCCACGTAGCGGGGGGCCTTTTTCACCGTCACGGTGAAATTGCCTTCTTCGCCGGAAACGTTCTGAACCTCTGCCAGAGTATGCAACTCAATATTCAAGTGCCGACCGCACTCAACCAACTTGGGCGAGACTATTCACATCGCGCAGTCGTTGGTCGGGAAGGTCTTGTCCAGCTGCGCCATGACGCCGCCGATACCAGCACTCTTCTCGATGAGATGCACATAATAACCGGAGTCGGCCAAATCGAGAGCCGTCTGAATACCGGCGATACCGCCGCCGACGACCATGACCGATCCAAGTTTATTTGCAGACATTGAGTCCTCCTTGGAATCTCGTTCCATTCAGTTCCGCTACAGTCCGACTTCCTTCAGGTCGTCGCCCAGGTATTCACGCTCGTTTTCACCAAGGATACCGAGGGAGAGACAGATGAGCGTCCACAGGTGGACGGTCTGATACTTGGCCTCGAAATGGTGTGCGAGATCATGAATCTGGGAATGGCAGTTGTGGCAGGGCGCGATGCAGTAATCCGCTTTGGTGGCGAGAATCTGATCGAGCTTGCGCTTGCCGTAGTAGTGACGAGCTTCGGGGAATCCGCTTTGCAGGAATCCGCCACCACCGCCGCAGCAGTAGTTGTTGGACTTGTTCGGATGCATGTCGATGAAGTTTTCCTTACCGACAACCTGCTCCACGACAAAACGGAGGTCTTCCGCCACGGGATCGCCCAGGGATTTCCTGACAAGCTGGCAGGGGTCCTGAACGGTGAATTTGACTCCCAGTTCCTTGTTCCAGTCGGAATTGACCGGGAGCTTTCCTTCACGAATCCACTGCGCGTAGTAGCTGATGATGGATTCGAGCTTGAAGGGGACATCGATGCCGAATTTTTGCAGTCCGGCCCGGACTGCGTAGAATTCGTGGCCTCACTCAGTGTTGAGCCAGCTCTTAATCCCCAAGTCTTCGACCGCTTTCATCTTGTTACGGACGACCTGTTCCCAGTCATCGTCCTCGGCTGCGAACATGCAGTAGTTTTCAGCGGCCCAGCCGACGGTACCGTAAGTCCAGTCCGCGCCGACGTAGTTGAGAATCTTCCAGAGAGGAACCATTTCATCCGGCTCGGTGACCGGTTCACGCGAGTTCTGGTTCAGGAAGAACTCGGCGCCCTTCTTGTTGACGGGGGCAACCAGATTCTTGCAGGACTCCTGCTCCTCGCAGACTTCTTCCAGAATGTCTTCGACGACAAACTTGAAGTCTTCGGAGCTGGCGCCCATTGCGCTGTTGCCTTCGGTGCGAATGGCCTGATCGCAGGAACCGATGATGCCTTTCGGCTTGTCTTCGCGCTTCCAGGTCTTGCGGGCCTGATACACCAATTGCGGGATGTTGATCTGCATGGGGCAGGCGTAGATACACCGTTGACACATGGTGCACATCCAGACCCAATCAGTCTTCAGAATTTCCTCATCCAATCCAAGCATGGCCATACGCAGGAATTTCCTGGGATCCATGTCTTCCAGACCCGTTGCCGGGCAGCCGGAAGAACAGAGACCGCACGTAAGGCACATGTTGAGGTTTCCGCCTTCCGGCAGAAGCTCCATGACCTTGTCCTTGAACGCGGACTTGACTCCGCCTTCAAGAACGATTGCGGGTTCGCCCATACTCCTCACCTCGTTGTTAAGGGTTTCCCACTTTCAATAAACGAACGGGATCCGTCCGAGACGCCCCCACGGGAAAAGGAGGCGATTCATCCGGAATACCAGTCTCTTGGGGCTTCACTCCACTGAAGCACCCCTGAGATGGATACACCTTCATACTCAAAAAACCCAAATCCGTAAATAGCCCGGGCATAGAAAAATGCTATGGTGACAACCCCTTGAACTCGTCTATGCACTCCCATAAGCCGGGGCAATGGCTTGAGAAGACGACGGAGACCGAGTTTTTGCCCCCGACCTCTCGCCCGGCTCGAAGAAGCCGGTTCGGGGCTCTTTTCCAAGCAAAAAAGGCCCGCCTGAGCGGACCTTTTGATGGCACCCGAATGACCGGAAGTTTTCACACTTATCCGGTCAACTTTTTCCAATCGGCAAGGAAGGAGGCCAGCCCCTTGTCCGTGAGCGGGTGGGCCGCAAGCTGCTTGATGACGCTGTAGGGGACGGTGATGACGTCCGCGCCGAGGGCCGCGCTGTCAAGAACATGTCCGGCATGGCGAACGCTTGCCACGAGAATGTTTGTGCGGAAACCGTAGTTGTCGAAGATGGTCCTGATCTGGGAAACGACTTCCATGCCGTTCTGGCCGATGGCGTCGAGGCGGCCCACGAAGGGGCTGACGTAGGTTGCGCCCGCCTTGGCGGCCAACAGGGCCTGCATGGCCGAAAAGACGAGGGTCACGTTGGTCTTGATGCCGCGGGCGGTCAGTTCCTTGGTGGCCACCAGTCCTTCCTCTATCATGGGAATCTTGACCACGACGTTGCTGCCGAAGTTCACCAGCTCTTCGGCCTCGGCCACCATCTCTTTGGCCGTGGTTCCCACCACTTCGAGGCTCACAGGCCCGTCCACAAGGTCGCATATCTTCTTTGCCTGAGCCTGCCAGTCGCCGCCCTCCCGCGAGAGCAGGGTGGGATTGGTGGTCACTCCGTCGATGAGACCGAGTTTTCGCGCGGCGGCGATTTCGTCGATATTTGCCGTATCAAGGTAGAATTCCATGGATGGCCTCCGGTTGACGTCATTACTGCGGGCCGTCACGGCAACGGTCCCAGTTTGAACCATGCCATGAATCGACAGAAAAAAACAAGGATGGGCGCACATGTGCCCGAGGCCGCGAAGTGTTGAACACAGCATGATATCGTCACTTTACCGTTACAGTATAATCATGGTTGCAAGGCAATCGAGTCGGTATATGGGTCGGATCAAAAAGCATGGGAGGCGCTAATGAAATTCTATTCGAGCATCGGGTTCCGGTTGAACCTGATCATCGTCATACTGTTGCTGCTGACCTGCGCGGTCATTACCGGCATCAACAACTACGTGGCTCGCCAGAGCCTTGAAACCCAGCTTGAACAGGACATGCTGCCCGCCAAGCTGGAAACCATCATCGGCGTGATGGAAGAAAAGCTGCTTGTCCCTGCCGCCGGGCTCGGCGTGGCCGTGGACGACCCTTTCTTCCGTGAATGGGTTGAAAACGGCGAAGACCCGGCAAAGGAAGACACGCTTTTTGTTTTCCTGCGCCGTATCTCCGATCAGTTCGGCACGCTGGGTTGCAACTTCGTCTCGAACCTTACAAAGAAGTATTACGATTTCGCGGACGGAAACAGAAACGTCCGAACCCTCGGCCCTCAGGACGGATGGTTCGGCGCGTTCGGCAATGCCAATCAGGACGTGGGCATCAACGTCTACGTGGATGACCCGGATTTCGGTTCCAAGGCGTTCATCAACCGCCGCATCGACCGCAACGGCGAGTACCTCGGTATAATATCCACCGCCATCGAACTCGGAGAGTTCATCGACACCGTGACCTCCATGGTCATCGGCGAGAAGGGCGAGACCTTCATGGTGGACAAGAAGGGCACTTTCCGGTTGCATGACGACAAGGGCCTCATCAACAACAAGCGCATCAGCGAGATGGAAGGCTATGCCGAGAACGCCGCCACCATGCTGAACGCCGATCATCACTCCTTTCAGTACACCGATTCCAAAGGCGAGAGCTGGTTCGTCATGTCCCGGTTCGTGCCGGAACTTGGCTGGTATCTCGTGACAAAGGCCAACAAGGCCGAACTGCTCGCCGAGATTACCGACGCCCTGTACGTTACCATCGGGGTGGCCGTGCTGCTCCTTCTGGCGGGCATGGCCGTGGCATACTTCTTCGTGGGCACGCTCACCCGCGCACTGAACGTCTGCGTGGGCTACGCGGAAAAGATCGCCCATGGCGACCTCAACGTGCGTGCGGAAACCGGCCGCAAGGACGAACTCGGTCGGTTGCAGGCAGCCATGGCCCGCATGGTCGCCAAGCTGCGCGAGGTCGTGTCTGCGGTGCAGGACTCTTCGGCCGATGTGGCGGACAGGAGCGAGGAGCTTTCCGACTCCTCCAACACTCTTTCCGAGGGTGCCACCCAGCAGGCGGCGTCCGTGGAAGAGGTCTCGGCCTCAATGGAGGAAATGTCCTCGAACATCCAGCACAACGCGGAAAACGCCAGCCAGACCGAAAAGGTCGCGGTGCGCGCTGCCGAGGACATAGCCGAAGGGGCCGAAGCCGTTGGCGAGGCTGTCGGGGCCATGGAGAGCATTGCCGAGCGCATTACCATCATCGAGGAGATAGCGCGGCAGACCAATCTGCTGGCTCTTAACGCCGCCATTGAAGCGGCCCGTGCCGGAGAACACGGCAAGGGTTTCGCCGTGGTCGCCGCCGAGGTCCGCAAGCTGGCGGAACGTTCCGGCAACGCGGCGGGCGAGATCGTGGAACTCTCCACAACCAGCACCGCAACGGCCAAACGCGCTCGGGAGATGCTTGATCGCACCGTGCCGGAAATCCGCAAGACCGCCGAACTGGTGCAGGAAATCTCCACCGCCAGCGGCGAGCAGAGCTCCGGTGCCGAGCAGGTCAACAAGGCCGTGCAGGAACTGGACAAGGTTATCCAGCACACCGCCTCCTCGTCCGAGCAGATCGCGGCAACGTCCCAGACCCTGCTTGCCAAGCGCATGATCTGGGCGACGTCATCGCCTTCTTCAGCGTGGACGGCCACGGCGGTCGGCGCGGGGCCCGGCCCGCACCCAAGCTGACGGCTTCCCGAAAGGCCGC
>NZ_BBCB01000089.1 GCF_001311825.1 Salidesulfovibrio brasiliensis JCM 12178 | reverse complement strand
CTGGCCGGTGCCGCGCTGGCTGCGCTGCACGCATTTTTCACCATCACCCTCAAATCGGACCAAACGCTCTCGGGGCTGGCCATAGCCATCCTCGGGGCAGGGCTGGCCGGATTTCTCGGTCGGGCCATCATCGGCGTTCGCGGCGTGCGTTTCGGGCTTGAGGCTGTTCCGGGGCTGTCTGACATCCCGGTCATCGGCAACATCCTTTTCCGTCAGAACGAACTGGCCTACCTGGCGTATATACTGGTGCCGCTGGCCGCGTGGGTACTCTTTCACACCCGCCTCGGCCTGAAAATCCGGGCCGTGGGCGAAGATGCGGCCGCAGCCGATGCCATGGGCGTCAACGTGGTGCTGGTCCGCTGGTCTTGCGTACTCTTCGGCGGCTTGCTGGCCGGGCTCGGCGGCTGCTACCTTTCGCTGGCCTACACGCCGGGCTGGAAGGACGGCATGACCATGGGTCAGGGTTGGATCGCCATCGCCATGGTCATCTTCTCCGGCTGGCGTCCGGGCCGTGCCGCGCTCGGTGCTCTTCTCTTCGGCGCGCTTGCCGCGCTGCAATGGCATTTCGAAGCGGGCGGATCCGAACTCATCCCCTCGTGGATACTGAAAATGCTGCCTTACGTGCTGACCATCGCGGTGCTGGTGCTGGTCAAGGCCTTCGCCACATCCGGCAAAGGCAGTGCACCTGCATCTCTAGGGGTTCCGTTTCAGCGAATGTAATGTCGGCAAACGCTCTCTCCCCCATTTTTCCGGGAGAATCCCCCGTTCTGACCGGGAAATGTTGACCCAAAAGAAAAAATACTCCATGTGTGACCTGTCTGTAACGCAAACAGAGGGGGAGATGGCCATGAACTGCACCTTCATGGACACCGAGCAGATTAAGCGTGAGTTCGACAGTCTCACGGAATCCATGAAATCCGTCGAAGAGCTGAAAAACACTTCTTTGAAAACGCTCTTTCCCGACGACTTCATCTGCCGGTTCACGTCCTGCAAATCCATCAAGGAACTCTTTGCCAAGAGCGGACACACCATTCAGAAGCAAGCCGACATCGATAGCGCACGCGAAAACGGTTTCGACGCCTTTATTCGTGAAACCACGTCTTTTGATGACTGGGACGCCATGCTTGAAGCTGCGCTCTGCGAGCTAATCTCAAAAAACAAGCTTTAACATCGGACACTTAAAAACCACCTGTTTCTTCATACGCACTTACCTTGACATTCAAACAATTCGAAGGCAGTTCTTTTTGAACATCAAACAAAAAGGACCGTCATGCAACTTGATAGCCTTCTTCTCATCGCGCTCCAATCGAGCCTTGTTCTCGGCCTCATTCACGGCGTCAACCCCTGCGGACATTCCTGGCTGGTGCTTGCCCCGTTCGTAAGCGGCGACGCCAACGGCTGGCGGGTAACGCGACTCACCACAGCGTTCATCATAGGCACTGCAGCCGGGTGCATTGCCATCGCCGTTGCCCTTGGCCTCTTCTCGGCCGGACTCCCGGACAGCGCCCGATACATCGCGGACATCGTCACCGCTGGCGTTCTGGTCGTGCTTGGCGCAATCCTAATCTGGAAACCGCACCTGTTGCACAGCCACGATCACGACCATGACCATCATGGACATGACCACCACGGACATCATCACGAACACGATCATCATGACGACCATGCACACCACCATGGCTCCTGCGCCTGCCATACTCCACTTTCGGCCCGCAAATCCACGGTCTACGGACTGGCAACCCTCGGCTTCGTGAACATGATCGTCCCCTGCCCGACGGTGGCCATCATGTATTCCTACGCCATCGACTCCGGCAGCGTGGCAAAATCCGTGGCCGTATTCGGCTCCTACGCTTTCGGTACCGGGGTGGCGCTCGCCGGGGTCATCTTCGCCATCTACAAGGTAACGGAACTCATCCGGACGCTGCAGAAACCGTGGATTGAGACCGCCGTTATGCGCACGGCAGGCCTCATGACCATATGCTTCGGCCTCTACTCCTTCTACATCGACGGTTACGGAGGAATCGTATGAGTCAGGACCACGCCCTTTCGCACCTGATCGTCGAGTTCTACGAACGCCTTTCGTCGTGGGAACATGCCGTCGTGCGCGACAAGGGGCTTACCCTGCCGCAAATGCACACACTCGAGATTCTCGGGCAAACGGCCCCATGCGGATGAAGGAACTGGCCCAGCGGATGGGCGTGACCACCGGGACGCTGACGGTCATGGTGGACAGGCTGAACCGAAACGGCCATGTGGAGCGACGCAGGCACGAAAGCGACAGACGCTCCATCATCGTGGCGCTCACTCCCTCAGGCATGGAGCTATTCAGGGAACACGACGACCTGCATAAGCAGTTGACCGATGACCTTACCGCCGGCCTAACGCCAGAGGAGACGACGGCGTTTACTGAACTGCTTCGCAGGATCGTCAGGGAGTTTTAAGAGATTTCTGACAGCAGACCCTGTTTCTGTCTTCCCGCTTTGCCTGATACAGACCGTCATCCGCCCGCGCGATGACTTCCTCAAAGGACAAATCACTCTCAAGGATCGCGGAAGTGCCAAAGCTGGCTGTAAGGCTGAAGCCTTTGCCGACCTTGACGATAGAACTCTCCTCAATGGCATTACGAAGCTTTTCCGCAACGCTGAGGGCTCCATCCTTATCAGTTCCCGGCAGTAAAATGGCGAACTCCTCGCCCCCGAAACGGCAAACCGAGTCCACTCGGCGCAGATTGCTTTCGAGCAGGTTGGCAATCTTGACCAGTGCCATATCACCGGCTTCATGCCCGTACGTGTCGTTGACAACCTTGAAATGGTCTATGTCCAGCATGACCATGGCACACTTGTCGCCATAGCGTTTGGCCCTGCCGAACTCGCGATTGGCAAGGCTCATGAACGCCCGCCGGTTAAGAATCCCGGTCAACGGATCAGTAGACGCCATGACCGCAAGCCGTTCACTTTGCTCCTGAAGCCTCGCCTGACCGCGCAACAGCAGGAAACTCAAAGCGATGACGGCCAGCACCATGGGAATGGCGAAAAGGGACTCCAGAAGAGTGTCATGCCGCCATGAGGCAAGCACGCTGTCCTTTGAAAAGCTGGCAAAGACGAGAAGCTGTGATTCATCGAGCCGGGTCAGCCCAACCACACGCTCCACCCCGTCAAACGGGGATACAACCATGAACGTGTTGTCAATCCGCTCACTCAGGGCACGATTTCTGACGTCCTGCACCACCGTACCCACGAACCGCTCATACCCCGGCACACGCGTATAAACATATCCGTCAGCATCGGCCAGCATCAAGGTGGCGCCCTCCGGATAATCAAGATCAAAGAGCATTTGGTGAATGGACCCCAGATCAACGAGCGCAGTGACCACCTTCAGCAGTTTCCCCTCGGGGCTTCGCACCGCCTTGCTCACCCCGAAGCACCACCTGCCCCCGTGCGCCGCGGATTGGAAGGGCTTGCCGACAAAAAGTCCCACGGAACGGTCAGTATGGACGCTGTAAAACGCCCTTTCCGCCACCTGCAGAGCTCCCCCGCCCCCGGCCCGGTGCAGCATGGAACCGTCAGATGCAAGAATCATCATGTCCAGAAAATGGGAGTTGTCCTTTTGCATGGCGACCATGAGCCTGCGGAACTGAAGGTCGTGTTCCTGATGGTCGCTTCCAAGCAGACTGCTGGCAACGATTATGCCGTTGAGGACCTCCTCGACGCCGAGGAGGGTTTTCTCCACCTGCGCCGCCGCAAGGCTTGATATGAATCGGACGTTGTTGCGGCTCTCGCTGATTGCGGACCGGTAGCCTGTTATCATGACGTACAGAAACACCGCGACCACCAGCCCGAGCAAGGCCCCGGCCACAAGCGCGGAAAGAAAGAGCAGCCGCCTGCTCCGTCCGCCGATGCTATGTTTTTCCTGACTCGGATTCACGTCCGCCCCGCCCGAGTTGAAGGCTATTTGTCCACAATAGCATTAAAGCAACAGGATGTGCGGGCGTCAAGGGGGTTATGCGCTAGCGGAATCTGTCGGGCGAAATCTCCAGTCGCTTGAGTATTTTTTGCAGCGCGACCCGGCTGAGACCGCTGATGCGCGCAGCCTCGGAAACATTTCCGGTGGTGGCCTCCAGCAGCTTGCGCACATAGGTCCGCGTGAAGTCCTCTACCACGGCGGCCTTGGCCTGCTTGTAGGAAACCAGCCCACCATTGGTATCCGAAGGCGCGCCGCTCTCGGCAATACGAACGACCGACATGTCGATGCTGTCGCCGGTGGCGAACACGGCCAGCCTGCGCACGAAGTTTTGCAATTCCCGAACGTTTCCGGGCCACGGCCGGGCCGCAAGATAACTGAGGGCCTCCGGCGTCGGCTCCTTGGGCGGCACTTTCAGCTCAAGGCACGTCTCTTCAATGAAATGATGCGCCAACAGCGGAATATCCTCAATGCGGTCTCTCAGGGGCGGCACGGTCACGGTCAGCACGTTCAGCCGGTAGAAGAGATCCTCCCGGAACTCACCCTCGGCAATGCGCTCCTCAAGGGCCCTATTGGTGCTGGCAAGGATACGAACATTCACGGGGATGTTCCGGCTCGCGCCCACCGGGCGGATTTCCTGCTCCTGCAGGCAGCGCAGCAGCTTGGTCTGCAACCCCATGGGCAGGTCGCCGATCTCGTCAAGCAGCAGGCTGCCGCCCTCGGCATTGACGAAGAGCCCCTTGCGTGCGCGGTCCGCGCCGGTAAACGCACCCTTGACGTGACCGAAGAGTTCGCTCTCCAGCAGTTGCTCGGGGATGGCCGGACAGTTGACCGCCACCATGGGGTTCTCCGTCCGCGCGCTGAGCTTGTGGACCACCCTTGCGGCAAGCTCCTTGCCTGTGCCGGATTCGCCGAGGATCAACACGGTGTAATCCGACTGCGCCACCGCAGCCAGCGAGTCCTTGAAATGCCGAATCGCGGGACTGTCGCCCACGAGGCAGTTCATCTCGGACCGGCAGGCCAGAAGCGTCTTGAGCCGTGCGTTCTCACCGAGCAGACGGCTGCGCTCCAGCGCCTTGTCCGCCACCCGGAAGAGCGCGTCCGGTTCCACCGGCTTGGTCAGAAAGTCGTACGCGCCGTTTTTGAGGGCACGCACGGCCTGCTCGATGGTGCCGTGGGCCGAAAGCATGACCATGGTGGTCCCGCTCCAGCGGCCGCACATACGCTCCACCAGCTCCAGCCCGTCCATGCCGGGCATCTTCAGGTCGGAGAAGACCACGTCGTAGGGATGCTCCTCCATGTGCTCAAGCGCCTCGGCCCCGGAGTGGCAGGCGGCTATGGTTTCGCCGGGGAAGCGGCTCTCCAGCAGCCGCGCTATCCCGCTTGCGAAGTCCTTTTCGTCGTCAACGACCAGTATGCTGTGACTGTCCTTCATTCCATTTCCGATTTATGCCTTGTCCCGCTTCGGGGAAGCGAAACGTATGGTAAAGACGGCCCCGCCGTCATCATATGCCTTGATACTGCCGCCCATGTCCTGAAGGAGGCCGTAAACAACGGCCAGCCCCAACCCGGTCCCCTTGCCCACATCCTTGGTGGTGAAGAACGGCTCGAAGATGCTGTCCTTGATCTCGGACGGCAGCCCCGGCCCGTTATCCCGGACTTCGAGACTGGGGATTTCCTCCTCATCCACAAACAGCCGGAACCTGATTGCCCCGTTGGAGCCCACGGCGTCCAGCGCGTTGTTGAAGAGGTTGGAAACGATCTGATGCAGCGCCTGCTGATCCACGCTCACCTCCGGGAAGTCCGGCTCCACGTGAAGCCCCACTGATACATCCGAAGCCCTTGCCTGAACACCGAACACGCCGACCATGTCCTCGACACCCTGACGGATGTCCACGGTGGCCCCGTCCGTCTTGCCGGGCCGGGCAAAGTCAAGCAGGTCCTGCAACACGTTCTGGGCCTGCGTGGCATGCTTGAGAATGACATCGGTATCGCCGCGAATCTCCTCGCCGCACGGGCCGTTCTTCAGCAGTTCGCCGTAGCATTTGATGACGCCGAGGGGATTGTTCATCTCGTGCGCCAGCCCTGCGGCAAAACGGCCGACGGTCGCCAGCTTCTCGCTCTGGCGAATCTGGGCCATCATCTGCCGCTCGGCAGTGACTTCGCGGACATAGGCCACGGCTCGGGAGTCGCCGCCCACCGGATACAGGCTGACCACGAACTGGCGACCGTCCACGGCCACTTCCTGCGTATAGGAAAGGCCCTTGGTCAGCGCCTGACGGAAGGGGCACTCGTCCTCGTGCTCGGCAAAGAGAATGGGCAACAGCCCGGACTCATTGCCGGAGGCAACGTCATCGGCCAGCTTGCGGGCAGCGAAGTTCGCCACCACCACGGAGCAGGAACCTTCAAGCAGCAACAGCGGGTCGGCGATTCCCTCGACAATGGACTGAAGCATGTCCTTCTGGTTGAGCAGGTTGTCCAGCGCGCCGATGTTCTCCATGGCAATGCCGAGCTGCGTTCCCAGCGCGCGCATGATGTCGTGGTCCTTGTCCTCAAAGAAGACGGCGGTATCCCACCAGAGGGTCAGCAGCCCTTCGGACGCCGCCGAGGTCGCGCCCACCGGGATAAGCACGGACTGTTCACTGGGGTAGGGTTCCCCATCCACCAGAACGTCCTTCCAATTGTCCGGGAGCGCGGGAATCGAGGCCTCCTCTGGCCAGAAGTACTTGTTCTGGGAAGCCAGCATACAGGTAAAGGCCGCGCCCTGCGCGTGGAATCGCTCGGCCAGCAGCGGCAGACAGGTGGTCCACATCTCCTTGCGGGACTGGCTTCGGTTCAGCGCATCAAGCAGGCGCACGAAAAGCGTGACGTCCGCCTTGCGCTCAAAGGCCTCCCGACTGAGCTGTGCAGTGCGCTGGGCCACGGTCCTTTCAAGGTTGGCGGCGTTGTCGCGCAGCTGTTCCTGCACGGTCAGCAGGTGATCACCCAACTCTTCCATGCCGTGGACCATCTCGTCGATCTCGTCCGAATGCTCCATGCGATCGAGGGCCTTGATCTCCTCCTTGTCGCTGAACCGCTCGCGGAAAACACGGGTCAACCGCTTGAGGTTGGCGGTGACAAGGCGGTTGAAGAAACCCTGCACGATGGCGAAAAAGACGAACATGCCCGCGCCGTAGATGCCGACATATCCCACCGTGGCGTCCCGTATCTGCGTCACGGCGTCATCCACCGGAAAGCCGACAAGGTCCACGCCGTCCAGTGCACCGAGTTTACGGCCAAAGCCGCGTTCCGTGCCGTAGCGGTCAAGCAGAATCCTGGGCGCTTCCTCGGGAGTGCCGTGGCAGTACATGCACTGTTTCTTGAAGATGACCGGCCGAGAAGTGATGAAATACTCGGTTCCGTCGATCTTCTTGTATCCCTGCCAGGACTGCTCATCGGGATGTTTCCGGAACCGCTCCAGAAGCTCCAGCTCCACGCCCTGCGCTTCGTAGTCGGGATTTCGTGCGTTGACGGACACGCGGCGGTACAGCACATCGCCGTTTTCCGGGGCCACACGGTCCATGACATTACGCGAAATGTACGATGAGCTCATGGCTTCGATGACAAACTCGTCCTGCGGCAGCACCGAGAACATCTTGGGCCGCAGGTCCTCGCGCACGTACCGTTGCACGGAATCCACCTGCGCGAGCGCCAGCTCGGCCCGGTCCCTGACCTCGGAGTCGAGCAATGACTTCAGGTGGAAGTACATGCTCGCCGAAAAGAATATGCCCATTATCAGCACGATTGCGCCAAGCCCCAGAAGGAACTTGACCTGCAAGGTCTGGGGGCGAAGATTGATCATAATTTCTCCAGAAAACGAAATTGCAAGAGGTCCATGATAAGACCTGAGCACTTTTGTGGCAAGGGTGCTGCGAAATAAGCAGGAAACGCAAACACGCAGCAACACCTGCTAACCAAAGTTTGCGACAATGGTCTACTCATCTTTTTTCACCGCTAATAATTTCAGCATGTTATCACTGTAACATTTCTGGCACAGAGCTTGCCTTAGGGGCCGCAACTTTAGTTTCAACCTTAAACCTCCAGGGGAGGAGTTTTATGGCAAGTTCTGATCTCGGACGTCCCAGCAACGTCCCCGTATGGATTCTGAGCGGCCTGCTGCTGCTCTACGGCGCACTTGTTGCGTCCGGGGCGCTGACCCCGATGCTCAAGGCCCTTCACGTCCACAAACAGGTGGACCTGATGGAAATCCTCGGCTTCACCTTCGGCGGCATCGGCATCCTGACCGCCATGCTGCGCAGCACCCGCATGAACAAACCCATGACCAACCTCGACACCTTCGTGCTCGAGACCATCCCGGGCATCCTGTTCATCGTCATGCTGGCCATGGGCATCCGCTGGATCGCCGAGCCCATCGTGGTCATGATGTCCAAGTCCCTCGTGCCGGTGCTTGGATTCAAGATCCACAAAGTGCTGAACCTCAACTACGTTGTTCTCGGCATCCTCGTCGGCATCATCATCACCAACAGTTGGGGCATTCCGAAATTCGCCGCATCAGGCGTCAAGACCGCACGGTTCGTGCTGAAGATGGGCGTCATCCTGCTCGGCGCGCGCTACTCCTTTGCGGAGCTGGCCAAGCTGGGCATGGTCTCTGTCTGGATGATCGGCTTCTTCGTCCTCGGCACCGTGTTCTTCGTGCTCTTCCTCGGCAAGGTGTTCAAGCAGCCCAAGTCCATGACCGGCGTACTCTCCGCAGGCATGGGTGTCTGCGGCGTCTCCGCCACCGTGGCCTGCGCCCCGGTCGTCAAGGCCCGCTGCTCCGAGATGGCCTACACCATCGGTACCATCCTCGGCTTCGGCATTCTCTGCATGTTCGCCTTCCCCACCATCGGGAAAATCGTGGGCATGAACGCCACCCAGTTCGGCGCATGGGCCGGTACCGGCATCCTGAACTCCGCTCAGGTCGCCGCAGCCTGCCTCGCCTTCAACGCCGTGGACATCAAGACCCTCAAAGTCGGTGAAATCTTCAACATCACCCGCGTGCTGTTCCTGCCCATCATCGTTCTGGTGCTGGCAAGCTGGTACGGCAAGGCCGCAGGCCAGAAGCTGTCCTTCAAGGAAGTTGTCATCGACAAGTTCCCCATCTTCATCATCGGCTTCCTGCTGCTCTTCGCCATGTCCTCCTTCGGCCTCTTCTCGCCCCCGGGCCACTACAAGGGCAAGTACCTTGACTTCAGCTACAACCAGCGCACCGAAGTCACCCCCGAAGAGCTGGTCGTTCTCAAGAACGCCAAACTCGAAGGCCTGACCCCGGAAGAACAGGCTGCCTACAACGACCTCGTCAAGCAGCACCAGATCGCCGGTAACTTCGAAGACCGCGACAACAAAGACATGTTCGACGCCACCGCCCGCAAGCGCATGGCCGGACTCGAATCCATCCTCGCCCGCGAAAAAGGCAAGGAAATCACCATCAGCAGCGACGTGAAGTCCGCAGTCAAGCACGCGGTCAAGCAGGTTCACAAGAAATCCAAGACCATCGTGACCCTGACCGACGCCATGGTCTGGTTCTTCGCATACGGCCTCATCGGCCTCGGCATGCAGATCACCCGCAAGTCCATCGCTCAGGCCGGCGGCTGGCCCCTCGTCATGGGTGCCATCTCCGGCGTGACAAAGGCGACCCTGTCCTTCATCGTCGTCATGTACTTCGTCAAGGACGTCGTCCTTAAGTAAGGAGGAGAAATAATGGAAGAAAACGTGAAACTTGAAAAAGAGAACTGCCCGGTTTCGCCCTCCGTCGATTCCGACCAGCAGGATAACGAAGAACGCGCGCTCTCCGTCTTCGCCTCCGAAAAGAACGAAGACCTGACCGCCCTCGTCCTCGTGCTCATCGTCACCTTCTTCGTGCTGCTGTTCACGAAGTGGCTCGCATAAACCGATACAACCGGGGGGAGCGTCCGCGCTCCCCCCGATCCCAACGGGGTCGAAACATGTTCAACACGATACTTCTGGCCACCCACGGCACTCCCGGCGCACAACAGGCCGAAGCCCTCGCCGCAGACTGGGCACGAAAAACCGGTGCCCGGCTCCTCGTCCTCAGCGTGGCAAACGAGGCCTGGAAAGACATGACCTGCGACGACTGGCTGAACACCTCCACCACCCGAAACACCTTCGGCAGCTATGTGGAGGGCCAGATCAGTGCCGAAGTGGAACGCCTGCACACACGCATCCGCAAGGACCTGGCCGACCTCGAACCGGATTTTCTCTGCACCGTGGGCAAACCCCACGAAGCAATCGCAGAAGCTGCCCGCAAAACCGAAGCCGACGTGCTCGTCATCGGCGCCCGCCAGAAAAAGCAGGCACCGGGCTTCAAGGACCGCGTCACGGCCAAGGAGCTGCACCCGCTGCTGCCCTGCCCGCTCGTGATCGCACCGTAATCATTGCAATGCGCTTTCTCGACGATACGATAGCCGCCATGAGTACCGATAAAACCATGACCTGGATGCCGCTTAACCTGCCCTGGAACCAACAATTCTGGGACGGACTGGACTCCATGCGCGCCATGCGCCTCAACCCGCACTGGCACATCGAGGAAAACGACGGCTACACCGAATACGACATCCCCGGCGACGGCAGCCGCTACGACATCGACGACATCCTCACAGACCGCCAGTTCACCCTGCGCGCCAGCATCGAACACGGACAAAACCACTGGAAGGTCACCTTCAACGGCGTCGATCTCGCCATCCATGCCCGCTCCGAAGATAACGGCAAAAACACCGCACTCGCCTACGAATACACACCCTTCGGCGAAAACGCGCCCTCATCGGAACAAATCGACACCCTTCTACGCCACTGGCTGCCAAGCATTCGCGAGTACTACAGACTCTTCACCGCCGACACCGTCCGCAACCGCTTTTTCCGCTTCTTCATGAACAAAGTGATGCTGCGCATGAACCCGACCCAACGCCGCATCTGCGCGTTCATGTTCAAGCTCACCCTGCTGGAAGTGCTGCTCATCATCGTGCTTGGCGTCGGTTTCTACTTTTACGCAAATACCGGAGGAACCCCATGAACGAAAACCGTTCCATGCCTTTCTGGCACTTTTTCGTCGGCCTCGGAGCCATCAGCTACCTCTCCATGGGCTTCATGCTGGTCTACCAGTACCTCGCCATATCCATGGACCTCCCCGGCCGCTTCCTGACCGTCCTGCACGACACCAACGGCGACTGGTGGCTCGACATCCAATGGTCCCACCCCGTGCTCCTCATCTGGGCCGCAACCGCCTTCACCACAGCCCTCGGCTACGCATGGTGGAAGCGTAACGACACCCGCGCCTACCGCGACCCCGAAGTGGAAAGCCAGCCCGGTTTTTAAAAAATATCCATCCATACCGCAGCCCCGAGGGAGGGGCACGCCCCCTCTCGCCCCTCCCCTCACCCCTTTGTATATAGCTGGTTTATTAGTGCCTCCGGCGGCCCTCCGGGGGCTTAAACCCTTTTCCAAAAGGGTTTAAGAATCCCAAAACGCTTTGGTTTGCCTTCGGCGAGGCTAGCCGATGACATACAGCTTTCACGTAGCACAAACGCCTTTAAGTC
>NZ_BBCB01000088.1 GCF_001311825.1 Salidesulfovibrio brasiliensis JCM 12178 | reverse complement strand
CGCGAGAACTGCACTCCGTGACAGCTCTCGCGTCGGCCTCTCCTGCTTGGCGGAGGTGGGTGGGTATTGTTAGGGTCGGGGGAGGGTGAGTGGAAATTCTCAGCCTCGGTTATTGCGGGTCATTGAGCCTTACGAATGAGGACTGCAAAGCAGAATCTTTTGCCAAAAAGGTCCACCGGATTTCGTCAACGCCAGTTCCAGTCAGC
Organism: Salidesulfovibrio brasiliensis JCM 12178; assembly: GCF_001311825.1. Taxonomy (GTDB): domain Bacteria; phylum Desulfobacterota; class Desulfovibrionia; order Desulfovibrionales; family Desulfovibrionaceae; genus Pseudodesulfovibrio; species Pseudodesulfovibrio brasiliensis. Next base: position 11,589 of record NZ_BBCB01000088.1, on the reverse strand, counting down.
ATTTTCAACGATGGCAAGAAATCATTTTGGGACTTTTGTCGTTTTTTTGCATTTTTGTTCAATTTATGAGCAGAGTTCACACATGCTTTCCCACAAAAACCATGGTTTCATACACAAAAAAACGGCCTTTCACGTCGGCAACATGGGGTCATCCTTCTTTAGGACGCCTTAGAAAGAAACAAGCACTTACGAGAAACTCGTAGGTCCTTATGTCTCTCCCACACCAATCGGGTCCTCAAAAAGCTGCATCCAAAATCAATCGGCGAGTTCTGCCACTGGTACAAATTTGGGGCGGCCAAGGTGTTGCACTTTTAACGGGTTAACCCTGCAGACCTTTTCCATAGACAACTAGGCTGCTGATAGTGTTGTCCCCCTTTAATTGTACTTTCTGATCAGAGCCTAGCCCGAACTCTCCCAATACGGAGTGAAATAACGCAACGTCTCCGCTAAAACGAGAATAAAGAGTGCCGCGGCATACATCCATACAAAACGATTGATGAAAGCTGGAAGGACCTCCTCCCATGAGGAAGGCGTTGGTTTCTGCTTATTGTCGTCAGCGTACAGCCTCCTTTCAACCGTAAAAGGAGCCGAAGGTAAATCATCTTCCATTTCTTCAATCAGCGTCATTTTCAAATCGGCTTGGCAGCTATGCCGCCTGATGCTTTCACGCCATCCTAGACTCACAACAAACAGTATACCCTGAGGTAGCATTGCCATTTTGATACCTTGCGGAATCGACAGTCCATCGTATGTTAGTATCACCCAAGTAACAGTATAAAGAGCGGACGCAACAGCAAAGTAGTACCGATTCATGGTTTGACGCTGAACGGATATGCGAAAGTTGGAGTCAACCAACAATTTATATTGCTCAATTAGGAGGACCTCTCTGTGGGCTTGTTCGTCAAATTATGTTAGCGACATATGGACTCCACCTGCAGATTGGTTTGCCAAGATTTATTCGTCCGCAGCAACTTCAGTCTTCGCTGAAACCCCATCTCCTGCTTCAAAAAACAACAATTTGGGCAATTCATCATTTGAGGCCTTCTTGTAAGCTATGAAGCCTGAAACAGAAGTGCCAGGCATCACTTTGACGGCAGGAAAATCTGCAACATTCATCCACGGCTTCCCTGCGATATGATACATGTCTGCAGTGAAAGATGCCGAGCGATTCATTGACGTAACAAGGGTAAATTGGCCGACTGTTGCCGTCACAGGATTTTGGGTTTTATTTGTAAACATGACATAAATTACATGATGATCCTCTAAATCTATATAAATCCCTTCTTCTTTTTTGCCCTCTTTCGACTCCATGTATTTCTGACTTAGCGACAATACTATGGAATTAATATTAGTAGCTTCCATTTCAATGCCACCCGCAAAAGAAGACGAAGAGAAAAGCAACGTCAACGCTATACAAAAAAAGCATTTTTTCATTTTGATTCCTTTTTTGATTTGCAAACAGACAGCCCAATCAATAATTCTCATACTGGATTTTACCTCTCTCTTCTTCTGCTTTCTTTTCCTTTCAATAATTCATTTCATAAGATCAAAGACAGTTGCAGCCGTTTCCCTTACATATTCTTCCTTGTAAGAAAGATCCTCTTCAACGAAAAAACTCTTTTAGACACCGCTGCTACAAGCGAACCAGACCACGTTGTAGAATGCGTTCAGGCCCCTGTAAAGAGAGGTGGCCTCGGTTTTTCAGACCATCTGGCGGCAAACCAAGATGACATACAATCAAGCCAATCTTGTAACCTAGCTATCCCGATGTGTTCCGGATCTCAACCACTGCCGCTGTCTACGCCACCTTCGCCTACGACAGCAACGGGACGGGAAAGGCGGCTTGGTCTTGGCCAAATCGCTGACCGTGCCATTCTCCGAGAAGGCTATGGGCGGCAATAAACAATCTGAAAAAAAGTCGAGGTCGAGAGTGGAATTCGGTGAAAGTGCCGTGGCATAGGAATTCATAAACCTAGCCCATAGCAAGCACTACAGCCGATCATGCCGTCATAAGCTCGTGAGAAAGTCCGAGCTGCTGAGACGCACGAAGCCTGCGGCTTCAACGCTTACCGCCGTTTTCCCGAAACAAACGGCATCCTTTTCGAAACCAACGCTGGCTCACCACAAAAGAAAACTTGTGCGAAAACCATCGTGATCACCAAAACATGAAGGGAAGGCGGAAAGGCACACATGAGTGCAGCCTTTTTGCCAAAAAAAGGTTCTTGAGCCGCCGGAGGCAACAGTCCAACCTTTTACGCGTCCGGGTCTTCCAGACGTTCGGCGATGATGGCGGCGTCTTCGGGGCGGGCTTCGGTTTTCAGGGCTTTTGAGCCGCCGTGGCAGACGAATCCGCCGTCGCGGGTCTGGACGTAGCCTGCGGAGAGAACGCGGGTGTAGGGCATCTGTTCGCGCATGTCGTCGTGGTTGATTCGGCCGGGAAAGATGATGGGGATCGGTGCGCCGGAAAAGTCTTCGAACATGATGTATTTCATGGGGTAGTCTCCTTGATTTTGAGGATTATAGCCCGGAGTCGTTTTGTTGGTAAAGGGGGGCGTACTGTTTGGCCATGCGCTCGTCGGTGAACCGTTTTGCACCTTCGTCGAAGGCGGTGTGCCCGATTTCGCGAATTCGGGCGGGCTGTTGCAGCAGTTCGGCCACGGCCACGGCAAACGCTTCGGGGTCTGCGTTGCAGAGGATGCCGGTGCGCCCGTCCTGTATCTGCTCGGGCACGCCGCCGACGGGCGGGGCAGCCACGGGGAGGCCCGCGGCCATGGCTTCGAGGATCAGCAGGGAGTGGTTGTCCGCGAGGGTGGGGTAGGCGAGGCAGTCAGCGGCGGCCATGAGCAGCCCGAGTTTCTCGCGGTCCACATAGGGCCAGAGTTTGAGCCCTTCATGTTCTCCGGCGGTGTCGCCGCCTGCGGCGAATCCTACCACGCCGGGCAGTTTCTTGCGGAGTTCCCGCCAGATGAGCGGCCATGCGTCGCCAGCCTTGTACGCGGCCTTCATGCCGCCGTGGGCTGCGAAGAGCGCCACGCGTGCCTGCGGGTGAATGCCCAGTTTGGCGCGGGCCGACTGCTTGTCGGGCACGCGTTCGGGCCAGGGGATGCCGTTGGGTATGACGCGCACCTTCTGGCCGGGAAGGGCTTCGCGGGCCAGCTTGGCCAGCCAGCGCGAGGGGGAGACAAGTGTTGGCTTCAGGGCGTCGATGGCTTCGCGCTTGCTTCGGCGGTTGTCTTCCGATGAGGGAAAATTCCTAGGGCAGGGGTCGGCGCAGCCTTTTGCGAAGTGCTTGCAGTCCAGCGGGAACGGGCAGCCGCCGGTGATGAGGCGGCAGTCGTGCAGGGTTATGAGGGTGGGCCGGTTTACTGGGATGGAGCGCAGCAGCTTGCGCCAGTTGGTGCTGGCGTGCAGGTGCGGAATCTGGCCGGGCTGCAGATGGTCGCCGAACTTTTCGGCCGGGGTGCCGTTCATGAGGTCTTCTTCGGCTATCTCGAAGCTCATGCGCGCGTCATGACCCATGTCCTGCTGCCGGTCCCGCAGGATTTTCGCCACGCGCTGCGCCCCGCCGCGTTTCTGCATGGCGGCGTGGTGCAGAATCATCAGGCGGCCGCTCTGCTCGGGCACGCTAGTTCTCTCCCGTGAGGTCGAGGGTCATGTCCACCACGTCCGGGTCGTCCGGGTCCGGGGAGATCACGAACCCGAATTTCTTGGAGAGCCCCTGCATGGCCTTGTTCACCGCAAGGGTCTGGCCGGTGAGCTCTGCGGTGCCGCGCTGCCGTGTGTACTCGATGCCCTTGTGGAAGAGCAGACTGCCCAGCCCGTTGCCCTTCTGGTCGGAGCGGACCACGATGGCGAACTCTGCCTCGGAGTTGTCCGGCCTTGTGTTGGTGCGCATGACGCCGAGGGTTTCGGGGTCGCCGTTTTCGTCCGGAGCCGTGGCGATGAAGGCCATTTCGCGGTCGTAGTCGATCTGGGTGAAGCGGGCGAGGTCCTTGTGGTCGAAGTCGCGGCGAACCACGCCGAAAAAGCGCATTCTGAGGTCTTCGTCGGAGAGGCGTTCAAGGAAGACGCGGTGCGTGCCTTCATCCTCGGGCCGGATGGGCCGCAGCGTGACCTTTCTGCCGTCGCGGGTGACGACGCACTCCTCCAGCTCGCGGGGATAGGGCCGGATTGCCAGCCGACCCTGGCCGCTGCCATCGTACGCTTCGAGAAAGACCTTTGCCCCGAGGGCGAGCACGCCTTCGTTGTCCGCGTAGAGAGGGTTGATGTCCAGCGTGCGGATCTGCGGGACGTCGATGAGCAGCTGGGAGAGCTGGATGAGGGTCAGACAGATATCTTCAATGTCTGCGGGTGGCTGGGTGGGCGTGCCCGAGAGCAGGTGGCTGATGCGGGTGCGTTTAACGGCCTCGCGGGCCAGCGTCATGGAGAGTGGCGGCAGGGCTAGAGCCGAGTCCTGTACCACTTCGCGGGCCATGCCGCCGTGGCCGAAGCGCAGCACCGGGCCGAAGACCGGGTCGCTTTCTGCCGAAACGAAGAGTTCGTGCGCGCCGGGGCGGCGGCCCATCTTCTGTACGGTGAAGCCTTCGATGTAGGCGTCAGGCCGTTCGCGGTTTACGCGGGCCAACAGCGAGGCCGCGCCTTCCCATACGCGCTCGGGGGTTTCGAGGTCCAGCAGCACCCCGCCCACGTTGAAGGGCTGGGAAATCTGCGGGGAGCGGACCTTGACCGCCACCGGGTAGCCGAGTTCGTCGGCCGCGATGACCGCGTCCTTGGCCGAGATCGCGAGCCGGGTTTCCACCACGGGTATGCCGTAGGCGGCGAGGACGTCCTTTGCCTCGGGTTCGGAAAGCTCGTCGCGCCCTTCGGAGAGCGCTTTTTCCACCACGGAGCGGGCGGTGGTGGTGTCCGGGAAAAAGTCGGTGGGCAGGGAGTCCGGGGTCTCCATGAGTAGTTCCTGACTGAGGCGGTAGTCGGCCATGTGCAGGAACGCGCGGACAGCCTGCGAAAGGGATTCGTAGGTGGGTATGCCCGTCTGTGCGAAGACGGCGCGGGCATCGTCGGCGTTGCCGGAGCCGAGCCACGCTGTGAGCACCAGCTTCTTGACCCGTTTCAGGGACTTGGCCACGGCCTCTGCCACTTCCACTTCGGGCTGGGCCGCCCACGGCACGTGCATGACAAGCACCGCGTCCACGCCCTTGTCCTTGACCAGCGCCTTGATGGCCTCGGCGTAGGTGTTGCCGTCCGCGTTGAAGGGCAGCCCCACCGGGTTCACGTCCGCGCTGCGGCCGCCGGGCAGGGCGTCCAGCGCCTTGCGGGTCTCTTCGGAGAGTTCGGCCAGTTCGCCGCCGCCTTCAAGGAGCCTGTCGGCGGCCATGACGCCCGCGCTCGCTCCGTTGGTGAGGATGGCAAGCCTGCGGCCCTTGACGTTGCGCGGGGTCGAGACGGTGCGGGCCGCGTCGAAAAGTTCGTCGATGGTTTCCACGCGCAGCATCCCGGCGCGGCGGAAGGCCACGTCGTAGATTTCGCCGGTCAGGCCGGGGATGCACGGGCCTGATCCAGCGAGCAGGCGGGCAGGAAGTCGAGGGCGCGTCCGGGTCTAAGCACCAGCACGGGCTTGTTGCGCGAGGCGGCGCGGGCTGCGCTCATGAACTCGCGCGCGTCGTGAATGGACTCCACGTAGATCATGATGGCGCGGGTCATGGGGTCAGTGCCGAGGTAGTCGATGATGTCCGCGAAGGTCACGTCGAGGCGTGCGCCCAGCGCCACGAGATGCGAAAAGCCAAGCCCCTTGTCCCCGGCCCAGTCCACGACCGTGGCGAACAGGCTGTCCGACTGGGAGATGAACGCCAGTTTGCCGGAGCCTGCGCGGGCGTGGGAGAGCGATGCGTAGAGGTTCAGGGACGGGACCATGAAGCCGAGGCTTTTGGGGCCGAGCACACGCATGTCCGGGGATTTTGCGATGCCCCGCACGGTCTTTCTGAACTCGTCGCGCTCGCCGGGGGCCATGCGGGAGAAGCCGGAGCCCACGAGGACGGCAGCGCGGGTGCCGCGTTTCTTGAGCGATTCGAGGATGCCGGGCACCTCGTCCAGAGGGTTGGCGACGATGGCGAGGTCCGGTGTCTTGGGCAGTTCGTCCACGTCCTTGTAAGTCAGCACGCCGGAGATGGCCTCGGCTCCCGAGGAGACGGGCATGACCGGGCCGGAGAAGCCACCACCCATGAGGTTCTTCATGACGATGTTGCCCGGATTCGTGGTGTCGTTGGTGGTCCCAACAACGGCCACGGATTTCGGATTGAACAAGTATTCCAGATTGATGACGCTCATGGAACTCCCGCTGGTTGACGTGGATGCGAACGGACGAAAGTACGTTACCCCGTTTGCGGTATGCCGCGCAACCGTAGGGCGATACACTTTTCATCACATGACAGGACCGGGTTGATGGTATAAATAGACTGCATGAGGATAATTGCCATCGCGTTGCTCATGACGCTTCTTTTTGCCGCAGGCGGCGCTACTCAGGATAAGGCTGTCCAAGTGGTGTCGCTGGAGGCACCGCCGCTGGTCTATACCATGAATGGAGAAGTGTATGGCGCGTTGGTGGACGTGGTCCGTGAAGGGCTTGCGCGAATGGGCCACAGCACGCAAATAACCATCATGCCGTGGTCGCGGGCCATGGCTTCGGTCAGGTACGGCGATGCCGACGCGGTTTTTTACGCCATTTGGACCGAGGAGCGTTCAGAATATCTGCACTACCCGGACGAACCGCTCTGGGAGGAGCGGACCGTGGCCGTGCAACTGGTCAATGGCTCCGTATCTCTCGACGCCGATCTGACCAACGCGGACAATGTGCGCCTTGGTGTTGGGCGCGGCTATTACTATGGTCCTCACCTTGAGAAGCTGCTCAAGAACAAGGCGTTCGCCTCGGTGGAAGCTGTGGTCAATGCCGAGAACAACCTGAACAAACTCCTTGCCGGACGTATTGATGCTTTTCTGACAGACTATTTCAACGCCCTGAAACTGCTTCGCGATCATGCCGTCGGCATGCGGCTGGAGATCGTGAGCGATATGGACGGCAAACCGGCGATTCTGGATAGTTCGCAGTCCTTCCTGGCCTTTTCCCGCGAGGTCATGACTGGCGACATGGCCCGGCGCTTTTCCCTGACGCTGAAGGAGATGAAGCGCGACGGCACGTATGAAAGGATTATGGCGCGCTACATGCTCGACCTGCCTGAATAATGAAAAGGCGGGGTTGCCCCCGCCTTGCCATGCTACTGCCTGCCGCCCGCTTCGCCGGGATACAGGGCCCTGAACCCTTCTTCGATGCGTCGCACAAAGCTCTCGTCGCGTTTCAGCGGATCGCTGTAGCGCGGATCACGCATCATTTCCCGCAGTTTTTCGGGCGTCATCTCGCCGTTCTCCAGCCCTTTTCTGCTCCGGAAACGGCCTTCCAGCACCAGCGGGGCCATGCGGGCAAAGGCGTTGATGACCGCCGCGCGGTTGCCTGCGCCGGTGCGTTCCAGCGCGTCGAGCAGTTCTTCGCCGCCCACGGCCATGGCCGCCTGCCGGGCCTGCTCCAGCACGGTCGGCATCTCGGCCCGGTGCAGGGAGCGCAGGGTTTCCATTTCCCCGCGGGAGGCATTTTCCTCCTCGCTGTCCAGCTCGTGCCGCACATCCATCATGCGCGAGACGAACCACTCGAACAGCCCGGCCGCCTGCCGCGTGTTCAGCCCCAGAGCGTGGGACCGGCTCACGAACTCTTCCTTGAGGTCCTCGCGGATTTCGATACCGTCGGGCAGGTCGAACTCGGGCAGCTCGTAACCTTCCGGGCTGTCGGGCCTGCCGAGGGCCTGCCAGACTTCGCCCCAGCGGTCATCGCCAGCCTGCTCATCCGGCACGGGCATGTATCCTTCGGGTCTGCGGCCGAGCATCCGCTGGGCGTGCACCAGCGCCTTCACTGCCTCGTCCTTGCTTGCGTATTTGGCAAGGGCCGGGTGTTCACGCAGCGGAATTTCGCGTTCTTCTCCGTCCCTGTCGGCCCGTACGCGCACGGTCCAGTCCTCGGGCAGGGTCATGCGCCAGTCGGTGTTTGTTTCAGCCATGTCGTTTCTCCTCTCGTTTGCGGTTGAAGTTGTCGGGGTCCATCATGTGCTCCACGTGCAGGACCATGGTCCTGCGGCCCTCGTTGAACTGGGTGCGGCCCGGCTCGGGCGAGAAGGTCGAGGCTTCGGCGTGGCCCCGGCCGCGCAGGTCGCGCAGCACCCGCTGTCCGTCCTCCGTGGCGAAGACGCGGCGATAGCTCTTGTGCAGTTCAAGCAGTTTCTCATGCGGCATGGCCGTCCTCCCCGGAAGAAGGCTGCGAACCGGCGTTCATGAAAGCGAGCGGATCGCCGCCGTTCTGGCGCACCAGCTCGGTGAGGGCGCTGGGTTCGGCCATCTTCGCCTCGGAAAGCACTTTGGCGATGCGGGCCATGCGTTCCACGGTCCCGGCCCGTTGTGCTGCCTGTGCTCCCTGCGAACGGGTGGCGCGTTTCTCGGCCACGGCGACGTCGGAGAGCATGTAGTCGGCGGGCACGCCGAACAGCTCGGTGGCGTGGCGGGCGATGCGGTCCTGATCGAAGTTGTCCATGAGTCCGTTGGGGTCGCCCTGGCCCACCAGCGGGGCGAGGTATTCCATGGCCTGCTGGAGCGCCTGTGCTTCGTAGCGCTTCTGGGCCGTGTTCACCGGAGAGGCGTAGCGGACTTCGAAGTCTTCCATCTCCATGCCTTGCGGAAGTGGCGGCAGCGCGCCGGTGCGGACCATGATGTTGAAGACCCTGCGGACCACGGGGCCGAGGAACTCCGTCTGCAACCTGCCCAGCACCGGGCCCAGCACCCGCATGCGTTCACTCTGGCGAATGACCGCCTCGGTGGCCGAAATGGCCGGGCCGTCCGCCGGGGCGAGCTGGTCCGCGAGGAAGATGCGGCGCACCGACTCCCGGCGCTGGTCCATCATGGCCTGCGCCGCATTGAGGTCCGCGTGCACGGGCAGGGCCTCCACCCTGTCCTGCGATCCCGCCCGGTAGTAGGACAGGCCGCCCGGTCCGGAGCGTATCGGGCCGAGGAACCCGTCATCGGGAACCATGAGCGGCGGATCGCTCATCTTTTCCGCCGCCATGAGCGTGGTGCGGGCCATGGCGTTCAGCACTCGTGTGTCCGAGAGCGCGGTCAGCCCCGGTCCTCGCCCGTAGGTCTCCCCGGACGCCTTGGACCAGCGCGGCACCATGTAGGGCATTTCAAGGTAGCCGGACTCTTCCAGAACGTGCTGCGTGGCGGTTTCCATGTAGACGCAGGACCACGGGAAGTTTATCACGCCGAGGCCGAAGGGGTCGCGGTCGTCGCGGGGGAAGACCGCGTGCAGGATTTCCACGCGGGCCTCCGGGTTTTCCTCTGCCTGCCGCTGCACCTCATCCGAGCAGTCGCCGCCCCATTCCTGTACGGCCTGTCGGGCGGTGAGCTCGTATTTGCGGTACACGGTGTCCACCTGTCCGCGCACGTCCTCGGCCACGCAGATTTCCCCGAGCGGGCGGGTGTTGAAGCGCACTACGCACGCGGGGTCGGCCTCCACGTACATGGCCGAGGTGCCGAACAGGGCCACGTCGAGGTAGAGCTCGTGGGAGTGAGTCTGGAACCCGGTGTCCTCGCTGTTGAAGACCCGGTTCATGCGTTGGCGGGTCTCGGCCAGAAAGGCGCGGACGTCATCATCGTCTCCGCGCTCCCTGTCCACGGGCCGGATGTCGAACCATGTGGTGGCAGGTTGGTGAGCAGGCCGCCGAGAGCCGAAGCCAGCAGCTCCAGCGCGTGCGGCGGCGTGGAGTCGAAGATGCGTTCGTCCGCCGCGCCGGGCCGGGAGTGCGAGTCAAAGCAGTCCTTGCGGGGCAGCATGTAGGACGCCAGCTCCCGCCAGACAGGAACCCATCGGGAGCGTCTGTCCTCCAGCCTGCCGAACCGCTCGGCAAGGGATGCGGCAAGGTCGTTGGTCTTCATGCTATTCCCCCAGCTTCGTTTTCAGGCCGGGGGCGGCCTTTTCCGAATCGTCCGTGCCCTTGGCAAGGAGCGAGGACCGCTTTCCGGCGGCCCTGAGGCGTTTATCCTCAAGAAGGGCCGCCTCGCGGCGACGCTGGCGCTCCTTGCGGCGTTCATCCGCCTCTGCCTTGCGTTCCTCTTCTTCGCGCCGCTTGCGTTCCTGCGCGGCGAGTTCGGCCTGTGAGGGGCCGGAGCTTTTCTTTCCGGAGCCCATGGCCGAGCCGAGCACCGAGCTGAACACGCTGGCGATGGCTGCTGATCCACCCATAGTCGTTGCCTCCTTCGAGGGTTTCTGGTTGCAAGAGGCGGCCAGTATACCCCCGGTTTTCCGGCGGGAAGAAAAACACCCTTCATCGGGCGAAAAAGGCATGCAATTACCGCTTGACAGGGGGCGTGGGGCGGGCGGATGGGCACAAAAAAACGGGCCGGATAATCCGGCCCGTTTCAGGGTGAGGCGTGGGTGCTTCGGCTATTTTTTCCCGAACAGGAAGCGTTGCAGGTCGCCGAGGGTGCGGCAGTTTGCGGAGTGCACCGCCGGGGAGAGGCCGAGGCGTTTGGCCTGTGCCAGTCGGGTGTCGTGCCCTGCTGCAGTGCGGACCTGTCCGTTCAGGTCTACCTCGCCCCAGAACGTGGCGTTCTCGGGCAGGGGCAGGTCGTAGAAAGAGGAAAGGATGGCCGCTGCCACGGCCAGATCGAGGCCGGGGTCGCGGGTGACGAGTCCGCCCGCCAGTTTGGCGTAGATGTCGTACTGGCCGAGGTTGAGGTTGAGCCTTTTCTGCATCACGGCAAGCAGGAGGTGCAGCCGGTTGCCGTCCAGCCCGAGGGCCGTGCGGCGCGGGTTGGAAAGATAGGATTCCGTGGACAGGGCCTGCACCTCAAGAGCGAAGGGGCGGTGCCCGTCAATGGCCAGCGCCAGCGAGGTGCCGGGCAGGGAGGTGTCGCGGGAGCCGAGAAAGTGCGTCGCCGGGTCGGCCACCGGGGTCAGGCCGGTCTCGTGCATGTCCATGACCACCAGCTCGTCGGACGGGCCGAAGCGGTTTTTCAGCACACGCACGATGCGTGAACGGGTGCGGCGGTCGCCCTCAAGGTAGAGCACGGTGTCCACCATGTGCTCCAGAAGCTTTGGCCCTGCGATCTGGCCGTCCTTGGTTACGTGGCCCACAAGCACGAGGGTGGTCCCTTTGGCCTTGGAGCGTTCGATGAGCTCCGTGGACACGGCCCGGACCTGCGATACGCTGCCCGGAAGCCCGTCCGCGCGAGGCGAGGCCAGCGTCTGCACCGAGTCGGCGATGATCAGGTCGGGCGGGTTGGCGGATTCGAGGGCGTCGAGCAGATCGTCGGCGTTGCTGGTCGCCATGGCAAGCAGCGTGGGCGAGAGGTGGCTGATGCGCTCCGCGCGGTTCTTGAGTTGGGGAAGCGATTCCTCCCCGGAACCGTAGACCACGGATGCGCCGCTCTTTGCCAGCGTTCCGGCAAGCTGGAGCAGCAGGGTGGACTTGCCCACGCCCGGTTCGCCGCCGAGCAGGA
>NZ_BBCB01000087.1 GCF_001311825.1 Salidesulfovibrio brasiliensis JCM 12178 | reverse complement strand
CACAACAAAACGGATACCGCATCCCGCCCCTCCCGCCGAAGGCGGGCCCCGCACCCATTCAATAATAGTCCACAACAAAAACGGGCAGGCTCCAAAGGAGCCTGCCCGAAATAGCCGTGCGGCGATTGAGAACCCGGTATTCCCAGACAACTTTCTGTTCTTACCAGCGGCGATAATGCCGGCCCAGCAGTTTGAACAGGTAGGCGATGTCCTGCTCCGCGAGCATCTGCTCATGCTTGAGGCAGGCAAGCATTTCCTCGGTGGCCTGCTCCCGCTGTTCGGGGGTATGTGTGTTCGGCCAGTCGGTGATCCAGCGACAGAAGTCCGGAGTGAACTCTCCTGTTTCATTGTCGTATCCCGGCTCAAAAAAAGAACGGGATTCACCCCATTTCTGCCGATGCCGCTCATGACAAGGGGCACCGTAAGCTTCGGCGAGGTAGCGTTCAATGAGCACCTCGCAGACGCGCATCAGGTGTTGATCGCGCTTTGCGCCGACGTAGTAGGGATTGCGCTGCAACTCATTTCGCATGAGCGAAAGCTTGCGGTGCATGACGGAAAAAAGGCCGGAGGAAGTGTAGTGGCGATCCTGCCAGATGACGGGAAACCATTGGATGAGATTGCGGATTCCGAATTTGATTGCACGGTACCATTCGTCAACCAGCTCCCAGGGAGCGGTGAGGTAGTACGACCAGCGATACTCGGGCATGGCATGCCTCCTATTGGTTTAAGTTACCTATAGATATGGCATGTCGCTCCTCCTCTTGAATGTGGGATTCGAGTACGGTGCATGGCGGCTATTTCTTGCCGTATACCAGTTGATGCAGGGCGCCCTCCCTGTCCAGCAGTTCCTGATAGCCGCCTTGTTCCACGACACGCCCGGCCTTGAGGACCACGACCTTGTCGTAGTGCTTGAGCAGGTCCAGACGGTGGATGACGGCCACGAGGGTGTTCCTGCCGCGATACTTGTTGGTCAGGAGATTCTGGACGCGTGCCTGCGAAGCGTTGTCGAGCGCGGCGGTGGCCTCGTCGAGAATCATGATCGGCGGGCTCTTGAGGAAGGTCCGTGCGAGCGCGATCTTCTGCCGCTGACCGCCGGAGAGGCGGTCGCCCATGCTGCCGACTTCAAAGTCGAGGCCCATCTCCACCACCTGTTCCAGAACGCCTTCCATGATGAGAAGCTGCATGATGCGCTCGTTGATGCGTTCCTCGCCGCGCTTTCCCCCCTTCACGCGACCGAAGATGATGTTGTCCTGAATGGAACGGGTGTGCACGTAATTGGCCGGGTCGAGGAAGTCGAGCGCGTCCGGGTCGAAACCGTGCATCATCTGCATGAAGGGTTCACGAGCCGCCACAAGGGTGTCGGCAAGCTCGTCAGAGAGTTCGGCTATGGTATGCACTCCTGCGACCATTATCAGACCGAGCCGGAGCAGGGTGGTGCGGGCTTCGTCGGAAAGGTCGCGTCCCTGATCGATCTTGGCGGCGATGCGGCGAACGGTGTCGTACTCTTCATAGGTGACCGGAGTTCGGGCGAGCTGGTCCGGGTGTTCCACATCCGGGCCGATCTCGGCAATGGTGGCGGTAACGATCTCCGCGCCGAAGGCTTCCAGCGGTTCGCGCAGGCCGCGGCCTTCGAGGAAACGCACAAAGATTTCGTTGCGGTAGAGCTCTTCGGTGCGCCATTCCGGCTTGTTGGGCGCGCCCCATACCACGTTGGCCCCGGCGCTCAGGTAGCGGGAGTACTTGTCCGTCTCGAAAAACTCCACGTCATCCTTGAGGTCCTCGGCGTGGGATTCGCGGAACTCCTCGCGGGCGTGGATAATGGCTTCCACAAGGTGCGCGTGTTTGTCCTGATCGAGCGTGAAGCGCAGGCCGAAGCTGAGCACGTCGAGGAACAGCCCCACCTGCTGCACGACCTCGATGACTTTGTCGAGGGAAGGCTCGGCGTTGTCGCCGGTGCAGGAGCCGCCCTGCAGGGCCAGCGCCTCGCAGGTGTAGAGCAGGTTGTCGCGCACGGTTCCGCTGAAGATGAACGGTTGCTGCGCGACCATGCCAACGTTTCGGGCCATGTCCTGCTTGGTGAGGTCATTGACCTCGAAGCCGTCGATCTTCACCGAGCCGCCTGTGTAGCGGTAAAGCTGGGCGATGCACAGAGCAAGCGTACTTTTACCCGAGCCGGAGAAGCCCACAAGCGCCACGTGCTCGCCCGGCTGGATCTGCACGTTGACCTTGTCGAGCAGTCGGATGCCGCCGCCGACTTCGAAGGTAAGGTCCTGAATGGAGATGTCGCCGGTCATGGTCACGGGTTCACGGCCCTTGCAGACGAGTTCGTGCTCGGGGGCGATGTCGAAGCCGTCCATGACCTGCCTGTAGCGCACCGAACTGTCTATGTAGTTCTGCCAGAAGTCCATGAGCTCGCGCCACGGGTCGTAAAGCTTTTCGTAGGCCGAAAGGAAGGCTACGAGGGCACCGAGGTCGAAGCGACCCTTGATGGCGAGATAACCACCAACGAGAAAGAGAATGAAGGGCCCGAGGCTCTGGAAGAAGTTGTTGACGAACTTGATGCCGAACTTGAAGGCGTTCATCCGCAGGGTCGCGTGGTACAGTCGCTCGATGACGTCCCGAAACTTGTTTGATTCCAGAGGGATGGATGCGTTTGAATGCACCTCGTGCACGCCACTGATGGATTCGCCTATGAGTCCGGCCACCTGCTGGTTCTGGTCGATGCGGTCACGGTTGGCGCGGTTGAAGAACTTCTGCAACTGGGGGATGACGAATATTTCAATAGGATAGATGGAGATGGACAGCAGGCCGAGCAGCGGGTTCAGGTAGAACATGTACCCTGCCATGGCCAGAAAGGTCAGCACGTTGACCATGGGCACGGCCACGGCAGCACCGATGAAGGTGGCCACCGGAATGAGTTCGGTGATGGTGTAGGATATGACCTGTCCGGGCGAGGTATGCCGGTAGAAGTTCACTGGCAGGGAGAGCACGTGCTCGTAAAGCCGCTCGCGGATGACCTTGAGGGTCCGTTCGCCGATGTAGTTCTGGAGCAGGTTGATGACGTATTTGAGCACGCCCGCCAGCACGGTTGCCCCGATGTAGAGGCCGCAGTACAGGTAGAGCTTGTGTAGGTCGCTCATGCCGATGGCCTGGTTGATGATGCGCTTCTGCATCTCCAGCGGGAGCACGCGCATGGCCACGGTAACGAGAATGACGGCCGCCACAACCAGCTGCAGTTTAAGGTTTTTATGAAAAACCCACGAGTACAGAGACGTCTTGGTGATCGGCTTGTTGTCGTTGTTCTGCATGAAGCGGCTCGCTTGAGTTTGTAGAGGCTGCGGGGAGCATACGACATGAGGACAGGGAAAGCCAAACCTTTATTTTCCCGATGGAATCGGATGCTTATCATTATTCCGATTTCACGGTATACTCCTTCAGGGAGTGGCAATGAAACTGAGCATCCGCTGGAAATTCTTTATAATCCTTCTCGCATTTAGCATCCTTCCGCTGCTGTTCCTGCGCGAGATGATCGGTCAGGCTGGCGGCGAGGTCCTCGACGAGGTGACAACGCGCACCCGCACCGAAGTCGGCCAGCTCATCCGCCTCGGGCTGGAAAGCTCGGTGGTGGCGGCTGCCGATGTGCTGGAGGGGGAGGGCACCGCCATTACCCTTTCGGCACGAATGCTCGCGCTGGCCACCGAGAACAGCCTGGCATCGGAGGGCGGCAGCCAGTCCGGGTATTTTCTTGCCAGCCGGGACATGATGGCCCGCTCCAGAGAGTCCGTCGACTCCGGAGAGAACCGCTACTTCATGAAAACGCCCATGGGCCGACGCAAGCAGCTCTCGGTTGACATGCAGCAGGTCGCCATCCTGTTGCCCGGCGGCATGGACGAATCGCAGGCCAAAGCGGAAATCGATGCCCTGTCAAACCTGCTCCCGTTCATGAAGGAACTGTACCAGACCATTCAGCCCTATTGGTTGCACGTCAACCTCGCCTCGGGCATCCGAGCGGTGTATCCGGGGCACAGCGGCTACCCCATGATGTACGACGCCCGGCTGACGGACTGGTACAAACGCGCAGCCGCGGCCGACAAGCCCACATGGACCTCGCCGGTGGTGGATCCGGTCACGCGCAGGGTCATGGCTACTGCGGCCATGCCTATCAAGTACGCGGACGGGAAACTGATCGGCGTGGCGGCGGTGGACATCCCGCTTTCGGATTCACTCATGGAAACCCGCCTCGGCGCGGAATGGGGCGGTGAACAACGCTCCTTCCTCGTAACCAGAGCCAAGAACGAGCAGGGCGCAACCGGCCTGATGGTGCTGGCCCAGCGCGACTATGAAACCCGGCACGCCAACTGGCATATGGGTATTGAGCGCGACTGGCTGCAGTCCGACGACCGGAAAGCGTTCGATCACTTCCTGAACCGCGTCGAAACCGAGGAGTCCGGCCTGATGCAGATGCCCTACAAGGGCGAGCCGAGCATTTGGGCTTTTGCCTCGCGGGATACTTACGCCTTCATCATCATCCTGCCCGAGAGCGCGCTGGAGTCCTACCCGGCCCGCGTCAGCGACAGCATCATGGCCCTTTTTCACAACCTGCGCAGCTATTCGCTCATCGGTATTTTCGTGGTGTGCGGGCTGGTGGGCCTTTTTGCCTTCTACTGGTCCAACAAGTCCACCAAGCCGCTTCTGGCCATGGCCAGCACGGCGCGACGCCTCTCGGAGGGAGACTTCTCCACGAAGCTGGACATGCGTCTCGGCGACGAGCGGGATCTGGTCATCAGCACCCTGAACGACATGGGACCCAAGCTGCAGGAGCACATGATAATCCGGCAGGACATGGAGCTTGCCAGCACGGTGCAGGAGCTGCTTCTTCCGGACAGTGCGCCTGACCTGCCGGGGTACGACATCGCGGGCTCGCTGCTCTACAGCGATCAGACCGGCGGTGACTATTTCGACTTTCTGCCCGTGGAGGGACGCGACGGCTCCGCCTTCGCCGTGGTGGTGGGCGATGTCACCGGCCACGGGATGCAGGCCGCCCTGCTCATGGCCACGGCCCGCGCGCTCCTGCAGGGCATCTCCGGCACCCGCACCGGGCTGGAGCGGCGCATCGAACTGGTGAACAACAGCCTCAGCCGCGATCTTGAGGAGACCGGCCGGTTCATGACCATGTTCTACCTGCAGCTCTCTCCGGACTCGGCCATGGTTCGCTGGGTCCGCGCCGGGCATGACCCTGCCCTGACCCTGAAGCCAGACAGCGACGAGTTTGGTGAACTGCGCGGGGAGGGCCTGCCGCTGGGCGTTGCCCCGGACATGAAGTATGAACCGGGCGAAACTGATCTCGTGCCGGGCGAGCTGGTCATTCTCGCAACGGACGGCCTCTGGGAGGCCCACTCGCCGGAAGGCGAGATGTTCGGCAAGGAGCGGCTGCTTGCCATTGTTCGTCAAAACAGGGATAAAGACCCTGATGAAATTGTTCGGGCCGCCTTTGAGGCGGTCACGGAACACGTCGGCCGGGCAGGCCGTGAGGACGACATGACCATGGTGGTCATTCGTCGAAAACACGATGCCGGACAGCAATCATGACGCACGACAGCATCTCGTTCCGCATGACCAACAAGCAGAAGTGCTTTCAGATCTTCCGCCCGCAGGTGGAGGCGTTCGGGGAGAAGCACGCCCTGTCGCCCAAGCAGGTGTTCACCCTGACCCTCGTGCTGGACGAACTCATCACCAACATCCTGTCGTACGGATACGGCGACCTTGACGAGCATCCCATCGACGTGACGCTCGCCATCGACGGGACCCGGCTTTCGCTTGAAATTTCCGATGACGCGCGGCCCTTCAACATCCTCACCGCCCCGGAGCCGGAGCTGGAGGTCCCCCTTGAGGACCGCACCCGGCAGATCGGCGGCATGGGCGTGCACATCGTGAAAAAGCTCATGCACTGCATTGAATACAAACGCGAGGACGGACGCAACATTGTCCGCCTCGAAAAAGACATCACCGACGATAACGCCTGCACGGCGTAAATGAAGAGGGAGAAAGACATCATGCCTGTGAATCACAGCACCGAAAACGGCGTTGCCGTGCTCAGCGTTGCCGGGAGCCTCGGCGCGGACGAAACCCAGCACCTCGAAGAGGCCGTGCTCGGCCTGCTCGACAAGGGCGAGACCCGCCTGCTTTTCGACTTTTCCGATCTCGATTACATCAACAGCTCCGGCCTGCGGATTCTCGTGCTGGCCTACCAGCGGCTGAAGAAGAATTCCGGCAAGGTAGCCATCTGCGGGGTCAAGGATTACATCCGCGAAGTCTTCGAGGTTTCCGGATACGACAAGATATTCTCCATGTATGCCGCGCGGGGCGAAGCATCGAAGTTCTAGAGCGTCGGGTTCAGCCGCACCGCCACCAGCGTGACGTCATCGTCCGGGCGGGGGCAGAAGCGTCCCACGGACCGCGCCACCTCATCCACCAACTCCGAGGCGCTGCCCGTGCTTCCGCGCCGGATGGCGGCCTCCAGCCGACGGTCCCCGAACATGTCGTCGCCGGACCGGGCCTCGGTCACGCCGTCCGTGAGCAGCAACAGGTACCGCTCATGTTCCGAGGGCCCCAGCCGTTCAGCCCGGAAGGTCCACTGCGCATCCACGCCCAACGGGATATCGAAGCTCTTGAGCCGCGCCAGTTCTCCGCTGGCAGGCGTATAGAGCACCGCCGAAGGATGCCCCGCGCCGACCCAGAACACCTCGCCGGTCGCGCTGTCGTACTGCACCAGAAAACCGGTCACGAACCGGCCGGTGCCTTCCACGTCGCCGCAGAGCTGCCGATTCGCCGTCCCGGCCACGTCCGCCAGCGACAATGCAGGGTCAGAGGCGGCCTGACGCAGGTACGCCCGGCATGACGCCATGAGCAGGGCCGCGCCGATGCCGTGCCCCACCACGTCTGCCGCAAGCATGACGACCTTGCCGTTTTCCTGAATGAAATCGAAAAAATCCCCGCCGGTCTCGTCGCTGTAGAGGGCCTTTCCGGCGGCCTGCATACCTTCGGCCTCGACGGTTTTCGGCAGGAAGTTAACCTGCACTTCCCTCGCGATTTCAAGGCCTTTTCGCATCTTCAACCGGTCCCGCAGTCCTTCGATCATGGTGTTGGTCTGGCCTGCGATGTAGCCGAACTCGTCGTTGGTGGCCACGGGCGCGTAGACGTTCAGGTCGCCGCGGCTCACCCGGTCCAACGCCTCGGTCTCGTTCTCAAAGAGCATCTTGAGGTTGCGCGAGGACGAGAGGATCAGGTTGACCACCAGCACCAACAGCGCGCCCATGACGAAGAGGATTTCCACCAGCACGGAGCGGGTGATGGTTTCAAAGGTTTCCGGCGTGGCAGGCTGGGCAGCAAGCCAGTGGATGTCGCGGGTGAGGACCAGCAGCAGCACCACGGCCAGCAGCACCATTATGACGACGGCCACCAGCGAGAAGCGGCGGGTCAGAGAAGTCATGCGACGTGGCGGACGCATCGCGCCCCTGCGGGTGCGGGCCTCGGCAATGACGTCGCGTTCCTTGGCCAGCGCAGTGTCCAGCGAAGCGAAAAGCCCCATCGTCGAGATGGAAAGGCTGAGTTTCAGGCCACTGTGAACAAAGGGAAATCCAGCCACGAGATGGATGCCGATGGCACCGAGAAGGGCGGCGAACAGGTACAGCCCCATATCCAGCCGAAACTGCCTGCGGGCGCGGGCGAAGAGCGGCGCGGCCTCCACCAGCCCCGGCTGAAGAATGGGCCGGACAAACGAAATGACCAGCAGCGGCGCGGCGACATACACTACAAGCTCCCACACGGGGAGCGACTCGATGAACGGTCAGACCTGCCCGCCATAGACCACCGTGGCCGCCAGCGTCACCAGATAATATATGTAAGCCCGCACCGTTCCCCCTTTCTCCCATACGGGTTTTTCCTTCTTATCTTTTGATTTACTCCATGAACTGCTGTAAAACAAGCGCAGGACGGATTTGAACCGAAACATGCGAGCCGACCCATGAAAAAACTGCTCATCGCCTGCATCATCCTGGCCGGACTGGCCGTTACAGCCGCACACGCCGAAGAGCCACCCAGCACGCTTGCCGGCATCACTCTCGGCGACGACTTTGCCAAATACGAAGAACTGTGCCGCATGGAGTTTTACGGCAACAGCTCGGACATCCTCTTTCTCAAGGACGCGCCGCTGAAGCACGGCGCCATTCACGGCGTTCGCGGCGGCGACATCTATACGGCCACATGCGCCCATCCGAACAAGGTCGTGCGCATCAAGCTCAAGTTCGTGGACCGCAGCAAGCGCCTCTTCGACGACCTCCTCAAGCGCTACAAAAGGAAATACGGCGACCCGGACAGCTACAAGGGTGACGCCTTCCGCAACGTCATCGTCTGGGAATGGATCATCAAGAACGGCGAGCGCACGGTGAACCTCTCGCTGACCTACAGCGTGGACCCGGAGTTCCGGCCCGGCGTGACCGTGAAAATGACCGACGTGACCCTGCTTCAGGACGACTACAAGTGCTACCTGTCCAAAACGCCCCCCAAGAAGCGCAAGGGCATGAAGCACGGAATCAACCTCGACGAATTTGTTCCCCGCTAGCGGATGCAGTCCGGCCGCATCGCCTGGAACGGCATTTCCCTTGATCCCGGTGAGCGACCGCTCCGGCTGCTGGACCGCAACACCCTTGTGCTCGGCGACGGCACGGACGCTGTGCAGCTTCGCTGGAAGCGCGTTCCCGGACGGTTCCGGCCCGAGAAGCACGTCCGCAAGCTCAGCCGGGGAAAAGCCCGGGCCGAAGCACGCGACGAAACCACTCCGCACGGATTCCATGTCACCGATTTTCATGGCGAGAACCTTGAAGGCTGCGTGCTGTACCACAAGGGCACAAACCTGATCGTCGAGCTTCAGTGCGCGCCGGATTCGCCCGGCAAGGAAACGCTTGTCGCGTCCCTTGCGACCACAGCGGGGGCGACACCGTGCCGTGGCAGGCGTTCGGCCTGACCTTCCGGCTGCCGGTCCACTGGCTGCTGGACTCCAGCTCGTTTCGGCCCGGCCGGTTTGTGATGAAGTTCATCCGACCGCGCGGCAGGCAGATCGCTCCCGACGCGCCTGAAAAGGGCGTGCGCACATTTGCGACCCTGCAGCTTGAACGGCTGGCCCCGGCGGACGCGCTGCTGGACGGCAAGCCACTCCACGAATGGGGCCGCGCCATCTGGCCGGATGAATTTGTGCCGAAGAGCGACGAGGAGCCGCTACGCTGGGCACGGGAGCCGCGCGGGTTGAAACAACTGTTGCCCGGCCGTTCCAACCGCTACGGCTGGCTGCATCGTCCGGCACAGGCCAATGCGGTGCTGGCCGCGTTTCTGCATTCACGCAGGCCGTGCCTTGAAGAATTTTCAACCATCACGGAGAAGTATGGCGTTCTTTCGCAGGAAAACCCGGCCAAAGCCTGAGTTCGACCGCGAGCGGGCCATGGGCATGATCCCGGTACGCAACCACGGAGTGCGTCAGGAAACGACTGCCGACGGCCAGGTGCAGTTGGCGTACGAGGCCATGGTGCGCCCGTGGTTTGCAGGGCCTGCCGAAAAGCTGGGGCTCTGGGACGGGAAACCCATGACCAAGCGCGTGGAGCTCGATGCCATGGGCCGGTTCGTATGGGAGCGGGTGGACGGAAAACACTCGGTCCGGGCCATTGCCGAGGCCTTTTGCGAGCGGTACGGCGTGCTTCAGGAAGAGGCCGAACTCTCGGTGGCCTCGTTCATGCGGATGCTCGGCGAACGCGGCATCATCGCCATAAGGGAAGACTAGCGCAGCGTGACGTCCCCGTCCGCGCCGCGGGAAAGATCAACGCCCCGTTTCGGGGTCCATTTCAGCTGAATTTTATCCTGCACGGCCCGGTTGAAGGCCACTTCACGGGCCTGTACCGACCGCACCTGCAGGCGGCGCAGTTCAATGCGGCGCTTGACGCGTTCGGCGCGGTCTGCCGGGAGCGGCTGTCCGGCTCGGCCAGCATGACCGGGGCCTCGGCCTGCGGGACCTCGGTTTCTTCGCCATCAAGAAAATCCGACACCTTGGCAAGCTTGTATTCCACAACTTCCACCGGATTACGGTCGTTCTCCGAATACTCGTAGCAGTACTCGCCAACCGAAAAAGCGGTCGCGGCCACCTGAACCGCAGGCGCGGCAGTCACTGCGCCGCCAAGAGACAGGAGCGGTGCAATCGCCGCCACGCAGCCGGAAAGCCCGAATAGTGATGCAGTCAGAACCGCCGCACGAAGAAGTGCCAGTCTATGCTCAAGGATGCGTTTCATGCCGTTCGTCCTCCGAATCCGCCCGTTGGTTTTGGTGCAAACACGCGCCACAAACGCCACCACCATACACCACCACATGGATTATGACAATATCACCAAGCAATTCGGCATGTTGCAAGCTCAATCGAATTTTGTTCATTGTTTCAGGTGGTTACAAATGCAACTCTGCAAGGAGCCAAAACCACATGAAATTTTTTTCAAGCATCGGTTGAAGTTTTTGGCTCCGCAAAGCTCTCCTTTACCCCCGCGCGCAATACGGGTATCCAGACAAACATCATGCCTGAACGCGAACCCTTCCGCGCACTCTCGGCAGGCCCCCTTGCAGCGGCCTATCTCATGCCCCCGCTGCTGGCCGTCGGCAGCCGGTTCATGCAGACCACGATGCCCCTTGATGCCGCCATGGACTACACATGGCTGGCCGTGGCAGCGCTCGCCCTCTTGCTGAGCCTGTTCATGGGACCGCTCGCCCGCCGCCGCAGGGACAGCATGGCCCGCCTGAACCTGCCCGCCTTCCTGACGGTCTGGATGGTGGTGGCCGCCGTGCTGCTCTACCGCTACGGCATCCCGCTTGTGGAAGAACAGGCGTGGCTCTGGCCCTATCTGCAGGAGGCCCGCTTTCCGGCCTACGCGCTTTTTGCCATCGCGTGGAGCGTCACCCTCGGCGTTCCGGCCAGAAAGGCCTTCATCAAGACGGGCGGCGTACTCGGCTTCATGGTCTGCGCCGACCTCGCCCTGCGGCTCTTCTTGCCCGGCCTGCCGCCCATATCCGGCCTCGATAACGACATCATGGCCACCCTGTTGCTGCTTTCGCTCTGCGCGGGCTTCGGCCTGTCCGACGACGACACCGACGCCCTGCGCGTCATCACCATGCTCGGCATTCTGGCCACCCTCTCGCGTCCGGCACTGTTCGCGGCCATGTGGGCCACGCTCTTTTTCGGCAGCGGAAAGTGGTACCAGCGCGCGCCGTACTCGCTGGTGTGCCTGATAACGCTGGCCGCGACCATTCTCTCGGCCCACCCGATTTTCGACATCGCCCCCAAGATCACCGACTACTGGATGTGGCTGGAGGGCGTTAAGCTTATGCTGGAGGACCCGGCCGCCATGCTCATGGGCTTCCCTTTGGACCAGCCGCTGCCCGGCAAAATTCCCTTCGGCATGATGTACCTCTGGAAGCAGGCCACCGGTGTTTCCGCCATGGAGGGCGCGTTCGTCTTTCAGGCCACCCCCATGTGGCTCAGGCTGGGCCTTGCGTGGGGGCTTGCCGCACCCATAGCCCTGCTCACGACCCTGCTGGTGCTCGTCGGCACCGCCAGAAACCGCTTCATGGCCGGGCTGGCAACCTGCATCGCGGCGCAGGGGCTGCTCGTGGGCCTGACCCACAACCCCGTCACCGCCGTCCCGCTCTGGCTGGCCGTGTTCTGCGCCGTGTCGCAGGGCCCTGACCCAAAACCTACAACCACCACGTAGAGATTTCGGAGCCGAAATGCCCCAATCCGACAAAGGAAAACTCACGGCTATCCTCGACGCCGCCCTTGCCGCCGTGGCCCCGGACGGGGCCGTGGAGCGCAACACCCGTCTGGACGGAACCGTCCTCCACGCCGCAGGTGCCGAATACGACCTTTCCAAATACAGGCGCGTGCTGCTGCTCGGCGCAGGCAAGGGCGCGGCACCCATGGCCGCTGCCGTGGA
>NZ_BBCB01000086.1 GCF_001311825.1 Salidesulfovibrio brasiliensis JCM 12178 | reverse complement strand
CTGCGGACCGTCTCGGCCAGCACCAGCCTGCGGCCTTGTGGGGCGGCACCTGTGCGCACGGCTGCGGGGAAACCGATTGCGTCAGCAGTTCCAGCGTCTCTTCCCGCGTGCCGTTTTCGAGCATGGCTACTCCATGAGTATGCGTCCGGGATCGTTGTAGACCCAGAACGAGTCATCCTTGACGTTGCCCACCAGCGTGATGCCGGTCTTGCGGGCGAGTTCCACGGAGAAGCGCGTGGCCACGGCCGTGGAGACCATGATCGGCACGCCCATGCGCACGACCTTGAGCAGGATCTCCGAGGCCACCCGGCCGGTGGAGACGATCATCCTGTCGCTCACGGACTCATTGTGCAGGAAGCACCGCCCGCAGATCATGTCGATGGCGTTGTGCCGTCCGATGTCCTCGCGGAAAAGGAGCATCTCGTCCGCAGAGCACAGGGAGGAATTATGGCACCCGCGCGTGCGGCAGTAAAGGGTGGAGCGGCGGTGCAGCTCGTTTACCAGTTCGAGGATGCGTTCGGGCCGTACGCGAATGTCTCCGTCCAGCCTGCGCCGGGAGATGGTGGCCACGTTGCGGCCGAAGTTGGTGCCCTTGCCGCAGCCGGAGGTTATGGAGCGTTCGATGACGCGATCCTTCCACGGGTCGTGACAGACCTCGACGCGGACCACGATCCGCTCTTCGTCCTCTTCCACCACAATGTCCTGAACCTGCTCCGGGCTCTGCAGGAAGGCGTCGGACTTGAGAAAGCCCACGGCCAGTTCTTCGGGGTATTTGCCGGTGCACAAAAGCGTCACGGCCTCGCGACCGTTGATGATGATGGTCAGCGGCACTTCCCGGATGGACTCCACCGGCTTCATGCCGAAGCCACCGGCCTTGTATTCGGTGATGTCGTACTGGTAGGAATCGATCATTCTTGCCTGTCCCCGTTGGATTTCGTCGATGATTTCACGTATACGGGAGACGGTCCGTGCGGGCAATCGCGGGCCTATTCACCGAGCTCTTGCACCGGAGGAACCAGCCATGAGCAAACCGGTCGTCTGCATCGTCGGAAAGAAGAAGTCCGGCAAGACCACGTTCATCGAGAAACTCATCCCCGCCCTCAGGGCGCGGGGAATCCGCGTTGGCACGGTCAAGCATGACACCCACGGCTTCGAGGTGGACCGCGAAGGCAAGGACACCTGGCGACACCGGGAGGCCGGGGCGCAGACCGTGGTCATCTCGTCGCCGCAGCGGTTGGCGGTCATCAAGGAGATGGAGCGTGAGATGGAACTCGGCGAGATCGCCGACACCTTTTTCGCGGACAGGGATCTCGTGCTCACCGAAGGCTACTTTCGTTCCTCCATGCCCAAGGTCGAAGTGTTCCGGCCCGAGGCCCACGCCCAGCCGCTGTGCGGGCCGGACGACGCGTGGGAGCGCAACCTGCTGGCCTTTGTGACCGACTCCGCCGTGGACCCGGGCGTGCCGGTCTTCGGCCTCGAAGATGCCGACGGCCTTGCCGCCTTTATCGAAGACTGGCTCGGGCTGTAATCAGAGAAGCTTCCGACTCGCCGCCAGTTCCTCGGGCGTGTTCACGTTCATGAACGAGACAAGCTCGGGGTCGGCCTTGCGAAGCGTTTCCGCGTCCACGGTCCTGACCCGGACCTGATCGAAGAACCGGATGATCTTGAAGTCGTCCCGCGAGAGCTGTTCGCTCACGGGAGTGATGCACCGTTTCGAGTACACCGCGCAGAGAGGTTCCATGTAGCCATCACTTTTGAGCGGGATGACCACGTCGTCCTCGGGCTTGGCTTCACGCATGAGCGTTTCCGCGAGTTTTCGCCGCACAAAGGGCGCGTCGCAGGCGCAGATGAAGGCGTGGGTCGAACGCATGGCCGACAGCCCTGCGTGGATGCCGGTCAGGGAGCTTCGGGCCTCGAAGCGGTCCGGTGCGAGGGTCGCGGGGTAGTCGGCAAAGTCTTCGCTATCCCGGCAGGAGATCACCACCTCGCCGAACGCCGGTGCCAGCTCGTCCAGAAGCCGCTGGATGATGGGCTTGCCGCCCATGTCCAGAAAGGCCTTCTTGACGTGGCCCATGCGGGTGCCGAGGCCCCCGGCCAGAATGATGAGCGCCTGCGTGTTCGGGTGCATGGTGGAAACCTACCTGAACGGCCCGGAAAGGCAAGGGTTGTTGCGGGGATGCTGTTGCGCTGAACCCCGGTATGTGGGATAGTCGTGATATGACCGAGCAGTTTGAAAAACGTCCCCACCTTCAAGGCTTCACCATAGTCGAAGTGGTGGCCGTCCTTGTGGTCATCGCCATCCTCGCCCTCGTGGTCGGCTCCCGCGTGGGCGGCACCGACACCGCCCGCCTCTCGTCGCGCACCGGAGACATAGTTTCCAAGCTGCGCTACGCCCATTTGCGGGCCATCAAGAGCGGGACGCATGGGGCGTCAGCTGCGATGCCACGGACCTCTGGCTCTTTCACGGCACAGACCCTACGGATGTCACGCTGCGCGAGCGGTTTCCCGGTGAGAATGACAAGGCGGTGAACCTTGCCGCCAAGGAGATGACCCTGACCTCCTTCACGGTGATCTTTGACGGATACGGGATTCCCTACGTTTCCTATACCGACGAGTCGAACAACATAAAGGTGGATGACCTCGTCAACACGGTGCAGACGTCTGTCGGTTTTCCCGGAGGGGGAGCGACGCGGACTGTCGGCGTTACGCCCGAAACAGGATTTACGACCTCATGACGCACTCAAGGCACAACAGGCAGGGTCTGACCCTGGTGGAAGTGATCGTGACCATCGTTTTGGTGGCGGTCCTCGGCGCGCTGCTGGTCACGCTGCTGGGCGACAAGCTCATAGGCGGCACAGAGCCCGTGGCCTGGACCAGCCGGGAATCGTCCATCGAGACGACCATGGAGCGGATCATTGCCGACTATGTGCGGCTGGTGAACGATGACGCCAACATCGGCTCCGACGTACTGGCCATGATACAGGCCAACGAGGCCGCAGGGGATTACGGTCAGGGCGTGACCATGAGCTACATCGGCTTTGCGGGCGGAACGGAATCGCCGGGCGGATCGTTCCTCAAGGTGGAGGTGACGGACCCTGACGATCCCGGCCACGTGCTGACGGTCGTTTTGAGCAACAGCCGCACCGATGCGTCCGACAGCAAGGTGAACTACTGATATGGGCAAGAGAAGCGGACTGACCATGATCGAGATGATTCTCGTGATGGTGCTCGTGGGCATTGTGGCCACCGTGGCGGGCATGTTTCTGTTCACGGGCGTCACGGCGTACATTACCACCGAGCGCAACACCGACTACGCCCTCAAGGCGCAGGTGGCCATGGAACGCATCAGCCTCGAGCTCAAGGATATGCGAGATCGCACCGTGGGCGGGAACGTTCAGATCATGGACGACCTTTCCGTGGAGTACGAGACCACGGTCACGGCGCTTCCGGGCGTGCGCCGCCTTCGTTATGTGGACGCAGACGACGCGGTCTATCTGCGGGCGGATGCCGGGCAGTCCGACTACGTGCTCATCAATGACGTCAGCAATTTCGCCATGAACGCCACGTTGGCGGACATGAACGGCGACGGAGCGGCGAACGAGATAGAGCGCGTTTCCGTGGGCATCACCCTTGAAGGCTTGCCGACCGTATTCGCCGTGGACGTGTTCCCGAGAAATTTCGTGCACAGGGCCCCCTAGGCCGGGAGTGAGCAGATGAAGACCGGACGAAGCAACGCAGCGAACCGTAGCGCGCGCGACGGGGTGGCCATGCTCCACGTGGTCATGGGCATCGCATTGTTCGCGGTGCTTGCAGGCGGAATGGCCATGATGGTGGGCACCTCGTCCATGAGCACGGCCTACCCGGTCTGCCAGAAGCGGGCGGTCTACCTTGCCGAGTCAGGCATCCGCTACGCCATGGGCCGCCTCCGCGCCGCCGCCACGCCCGGCGACGTGGATACCGAACTGGCAGCCATGAACGGCCAGACCTACACCATGGACAACGGTGACACCTTCACCCTGACCATCGTTGACAACCGGCCAAGCTTCACGGTTTCGTGTTCCGCCAGCAGTTGCAGCGGTACACAGGCCGCCGCCCGGCTGGTACAGGCCACCTTCAACGTGCCGGTCACGGATACGGAGGTCATCGAGTTCGAGCAGGGCATGGACAACTTCACCGAGACAGGCGAAGGCGACAGCTCCGGCGAGACCGATGACGCAGTAATCAAGGACGGGGAAGGGGAAAGCGCCTCCTTCGGCAACAACCTCTACGGCAGTTACGGCTGCCTCTGGTACGAGGGCAACGTCAATCCCTGCACGGACGGCAACTGCACCTTCGGAACCGGCCTTCGGGCATATTTCAACGTGACCTTTGCCCGCAGTTCACAAGGGGACGGCATCACCTTCGGCGTCAAGAGCATGGAGACGAACACTTTGGCGGACTGCGGCGGCGACCCCTCTCGCGGCGAGTACCTGGGCTATTCCGGCCCCGGAGTCAGCGGCAACGGCATCAGGCCGCCCAAGATGGCCGTGGAGTTCGACATCTGGCGCAACAGCTGCAACAACCCGTGCGTGACGAGCAGCCGCTGCGACGACAATAATTACGACCATGTGGCTGCGGTTTACTGGGGCCAGAACTCCCTGAGCTGCGATAACACCCGTGACGACAACCGCCACGGAGCCGGATCGAACCTGCCGGACGAGCCCATGAACCCCGACAACTGGATGGATAACGAAGAAGGCTGGGACGGCTACTACTACCGCACCACAAACAACCACTGGTTGGATAACGGCGTTCGGGTGGGCGGAAACTGGAATGCCACGGCCGCGGTGCGCATCGAGATTCATCGCTCCGATACCGCGGATGAAAACGGGAACTATCTGTACACCACCATGGCCTGGGTGCGGCAGCAGGACCAGACCATGGCCGCAGGCTATGATGACGTGACCGGGGACTTCATCGATCCGCCCGACATGATCGACACCAAGGTTCTCGATGCGAATGCCCATGACCTGCTCAACCAGATCGCCTTCGGATGGACCGAGGGAACGGGCGCGGCCACCCAGATCGCCACCGTGGACGGCTTCAAGCTCATGTTCCGGGACGAGAACGATACCGCAGAGGACGTACCCACGGACTATGTTGCTGGCTGGCCCGCCAACGAGGGCACCGGCATCACACTCTATGATTCCAACGCCACAGGCGGCAACGACGGGACGGTCTATCGCAACTCCGGTGGGCAGCCGTATGATGCACAGTGGGTCACGGGCGCGCCGAAGCCCTTTACCACCGGCGTGCGGATGACCAACCGCCGCGGAACCATCCACGCACCCGACGCTCCCGAGCTCGATCTGACGACGCAGGGCAGCGTTTCCCTGTGGTTTTATCTGGATGATTTCGATGACTATGCAGGCCTGCTCCACAAAGGAGATGCCAGTAGCTTCTGGGATGAGGCCTACACGCTCCAGTTTTATAATAGAAGGCTGCTTTTTGCCATTCAGCCTGCGTTCGGTTCTTTTCAAGGGGTGTATTCCTCCTTCCGCTTCAATCGGGCAAATGTCCAGAAGCGATGGTGGCATGCGGTCGGCACGTGGGATAATACGACGTTCAACCTCTATCTGAACGGTCAGTTGGACAACTCCGCCCCCAACGTGGGCGGTATCGCCGCGCAGAGCACCTCGGGCGGGCTGAACATCGGCGCTCAGCTGTATGGATCCTTTAACAATTACGTGCTCGACGGCGTGGTGGATCAGGTCTACCTCTGGGACCG
The DNA here is from genome assembly GCF_001311825.1 of Salidesulfovibrio brasiliensis JCM 12178. GTDB lineage: Bacteria > Desulfobacterota > Desulfovibrionia > Desulfovibrionales > Desulfovibrionaceae > Pseudodesulfovibrio > Pseudodesulfovibrio brasiliensis. The sequence continues at coordinate 6,434 of NZ_BBCB01000086.1, read as the reverse complement.
CGTTCTGACCGCCGACGAAGTATTGAGCATCTACCAGCAGGGAGCCTACCAATGATGAAACGGACGATCCTTTTTGCAGTGATTATGACGCTCTGGGCCGTACCCGCGGTCGCACTGACGGGGGATGTGGAGTTTGGCAATGACCCGACCGGAGGGAGTGCGGTCGGTGTGGCACCGGAAAACGGCACCGCACCCGCCGAGCCGGAGGGAGTCTTAAAAGAGAAGAAACCAGAACCCAAAAAACCGCACCCCGGTGACATCATGATCATCAAAAAGGGTGAGCCCGAGTCTCCCAAAGAACAGTAACCTTTCACCCAAGTGGTCCTGCAATGAAGTCTTTTCGCTGTCTCGCGGTCGCGTTCCTGCTGATTCTTGTGGCAACACCGTCGTTTGCCACATCTTCTCTCCCGTTTGTTCCCGGGAAGAAACAGGCCAAGGAAACGGTCGAGGTTGCCGAACAAAAGGGCATCCCCGACGACATCTCCGCCAAGGACCTCAAGGAAGTGCTGGCCGCCATGACCGACGATCAGGTCCGGCGGCTGCTCATCGAGGAGCTGGACCAGCGCTCGCAAGCACAGCAGGCCGCTCCTGATAAGACGCAGAAAAAAAACGCCATCGCGAGCTTCATCGAGCGTATGCGCCGGGCCGGGGACTTTGTCCGGGACCGGTTCATGTACCTTTTTTCCGGGGCGGACGAGGCCCCTCGGGCCATGCCCGAGGCCGTTGAGCGCGTCTTCGGGCTGGACCGGCAGGTGCACCCGCTGACCGCGCTGGTGGGCGTGGGACTCTTAACCGTGCTCTACTGGCTGGCGGGCTGGGCCGTGAACCGGCGCACCCGGAACCTGCGGGACCGGTTGGCCCAGACTCCGGAGAATCCGGAGTGGTACGTCAGGATGGGGCGGCTCTTTCTGCGGGCGCTTCTCGACCTCATGACCCTGCTGCTCATATCCACGGTGGTCTTCATCGTCTACCTGCTGCTGGTGGGGCAGTATTCCGGGGCCAAGCCCGTGGTCATCACCTGGCTGGCGGCCATGATCTTCTGGGGGCTCTCCACCACCGTGGCCCGTTTTCTCCTCGCGCCCAAGGCTCCGGGGCTGCGTTTTCTGCCCATTCCGGACACGGCCGCAAAATATCTCTACAAATGGGCGGACCGCTTCGCCCTGCTCATCGCCCTGAGCCTGCTTTTCTTCGGGCTGCTGCGGCTGGAGGACTCCTCCGAGGCCCTGCATCTGCTGACGCTCGCGTGTATCGGTTTCGTGCTCATGGCGGCCATGTGCGTGCTGCTTATCGCAAACCGCAAGCCGGTTGCGGACTACATCCGCCATCATGCGGAGCAGGGCAGCATCGGGGAGCAGTTCGCTCCGGTCTGGCATCTGGCGGCCATTACCTACCTTTTGGTGTTCTGGGTCGTCTGGGTGCTGGGCATGATCCTCTTCGGCGAGAGTCAGGCATGGAACGGCCTTGCCGCGCTGCTGTGCGTGCCCGCCTATCTCATATTGAACTGGGGCGCGCAGCGGCTTGTGGATCACGCCGGACACATGGCCGGAAAGCATGACGATGCGGCGCGCGTCTCCAGAGTCAAGACCGTGCTGCGGGCCGGGTTCCGCGTGGGCATCGGGGCCGCGCTCTTCTTCTGGCTCCTGTCCCTGTATGACCTGAGCCTGCCGCTGGGCGAGGCCACGGCCCGGGCGCTCATCAATGTCATGGTTACGTTGGTGCTGGCCTACCTCTTCTGGCTCTACGTCAGCTCGGCAATCGAGCGGCGCATCAAGCCGGAAGGGGAAGAGCATGAGGACGACGACGCCGAGGGCGGGCACGGCGGGGACCGCATCACCACCCTGCTGCAACTGCTCAAGAAGTTCATTTTTACCGCGCTGGTGGTGGTCGTGGCGCTCATCTGCCTCTCGTCCATCGGCGTGGACATCGGGCCGCTCCTTGCCGGTGCCAGCATCTTCGGCATCGCCATCGGTTTCGGCTCCCAGACGCTGGTGAAGGACATCGTCTCGGGCATCTTCTTCCTGCTGGACGACGCCATCCGCGTGGGCGACTACATAGAGGTGGACAAGGCCCGGGGCACCGTGGAGCGCATCTCCATCCGCTCCATGCAGCTGCGCCATCATCTCGGCATGGTCTACACGATCCCCTTCGGCCACATAAAGCAGGTCAAGAACCTGACCCGTGACTACTCCATCATGAAGCTCCAGTACCACGTGCCGTTCGACACGGACGTGGGCAAGGTCAAGAAGATCGTCAAGCGCATCGACAAGGAGCTGAGGCAGATTCCCGAATTCGACAACGTGCTGCTGTCCAAGATCAAGTCGCAGGGCGTCAAGAGCATGGACGAGGTGGGGATGCTCATGCGCATCAAGTTCACCACCAAGCCCGGCGGCCAGTTCTCGGTCCGCAAGGCCGTATTGACCAAGCTCAAGAAGTACTTCGAGGAAGAGGGCTTGCATTTCGCGCACCGCAAGGTCACCGTGCACGTGGCCACGGACGGCGAGCTGGACCGCGAAGAGGCGGTCAAGGCCGGAGCCGGGGCCGCGCAGCAGATGCTCTCCGAAGAGGAAAAAGCCAAGCAGTCCGGATCAAACGAGGAGCGATAACCAGTGAAGCCCAGCCTCGAACCGTTCTTCAACCCCGAAACCGTCGCCGTGATCGGAGCGTCTGCAACGCCCGGCAAGATCGGGCATACGGTCATGGACAACATGCTCTCGGCCGGATTTGCGGGACGGCTCATCCCCGTGAATCCCAAAGGCGGGGAGATACTTGGGATCGAGGCCGTCACGGGCGTTGCCGACCTGCCCATGGGCGTGGACCTCGCGGTCATCGCCGTGCCGCGCAGGTTTGTTGTGGACACCGTGCGCGAGCTTGGCAAGACCGGCTGCCGCTCGGTTATCGTCATTACGGCGGGCTTCAAGGAAGTGGGCCACAAGGGGTATGAGCTGGAACAGGAGCTGGCCGGTGTCTGCCGTGACGCGGGCATGGCCCTGCTCGGGCCGAACTGCCTCGGCATGATAAACTCCCCGGCCGGGGTGAACGCGTCCTTTTCCGCAGCCTCGCCCCTGCCGGGCGACATCGCCTTCTTTTCCCAGTCCGGCGCGCTCTGCGTGGCCATTCTGGACTGGGCGCGCGGCGCGGGCATCGGGTTTTCCAAGTTCGTGAGTCTCGGCAACAAGGCCCTGCTCGACGAGGCCGACATGCTCGAATACCTCGACGCCGACCCCGACACCTCGGTCATTCTCGGCTACATCGAAAACGTGGAGAACGGTTCGGCGTTTCTGCGTCAGGCCGCTGCCACCACCCGCAACAAGCCGGTCATCATGATCAAGTCCGGCTCCACCGCAGCCGGGGCCAAGGCCGCCAGTTCGCACACCGGGGCCATTGCCGGGTCCGACAGCGCATACGGCACGGCCTTCCGCAAGGCCGGGGTCATCCGCGTGCGCGACGTGGAGGCGCTCTTCAACCTTGCGCTCGCTTTTTCCGAGCAGCCGCTTCCCAAGGGGCCGAACATCGGCATCGTCACCAACTCCGGTGGGCCGGGCATCCTCGCCGCCGACGCCGCAGTGAAGCACGGCCTCGCGGTCTCCGCGCTCAATCCCCGCACCGTGGCCCGTCTTCAGGAGTTTCTGCCCGGCTATGCGGCCTTTCACAACCCGGTGGACATCATCGGCGATGCGGACGCGGAGCGTTACGCCCAGTCCATGGAGGTGGTGGCCGAGGACCCGAGCGTCCACAGCCTGCTGGTGCTTTTGACCCCCACCGCCGTTGTGGGCATCGAGGACACCGCAAGGTCCGTGGCCCGCGTTGCCGCAAAGTGCAACAAGCCGGTCTTTGCCTGCTTTATCGGCGGCCGCCGCGTGGGGCCGGGACGCGAGATTCTGCGTGAAGCCGGGGTGCCGTGCTATGACTTTCCCGCCGCCGCCGTGGAGAGCATCCACGCCATGCATGACCACGCGGTTCGCCGCAACCGCCCGCAGCCGGAGTTTGCGGACATTCGGGGCGACGTTGCAGCCGCCCGCGCCGTTCTGGACGAGTCCCGCAGGCGCGGGGAGCTGGAAGTGGTGGAGTTTCATGCCCAGAAGATCGCGCAGGCCTACGGCCTCGACGTTCCGGACACCGTGCTGGCGCGCTCCACCGAAGAAGCCATCGAGGCCGGGGAGTCCATCGGCTATCCCGTGGCGCTCAAGATCGCCTCGCCCCAGATTTCCCACAAGACCGACGTGCAGGGCGTGGTGGTGAATCTGAAAGACGCGGCCGAAGTGGCCGACGCCTTTGCCGAGGTCACTGCCCGCGCCGCGCGCATGCGGCCGGACGCCTACATCGCGGGTTGCCTGATTCAGGAGATGGCCCCCAAGGGGTCGCGCGAGGTCATCGTGGGTTTCAAGCGCGACGACCAGTTCGGCCCGCTGCTCATGTTCGGCCTCGGCGGGGTCTACGTGGAGATTGTCAAGGACGTGGCCCTCAGGCTGGCCCCCCTCTCGAAACAGGACGCCTTCGAGATCGTGCGCGAAATCCGTTCCTACATGCTCCTCAAGGGCATCGACGGCGGGCCGCACGCCAACTTCGACAAGCTGCAGGACGTGATCCTTGTCATGTCGCAACTGGCCGTGGACCTGCCCGAGGTGCTTGAGGCGGAGTTCAACCCCGTCCTCGTCGGCCCGGACCGGGCGTGGTGGCGGACATGCGCCTGACGCTCGACCCGAAAGCCTGACCCTCCGGGCGGGCCGCTTCGTGTCTCCTTGGCAAAATGTGAATCAGGGGCTTGTTTTCACGGTGTCCTCGGCTTACTATCGGAGACTATGGAAAAAAGAGTTTTCGGCCCTGAAGGAAAAGGCGGGGTCAGACGCGCCATCGTCCTGCCCTGGAGCAAGTCTCTTGAAATCAGTTTCAAGAGCCTCAGGGTTCGTTTTTTCCGTTCCATGATAACGGTTTCCAGCCTCGTTCTCGCTGTCTCCTTCCTTTCTTTCGTCCTCTCCAGCCTCAACGTGGCCGAAGGTGTTCTCGCCTCCGGTGGCGCGGACGCGGCCAAGCGGCTGCTGGATGCGGGCTATGACGTGCAGGTGGACGCGGGCACCGTGGCCATGACGCCCAAGGAGCGCTGGATCGTCTTTCTTTCCATGCTGGTCTGCGCCGTGGGCATCGTCAACGCCCAGCTCATGTCCGTCACCGAACGGTTCCGGGAGATCGGGGTCATGAAGTGCCTCGGCGCGCTCGACGCCATGGTCCTGCGCCTCTTCCTGCTGGAAGCGGCCATGCAGGGGCTTGCCGGGTCGCTGGCCGGTGCGCTGCTCGGTGCGCTCTTTGCCTCGCTGACGGGCTGGATCCGTTTCGGCTGGGACGCTCTGGCGTTCATGCCCGCGTCCGGGTTCGCCCTGTCCGTGGCGATCTCCGTGGGCGGCGGGCTGATGCTCAGTCTGGCCGGGGTGCTCTATCCGGCCGTGGTCGCGGCACGAATGCGGCCCATCAACGCCATACGGGCCGAACATTGAGGGAGGCTGAATGAATACCGACAGGCATGCCATCGTCCGCGTCATCGGCGTCCGCAAGACCTTCACCATGGGCAAGGTGGAGGTGGAGGCGCTCAAGGGCGTGGACCTCGAAATATTCGCGGGAGAATACATTTCCATCATGGGGCCTTCCGGCTCGGGCAAGTCCACGCTGTTCAACATGATCGGCGGGCTGGACAAGCCCTCGGACGGCAAGGTCTTCATCGACGAGGTCGACATTTCGCAGCTCGACGCCTACGAGCTGGCGTGGCTGCGAAACCGCAAGATCGGCTACATCTTCCAGACCTTCAACCTCATTCCGGTCATGACCGCGCTGGAGAACGTGACCCTGCCCATGACCTTTGCGGGCATGAACGAGGACGAAGCCCGCGACAAGGGCATGGAACTGCTCGAACTGGTGGGGCTTGCCAAGCGGCACCATCACAAGCCACTGGAACTCTCCGGCGGGCAGCAGCAGCGCGTGGCCATCGCCCGTTCGCTGGCCAACGACCCGGCCATCATCCTTGCCGACGAACCCACCGGCAACCTTGACCTGACCACCGGCGAGGAGGCCATCGAACTGTTGCGTTCGCTTTCGCAGGATCGCGGCGTGACCATCATCTCCGCCACCCATGACTACAAGATGCTCAACGTCTCCGACCGCGTGGTCTGGATTCGTGACGGCATGGTGGACCGCGTGGAAAAACGCGAAGAGCTGGACATCAGCGTGGGCGGCATCGGCGAGACCGCCGGAGCGGAGGCCTAGATGCGCCGCGCCCTGACGCTCTCCCTGCTTCTGGCACTTTGCGTGCTGCTTGCGCCTCCGGCGCAGGCCGGAGAGCTTGGGCGTGAGGTCATAGAAGAACTTTCATCCATTGCGGACCGCAGTCCGGGCAGCCCCGGCGCGCTCAAGGCGGCCTCGCTCATGAAGGCGCGCCTCGAAGGCTG
>NZ_BBCB01000085.1 GCF_001311825.1 Salidesulfovibrio brasiliensis JCM 12178 | reverse complement strand
GAGGCCGACGCGAGAGCTGTCACGGAGTGCAGTTCTCGCGTCGGCCTCTCCTGCTTGGCAACCCAAGGATTGCAAAGGGGATTATCCCCTTTGCCGGGTGCAGGGCAGCGCCCTGCCCGCCGGAGGCATACCCATGCCATAGTAAAAAGGGCCGCCCTTTCGGGTGGCCCTTTTCCATGATTACTGTGTCTGCTCCTCAGGTGGCGGGGCCTGCTTCTCCCGGCTGAGTTTGCGGAAGATGACGTAGAGTGACGGGGTCACGTAGCAGCCGAGGATGGTTGCTACGAGCATGCCGCCGAATACCGAGGTGCCGAGCGAATGGCGGCTGGCTGCGCCCGCGCCCGAGGCGATGACGAGCGGCACCACGCCGAGGATGAAGGAGAACGCGGTCATCAGGATGGGCCGGAAGCGCAGATGCGCGGCTTCTTCGGCGGCCTCACGGGGCGGCACGCCCTGCTCGTTCCTGAGTTTGGCGAACTCCACGATGAGGATGGCGTTTTTTGCCACCAGCCGATGAGCATGACCAGCCCGATCTGGGCGTAGACGTTGTTTTCCAGTCCTCGGATCATCTGGAAGGCCATGGCGCCCATGATGCCGAGCGGGATGGCGAAGACCACCGCGAACGGGATGGTCCACGACTCGTACTGGGCCGCGAGGAAGAGGGTGCACATGATGAAGGCCAGCGCGAAGATGAACACGGACTGGCTGCCCGAGAGCATCTCCTGATAGGCCATGCCGGTCCATTCGAAGCCATAGCCCTGCGGCAGGTTCTTCGATTCCTCGGCCATGGCCTCAAGGGCCTGACCGGAGCTGTAGCCCGCGGCGGGCCCGCCGTTGATTTCCACGGTGCGGTAGAGGTTGTAGCGCTGGATGTACTCCGGTCCGTTGATATCCTCCACGGAGACGAGCGTGCCGAGCGGCACCATGTCGCCGTCGCCGCCGCGTACATAGAAGCGGTCCACGTCAGCGGCCTTCTGCCTGAACTGCGGCTCGGCCTGCATCATCACGCGGTAGGTGCGGCCGTACTTGTTGTAGTCGTTGACGTAGTAGCCGCCGAGGAAGGTCTGCAGGGTCTGGAAGACCGAGTTGACCGGGACGTCGAGGTTTTTGGTCTTGTCGCGGTCGAGGTCGAGCTTGAGCTGCGGCACGGTGTCGGTAAACGAGGTGAACAACCGGCCCAGCTCGGGATTCTTCTGCGCCTCGGCCATGAAGGACTTGGCTTCCTTGGCCAGTTCGCTTACCCCGCGTCCGGCGCGGTCCTGAAACTCGTACTGGAAGCCGCCGGTGACGCCGAGGCCGTTGATGGCGGGCGGGTTGAAGCAGATGGCCAGCCCGTCGCCCAGTCCGCTGAAGTACTGCTGGGCCTTGCCCAGAATGCTTGGCAGCGAGAGCTCCGGCGTGGTGCGCTTGTCCCAGTCCTCAAGGATGACGAACACCGCCGAAGTGTAGGAGCTGTAGCCGCCGGTCAGGATGTTCATGCCGCCGAGGGTGACGTAGTTTTCGATCCCGTCGGCTTCATCCAGATACGCTTCAACCTGCTTCATGAACGCGTCGTTGCGTTGCAGGGAGGCACCTTCGGGCAACTGCGCGGTAATGACGAAGTAGCCTTGGTCCTCTTCGGGAACGAAGCCGGTGGGCAACGTGTCGAGCAGGAAATAACAGGCTCCGAGCACCACGCCCATGAAGAGCATGACCATGGCCAGCTTGCGGACCACGAAGCGGACGCCGCCCATGTAGCCCTTGGTGATCCTGTCGAACACCTTGTTAAACATGGTGAAGAAGGCGCCCAGCGGGCCACGCGGCGTGTGTGCCGGGCGCAGCAGGACGGCCGCCAGCGCCGGGGAGAGCGTCAGGGCGTTGATGGTGGAGAAGGCCACGGACACCGAAAGGGTCAGCGCGAACTGCTGGTAGAGGCGACCGGTGATGCCGCCCATGAAGGCGACGGGCACGAACACGGCGACAAGCACCATCGAGGTCGCCATGATGGGTGCCGTGACCTCGCTCATGGCTTTCTTGGCCGCCGATTTCGGGTCCATGCCCTCCTCGTCGATGAATCGCTGCACCGCCTCCACGACCACGATGGCGTCGTCGACCACCAGCCCGATGGCCAGCACGAGGCCGAACAGGGTCAGGGTGTTGATGGAGAAGCCGAACACCTGAAAGAGGATGAACGTGCCGATGAGCGAAACGGGCACGGTGACCATGGGAATAATGGTCGCCCGCCAGCTTTGCAGGAAGATGAAAATCACCAGAAAGACGAGGGCCATGGCCTCGTACAGGGTGATCATGACCTCGTCCACGGACGCGTCCACGAACTTGGTGGTGTCAAAGGGGATGCGGTAATTCACGCCGCTCGGGAAGTAGCCGGAAAGCTCTTCCATGCGCTCGCGGATCTGCTTGGAAACATCCAGCGCGTTGGCGCCGGGCAGCTGATAGACCAGAATGGACGAGGTGGAACCGCCGCTCAGGCGGGTGAAGTTACTGTAGCTCTTGGCACCGACCTCGACGCGGGCCACATCCTTGAGCCGCAGATACGAGCCGTCGTCGTTGGTGCGAAGAATGATGTTCTCGAACTCCGCAGGGTCGGCCAGACGGCCCTTGACCTGAACGGAAAGCTGGAACTGCTGGCCCTTGGGGGACGGCGGCTGACCGATCTGCTGCCGGGGCCTGAATGTTCTGCTCCTGAATCGCGCCGGAGACATCGGCGGTAGTCAGGCCGAGCCGGGACATCTTGTCAGGGTCCAGCCAGACGCGCATGGAGTAGTCCCGGTCGCCGAAGACCGTGACGTTGCCCACGCCGGGCACGCGGGCGATGATGTCCGAGACGTTCAGCTTGGCGTAGTTGTCCAGAAAGAGGGAGTCGCGGGTCTTGTCCGGGCTGACGAGGTTCAGCACCATCAGGATGTTCGACGACTGCTTCTTGACCGAGATGCCGTTGGAGACGACGTCGGCAGGGAGCTGCGGCTGGGCCAGCGCCACGCGGTTCTGCACGTCCACGGTGGCCATGTCGAGGTCGCGCTCCACGTCGAAGGTGACGGTCAGCGAGTAGGAGCCGCTGTTGGTGGAGATGGAGTTCATGTAGAGCATGTCCTCCGCGCCGTTGACCTGCTCCTCGATGGGCGCGGCAACGGTCTCCTCAACAACCTGCGCGTTGGCCCCGGTGTAGGACGCGGAGACCACAACCGAGGGCGGCGTGATCTCGGGATACTGGGCTATGGGCAGGTTCCAGAGGCACAGAAAACCCGCCAGCGTGATCACGATGGAGATCACGCTGGCGAAGATTGGCCGGTCGATGAAGAAATTGACGAACACGGGCTAGCCCTCCTTGCCGGAGTCCTGCGCGGGCTCGGCACCGGCATCCCCGGACTTTTGATCCGGGTACGGCACCACTTTCGGCTCGATCTTGGTGCCGGGCCGCATGGTCTGCAGGTTCTCGATCATGACCATGTCTCCGGCCTTCAGGCCGGACTCCACGACCACGAGCGAACCGGCGTCCGACCCGAGCTTCACGCTCTTGGTCTTGGCTATGCCTTCCTCGACAACGTAAACGCTCTTGCTGCCCTGAACGTCCATGACCACGGTGCGGGGGATGACCAGCGCGTCGTCTTTTGTGCGGACCTTGGCGCGCACCTTGGCAAACTGGCCGGGAATGAGCAGGTTGTCGGGGTTGGGAAAGACCAGCCGAACGCCGAGCGTTCCGGTCTTGGGATCAAGCTCCGGCTCGGCCATGTCCATCTTCCCGGTCTCGCCATACACGCTGCCGTCGGACAGAATGAGTTCGGCACCGGTATCCTTGGCGCGCTCCTCCTCGGTCTTGGCTTTGGCCGCACGCACGAAAGTCAGGTATTCCTTTTCGCTCAGAGCGAACTTCACGTACATCTCATCCTTGGCGGAGACCTTTGCCAGCAGGCTGTTGTTCGGCGGACCAACCAGCGCGCCCACGTCGTAATTCGACGCGCCGATGACCCCTGAGATGGGTGCGCTGATGCGGGTGTAGCCGAGATTGATCTTGGAATTCTGCACGCTGGCCTGCGCACGTTTGACCTTGGCAACAAGCGTGGCCTGATCGGTCTTCACGGAATCGAACTGGGAGCGGCTGATGACTTCCTGCTTCATGAGCTCGGAGTAGCGCTTGAGGTCGGCGTTGGCCTTGGCAAGCTCGGCCTTGGCGCTTTCCAGATCGGCCTGCGCCTCCCTGAGGTCTTCCTCAAAGGGCTGCGGGTCGATGACAAAGAGAAGCTGGCCTTCCTCAACCCGGCTTCCTTCCTTGAAAAGACGCTCCTTAAGGTAGCCCTCCACGCGGGCCTGCACGTCCACGGAATTCTTGGCAACAACCTGCCCCGCCCACTCCATGTAAATGGGGACGTTTCGCGTTTCGGCCTTGATGACTTTGACCGGACGTGGTGCCGCGGCCTTCTGCTCTTTTTCTGCATCATCGCCGCCACAGCCGGAAACAAGAAGTGCCGCTGCAAGCAGCACACTGAAATATCTAGCGATTACCCTCATGAACCCGGTCCCCCTTGATGTTGGCCTTGGAATGGGAAATATGTCATGGGAGAATACCGGTTTCCCCAGCGATTGCAACCGGCAAGCCGCATTTATAAAGGACTGAACCCCCATCGTTGCCTCAAGCTTGGCATAACGGTATAAGACGGCAAATACGGGAGAACACAATGATTCACACCATATCCGCCCTTGTTAAGAACCGGCCCGGCGTGCTGGCCGAGATGGCCGGGCGCTTCGGCAGCTCGCAGGTCAACATCCGCTCCATCTCCTGCGGGGAAACGGAAAATCCCGAAGTATCCCGCATGGTCATCTCGGTGGAAGCGGACGACGACGCCGTGACGGCCATCACCAGCGACATGGAATCCCTCGACGTGGTGATTCAGGTGGACGACCTCGGCCGCAAGGAGTTCGTGGACCGCGAGCTGGTGCTTGCCAAGCTGACCATGGACCGCGAGACCACCACCCAGCTCATGCAGATTTTCGAGGTCTTCCGCGCCCATGTCGTGGGCATGGGACAGGAGACCATCACCGTGGAGCTTTCCGGCGACCAGGAACGCGTGGACGGCTTCATACAGATGGTCGCGCCCTTCGGCATCCGCTCTCTGTGCCGCTCCGGTCGCATAGCCCTCAAGCGCGGGGACGACTAGCATGCGGGAAATGACCTCGCTGGCGGACATCGTCCGCGCGGTTCGGGAAAGCGGCAGCCCGCCCAAGGTGGCCGTGGCCCGAAGCGCCGAAGGATTCGTGCTGGAGGCCGCGGTGCAGGCCCACGAGGCAGGCATTGCCGAGCCCATACTGGTGGGCGACGCCGAAGCGACCCGAAGCGTGGCCAAGACCCTCGGACTGGACATCTCCGACCTTGAAATCATTCCGATCCGCTCGGACGACGAAGCGGTGTTCGAGGCGGTGCGCCTCTTCCGCGAAGGCCGGGCCGAGCTCATCATGAAGGGGCTGGTCAGCACTGCCACGCTGCTCAAGGCGGTCTTGAACAAGGAGACCGGCGTGCCGCCCAAGGCGGGCATCCTGAGCCACGTCACGGTCTTCGACTCGCCCGTTGGCGGCCTGACCCTGCTCACGGACGCGGGCGTGAACATCAAGCCCACCCTGCAGCGCAAGGTGGACATCCTCAAGAACGCGTTGGACGTGGCCCGAAGGCTGGGCCTGAGCCAGCCGCGCTGCGCTCTGCTGGCTGCCACGGAAAAGGTCAACTACCCGGCCATGCCCGCCACCATGGAGGCCGACGTGATCGCCCGCATGGCCGAACAGGGCGAATTCGGCGACGCGCTGGTGGCCGGGCCGCTCTCCCTCGATCTGGCCCTCTCCCCGGATTCGGCCCGCTGCAAGGGTGTGGACGGTCCCGTTGCCGGGTGCGCCAACGTGCTGCTGACACCGGACATCGAGTCGGGCAACGTGCTCTACAAGGCCCTTGCCACCCTCTGCCGCACCCCGCTGGCCAGCGTGGTGGTGGGCAGCCGCGTGCCGGTGGTGGTGCCATCCCGCGCCGACACGCCCGATTCCAAGTTCAACTCCATGGCCTTGGCCGCATACCTTTCAAGAACGGAGACGCCATGACCGCCGTACTTGCCGTGAACCCCGGCTCCACCACCACCATGATCGCCCTGTTCGAGGACGGCACGCCCCGCTTTGAACGCGAGCTGCATCACTCCAAGGACGAACTCACGGCCTGCGGTAACGTGGCAGGCCAGCTCGACTACCGGCTGAAAGCGATCCGCACCGTGCTGCAGGAAGAAGGGACCACACGCTGGGACGCGGTCTCCGGTCGCGGCGGATTGCTGCGGCCCATGGAAGGGGGAGTCTACGAAGTGACCGACGAAATGATCGAAGACATGCTCTCGGCCCGCTACGGCGAGCACCCCTGCAACCTCGGGGCTCCGCTGGCCCGGCGGCTGGCGGACGAACACGGCGTCCCGGCCGTCATCGCCGATCCCGTGGTCACGGACGAGATGGATGACCGCACCCGGCTGACCGGGCTGCCCGGCATCGAACGGCGCAGCGTGTTCCACGCCCTCAACCAGAAAGGCGCGGTCCGCAGGGTCTCGGAGAAACTCGGCATCAACCCGCTGGACGGACATTTTCTGGTCATCCATGTGGGCGGCGGCATTTCTGTTGGCGCACATCGGCGCGGACGAGTGGCCGATGTCATAAACGCCCTTGACGGCGAAGGCCCCTTCTCGCCGGAACGAAGCGGCGCACTGCCGAACATTCCAGTGCTCGAGCTGGTCAAATCCGGCACCAGCGTGGATGACCTCAAGCGAATGATTCTGCGCGAGGGCGGGCTGTACGCACACCTCGGCACCAACGACCTGCGCGAGGTGGCCCGCATGGTGGAGGCCGAAGACGAGACAGCCAGCGCGGTGTTCGAGGCGTTCGCCTACAACATCGCCAAGTCCCTGACTTCCCTGCTGCCGGCATTGGCCCCGGCCATGCCGGACGCCATCGTCATCACCGGCGGCGCGGCCCGCAGCGAACTGCTGGTGGAGACCGTTCGCGAGCTCGTGGAGCACATTGCCCCGGTTCACGTGGTGCCGGGGAGCGTGGAGATGGAAGCGCTGGCCGAGGCGGCCCGGATCGCGCTGGAGTCGGGAACCGTCAAGCAGTACGTGCGGGGCTGATTACTCGCCGCCCTTGAGGGCCGTGATGGGGTCCATGCCTGCGGCCTGACGCGCGGGCTTCAAACCGAAGACGATTCCCACCGCCATGGCGCTGGCCATGGCCATGGAAAAGGCCTTCCACGAAAACTGAATTTCCAGAATCCCCAGCCGCGACAGCAACTGGCCGAGCCCCATGCCCAGCCCGAGGCCGAGCGCGCCGCCCACGATGGTCAAAAGGCAGGCTTCCATCAGGAACTGCAGCATGATTGCCGACTTGTGCGCGCCCATGGCCCGCTTCAGGCCGATCTCCGGCGCACGTTCGCTGACGCTGATGGAAAAGAGGTTGGCCAGCACGAACCCGCCCACGAGCATGGCGATGGCTGCGGTGACGCCGAGAAAGACGCTCAGCCCGCCCTTGAACATGGCCAGAAACTTGAGCACCTCGTCGGCGGTGAGGATGGTGAAGTCGTCGTCCTCGCCCGGACCGAGGTCGTGCAGATGGCGCAGGAAGCTGCGCAGGTTCTCGGTGTGCACGTCCATGTATTCCGGCTCGTGGAACTTGACCCGCAGTGCGCGAAAGTACTGGCGGTCGAGGTTGAAGCGCGAGGTCAGGGTGTTGAGCGGGATGATGATGCGGTTGTCGATGTCGCCGCGACCGCCCGTGAAGCCGCGGTAGGCAAGCCTGCCGATGATCTGGAAAGGGATGTTGTTGATGAAGATGGACTTGCCCACCGGCGATTCGCCTTCGAAAAGGGCCTCGGCCGGGGTGTTGCCGATGAGCGCAACGCGCGCGCCCTGCCGGTTGTCCTCCTCGCTGATATCCCTGCCTTCCACCAGCGGCCAGTTCCAGACCTCGCCGTAGTTCTTGGTGGCACCGATGACCGGTACGTTCTGGTCGTTTTGGGCCCTGTGCTTGATGGTCAGGCCGAACTTGGCCCGCATGGGCACCACGAGGTAGGCCCCGGGCAGCGATTGCCGGATACGCCGGGCGTCGTTCTGGCTGAGGGTCAGGGTGCGCATGCCCACGGCCCGTTTCTTGATGTTCCCGCCCAGCACAAAGGCCGCGTCAGGTCCGAACATGTCCACGATCTGCATGGCCATGCGGTTGGCCCCGTCAACGCTCGTGACGATGAGCGTGAGCGAGGCGATGCCGAACGCCACGCCGAGAATGACGAAGAAGGAACGGAGCTTGTAGGCCCAGACGGCCGTGAGAGCCATGGCCTGAATGCGGGGGAACAGCCGGGCGGTGTGCATGAGGGGCAGTCTACACCAACCGCGCGGGCAGGCAAGTGCCAAACGCGCAGGAATCGGTCATTGCAGCAGAGAAGCCACTTCCACGCCATGCTCGTCCGGGTTGACGATGTCCTCGATGGCGAGGGCACCCTCCTCGGACGGCAGGTTCGCGAGGTTGACGGAGTAGCGTGTGACCGGCTGCATTCTGTTGTTGTAGACCACCTTGACCACCGGCTTGAGCGGCATACTGGAGTTCAGCACCGTGACCACGCCGTGCTCGCCGCTGCTCAGGCGCACGAAGCTGCCTACGGGATACACGCCGAGGCTCTTGATAAAGTGTTCCACGATGTTCGGCTGAAAATCGGACAGCCGCCACTGATACATCATGCCCAGCACCTTGCTCGGGGGGAGCGGGTCCTTGTAGACGCGCTTGCTGGTCAGGGCGTCGTAGACGTCCACCACGGAGATGATGCGCGACATGAGATGGATTTTCTCGCCCTTGATGCCGCGCGGGTAGCCCCGGCCGTCGTATCGTTCGTGATGCTCCAGCGCGGCACGCAGCACCACATCGGGCACGGCTTTCTGGCCCTTGAGAATCTTGTAGCCCTCGGCCGGATGGGTTCGCATGATCTCCATTTCCGTATCCGAGAGCTTGCCGGGCTTGTTCAGGATTTCGTCGGGGATGAGGGCCTTGCCCACGTCATGGAACACCCCGGCCATGCCGAGCAGCCTGAGCTGGTCGCGGTCAAGGCCGAGGCGCTTGCCGAGAATGACCGCCAGCACCGAAACGTTGATGCTGTGGGTGTAGGTGTACTCGTCGTACATCTTGAGCTTGCAGATGGCCGCAGCCGCGGACTCGTTCCGGAACACCGAGTCGATGAACCCGTCCACTGTGGGCATCGAATCGCGGTAGTCGAACGGCTTGCCCTCGCGCACGTCGTCAATGAAGCCGCGTGCGTAGGACACCGCGTCGGAATAGAGCTTGTCCGCTCTGGGAAATTCCTCTTCAATGGGCGTCTGCGGAGGCTCCTCCACCACACCGGCCTGTTTGTGGCTCCTTGCCTCCTGACGGGATTTGCGGGCAGCGGCCATTTCCTTTCGCATGCGGGCCATCTCCTCCACCCGCTTGGCGTTGCCCTCCTCGCGCGCCTTGGCACCGCTGGCAGCTCGCTCCATGGCATGCTCGTGCCAGTCCGCAACCTCCTGACGAAAGCGATTGCGCTCATGTTCAAGCTCCGCGTGCTGGGTTTCCAGCGCGAGCTTCGCCTCCTCCAGCTCCCGTCGCTCCCGCTCCACCTCAAGGCCGATGTGCGTGGTGATCCACTCGGAAAGCTCAAACTCCTCATCCACAAAAACGGTGACACCCTCCGGCACGGTCTCCGCAATCTCCTCGCGGGAAAGCAACGGCCTGTCCACCGTGACGGCATCCTCGCCGTCGCGCTTGCGAAAGCCGATGACATACATGCCCGGCCACAGTTCGTCTCTGGCAATCCGTTTCATATCCCCCACTTTATCCTGAACAGAAGGCCGAAGCCATTATTTGAGTCCGAGATATCCCGGCAGCATGGAGGCCTGCGACAAAACCGCATCGGCTCCAGCCGCAGTCAACCCGGCCTCGGAGACGCGCCCGCTGGCCACGCCGAGGGTGGCGACCCCGGCCCGCTTCCCCGTCTCCACGTCCAGCGGATGATCGCCCACCATGAGCGCCCGCTCCGGCGGAACACACAGCCGCTCCAGCGCAGCCAGCAGGTGACCGGGATGCGGCTTCACGTCGGCCACGTCCTCGCGGGCCAGCAGCACGCGCACGTGCTCATCGATGTCCGGAAAGACGGTCCGCACGGCAGGTGTGATGTTTCGGGTAATGACCCCTGCCGCGATGCCTTCCGATGAGAGCGTGACCAACAGCCCCCGCGTGAACGGGAACAGTCGTCCGTCCCGGGCCGCGTCCATCTCCATGGCGTTGATGGTCAGACGGCAGCGGCAGTGAAACTCGAGCGCGGCATCCCTGCCGCCTTCGTCCTCAACCAGCCCGGCCAGATGCTCCACCCATTCCAGCGCGGGCATGCCGTCCGGCACCGGACGGTACGGGAGAAAGCACTCGCCAAGCGCCGCGATCTTCGTCTTCATCAGATCGAAATCCAGCACCAGCTCGGCCAGCGTACCGTCAAAATCGAACACTATCGCGTCATATCGCATTGCAACCCTATCCAAGAATGATTCCTGACATTACCCGATTGCCCATTCTGGGTCCACCAACAATGTTTCAAACAGAAAAAAACCCCGCCGAAACTCGGCGGGGTTGTGATCGTATCAAACGGGCCGGACTACTCCACGGCGGGCTCGCCGCCGCTTTCCGGGGCCTCCGGCTCCGAAGGCTCGACGCTTTTGCTGTCGTCCACTGGCCGCTCCATGTAGCGGGCGAACACGAGGAAGCCGGTGTGGGCCACCATGCGATCGTCCGGGCGCAGGCGCTCGGGAACGGGCTTCCACTGGCGCACGAAAATCTCCAGCACTTCGGGGCTCTCGAAAGGCCCGCGCTCAAGACCGAAAAGCAACTCGCTGACCTGATTGGTGGTGGGCAGCAGGAAGCCGCACATGGCACCGGGGATCACGGCGTTGGGAATGCTGTCGAGGTACTCCCACGGGGTGCGCACGTCGAGGAAGAGCGCGTCCGCGCCGGAATGCCTGAACCCTTCCGAGATGTCCTGATTGACCTGCTCCACGCGGTGGGACAGGCCCACGCGTTCAAGGTTCTTGCGGGCGAGGTTGTAGAACTCTTCGCGGCGCTCGTAGGTGATGACCTTCCCGGTGTCGCCCACGGTCCACGCAAGCGCGGTGGTCAGACCGCCGGAGCCGGTGCCGGACTCCACCACGGTGGTGCCCGGGCCGATGCCCAGCTTGAGCATCAGGTAGCCGATCTCCTTGGGATACATGATCTGCGTCTGGCGTTTCACGCTCTTGATGAGATCGTGCAGGGTGGGCCTGAGCACGAGGTAGGGCTTGCCGAGATGCGAGTAAATCTGCCTGCCGAAGCCGGCCTTTGCCGCATCGCTCATGAGAATGCGGCCCTCGTTGGTATGTAGTTCCCCTTCGGGGTCGAATTTCTGCATGTACCGCTTGCCTTTCCGGCTGATGAGCAGTACGAGCTGTCCGGCTTCGATCATTGGTGCCTCCAGTCGTTTCGGTTCCAATGCCCTAGAGTCAAAGCGGCCTCAAGTCAAGCTCCGCCTTGACAATCTCACCACATGCTATAGTTAAGTTCTTGAGAACACTCGCCGCCCGTTTCGTTCAACGGATGGCACAAGGGAGCTTCATGGGATTCAAGTTTGTTTTCGGGCCTGTGATGAGCGGACGTCTCGGACGGTCCCTCGGGCTCGACCTCCTCGGCGGACGCATCTGCAGCATGGACTGCGTGTACTGCGAGGTAGGCGCCACGCGCCAGCACACCATCCAGCGGGCTCCCTATGTTCCGGCGGAGGACATCCTCGACGAACTGGAAACCTGGAAGGACGAGGGACACCAGCCGCCGGACATGATCACCCTCGGCGGACTCGGCGAACCCACGCTGAACACGGAACTGCCCTATGTCATTGAAGAGGCCAGAAAGCTCTTCCCCGGCGTTCCCGTTGCCGTTTTGACCAACGCCACCCTCATGCCGGACCCGCAGGTTCGTAGCGAACTGGCCTTGGCGGACGTTGTCCTGCCGTCGCTCGATTCCCTCGTTGAAGAAGAGTGTGAAAGGGTAAACCGTCCCGTTCCGGGCGTGGAGGCGGCCACTGTGGCCGACGCGCTGGAACAGTTCCGGAGCGAGTACTCCGGAAAGATATTTCTTGAAATTTTGCTGGTCCGGGGTGTGAACGACTCCGAAAGGAACCTGGACCGGCTGGCTGATTTCTGCCGGCGCAACGCGTTCGACCGCATCGACGTGGTCACACTGAGCCGCCCGGGGACCGAACGGTCCGCCGAGGCTGTCGACGCGGAAAACGCTTGAGCGCTGGCGCAGGACACTGGGCGCGGGCATGGCCCGCATCCGCGAGCGGGAG
>NZ_BBCB01000084.1 GCF_001311825.1 Salidesulfovibrio brasiliensis JCM 12178 | reverse complement strand
CCCTCGTCCCCGGCCAGCCGGGACACGGCCTCGGCGAACGCCGCCTCATCCACCGGGGAGATCAGCCCTGTCTCGCCGTGCTCCACCACACGGGGCGCGCCGAGATCGTCGGTTGCCACGCACGGCACGCCGCAGGCCTGCGCCTCCAGATAGACCATGCCCACGCTCTCGCGGATGCCGGGAAAGGCGAAGATATCCAGCGCGCTGTAGAAGCCCGGCAGCTCGTCGCGCTCCACCGGGCCGGTGAAGACGCAGGCATCGCCAAGCATTTCGGTCGCATATTCCGTGCACGCCTCCTGATTGTCGCCGCCGCCCGCCACGGCCAGAAACGCGTTCACACCGCTGTCGCGCAGCCCTGCCACAGTCCTGACAAGCCACTGCACGCCTTCGGTCTTGACGCCGGGACGCATCATGGCCGCACAGCCGATGACCACGGCGTCACCTGCGCCCCATTCTTCGCGCAGGATACTGCGCGCGCCTCGTCGCGCGTGAAGGACGAGGCGTCAAAGCCCGGACGGACAGGGCCGAACCGGTGCGGCTCAAGCAGCTTGGCGCAGCCTCTTCAAGGTCGGGGGAGTTGCAGAAAATGTATTCGGCGGAGAGCATGGCCAACTCGTTCATGACGAAGCCGGGCCATGTGGCGTCACTGTCGGCGCGGCTGGGGGCGTAGCTGGCCTGAAAGAGAAAATACGGCACCCCGAGGCGCGCCGCCACGCGCGGGCCAACGGCGTCCGGCACCTTGTAATAGGAACTGTAGGTCAGCACGCAGTCGCAGCCGCGCGCAGCCGCCTCGGCCACGTTCAGGTGTTCGGGCAATCGCTGCATCCTGTCCGTGTCCTTCCAAATCTCCTTGCAGGGAAAATACGGCAGCAAAACGACCTCGTGTCCGAAATCGCGCAGGATGGCCGCAAGGTCTGCCGGGATGGACACGTCACCGGACGGACGGGGGTTGTCCAGCGGCTTGAACGGGGTGCACAGGGCGATGCGCATCAGTCTGCGGTCTCCAGAATGTCATGCTTCAGTGCCCAAAGGATGGTGTAGCTGGCGGTCTCGCCGCTCACGCCTTCACTTTGCGTCAGGCGCAGGACCAGTTCGCCGCAGGTGATCGGCTTTCTGGCGAGAAAGGCCAGCACCCGCGCGTGGTCGGGGTTCACCAGCCGCTCCACGCCCGCATAGGGCAGAACGTGATCCTGCCCGCGGTAGACCGCATTGCCGGTGCGTCCGGCCCGAACCGTCAGCTCGTCTGTCAGAACCTGCGTCGGATAGCCGCCGAAAACCCGTGCGTATTCGATTCGCGAGGGGTGCCCCGCGCCCCGGACCACGGATTCGTTCACTGGCTCGCTCCAGAGCTCGTCCCAGAGCGTCACATACTGACGGATGACGGCAGGCCCACCGTACTGCTCCGTAACCATGGTCCGGGCGGCTCGCCCCATGGCCAGACGCTTTTCCGGGTCCCGGACAAGCTCGGCCATGGCCTCGGCAAGGCGCGGCGTGGACACGGCGGTCTGCTGGGCCAGCGTCAGGTGGTAGCTGCTGTCAAAGGTCAGCGGGGCCATGCGGTCGGCCTGCGGCGTGCGGTCCGGCCCGATGACCGGGATACGCAGGCCCGTCACGCCGTCCTCTACGAGATCACGGTAGCCGTCGTAGTCGGAAACCAGCGCGGGCAGCCCGGCAGCGGCTGCCTCCAGCACAGTGATGCCGAAGGTCTCCTGCGGGTTGTCGGCAATGGACACGAACACGTCCGCGCTCTCGAAGAGCCGGACCTTTTCCTCGTCGCCCGGCCGCTCGTGAACCTCCAGCGCCAGCCCGATATTCCGGGCCAGCTCACGCAACGTCGGCAAAAAGTCGTCGTTGTCCTCGGTCCAGCCCGCAAGCACGAGCTGCACGGCCTCGCGCGCCAGCCCGTCTGCGAAAAGCCGCTGGAAGGCGCGCAAAAGCGGCAGCAGGTCCATCTTGGAAAAATGCGAAATGCGCCCGAAGACCAGAAACCGGCACGGGCCATCGGCGGTGTCCTTGCGGGGACGAAAGACCTCCGGGTCCACGCCCAGCGGTATGCACGCCAGCGTGGGCGCAGGGAACCGCTCCGGGTCGAGCGCGTAGTTGGTGCGGAGCATGACAAAGATACGGCCCACGGCTTCGCGCCCCGGCCGGGAGGTGCAGACCACCGCGTCGCGTCCGGTGGTGCCGGGCGAGAGGTGCCGCAGGAACATTTCCCCGTACTGGCTGTAGCTCAGGGAGTGGATGGTGCCGGTTATGGGGAAAATGGACCGGGCCTTCTCGTTGCGCAGGGCCGCAAGCATGGGCTGCAGGCTGATGCAGTCGGACTGATGGAAGCAGTAGTACTCCGTCTCGGCCAACATGGCGGGCAGGTCCCGGCGGTCCAGCAACCGTATTTTTCCCCCGAGCGCAGGGAACTCGTCGCGCAGGACCACGGCCACCCGGTCTCGCACCGGACCGCTTTCCAGAAAGAAATGGTAGGCGTCGAAAGGGTCGGCCCGCAGCAGAGACCGCAGAAACCACTCGTTGGCGACCTTGCGGCCCAGCACCGGCCCCGGCTCGAAGAAGGGATCCAGCGTCCCCCAGATGCGTTCGCGATATCCACTCATGCCATTCAAAGACCCGACTTTGCAGCCTTTGTCAACGATATCGCGCACGGCAAATACTGCCGGGGCGTGCGAACCTGTGGATTTCCCTGTCGAAAAAAAGCCATTGCACACAAGCGGTTGAATACCCCAACGCAACGATCCACTTTTTTTTGGTCCCGGTTTTGCATCCTTAGGCCTGAAACACTTCCGAGCGTCGTTTTTCCGACACCCAGGAGGCTCGAAACATGAGGCAGAAGAGAACGCTCAGACGGGGCAAGAGGCCCGAACTTATGTGGGGGCTCGGACTGACCGAGGCCCAGAGAGAGCAGATCGCCAAGGCGGTCGGCCCCGGCTTCTATGTCCGCAACTTCCCCGACGGGCTCATCCCCGATCAGCAGGAGATGACCATGAACGAAAAGCCATCCGCAGCATGGATACCCCACCGCGTGTGGAAGGATATTCCCGAAGAGATGAAGCAGGATTACCGCGACCTCGACTCGCAGCGAATCCTGATTCAGGAAGAACCCGACCGGAACCTCGAAATGGACGAGGTGCTGGAACAGGGCTTCCTTACCGTCATCCGCGCTCCGCTGACCAAGGCCAAGGTGCAGGACGCCGTGTTCCGCGCCCGGGAAGTGACCAGCCTGTATTCCGACATCTACCGCATGTCCGAAGAGATCATGCTGGAGCGTGAACTGCTCTCCCGCAAGACCGACCAGCTGCTGTTCCTCAACCGCGTGCTGGCCAGCGCCTCCGAGTCGCTCGATCCCAACGTCATCCTTTATAATGCGTGGGATTACCTGAACATGCTTATGCCGGTCCGCCAGCTTCACGCCGTGTTCTGGCAGCACCCGGAAGGCTCGGAAGAGAACGACGTGCAGATTTTCCTCGGCAACCGCATGTCCCCGCAAAACGAATCCACATGGATCGAGCGGCTGCTCGACTGCGCCTCCAGCATGGGCGGCGGCACCGTAAGCGGCTACGACGTTTCGCGGGTCACGGGCATCCCGAGACCCGGCAGCGACAAGTCCCCGAACGAAGGCCGCACCTACACCCTGCCCCTTCGGGCCGGACAGGACGACTTCGGCGCGCTCGTGCTGCTGTGCGAAAAGGACGTGTCGCTGGGCAAGGATCAGGTCGAGACCTTCAAGTCCGCCGTGAACCACCTCGGGCTTGCGCTCAGAAACGCCCTGCTTTTCAAGGAGGTCAAGCTCCGCGCGGACCGCGACGGCCTGACCCGCATCTACAACCGCCGCACCTTCGACGAGCGGCTGGTTCACGAACTCAAGCGCCGCCAGCGTTACGGCCACGACCTGTCGCTGCTCATGGTCGACCTCGACCACTTCAAGAGCATCAACGACACGTACGGTCACGTGGCTGGCGATGAAGTGCTCCGAAAGGTCGGCGCCATCCTGCAGGATTCCCTCAGGTCCACCGACCTCGCGGCCCGCTACGGCGGCGAGGAATTCGCCGTGCTGCTGCCGCACACCACGGAAAAGGACGCCTGCCGCCTTGCCGAGCGCATCCGCTCCCGCATTGAGGCCAGCACCTTCGAATCCGAAGGCAGGGCCTTCCGCGTCACCGCCAGCATCGGCGTGGCCTCGGTGGAAGCCGGTGCCCTCGACCGCGACGGCGACCTCGTGCTCAAGGCCGATCAGGCCCTTTACGAGGCCAAGAACAATGGCCGCAACATGACGGTGATCTCTCGCGACACCCCGGCCGCGCAGGTCTGCCCCACCCAGTAGACCGTACACATCACGCAAAAATAGCGGGGCCGCACAGACTGTGCGGCCCCGTTTGTTATTTCCGGATGGCTAGAAGCGCTCGAAGTCGTCGTCAGCGTCATTCATCTCCAGAGCGATGCCGCTTGAGCTGCCGCCGCCCTTCCTGGCGGGCTCGCTCTGCGGAAGCTCGCGCGGAGCCTGACGAACCTTTGCGGCCCGGGGCTTTCTTTGAACATCACCGAGCTTGAAGAAGCTGACGTTTTCCTGAAGCTGAGTGGCCTGCGCCGAGAGGTTTTCCGAGGTGGAGGCCACCTCTTCCGACTCGGCAGCGTTCTGCTGCACCACGGTGTCCAGCTCCTGCAGGGCCTTGTTGATCTCGGACGCGCCCACGCTCTGCTCTGCCGTGGCGGTGGAAATCTCCTGCACCAGCTCTGCGGTGCGCTTGATGTCCGGCACCATCTGCGCAAGCATTTCCCCGGCCTCCTCGGCCACCTTCATGCTGGAGGCGGAAAGCTCGCTGATCTCGCCCGCAGCCGCGCCGCTTCGCTCGGCCAGCTTTCTGACCTCGGCCGCAACCACCGCAAATCCCTTGCCGTGCTCGCCCGCGCGGGCTGCCTCGATGGCCGCGTTGAGCGCCAGCAGGTTGGTCTGCCGCGCAATCTCTTCAACGATGGTGATCTTCTCGGCGATCTGCTTCATGGATTCCACGGTATCGCCGACCGCCTTGCCGCCCTTTTCCGCATCCAGCGCGGCCTTTTGGGCAATGGCCTCGGTCTGCCCGGCGTTGTCGCCGTTCTGGCTGATGTTGGCGGTCATCTGCTCCATGCTGGAAGACACCTCTTCCACGGACGCGGCCTGACGGGACGCGCCCTCGGCAAGGCTTTGGGACGAACTGGAGAGTTCCGCGCCGCCCGAACTCACGATGTCGCTGCCTTCCTGAACACTCAGGACAACGCCGCGGATCTTTTCGACCATGTTGTCCATGGCTTGGGAAAGACGGCCGATCTCGTCCTTGTGGGGATCGTTAAGCTTGGCATCCAGCCGCCCCGTAGCGATGGTCGATGCGGTCTCGACACAGCGATCAAGCGGCTTGGTGATGGTTCCGGCGATGAAGAGCGCCAGCGGAATGACGATCAGGCCCAGTCCGGCGATGACGCCGAGGCCGATCCAGAGAACGAGGCTGTTGGTAAAGGAGTTGAACTCGCCGGCAATGGCCAGCCCACGCTTTTCGATGGCGTCGATGTAGATGCCGGTCGCCACCCAAAAATCAGTGCCGGGGATCATCTCGGCATAGGCAAGCTTGGGGGAGACCTCGTCTTCGCCCGGCTTGAAGAACCAGTAGGTCACGAACCCGCCGCCATCCTGCGCCTTGTCGATCAGTTGCCGAATGTAGGCGTTGCCCTTCTTGTCTTCGGTGCCGATGCGGTTCTGGCCCTGAAACTCAGGCTTGAGAGGGTGGGCGACGTTGTTGCCTGAAGTGTCGTATGCGAAATAATAGCCGTTTTCGCCGAAACGAATCTGCTTCAACTCGTTCTGAACCGCAACGTCGAGCGGCTCACCGGCCGCCTTGGACTTTGCCACGGCATCGGCCACCTTGGTGGCCACGGACTGGACAGAGTACTGAAGTGTTCGCTCGTACCCGCTCAACATGGCGGACTTGGCTTCATCGGTGCCCTTATTTGAGAGCTGAACCAGTCCCACCCAGAACGCTCCGCATGCCAGAATGGTTGATACCACCAGCAGAAGCAGCAGGACCATGATCCGCAATCGTATGCTCAAACTCCTCCACATAACAACCTCCGGATATTGGAAAGTGTATTCCCTTCATATCACAGAGTTCTTCTTTGAGGCTATTATTCTGGAGTGTTAGGATATCATTTCTAAAAGGTCCGACTAACGGTGAGGAGAGAGGACCCAGAAGTGACGTTCTGCGCCGGATACTTTGTATAAACGGCTCTTCAGAGCTATCCACCCCGAAGGCATGTCGGAAGGAACGGGGTCGTTGGAGAGAATGAGCACGACGCCTTGTTCGGAAAGCATGGGCCGAACGAAGTCCAGCAACTCACGCCACGGCATGAATGCACGGCCAAGAATGATATCGGCCTTTCTATCGGGTGAGCGCTCGGCAAGAACGTCTTCTGCGCGGCCCTGAAAAACCGTGGTGCGGGGCAGGGTCATCCGTGCCAGCGCCGAGCGCATGAACCCGGCACGTTTCTCACGCACTTCCACCAGAATGTACTCGCCTTCCTGCCAGAGAGTGCGGAGCGGCAGGCCGGGCAGACCGGCCCCTGCGCCGAGATCGAGGGTCAGGGGGCTGTCGGGCAGGTCGAGTTCATCGAGAAACCCGGCAAGATGCAGGCTGTCCGCGGCCAGATGTCGCAGAACGTCCCGCCAGCCCTTACGGCCAACGAGGTTGGTGCGCCTGTTCCAGCGCTCCAGCAGGCCGAGGTAGGCGGCCAGTGCCTCGGCAGCGGGCGCGTCGAGAGAGAAGCCCAGTTTGCGGGCCTCTCCCGTCACCGCGCTCGCGTCCGGACCAGCCATGGGGCGCTATCCGGCGTTTTCCACCCAGTTCTGCAGGGCGGCGATGATCTTCTGGGCCTGAGCCACGGAAGAAATGTTGAACTTGGACTTGGGGCGGTAGGTGCCGTCGACCTTCTGGTACCGGCGGATGGAATATTTCTCCGGGCCGTACTCGCCCTTGGCGCGGTTCCATTCCTGATAACGGAACAGGATGGTGGTCCATGCGCCCTTGGACAGGATCTCCTTGTCCAGTTCCTTCACGACCAGCAGGTCGTCCTCGGTATAATTGATAGTAATGTCTTCTACGGTGCTAGCCACTGCTTCACTCCTTTGGGTCAATGGTCGGGTCCGCCCTCGAGACGGACAGCCGCCTCAATACATGCCGACCGGGCAAAGGGCAACCTCGTGATGGACCAGCGCCCCGGTTTGAGGATGCACATCGCCAGCGAATCGTGTATGGCTGTATCGGTAACTGTTTAATACCCTGTGAAAAACACCCTTGCAGAGGTTTTCCATGAGACGGCTTTTTTCGGTCTTCCTGCTCGTCATGCTTCTCGTACCGGCCCATCATGCCGGAGCCACCCAGCTGGAAGGACTGCCTGAATACGTCAAAAAGGTGATGCAAAGCAGAGGCATACCCGGCATATCCATAGCCGTTGTCCACAAGGACCGGTCGGTGCGCTTTTTCTCTGCGGGGGTTCGCAAAGCAGGCAACGAGGCTCCTGTCGGACCGGATACCATTTACCAGATCGGTTCCACCAGCAAGGCGTTCACCACCGCACTCACCGCCATGCTCGTGGACGAGGGGCTGCTTGACTGGAACGGCCGTGTTGCGGACCATCTTCCGGAATTCCGCATGGCCGACCCGTGGGTTACGCGCGAGTTCACCATCACGGACCTGTACGCCCAGCGAAGCGGCATGCCCTCCTACAGCGGCGACCTGCAGGGCTTTCTTGGCTACGGCCGGAAGCACATCATCCACTCCCTGCGTTTCATCAAACCGGTTTCCAGCTTCCGCAGCCAGTTCTCGTACGTCAACAACCTGTTTGTAGCCGGAGCGGCGATGATGTCGAACCTGACCGGCGAGCCATGGGAAGAAAGCATCGGCACGCGTATTCTGCAGCCCCTCGGCATGACGCGCTCGTCCACGGATGAAGCAGGACTCGTCAGCGATCCTGACCACGCGGCGCTGCACATGCACGTCTCGGATGGCCCGGTTGTTCTCAGCCCCGGTTCGATACTCGCGACCTGGCCCTACCTGATGGGGCCTGCGGGCGGCATCAATTCCACGGCACGGGACATGGCCCGCTGGCTGCTTGTGCACATGCACGGCGGCGCTTCTGGCGACAAGCGGCTCTTCAGCGAAGAGTCCGGCCAGTACATGCACTCACCGAAAACGCCCATGCATGCGTTCGGCGTGGACGCGGCCTATTGTCTCGGCTGGCTGAAGATATTTTTCCCGACCCACACGGTGGTCTGCCACAACGGCGCGACCCCCGGTGCCGCTTCCTTTGTCGGCTGGAGTCCGGATGCCGAAGCAGGCGTCGTCGTGCTGACCAACATAAGCAGGCAGAACGGCGCGGACGCTCTGGGTCTTTGGATTCTCGACCGCCTTGCCGGTGCGCCAGCGCGAGACTGGTCCGAAGAATTGCTGGGCGAAGACGGGGACGAGCCCGAGCCAAATGTCGATTCCAGAGATCCGCTGCCGCGTGAGCGTTACGCGGGTAAATACTACAGCCCGGTCTACGGATCGCTTCGCGTGGAGAAACGATCCCGCGGGCTCACGGTCCTGTTCGGAAAAGACCTCGCCGTGTCGCTCAAACTGGAGCACGCGGGCGGGGACACGTTCTCGGCGTCATGGCCGGAGATGGACCCGGACGATCCGGTCCATCTTTTTGACTTTGCCGTGAACGGGCGAGGAGAAGTCACCGCTGTCTCCCTCAGGGAGTACAGCGACGACGGGCTCGCCACATGGGGGAGAGTGGTCATTGAAGAGTAACGACAACACCGGAGATGATCATGACGATTGCAGCTTTTTACAACCTCAAGGGCGGTGTGGGAAAAACCACCTCCTGCGTCAACCTCGCCTGTCTCGCCGCGCGTGACGGATACCGCGTGCTGGTCTGGGACCTCGACCCGCAGGGCGGCGCGGGCCATGCCCTCGGCATTCCCGACCCCGACGCGGATTTCGGCGGCAAGGTCAAGAAACTGCTCAAGGACACGGAGCGGCTGGACGCCATGGTCACGCCCACGGCGTGGGACGGGCTGGACGTGATCCCGGCCGGATTCGGTTTCCGGCACATGGACGTGATGCTCGGGGACGGCAAGAAAGCGGCCAAACGACTGGGCGGCGCGCTGGAGCACCTCGCAGCCGCTACGACCTCATTTTTCTGGACTGCCCGCCCAGCATCTCGGTGCTCTCCGAGAGCCTCTTCAGCCTTGCCGACTACGTGTTCATGCCCATGCTGCCCACGGAGCTCTCCCGCCGGGCCTTCCAGCAGGTGCAGGAGCACATGGAAGCCAGCAAGTACGCCACGGCCGAAGTGGTGGCCTTTTACAATCTGGTGGACCGCAGAAAGACGCTACACCGCACCAACGTGCTGCGCGGATATGCGGCCCAGCCCGAGCTTTTCTGCGAGGCGTCCATCCCGGCGCGCACCGACATCGAACGCATGGCGCTTGAGATGAAACCGCTACTGGAATACGCCCCGGACTCGGACTCCGCAGCAGCCTACGGGGCGCTCTGGAGAGAGATACGCAGGAAAACGGCTATGCCCGCTCCCCGCTCTTGACCACGACAAGGGTGACGTCGTCGTCCGGGCGGATGCCCGAGGTGAATTCGTCCACCGCTTCAAGAACCGCGTCAACGATGTGGGTCGCGCTCATGGTGGCATGCAGCCGCAGCAGCCGCCGGTAGCGCTCCTTGCCAAACAGCTCCCCGGACGGCGAACGGGCCTCCCAGATACCGTCCGTGCCGATGGCGATGATCTGGCCCGGCTCGATGACGGTATCGCTTTCCTCGAACTCGGTGTCAGGGTCCACGCCCAGCGGCAGGCCGGAACCGCCAAGCTCGGTAAAGCGCTCGCAGTGCGGGCAGTAGACCAGCGCCGGGTCATGCCCGGCACGGACCCAGCGCGCGGTGCGGGACTCGTCTTCAAAGCGGATGAGGAAAAAGGTCATGAATCTGCCGGTGCCGTCAAGGTCTTCGGAAAGCTGACGGTTCATCTCACGCACGATGCGCACGGGCGTGCCCGGCGTCAGGACGCGCATCCGCAGGAACGCCCGGGCCGAGGTCATGAGCAGGGCCGCGTCCACGCCGTGGCCCGAGATGTCGCCCACGGCCACGTTCAGCCCCTCGGCGCTCTGCACGAAATCATAATAGTCCCCGCCCACTTCCGCGCTCGAGAGGCTGCGTCCGGCAATGTCCAGCCCGTTGGCCTCCGGTGCGGATGAAGGCAAAAGCGACTGCTGGACCTCCTCGGCCAGTTGCAGGGCCTTTTTCTGCCCGGTGAGGTCCGAGACAAAGGCCACGTGACCTTCGGGGTCGCCGTTCTCGTCGCGCAGGATGTTGCCGTGGATAAGCACCGGCACTTCTCGGCCGTCGCGGGCCACGAGGATACCCTCGAAGGTGCGATGCTCCATGGCGATGAGTCGGTCCCGGTTGGCATACAAGTATCGCTTGAACCCGGGTGCGGCAAAGTCGTAGGTTGAGCGGCCCAGCACCTCGTCCGCCGTGTAGCCGAGCATGTTCAGCAGCGAACGGTTCGCGTCCAGAATCCGCAGATCGAGGTCCATGAACAGGAACCCTTCCGCCGCAGTCTCGATGATGCGGCGCTGACGTTCCTCGGCGCGCCTGAGCTCGTCCTCCACCTGCTTCCTGCGGGTGATGTCGTTGAGAATCCCCTGATGATAGAGTCGGTTGCCCTCCTCATCGCGCACCACCACGGTGCGGTCCGCGATCCAACGCTCCTCGCCGGAACGGGTCAGGATGCGGTATTCGTCGGTGTAGACGTCGTCCCCGTCCTCGGTGTGGCGGATGACCTTTTGCTGAAAACGCTCAAGATCCTCGGGATGCACGATGTCCTTGAAGCTCACCTTTCCGGCAAGGAAATCAGCGGCCTCGTAGCCGTAGTTACCAATGTTGTCGGAGACGTATTCCAGCTGCGGCGGGTCCTCGGCATTTCGCCGGAAAAGGACCACCGGGCTGTTGTCCACTATGGCCTGTGCCAACCTGAGTCGGGCCTCCACCTCGCGAAACTCGTCCACCCACGTACGACAACTGTCGTCGTGCATGGCCAACTGCCCTCGCAGACGCGCCACTTCGCGCTCAAGCTCCCGGATTCTGTCCCTGTCGTTCGTGCTTCTCGTCATGGTCTGCCCAGTATGAAGCATCCGCCGCAAAGAGGGAATGCAAAAAAAGCATGCTCCCTGTTGACGAAACCCTGATTTAGGACTAATTACTATTCTCAACAAACGTCACACATCTGGAGCTGAAATATGAAAGATCAGGTTTTCAAGGCAATGCGGGATGCTGGCAAGCCGGTTCGTCCCGGCGATGTCGCCAAGGCGCTCGGCGTCGAAAGCAAAGATGTTTCCAAGGCCATCAAGGTCCTCCGCGAAGAAGGCAAAGTCACCTCGCCCAAACGCTGCTATTACGCTCCCGCAGACTAGGTCCCCCATCCTCCGAGAGGGAGTGCAGCAAAAAAACCCCGTCCGGCATTGCCGGGCGGGGTTTCGGTTTTTCGTCCGGATGACAGCTACTCGCCGGGCACCGACTCTGCGGCGACCGCTCCGGGCATGGGAAAGACGCGGTCATACACCCAGTTGTAGATGTAGGCGTGGGTCATGTAGAATCCGGCCAGCCCCGCGTCCATGATGATGGCGCGCGTCAGGCTGAGTTCCAGCCACCACGCCACGGCGGGTATGGTCACGGCCATGAAGGACAGCTCGAACCCGACCGCGTGGCAGCAGCGCATCCACGGCGGCCGCACGTGCACCGGCCTGTCGAGCCGCAGCAGCATATGGTCGAAACCGAGGTTGTACAGGTAGTTCCAGACCATGGCCATGATGGACATGCCAACGGCCAGCACGCCGGTCTTGTCCATGGGCGTGTCCATGAGCGTGGAAAAAAGCGGCACGGAAATGGCCATGCCGGTCAGCTCGAAAAGAAATGTGTGTCGTATTCTGTCAGCGGTGGTTCGCATGATTTGTTCTCCTGTGGGCGGCAATCTAAGCATCATTACGATGGAATCAAGTTGGAATCCATCGTTTTTGACGATACACCAAGCCCATGCAGCACACCCTCGAACAACTCAAGGCATTTGTGGCAGCGGCGGAGGAAGGCTCCTTTTCCGGGGCGGCGCGTCGGCTCGGCCGGGCACAATCCTCGGTGAGCCAGTCCGTGCAGAATCTGGAAATCGACTGGGGCGTGGAGCTCTTCGACAGGGAGGGGCGCTACCCCGAACTCACTCCGCAGGGTCAGGAGCTGCTTGAGGAAGCACGCCTGCTCCTGCGACGCAGCGCGGACCTTGACCGCCGGGCCATGGCCCACTCAGGCGAGGTAGAGGCGCACCTGACCTTCGTGGAGGACGAGCTGGTGCCGCTGCCGTTCGTGTTCCGCATACTGGAAGGGTTCAAGGAACGTTTCGCTGACGTTGACCTTGAAATCATCTTTGCCTCGCCCGACGAGGCGGAAGCCATGATCCGCTCGGGCCGGGCAGACATCGGGGCCACGGTCTTTCTCGGCGGCGAACCCGATGGGCTGTCGCTCACGCGGGTCATGGACATCGAGTTCGTGCACTGCGTTTCACCAAGGCATCCGCTTGCAGCCATGGAGACAGTCGGCCGCACCGAGCTTGAGGCGCACCGGCAGCTCGTGCTCTCCGGCCGAGCCGGGTCCGGGCTGGTGCCCTCCGAGGCCAGCGCATCCGGCGCTGGGCAAGCAACTCCTATTACGTGGTGCACCAGTA
>NZ_BBCB01000083.1 GCF_001311825.1 Salidesulfovibrio brasiliensis JCM 12178 | reverse complement strand
CGATCTCCCGGTACCATGACATGAAACAGTCGCTTGACCAGATGTCCGAATCGGCATGCCCGCGGGCGGTCTAGCGGTTACTCTCTTGCCCGCCGGAGGTCTTATCTCCCACAAAAAAAGCGGCCCTCCTGTCTAGAGGGCCGCTTTGATAATCTTGATGTATCTTCGTCGATTATTTGGAAGCGCAGCCTGCGCCGCAACCTTTGCCGATCTTCTTGATCGGCTCGTCAGGGTCGATGGCGGATATATCGTCTTCGCTGTCGAGATGGTTGGTTTCCTTGGCGAACTCCACCAGCTCGTCGAACATTTTCTGCACTTCTTCGGTGGGCATGTTGTCGCGGCTGACGTAGCGGGCGTATTCTGCGCCTTCAAAGCCTTGTGCCCAGTCACGGGTCTTGAGGTCTGTCCATACGCCGACCTTGTAGGTCTCGATGGGCTTGTTGACCTGACGCAGAGTGACTTCCCATTCTTCGTATTCTTTGGGGTCGTCAAGAGTTTCGGCGGGCTTGGAGGCGTGAACGTTGCTGGCCTGAATGGAAGCGACGATCTTGAAGCCGATGCCGATTTCTTTGAAGAAGCGACCGAATTGTTCATGACGGGTTGCTTCTTCGAGATAGTCACGGAAATCTATTGCCATGATGGTTCTCCTTGAGGTTTGGACACATCTTTTTCACAGAAAACAGCGGGAAAGACAAGCACTCCTTGGACATATGGCGGGTTCTGTCAGCCCACAGCGGCGAGGATGATCGGGATGGTGAATGCTGAAAGAGCTGTCTGTACGGTGATGACGGCGGCCATGGCTTCGTGGTCGCCGCCCATCTGGCGTGCGAGGATGAAGGAGGAGGCCGAGACCGGGATGGCGGTGAAGATCACGGCTGCGCGCAGGGAAAGCTCTGTACCGCCGAGTAAGAATCCGATGCAGAGCGCGACGAGAGGGAGCAGGATGAGGTGTGCGGCCGAGCTTGTCAGGGCGGGCCGGAGGTGCCCGACGGTTGCGGAGGGGCGAAGTCCTGCGCCGACTGCCAGCAGGCCCATGGGCAGGGCGGCGCTTCCGGTGATTCTGAGCAGTGAATGCACCGTTTCCGGCAGCGTGAGGTTCAGGGCGTTGAGGGTGAGGCCGAGCACACAGGCAAGGATGAGCGGGTTGCCGACAAGTTGCCGGACGATGCCGAGAGGGCCGGTCGCGAGGTTGGTGCCGTGTCGGGCGAGGACGATGACGCAGAGGACATTTACCAGTGGAATGGAGACGAGCAGGGCCACGGCGGAGAGGCGCATCCAGTCCGGGCCGAGCAGGGCTGCGGCAAGGGAGAGCGCCACGTAGGTGTTGGGTCGGATGCTGCCTTGAAAGAGCGAGGTGAACACGGGGCCGGTCACGGAGAGCCTTGGCCGCAGGGCCAGCATGAGCGTGGCGACGATGATCAGTGCGCCGCCCACGGATAGGGCGAGCGTGAGCATCTCTGCACCGAACTGTCGCCCGGAAAGGCCGCTGACGAGCATGGCCGGAAAGAGCACGTAGTAGGTCAGTCGTTCCGAGGCGGGCCAGAAGTCCCGGGAGGGGAAATCCATGCGGTGCAGCAGCAGGCCAACGAGGATGAGGAAGAAGACCGGGGCCACGGCCAGCAGGACCTCATGCATCTATGGCTCCGGTATGGTCGGCATGGCCGCGAATTTGGGCTCGTGCAGCGGCAGGATCATGTCTGCGGAGTTCTTGGCGCGCACGAGAATGTCGTATGCTTCATTGGCATTGATATGGGTGCCCGGCGGGATCACTTCCATCTCCATGGCCCGCACTTCCTGAGGCGGGTAGAGGTTTTCGAGGATGGTGCAGAAGCCGCAGATCATGACCGTTCCCGCGGTGGTTTCCACAAGGATGGACATGCCGCCTTCGGTGTGTGCGGGGGTGTGGATCATGCGGATGCCGGAGAGCGGCTCGGCGTCGCCGCTCAGGACTTCGAGCTGTCCGTTATCCTCTACGTCGTCGATGAAATCCTCAAGATAGCGGAAGTCCAACGGATGCGGGTCGTGAATGTGTTCCAGTTCCTTTTCATGCACGTAGATGCGGGCGTTGGAGCATTTCCAGTCGTTCTCGCAGTGGTCGTTGTGGAGATGGGTGTGCAGGATGACGTCCACATCCTCGGGTTTGATGCCATATTGGGCAAGGCCTTTTTCGAAAGTGTGGATGGGGCCGCCGATGGCCTGCTCGCGATCCGGGGAGATGACCGGGCTCATTTCGCCGGTATCCACCAACACGGTCTTGTCGCCGCCCTCAAGATACCAGCAGTAGATGGGGATGGTGTAGGGCGTGCCATAGTCGTGCTGGTAGGTCATCATGCCCTTGTCGAACACCTTGGTGCCCATCACGATGGGGTGAATGGTCCACTTGGTCATATTTGCCTCTCGTTCAAAGGGTTTTTGTGCAGGATACTCCCAATGGCGAGGAAGGCAAGTCCTTCTAGAGAATCACGCCCACCACCGCGCCTGTGAGCAGGGTGGCGGCCGTGCCTGAGAGCACCGAGCGCATGCCGAGGGCGACAATCTCGTCGCGGCGTTCCGGCACCATGGCGTTCAGCCCGCCGATCATGATGCCGAGGCTGCCGAAGTTGGCGAACCCGCACATGGCGTAGGTCATGATAAGCCTGCTGCGCTCCGAGAGAGCATCCGTCGGCAGTGCCGCGAGGTCGAGATAGGCGATGAACTCGTTGAGCACTGTCTTGGTGCCCATGAGCTGCCCGGCGGCGTGGGTTTCGGCCCACGGGATGCCGATAAGCCAGACCACCGGCTGCATGAACCAGCCGAGGATGCGTTGCAGGGTCAGCGGCTCGGCAGCGACTTCGGGCAGGAAGGCGAGGACGGTGTTTGCAAGCGCCACCAGCGCCACCAGCACGATGAGCATGGCGATGACGTTGAGGAATATCTGCAGGCCGTCTGCGGTGCCTTTTGTCACGGCGTCCATGGAGCTGCTGGCCATCTGGGGCGGTTTGGCGTCGCCTTGAGTGGCGCTTTGCGTTTCCGGGACCATCAGGTGCGCCACCACCAGCGCGGCCGGGGCCGAGATGATGGAAGCGGTAAGGATATGCCCCACGGCGTTGGGCACGGCTTCGCTGATGAACTGCGCGTAGAGGAGCAGCACGGTCCCGGCGATGGTGGCCATGCCGCCGGTCATGAGCGCGAAAAGTTCGCTGCGGGTCATGCGGGCAAGGTATGGCTTGATGAAAAGCGGGGCCTCGATCATACCCACGAAGACGTTTGCGGAGACGCCGACGCCGAGCGCGCCGCCGATGCGCATGGTCTTCTTGAGCAGCAGGGAGAAACCCTGAACGATGAGGGGCAGGATGCGCCAGTAGTAGAGCAGCGCGGACAGGGCGCTGACTACAATAATCAGCGGCAGTGCCTGAAAGGCCAGGACATATGCGGCGCCGGGGTATGGTTCCTCAAAGGGCAGTGGGCCGCCGCCGAGATAGCCGAACACGAAGGTCGTGCCTTCGCGGGTGGCGTCCGAGATGGCGTTTACCGCCTCGTTGAGCGCGGCGAAGACGCTTTCAATGCCGGGAACCTTGAACATTATCAGCGCGATGGCGAACTGGAGCCCAAGCCCCGCCAGAATGGCCGGGACGCGGACCGCCTTGCGGTTTTCGCTCAGCAGCCACAGCAGACCGGTCAGGATCACAATCCCGGCAACACTTTGCAACTCTTGCATATATCCCCCTAATTCAGTGCAGGTGCTTTGGCATACACCGGGGCGGAATACGGGGCAAGCGGCTTAGCGGCGGGGGAGCATGGGCAGCAGGAACAGAGCGGCGAGGAGCAGGCAGCCCTGCCCGGCAAAGCCGAGGCCGAAGTGGCCGTGGTCGCCCAGCCAGCCCAGCACCGTGGGCGTCAAACCGAGCCCGATGCTGGCGGATATGGGGGTAAGCAGGGACACGGCGAGGCTGCGTTCCTCGGCCTGAAACGTTGCAGAGAGCAGCGCGAAGGCCGGAGGGTAGAAGAGGACGGAGAGCGCGGGCTGGATGAGTACGGCGGCCTTGAGGGCCGGGCCTGATGTAAGCCCGAGAAAGACGGTGGCCGCGCCCACGAGGGCGAGGTAGAGGCCGACTGCGGCGCGTCCGCCGAGGCGGTCGGTGATCCAGCCTGCGGCAAAGGGGATAACGATGCCTGCCACGCGCGCTGCGGCAAGAAGCTGGTTGGCGGCGACACGGTCCATGCCGTGGTCGGTGACGAGGTAGAGCGTCAGCATGGAATAGGGGCCGATGCTCGCGCCCACGGCGATGCTGAAAAGCAGGGCGAAGAGCCAGAAGAGCGGGCGGCGCAGGATCGGGAGCGCGGATTTCGGGGAGAGCGGAATGCCGGGGAAATCCGCCCCTTTGCCGCGCAGGAAGAAGAGCAGTCCGACGACGATCTGTAGTGCGCCGAGGAGGCGGAAGGCATCGCGCCAGTCGCCTGCGAGCACTGCCGCCTCGGCCAGGAGCGGGGCAGCCACAAAGGCGATGTTGGGCGCCAGCTCATGAACGGCCATGGCCTTGCCCCAATCCTTTTTCCGGGTCAGGACGGTGACGGATGCCACGCCCGAGGCAGGTAGATGCCGGAGACGAAGCCAAGGAGCAGAGTGAGGAGCGAATGCCGGAAAAGTCCGTGCTGGTGCTGACAAGAAGGCTTGCCAGTCCAACGAGCAGGCTGCACAGGGCCACGGTTCTGCGGTGGCCGAGGCGTCTGGAAACGAGGCCGTTGCAGAGCAGGCCTGCCGCGTTGCCCACGCCGATCATGAGAAAGATGCTTCCTGCCTGCGCGTGCGTCAGGCCCAGCTCTTCGCGGATGACGGGCATGAGCGGTCCGAAGATGATCCGGCCCAGAAAGTTGAGCAGGAACAGCGCGGCGATAAACAGCACCCACTTCAGCGCCGTGTTGAAGGGCATGTCGTTGTTTGTCTCAATCATTGCCATATTTCCCTCGGGCGGGCATACTCGCTGAAACATGGCCGTGCAAGGTGAAAAATGCGTGGAGGTCGGGTGTTGTTATGGCTACATGACTTGACCGGTACCCCTTAAACCGTTAACAAAAATACTTGCCCAGAGCCGGAAGCCGGCTGCGGGATTCGTGTCGGACGCTGTTGTATCGAGGCGTGAGAGCCGATCTGTCTACAGGATTTTTCCGAGAGGAGTAGTTTATGGACGTCGAACTGGCGAAACCATTCATCAAGGCTGCAGTGGACGTGTTGTCCACCATGGCATTTATTCAGCCCAAGGTTGGCAAACCCTACGTCAAAAAGAACAACACTGCCGTTGGCGACGTCACCGGACTCGTGGGGCTCACCGGCGACAAACAGGGCAGCGTTTCCATGTCGTTTGACAAGAAATGTGCCGTCAACATCGTCAAGAACATGCTGGGCGACGAGATTGACGACATCATGCAGGATGTCAAGGACGCGGTCGGGGAACTGACGAACATGATCTCCGGACAGGCCCGAGCCGGTCTCGCCGAGCGCGGGCTGGTCTTCGAAGGCTCTACCCCTTCGGTCATCATGGGCGACAACCATACCATCTCTCATGTGGCGAAAAACCCCATCATGGCGATCCCCTTTTCCACGGACCATGGTGGCTTCACCATCGAATTTTGCTTCGAGTAGTAGAAGTTATTGATAAAAACGGAGCACCTCATGCCGCTTCTCGATGATTTCCGCAAAAAAGAATTTCTGGACCAGATCACGGTCCTGAACGAAATAGCGGGCAGCAAGGATCCATCGGCCCTACCGGGGCTTATCGACCTTCTCAAATCGCCCGTAGGGGATACCTCCATCGATTACATGGTGGTCAATGCCCTGAACGCGGTCCTCTCCCAGGATGAAGACCGTACCGTGGAGGGGCTCACTGACAGCCATCCCGGATTCCGGATCCTCTGCATCCGCGTTGCCGGAGAGCATCGGTTCACCAAGGCCGCCACTGTGCTTACCAAGCTGGCCGAGACCGAGGACGATCCTGACCGGCTCATGGAAATTCTCACGTCGCTTTCGCATATCTCCACGCCGGAAACCCTGCCCGTTTTTCGCAAGTTCATGCAGAACGACGACCCCTTCATCCAGTCGCTGTGCATTGAGGCGCTGGGCAAGCTCAAGGACGAGGAGTCCGTGCCCGCCCTCAAGCAGGTTGTGAACGAGAGCGAGGCGCCCGAACGCTACGAAGTCTGCGAGATTACCACATGGAAGGCGGTGGAGGCGCTGGCTTCCATCCAGACGGACGAGACGCTGGCCTTCCTTGTGGAGAAGCTGCACCACAAGAACCCCACGGTCCGCCGCATCATCACCGACGCCATGATTTCCATTGGCAATCAGGTGATCCCGCTGCTTCTCGCCGCATTCGAAAAGGGCGACGAAGACCACAAGATTCTTTCCGCCAACGTGCTCGGCTTCATCGGCGACAAGGCTTGTGCCGATGGTCTGGTGGCGGCTTTCGACAAGGGGCTGGCCACCACCGCGAACGTCCGTTACGCGCTTTTCGAGGCCCTTGGCCGCGTGGGCACCATGAAGGGCATCATCTGCCTTGTGGACGGCCTGAACGAGACCGAGGAGCTGACCCTCATGGCGGTGGTGACCGGGCTTGAACGACACGTGAATCCCGGCATGGTCAGCCAGCTCACCAAGCGCATCAGCGCGGCTGACGATCAGGCCGAACGGCTTGCCAAAGCCGTCATCAATGCCCGTGCCGCCCGTCTGTTCGACGCGCTCTACGAGAACGCCGGGGCCGGTGACATGCTCATCGACGCGCTGTCCGAATCCCGCGACCCGGAAATCATCGAGGAGTTCCGCTCCCTGCTGGCCGAAATCGGCGGCAGCCGCGCGGACGAGGACATGGCACGCCTGCCCGAAATCGAGACCGGGGCACGCAAGGCACTGGCCGCGGACGACTCCAAGTCCATGTGCGCCATGCACCGCGCCATCCTCACTGACCTGGGCTTCGAGCCGTTCATCGCCACCAACGGTCAGGAGGCCTTCGAGTTCATCGAGCAGGGCGAGGACTTCGACATTATCCTCACCGACATGAACATGCCCGTCATGGACGGCATGGAGTTGGTGGGCAAGGTTCGCAACACGCCGGGCTTCGAGGACACGCCGATCATCATGGTCACCACCGAGTCCGAAGGCTCCCAGCAGAATCTGGCCGAAAAGACCGGCGTGACCGCGTTCATCACCAAGCCGTTCAAGCCGGACGAACTCAAGGCCAAGATCAACGAACTGCTCTAGTCAACTGCTAGAAACACTTCGGGCCGCCCAGACGAATGGGCGGCCCGTTTTTTGTGTTCGGAATATGTTTCGGTGCTGGTCATCCGATGAATTCAGACAGCTTCTTCTGCCAGATTACGTAGCCGATACCGTTGATGTGCACGCCGTCGTAGGTGTAACGCTCCGCAAGCTCTCCACTCTGGTCCTTGAACAGGGAAGCGACGTCGATGTAGTGAATTCCTCTGTCCAGACAGTATTTTCTGACGTGATCGTTGATGTACTCGATGCTTCTGTTGTCAATCCAGTATTTTGAAATGCGATTGTTTACTGGGAGAATGCTCTGCACGTAAATGGTGGTCGATTCGGACCTGTCTGCAACGTATCCGATCAGTTGGAGAACCCTGTTGAGTGATGCATGAACGTCATTCGTGTTAAAGAGATCGTTCGCCCCGGCCATGATGAATAGTTTTTCCGGTTCATGGCGCAGGATGGAATCCACGCGTTGGAGCATGGCATGTGCGGTGTCGCCGGAGATGGCTCTGTTTCTGATGCGGGTGGAATTGAAGAGTTCGTGCCATTCAGCCTGCGCCATGTTGGAGGCTCCCAGCATGACGATGGAATCCTTCTCCACCGGCAGGATGTCAAAGACTTCCATTCTGGCGACTCGTGTCGCTGTGGCCCCAGTGTTATGCGTTACCTTGAAATAGATATACCGCCATCCGCCAAGAGACTGGATAAGCACGACCAGCGCCACGGTGATTACGGTGCAATAGAAAAGAAGTCCGAAGGAAAAGAACTTGTACTGTTTCATGGTTTCTCCCTAGCGTAGCCGTCTTTATCATTGCAGCCACCGTGCAATCAATACGGCCGGGCGAAAATGAGAGAAAATACTATATCGTGGTGGATGTTCCCGAGCGTTGTCGTGGCAGGTGCCGAGAGCGTGGGGTAATGGCATGGTTGTCATGCGATACGTGTTTATGGCACTGCCCGTTCTACCGCGTTGACACCCTGTCCGGCTGGTCGTATCTAGCCTTACTGGAGAAACCATGGGCCGACTCACTGAACGACTGAGCGCCGAGCACGAGCGCTTCCTGACCGACCTGTTTCCGGGCGACGAGTGCACGCTTTCCGAGGCGTGCCGGGCGGTGCACGGTGTGGATTCTAGTCGGCTTTCCGGTGACGTGCTGGCCGTGGTCCGGCCCCGTACCGAGGAGCAGGTGGCCGAGGTTTTGCGGTTTGCCGAGGCCGAGCGGATAGCGGTCATGCCCCGGGCGCGGGGTACCGGAACCGTGGGCGGCTGCGTGCCCGCCGTGCCGGGCATCGTGATCTCCCTGCTTGGCATGAACAGGATTCTGGACCTTGATCCGGACGACTTTGTGGCCGAGGTGGAGCCCGGGGTGATAACCGGCGACCTCCAACGCGAGGCCGCCAAGCTGCATATGCTGTATCCGCCCGACCCTGCCAGCTCCGGCTTCTCCACCGTGGGCGGCAACGTCGCCACCTGTGCGGGCGGACTGCGGGCCGTCAAATACGGCGTGACCCGCGACTACCTGCTCGGGCTGGATGCCGTCCTCCCCGGCGGGCGCGTTCTGCGCCTTGGCGGGCGCTCCCACAAGGATGTGGTCGGGCTCGATCTCAAGCGGCTTTTCTGCGGTTCGCAGGGCAAACTGGGGGTCGCCACCCGGCTGGTCATGAAGCTTGTCCCGAAGCCTGAGGCCACCGCTTCGGTGCTGGCCGGTTTTTCCGGGATGCGCTCCGCCCTTGAGGGGGCTGCCAGTCTGTTTCGGGCAGGCATCCTTCCGGCGGCGTGTGAGTTCATGGACCGGGCCACACTGTCAGCTATTCGCCAGAGCGACGACTTGCCGCTTCCTGCCGAGACCGGGGCCGCGCTCCTGCTACAGGTTGACGGCTCCGAGCGCGCCGTAAAGGCAGAGACCGAACGGATGCGTCAGGCCCTTGACGACTCCGGGCCGCTGTCGCTCCTTGAGGGGCGCGGGGAAGACGAGGCCGCCCTGTGGGATGTGCGGCGCAAGATCAGCCCGGCATCATTCAACCTTCGACCGGACAAGATGGGCGAAGACATCGCCGTGCCGCGCGGGAGGGTTCCGGATGCGGTGGAAGCATGTCACCGGATTGGCGACCGCTTCAGCCTGCCCATCATGTGCTTCGGGCATCTCGGAGACGGCAATATCCATGTGAATATCATGTATAATGCCACATGGCCGGAAGAGGCAGAAGCCGCGTTGGCAGCCAAGGTTGAGGTCTTCAGGCTCGCGCTCTCCCTCGGCGGAACCATTTCCGGCGAGCATGGCACAGGGCTGACCAAGAAGGATTTCGTGCCCGAACAGCTCGGCGAGTTCGAGCGGGCCGTAATGCAGGACGTCAAGGCCGTGTTCGATCCAAGCGGTATCATGAATCCGGGAAAAGGGTGGTAACCTACCGAATTTGCTCACGAGTGTGCATAAATGGCACGCGTCGTTCTTCCCTTTTCCGCATGGTTGTTGCCGATTATAAAAAATAACACATTCATATAACCGAAAGAATAAGCTTTTTTTGAAGCCCGGTTCCACGAATGGTGGAACCGGGCCTTTTTTGGCATGCACTCTGCAAACAGTCACGCGATACAGGGCAAACGTATACGTGTGGCCGCAGCCGGAAGGTCCACGTGCGGTTTCAGCGGGAAGAGGTCCCGAAGAAAACCGTCGGCAATCCGGCAGAGGAGTGAGCAAAAAGTGGAACATGATATCAGAAAAATCAAAACTCACGGTGAGTTGCGTGAATGTATTGATCTTCAGCGCAGGATTTGGGGGCTTGACGATCACGGAACCATGTCGCCCGTGACACTCAAGGCGCTGACCTTCGACAATCCGTATATGAGCGTGAACCTCGGGGCGTTCGTGGACGGCGTACTGGCCGGATTCATGCTGGTCATCCCGTCTTTCCAGACGGACATGGCCTATGCGCACATGTTCGGCGTGCTGCCCGAATATCGGAATATGGGTGTCGGCAGCGCAATCTACCGGGAGATGATGATTCAGCTCACGGAGCGGGGCATCAAGAGCATGGCGGGCACGTTCGACCCGCTGGAGTGCAAGAACGCGCATATCTACCTGAACAAGATGGGTGCAGAGGCGTACGGCTACGTGCCGGAGTGCTATGACGTGGATTGCGAGATGCATCGCGGCCTGCCGCTGGACCGGATGCTGTTGAGCTTCCCGGTGACCACCGAGGTCCCGGTCAAGAAGCCCGAGGCCGAAGCCCCGCTGGCCACGGCAGAAGAGATGCCCGCCGAGGACAAGGTGCTTGTCGAGATTCCGCGCAATCTGGCGGAACTCAAGAAGGCCGACCTCTCTACTGCGGCACGTTTTCGCATGACCACACGTGAAATTCTCTCCGAGTACCTGAACAACCGGGGCTATCGCGCCACCGGCGTGGTGTTGCCCGAAACCGGGGAGACCGGAAGGTATCTCCTCGAGCGCGGGAGGGCGGCATGAACGTGCAGACCATGCTTGCAACGCAGGCCCAGCAGGCTCTCGCCCACCAGTCGGGCGACTATGTGAGCAAGGACGTGGACGAGCAGGCCTACATTCAGGAGCTGATGGACCTGAATGGGCTGGAAACGGTGTACCGTTTCGACATCGGCAAGAACACGGACGGCGTCACCCCGCTCATTCGCGGGATGCTGACCCTGCCCGAACTGGCGGACACCGTGACCCGAAACATCGTCGAGTATCCGGACAACCATTTTCGGCACTTGAAGCGCCAGATCGCCATGCGTCACGGCATCGACCCCCAGTGGCTGGCCTTCGGCGCAGGGCTGGAGTCGGTCATCGACCAGATCTGCCGTGCCGTGATCGAGCCGGATGACAAGGCGCTCATCCCGGTGCCCAACTTCAGCGTGTTCGAGGATATGTCCCGGCGGTGCGGGGCCGAGATTCTGCCCGTGAGCACCTCGCCCCCGGATTACCGCTGGACCGCCATGACCACCCGCAAGATCGTGGAGCACCTGCATCGCGACCTGCCCAAGGTCATCTGGATCAGCAACCCGGTGAACCCCACCGGCCAGTATCTGCCGCTCTCGGTCATCAACGAGGTCTGTGAAAACGCCCTGCACACCGGCACACTGGTGGTGGTGGACGAGGCTTACGGCGAGTATGCGGACAGGGACGACGCGGTTGTCAGCGCCAGCAGGCTGCTGCAGGAACATCCGCACCTGATGGTGCTGCGGACGTTCTCCAAGATGTACGCGCTGCCGAGCGCGCGGGTGGGCTACCTGATGTGCTCCACCCCGGAGCTGCTGCGGGCCGTGGACGCATTCAGGCCAACTTTCCCGCTGCCGTGGTCCTCGCTGCACACCGCGCAGATAGCCATCATGGACGACCCGTATGTATGTGCATGTCGCCGCCGGACAGAGCAGCGCAGAAAACGGCTCCTGCCCGAACTGGAGAGCATCACCGGCATCGTACCGATTTCCTCGCAGACCAACACGGTCATGTTCCGGCACCGGTCCCTGCCTGCCCGCGAGCTTGCCGACAGGCTGGCGGCCAAGGGCTTCCTGACCGCAAATCTCAACAACGTGACCGGCATCGAAAACCGCGGGTTCTTGCGGATGACGGTTCGCAGTGGGGCTGAAAACGCC
The DNA here is from genome assembly GCF_001311825.1 of Salidesulfovibrio brasiliensis JCM 12178. Classification (GTDB taxonomy): domain Bacteria; phylum Desulfobacterota; class Desulfovibrionia; order Desulfovibrionales; family Desulfovibrionaceae; genus Pseudodesulfovibrio; species Pseudodesulfovibrio brasiliensis. The sequence goes on along the minus strand of NZ_BBCB01000083.1, from coordinate 1,016 downwards.
CTGTTCGTGAAGGCGCTGGCCGCGGTTGCCAACTAGTCGACGAGTGACTATGCCTATTTCACGGCCGGGACGCCTCCAGGCGTCCCGGCCCCAGGAGGCATTGTCACATGGACTGCATACTCTGCGGAAAATGCATGGAAGTCTGCCCGCTGCTGCGGGCCACCAGCCGGGAGGAGCTCTCCCCCCGGAGCAAGATGCTGCTCGGCACCATGGAAGGGGAAGACCCCGCCCGTCTGGCCTCGCTGTGCCTCGGCTGCGGCCGGTGCCGGGAGAAGTGCCCGCAGGGCGTGGACGTACCCGCGGAAGTGGCCCGCCTGCGCGCCGAGCATCCTGATTTCCATGCATGGCTCTGGAAGACGTGGCTGACCCGTGCGCGGGAGCTGTGGCCTTCCACCGGGCTTGTCTCCAAACTGATCCCTTCCCGCTTTCAGCCGGAAAAACTCGGCCCCATGCTCAAGATGCTCGATGACGTTCGCTCGGGTCCGGGCGTGGCTCCGTTCGTCACCGTGACCGAATTTGGCGACGCCCTGCGCGGCGAGCCGGTAATGCTCTTTGCCGGATGCACGGCCAGCCACGCCCGTAAGCGCTGGCTGCGCGTTTCAAAGGAGCTGCTCAGCGGCCTCGGCGCGGTCCTGTTGCCGTCACGGTTCGAGTGTTGCGGCGGTTCCCTGCGGCTTGCCGGGTGTCCTGACGACGCGGACCGCCTCTGCGAACGCAATGTGAACGCATGGCGCGATAACGGCAGGCCGACCATTGTCACGCCCTGCGCCTCCTGCCTGCATTCGCTTCGTGCATATCCCGAGCGGATGTTCGAAGATGAATTGGAAGCAGAGCAATGGGCAGGAAGCCTGTTGGCACTGTCAAGTGCTTTACATGATTGTCGATATGAGCTATCCGACGTGCGGCCCGTCTCTATCGGGTATCATAAGCCATGTCATGTGGTCGGCCGCGACGCGGACGCCGCCCTTGTCGAAGCGATGCTCGGCCGGGAGCCCGACGCCCGGACCGTGACGGAG
>NZ_BBCB01000082.1 GCF_001311825.1 Salidesulfovibrio brasiliensis JCM 12178 | reverse complement strand
CCCGCCGGAGGCATTCGTCGCAGACTATTTCGAACAGTGGAAGGCGAGTGAAGCTAGAGGGATAAAGAGGGAGTGAACAGTTTCCACAAGCCGGTTAATGCGATGCCCTGCAGGCGCATTCGTCTTCGGGGCGGCTTGTCGGGAGTAGTGATTTGGGACAGGAGTTTGAGGGGAAACCTCATGGAAGAGGTTTCCCCTCAATCAGATCACTATCCCATAATGGAGCTGAGGCGCTCCTTGAGTTCGTTGAGCTTGGCCAGATCTTCGTCCATTTCGGCCAGCTTTTCTTTTTCCTTTTCCACGACTTCTGCGGGTGCGTTATTCAGGAAGCCGGGGTTGGAGAGTTTTTTGGCGACACCGCCCTTGGTCTTTTCGATCTTGGCGATGTTCTTGTCGAGGCGCGCGAGTTCGGATTCGAAGTCCACGACGCCTTCGAGCGGCACGTAGATTTCGTTGCCCTGCACCACGGTCGAGCCTGAGGCCTTGGGGCCTTCCACGTCCGGGCCAAGGGTCACGTTCTCGAGCCGCGCCAGCGACTGGATCAGGTTCAGGTTGCCTTCCAGCAGTTCGCGGTCCGTTTCGGAAGCTGTCTTGACGAGCAGGTCGAGCTTCTTGGCCGGTTCGATGACCAGTTCGGTGCGGATGTTGCGAACGCCGGAGACTACGCCCATGAAGAGCTCCATGCGCGCTTCGGCTTCCTTGTCACACAGGCCGGGGCGCATGTCCGGGAAGGGCAGGGTGGCGATGTCCTCGCTCCTGTCGTCGCCTTCGGGGCGCGGCAGCACGGACCAGATTTCCTGCGTGATGAACGGCGTGACCGGGTGCAGCAGGACGAGCACTTCGGAGAGTACGGTCCAGAGCACTTTCTGGGTCTGCGCCTTGGCGGCCTCGTCTTCGCCGTAGAGGGCGGGCTTGACCATTTCGAGATACCAGTCGCAGAACTCGCTCCAGACGAATTTGTAGAGGCTCTGGGCGATCTCGTTGAAGCGGTAAGCCTCGGTGGCTTCCTTCGCGGTCTGCTTGACCTCTTCGAGGCGGCTGAGAATCCACTTGTTGGCGAGCCCCTCGCAGTCATTGAGGTCCACGGCCGGGATGGTCTCGGGCAGGTTCATGAGGCTGAAGCGCGCGGCGTTCCAGATTTTGTTCATGAAGTGCTTGTAGCCTTCGATGCGCTGTTCGCTGAGCTTGATGTCGCGGCCCATGGCGGCGAAGGAGGTCAGGGTGAAGCGCAGGGCGTCGGCACCGTATTTTTCGATCATGTCCAGCGGGTCGATGACGTTGCCGGTGGACTTGGACATCTTCTTGCCCTTCTCGTCGCGGACGAGGGCGTGGATGTAGACGTCGTGGAACGGTACTTCGTCCATGAACTGCAGGCCCATCATCATCATTCTGGCAACCCAGAAGAAGAGGATGTCGAAGCCGGTGACGAGGCAGGAGGTCGGGTAGTACTTGGCGAGTTCCTTGGTGTCATCCGGCCAGCCGAGCGTGGAGAACGGCCAGAGCGCGGAAGAGAACCACGTGTCAAGCACGTCTTCGTCCTGCACGAGGTTGGCGCTGCCGCAGGTGCACTTGGTCGGGTCGTCGATGGAGACGATCAGCTCGCCGCAGTCCTCGCAGGTCCATGCCGGGATGCGGTGGCCCCACCAGATCTGGCGGGAGATGCACCAGTCGCGGATTTCGTCCAGCCAGTTGTAATAGGTCTTGGTCCAGTGCTCGGGGTGAATCTGGGTTTTGTCCGGCACGGCGGCGCGGGCTTTTTCGGCCAGCGGCTTCATGGACACGAACCACTGGGTGGAGACGTGCGGCTCGATGACGGACTTGCAGCGGTAGCAGACACCCACGGAGTGCTCATGGTCCGCCACTTCAACAAGGAACCCTTCGGCTTCGAGGTCCTTGACGATGACGCCGCGGGCGTCGTCCTTGTAAACGCCCTGATATTTCTCCGGCGCGTTCTCGTTCACGTAGCCTGCGTCGTCGAAAACGGCGAGCACTTCGAGGTCGTGCTTGCGGCCCAGCTCCCAGTCATTCATGTCGTGGGCGGGCGTGACTTTGAGGCACCCGGTCCCGAACTCGACGTCAACGTAGGTGTCGCCGATGATGGTCAGCTCGCGGCCCACGAGCGGCAGGATGGCTTTTTTGCCGATGAGATGGCTGAAGCGGTCGTCTTCGGGGTTCACGGCAATGGCGGTGTCCCCAAGCATGGTTTCCGGGCGGGTGGTGGCGACGATCAGCTCCCCGGAGCCGTCGGCAAGGGGATACTTGATGTGCCAGAGGTTGCCCGGCTTGTTCTCGTGCTCGACTTCATCGTCGGCAAGGGCGGTGTGGCAGCGGTTGCACCAGTTGATGATGTAGTCGCCCTTGTAGATGAGCCCGTCTTCGAAAAGTTTGACAAAGACCTCGCGCACGGCCTTGGCGCGCTGGTCGTCGAAGGTGAAGGCCTCGCGGGTCCAGTCCACGGACGCGCCCATGCGTCGAATCTGGTTCAGGATGTGGTCGCCCTTTTCCTGCTTCCACTGCCAGACGCGCTCCACGAAGGCTTCGCGGCCGAGGTCGTCGCGGGTCTTGCCTTCTTCCTTGAGCTGGCGTTCAACCACGTTTTGGGTGGCGATGCCCGCGTGGTCGGTGCCGGGCACCCATAGGACGTTGCGGCCCTGCTGGCGGTGAAAGCGACAGAGAATATCCTGAAGGGTCAGGTTCAGAGCGTGGCCCATGTGCAATACGCCGGTGACGTTCGGGGGCGGGATGACTATGGAATAGGGATCGCCGTCGGCGTCCGCGTCCGGGGTGAAGGTTTTTTCCTTTTCCCAATGGGTTTCCCATTTATCCTCGACGTCCCAAGGCTCGTAGCCTTTGGCTAGCGTGGGTTTGCTCATGGTCTGCTGTCTCCTTCGTATGGAAATGGACGCCGCTGCGTCCTTGAAATTCAACGGGTTGTGCTTGCCATCGCGTGGCCGCCCCTGCTAACTGTCCGGTAAGACTCGTCAAGGGGCCGCATGATGTCAAGCATATACGTATACTGGGATGAATCGCACTTCTGGGGGCTGCTCCTCATCCGTGCGCTGAGAGCATGGGGCATCCCCCACACCCTCGTGCGCGGTACCGAGATAGCCCAAGGAGCGCTGGACCGCAAGCCTGCAGCGCTGATGGTGCCCGGCGGGTACGCCCGTGGCAAGGCGCGGCGGCTCGGTGACGAGGGCATGGACGCGATTCGCTCCTACGTGCATGGCGGCGGAACCTACATCGGATTCTGCGGTGGCGCGGGGCTGGCTCTGAGCGAGAAATACGGCCTCGGCCTGAGCCCGTGGAAGCGCAAGGGGTTCGAGAACCGGCTGCAGCACTTTCTTTCCGGGCACATGCATGTGGCGTTGGGGGATCACCCGCTGGTGCCCGAGAGCATGGGCAAGGAGGCCCTCATTCCGGTCTGGTGGCCGGGCCAGTTCGACAATTCCGCAGAAGGGCCGGTGGCGCTGGCGACCTTCCGCGAGCCGGGCCCCGACGCATGGGTTGCGGACCTGCATCTCAAGTCCCTGCCGCAGGGCACCATGAGCGACTGGGAGAATCTCTACGGCATATCCATCCGGCCGGACTTCATCGAGGACCGGCCCTGCATTGCGGTGAACGAGTATGGTTCGGGCCGTGTGCTGCTGAGTTACGCGCACCTTGAGACCCCGGCCTCGCCGCAGGCCAATTACTGGCTGGGCAGCGTACTTGGCGGGCTGCTCGGAGCCGAGCCGAACCGTGCGCCACTGCCTGCGTGGGATCTGGCCGCGCGTCCGGTGCGCTGGAATCATCCGGTGCTCGAGGCGGCGGCAACCGCCATGGACGAGATAATCGAGACCGGCCTCAGGCAGTTCATGCTGTTCTGGCGTACGCGTGGCTCATCGGCTGGCGGCGTGGTATCCCCGGTTCCGGCATAAACGCGCTGTATGCCCTCGTGCACGAAATCATGGCGCAGGAACCCAATGCGGCTGCCGAGCAATACCTGCTGGAAAACGGTGGCAGGATGGGCGAACACATGGACCTTTTCCGAAAGGGTGTGACCGGCTACCTGCTCGCCGAGCGTCTTGCCATGACCGTGCTGCACTCCGGCCCCGACTCCATTTCGCCGAGAACGCTCAAGCACCAACGGTCGGCGTTGTTCGGGGCGCCGCCGGCACCCGGCGGCCTCTATGCCGAGCTGATGCATCCGCTTGAGGACCTCTTCTTCCTGCTCGCCTTCTGAACGTAGCCATCCTCCAATGCTTGAAATATCGGGGGTTACAAATCAGCTTTTGCCATGTATATTCATGCTGAATACTCAAAGGGATATTCAGAAAGGGCATGGCTCCCGGGAGTTGTATGGCACAGGACGACAAGAACACGTGCGATCCGATGAATGAACCGGAAAAGCAGAAGGGCTCTGCTGACGCAAGGTTCCGCTTCTGCCTGTCCGATGACAGCATGAAGCTCGGCATCAGCCGGTACATTCCTCCAACCCAGCTTGGCGCGAAGCCGACAGTCGACAGCCTTTGCCGTCAGATAGAGGCGGCTGGGGTGAAGCTGCCTCCTGACCGCGCCGCGGCGAAGCGGGTCATAGGCATCATCAACAATGGCGGCGGCAGCGAGGAGGTCTCGGGCATCACCCTTGTCCGGGGCATTGAAGTGCAGGAGCCGCAGGACGCGACCATTGAGCCGAAGGGCGACCTGAGCTGGCCGGTGTTTCCCGGCGACCGTTTCGCGGAGTACTCGCCGCCGAAGGAGGCCCGTGAAGGGCAGACCATCGACGGCAAGATCACCAAGCCGAGGGACAAGAGCAAACCTTCGGACCTGAAGCCCGAAGCCGGAAGCAATTGTGATTTCGACGCCACCACCGGACTTTTTGTTTCAAGCGTGTACGGGCTGGCTCGCATTGAGGGTGGGCGCGTCAGCGTGGATCCGGCCATCTGGGTGACCACCGACGAAATACGGGTGATCGGCAACCTGCATTCCAAGGATTTTCGGGGCGGGGCTGTGACCCCTGACCGAATTGTCAAGATCCTTTACGATATGAAGGTCGCGCTTGAGCCCGACCTCGACTGGCTGGACAAGGAACTGATGCGAGCCGCCAACAGCGGCGAACCTGCCATGGGCAAGGTCATCGTCAAGGGCAGACCGCCCAAGGACGGCCGTGACGGCTGGCTGGAATATCTGGTCACCACCCGCGAGGAGTCCGGCACCGAGGACGATCAGGCCGTATCGATTACCGTAATCGCGGCCAGTATCCGTCCGTGGATCAGGGACAGGTCATTGCGCGGCTGCATCCGCCGACACAGGGCGAGGCCGGGATGGACGTCTACGGCAAGACCATCCCCGCCAACGCGGGCAACGAGATGGTGCTGCACGCGGGCGAGAATGTGGAGGTGGCAGAGGACGGCATCACCTTCAGCGCCACGGGCAGCGGAATCATGGTGGTGGAGCGCGGCGTGCTTTCCGTCACCCAGTGTCTGGTCATCGCCGGGGATGTGGATATGAGCACCGGCAATGTGCGCGTGGAGGAAGGGTCGGTCAAGATCAACGGCAATGTGCTGGGCGGCTTCAAGGTCGAAGCGCCGGAGCACATCGTGGTTGGCGGCACCGTGGAAAGCGCCGACCTCAAGGCCGGAGGCAACATCGACGTCAAGGGCGGCATTCTGCAGCCTGACGGCGGTATGGTCGAGGCTGGCGGCGACATCACCACCGGCTTTTCAGCCAATGCCACCATCCGGGCCGGAAAATCGTTTTTTGTCAAGAACGAGTGCAGCAACTGCCGGATTCATGCCCCCGTGGTCATTGCGGCCAAGGGTAAGGGCGTTGTGCAGGGCGGTACCATTTCCATAACGGAAGGCATGGAGGTCAACGAGCTCGGCTCTGAGCTCGGCGTGCCCACAAAGGTCGTTGTCGGCGTGGGGCGTAAGGAAGACGCGGAAGTGCTGGAAGAGCGCTCCCGGCTCAAGAAGGAGCTGCAGAAGATCGACCGCGCCCTCGGAAGCAGCGACCCCAAGCAGGTCCTCATGCGTACGCCCGAAGCAAAGCGGGAACAGGTGGCCAAGATCATCAAGCACCGCATGGGTATCGCCAAGAACTACGAGGAGAGTGCGGCCCGGGCCACCGCCATCGTTCGCAAACGGCAGGAAGATTTGGCCTCGGTCAAGATTCGCGTCAAAAAGACGATCTTTGCAGGCGTGACCATCAAGATGGGCGGCAAGGCACTGAAAGTGAAGCGAAATACCGACCGCTCCATGGTCTACTGGCACCCCGGCAAGGATGAAATCGAGATCGGCAACCTGTAGCGTTTTCCGAATCCATGAAAAAAGCCCCCGGCTCCCTGAGGAGCCGGGGGCTTTTGGTGTTGTGCGGGTGGCTACCAGGTGAGAGCGTCGGAACCGTTGTAGCTGACCGAGATGATTTCGTACTCGATCTTGCCGCGCGGGGCGTCCACGATGATCTCGTCACCTTCCATCTTGCCGAGCAGCGCCTGGGCCACGGGCGAGAGGATGGAGATGGTGCCGTTCTTGTAGTCGGCCTCGTCCGGGCCGAGAAGGGTGTATTTCTTCACTTCCCCGGTGTCGATGTCCTCGATCTCGACGGTTGCGCCGAACAGGATCTCGTCGCTGTTCTGCTTGTCGAGATCGATGACGTTGAAGAGCGGCATGCGGGACTCGATGTGGCTGATGCGTGCTTCGAGCATGCCCTGCCGTTCGCGCGCGGCGTCGTAGCCCGCGTTTTCCTTGAGGTCGCCCTCTTCGCGGGCTTCCTTGATGGCCTGAATGACTCCGGGGCGTTCTTTTTTCAGCTCTTCGAGCTCTTTCTTGGTCTTGTGGTAACCCTGAATGGAAATGGGGATGCTGTTCATCTCTCTGCGTCCTCGATCTCTTGTATTTTGGGATTTTTCCGAGATGCACCGGCCGCCGCGGCGGCGGCTTTGAGCTGTGATTGGCACACATCGAAAGAGATAGTACCCCTATGACATACTCATGCCCCGGTCAAGTCAAAACGACCGGATGTGCTCCTTTGAGGCGGAATCACGGGGTGTTGTCGAGCCCGCAGAGCATGTACCCGAGGATGGGGCGGCACTTCTCTTCGCAGGCGGGATAGAAGCTGCCGTGGCTGCGGGTGCCGGACCTGTTTTCCCTGCCCCAGAAGAACTCCGCAAGGCCGATCGGTCTCCAGCCCTGCCGTGCAGCGAGTGCAAGCAGTTTGGGCGCGCAGCAGTCGGCGGTCCCGGTGGGGATTCCCCGGCCATTGAACGCCTCGAATAGTGAGGCGGTGCGCCCCCGGAAATTCGGCAGCTCGTACATTTCGTGGATTTCCCGCATCAACTGCCGGGAGAGGGTTTTGCGTTCCCGGTTGAGTTCAGCCTGGAGCGGGGCATCGTCCTCAAGGGCGGCCATGCGGCGGCCCAGCCGCTTGATTTCGCGCTCGATGGGCGAGGTCTCGGCCCAGAAAGCGGTCTCGTCAATGAGCGGCGGCGCCCAGCCGTCCACATCCCATACTCCGTTGAACTGGCCGGAGAACGCCTTTGCGTTCCCGACCTCGCCGTCCTGTGTGCGGTAGGCCATGATGCCGAACATCTGCCCCCGTGCCTCGCCGAAGACGGCTTCGTGGAGAGTCGCGGGTCGCGATCTTCGGGCGGGCGGTGCCAATCAATGCAGCGGTGTGTCTCCAGCGAACGCATCAGCTCGTGGCAGGCGTGCGGTGTCGGGCCAGCCGGAAGAGTATGCTCCCGGCCGCATCGAGCGCATGGCCCAGCGCAGGTAATGGTCTGTTCGTTCGGCGTAAAATGCATGGTGGAATGGACGATGCCCGAGAGGTGAGGCGGAGTAAAGCCCTTATGGCTGGGATATCCCTTGTGCTGTGAAACGGAAAAATGGCGTCGCAGCCGGTTTGTTTTCCTGATATCGAGAGTCATGGTGGAGAAAAGCCCCGATTCGTGCGTGTTTCTCTGCGCAAGAGCGATTTGCATTGGCCGAGGTGTAACTTCCGTAATAGCGAGGTTTTTTGGTGCTATTTAAAATATTTCCTTTTCAATCAATGTGTTACGTGAATTGTGCGTCGAGATGAGGGGCGTAGGGATGCCCGTTGCGTTCGTTGCTGGATGTCCACATCGTCAAATATGCCGAGAGGGTGCGCGGGTATTACGTTTTGGGCGTATACTCGCGGGGCTTGTTGGCCATTTTTGTCGCATACGCATATGTACCACTGCGTCTGAAAACAGCGGAAAAAGCAAATTGTCCAATTTTGTACAAAAAACAGTGTTTCCTGTCAGGGTCGATAGGGGTCTTGGTGACTTTTTTGGACGAAAAGATAAAAAAATAGTCTTTTCCCTTTGACTTTCGCACCTATTTGCAAATATGGAAAACTTCTGACCTGAAAAAAACGAACCTCTAACCATGGAGAGATGAGCGATCATGTGCCGTCTATTCGCACTCACAAGCCGTGATCCGGTTTCGCCCATGCTTGCCGTCAACGCCCTGAACGTCATGAAGGAAGGCACGACGGTTCGGGTGTGGGACTGTATCTGAACGGACTCGGCGGACCCTTCGAAGGCATGGGAGACTGTCCCATCCTGTCCGGCATTTTCACGGACAAGGGGCTTCGTCGTGCCGAGGAATATATTTCGGAAAAGGGGTTCAAGACCAAGCATAGCGTGATGTTCACCCCGCAGGTGGAACCGCCGTTCGGCACCCCCAAGCGCGGCACTTACGCCTCCATCGCCTTCGAACCCTCTGCCGAGTGGAAGCAGCTTTCCGAGGCGGAGCAGGGCAGGCAGCTCGTACAGACCCGTCTGGACCTGCGCAGGGAAGGCGAAGAGACCGGGGAAATGATGGCCTTCTCGTTCTGGCCGGATACCATCATGATCAAGGAAGTGGGCGACCCGCTGGCCATCGGCGAGTACCTGCAGCTTGACCGTGAGGAAATCCACGCCCGCCGCATTCTGGCGCAGGCAGGCAGAACACCAACTACGCCATCAACCTGTACGCCTGCCACCCCTTCTTCATCGAAGGCGTGTGCACCATGACCAACGGCGAGAACACCGCGTTCATCCCCATCCGCGACTACCTGCAGTCACGCAACATCACCGGCTACACCGGCTACCAGTCCGACTCCGAGGTGTTTACGCACATCGCGCATTACACCACCAAGCGGCTCGGCCTCGACATCCGTGCGTACAAGCACGTCATCACCCCGCTCAATAGCGACGAGATGGCCGGGCATCCGGACCGCGAGTTCCTCGAGAATCTCAAGCGGACCTGCCGCAAGCTGATCATCGACGGTCCCAACTGCGTCATCGGCTGCCTGCCGGACGGTTCCATGTTCATGACGCAGGACCGCAAGAAGCTCCGGCCCGGCGTGGTGGGCGGCAAGGACGGCATCTACGGATTCTCCTCCGAGATATGCGGTCTGAACGCCGCCATCCCCGACCGCGACAAGTCCAAGGATTTCCAACCAATGCATCTTGATACGGCGATCGTAGGCCCCGATTGCCGGGAGGTTGTCACATGCTCTCAGATCGACCCATTACCCCGTCAACGCTAGGTCTGAAGGACCTGCCCTGGCAGATTTGCTGGGACAAGGAAACCTGTCAGCAGTGCGGCCGCTGCACGTCCGTGTGCCCGGTAAACGCCATTGAGCTCGGCGTGTTCCGCAAGCGCGAGATAAAGACCCCCGCAGGGCTTCGCACCAAGGCGCAGAACGAGTATTCCATATACTACGGCATCCGCCAGCGGACTGACCCGGCCTATGCCTGTATCGGCTGCTCCATGTGCAACATGGTCTGTCCGAACAATTCCATCAGGCCCCAGCTGCAGGACCATTCCACCACGCTCAAGTTCCACAACAACCGCGGCGGCCAGCCCCGCACGCGCGGTGGACGCCGCAACTCCGGCGAGAGCCTGCTGGATCAGATCAAATTCATTCGCATCTCCATGCTCACCGACCCGGCCCTCGACGCCGGTCGCCACGAGTTCGAGCTGCGCACGCTGCTCGGCCGCGTCCAGTCTCCCGAGGAAGGTCTGAAGACTTTCGAGGAGCAGGGCTGGAAGCCGCCGGTGCGCGAAATCTATCCCCTCATCATCGGCGGCATGTCCTTCGGCGCGCTTTCGCCCAACATGTGGGAAGGCCTGCAGATGGGTGTGGCCTATCTGAACGAGGAACTCGGAATGCCCGTGCGCATCTGTACCGGCGAGGGCGGCTGTCCGCCGCGCCTGCTGCGCTCGCGCTTCCTCAAGTACGTCATCCTGCAGATCGCCTCGGGTTACTTCGGCTGGGACGAGATCATCCACGCCATCCCCGAGATGAAGGAAGACCCCTGCGCCATCGAAATCAAGTACGGTCAGGGTGCCAAGCCCGGCGACGGCGGCCTGCTCATGTGGTACAAGGTGAATCAGCTCATCGCGGCGATTCGCGGCGTGCCTCCGGGAGTGAGCCTGCCCAGCCCGCCCACGCACCAGACCAAGTACTCCATTGAGGAGGCCGTGGCCAAGATGATCCAGTCCATGTCCATGGCCTGGGGATTCCGCGTGCCGGTCTATCCCAAGATCTCGGCATCCTCCACCTCGCTGGCGGTTCTCAACAACCTCGTGCGCAACCCCTACGCCGCAGGCTCGCCATCGACGGCGAAGACGGCGGTACCGGGGCGGCGTACAACGTTTCCATGAACCACATGGGCCACCCCATCGCCAGCAACGTCCGCGACTGCTACAACGCGCTCTGCAAGACCGGAACCCAGAACGAGATTCCGCTCATGGCGGGCGGCGGCATCGGCAAGTCCGGCAACCTCGCCGCCAACGCAGCGGCGCTCATCATGCTCGGCGCGAGCATGGTCCAGACCGGCAAATACGTGATGCAGGCCGCCGCAGGCTGTGTCGGCTCCGAGGCCGACCGCTGCAACGTCTGCAACATCGGCGTGTGCCCCAAGGGCATCACCTCGCAGGATCCGAGAATCTACCGCCGCCTCGACCCCGAAAAGGTGGCTGAGCGCGTGGTGGATTTCTACCTGAGCTTCGACACGGAACTGAAGAAGATCGTCGCCCCGCTGGGACGCTCCACGTCCCTGCCCATCGGCATGTCCGACGCCCTCGCATCGGCGACAAGGCCGCTGCCGAACGCCTCGGCATCAAGTACGTGGTCTAACGGGACGAAACCTTCAGGACACCGGAGTGAATCAATGGCTGATACCATAAAGATACAAGGACACGACAACGGCCACCGCGTCGAGACGCGCATCCTCGAGGAGCGCATCCAGCAGGCCGTGCGTGAAGGAGCGCGAAACCTCGAGATCGACGCCATGGGCCAGCACGGCATCGGCGGGCGTCTCTGGGTTTCCAAGGAAGAACCCATTACCATCAAGGTCACTGGCGCGCCCGGCCAGCGGCTCGGCTCCAAAGGCTTCCTCGGCACCACCATCGAAGTCATGGGCCCGGCCTCCGACGACGTCGGCTGGCTCAATGCTGGAGCCGAGATCATCGTGCACGGCCACGGCTCCAACGGCGCGTGCAACGCCATGGCGCAGGGCAAGGTCCTCATCGCCGGGAACATCGCGCGCGCGGCATGACCATGACCAAGACCAATCCGCGCTTCGATCCACCGGAGATGTGGGTGCTCGGCGGTACCGGCGACTACTTTGCCGAATTCATGGCCGGCGGCACTGCCGTGGTCTGCGGACATGAGGCCCAGAACCCCGAGAACGTGCTCGGCTATCGCCCCTGCGTGGGCATGGTCGGCGGCCGCATCTTCGTGCGCGGCCCGCACGACGGTTTCTCCAACGCCGACGCCCGGCTGGAACCCATCGACGATGAAGCCTGGGCATGGCTGACCGAAAACCTTGAAAGCTTCCTCAGGAAGATCGACAAGGCCGACCTGCTGGACGAACTCGCCAAGCGCGAGGACTGGCAGCTCATCGTTGCCAAGACCCCATACGAGAAGAAGGGCAAGGCCCGCCGCTCCATGGGCGAGTTCCGTAATCAGGTATGGGACGACGAACTCGGGCGGGGCGGTCTCATCGGCGACCTGACCGACATCGACAGGAGCCCCATCCCACTGGTCGTCAACGGCGAGCTGCGCCGCTTCGTGCCGGTCTGGGAAAACGCCAAGTACATGGCTCCCTGCCAGTCCAGCTGTCCCACCGGCATGCCGGTGCAGGAGCGCTGGCGACTGGTCCGCGACGGCCTCGTTGACGAAGCCGTGGACCTTGCGCTGGCCTACACCCCGTTCCCGGCCACGGTCTGCGGCTATCTCTGTCCGAACCTCTGCATGGAAGGCTGTACCCGTCAGATCGGGAACATGCCTTCCGTGGACATCACCAAGCTGGGACGCGAAGGCGTGAACAGCAAGGTGCCCGAGCTGCCCGCGCTCTCCGGGAAGAAAGTGGCGGTCATCGGCGGCGGTCCCGGCGGCATCTCCGTTGCCTGGCAGATTCGCATGATGGGCCATGAGGCGGTTGTCTTCGACATGGCCGAGAAGCTCGGCGGCAAGATATCCTCCGCCATCCCCAACAGCCGCGTGCCTGCCGAAGTGGTGGACGCCGAGCTGAAGCGCGTGGCCGAGGTCCTGCCGCATGTGCACCTTCAGAAAAAACTCGACCGCGAGGGCTTTGAAACTCTTCGCGACGAATACGACTTCGTGGTCCTCGCCGTGGGCGCGCAGAAGCCGCGCATCATCCCGGTGCCCGGTCACGAACGCATCGTCCCGGCCCTGACCTTCCTGCAGGAGGCCAAGAAGGACGCCATCAAGCCCGGCAAGCGCGTGGTCATCATCGGCGCGGGCAACGTTGGTTGCGACGTGGCGACAGTGGCGGCCACCCTCGGTGCGGACGACATCACCCTGATCGACATTCAGGAGCCCGCATCCTTCGGCAAGGAACGCAAGGAAGCCGAGGAAGCAGGAGCCAAGTTCAAGTGGCCCTGCTTTACCAAGGAAATCACCGACGAGGGCGTGCTGCTCCAGTCCGGCGAGCTGCTGCCCGCCGACATGGTCATCATGTCCATCGGCGACCAGCCCGACGTGGAATTCCTGCCCGACACCATCGCGCTGGAACGCGGCCATGTCGTGGTCAACGACAATTACCAGACCACCGATTCCAAGGTCTTCGCCATCGGCGACATCGTCCGGCCCGGCCTGCTTACGCACGCCATCGGCCACGGACGCCGCGCCGCCGAGGTGATCGACGAAATCTTCAAGGGCAAGCGGCCCCAGTCCGACACCCGCGAAATGATCGATTACTCGCGCATGACTCTGGAATACTTCGACCCGAGAATCACCGAGTTCGGCAGTCTGCAGCAGTGCGGGGACGAATGCTCCTCCTGTGGTTCCTGCCGCGACTGCGGGCTCTGCGAAGCGGTCTGCCCCCAATCCGCCATCTCCCGAAAAGCCCTTGAAAACGGCTTCGAGATGGTCTCCGATCCCGACAAGTGCATCGGCTGCGGCTTCTGCGCCAACGCCTGCCCCTGCGGAATCTGGAACATGACCGAGAACACACCCCTCGTGTAGTCCATCCATACCCTCTGATGCTGAACGGGCGCGGAACGATTCCGCGCCCGTTCACTTTTCAGCCTTTGTGCCCACAAAGATGCATTATTCCCGGCGATGCTGTAGGCTTCTCTCAAACTATTCTGAAAGGAGAAGCCATCATGCGCTCTTTACTTATTGCCATCTTCAGTATCGTTCCAGCGACAGCCTTTGCCCAGCCCGGCACCGGCTGGCATGGTCCCATGGGTTCCATGCCTTTCGGCGGCTTTGGCATGATCGTGCTTATTGTGGTCATCGGATTTATTTTCGTTCTGATGATTCGCGGCAGCACTTCGCGGAACAAAGACAAGACGCCGTTGGATATCCTCAAGGAGCGGTATGCACGTGGGGAGATTGATCATGATGAGTATGAGGAGATTAGGAAGCGGTTGGACGAATAAGTTGGGGTTGCGGGCGGGCCGTTGGAACGGTGATCGGCAGCGTTACGTTGCCGCTGGGTTCGGTTCCGTTAGATCGCCCGCGGGCATGCCGATTGGGACAGGCTCCTTGATTTCTTT
>NZ_BBCB01000081.1 GCF_001311825.1 Salidesulfovibrio brasiliensis JCM 12178 | reverse complement strand
ATTCCGCTTCCCGCCCTCCCGCCGAAGGCGGGCTCCGCACCCAAGAATGTCGGGAAACACAAAAGTATCCCACCCCGTCCCGCCGGAAGGCGGGAAACACACCGTTCCACCCATAAAACGTAAGCCCCTAAAAACGAAGAAGCCTTCCGTCTCCGAAAGGCTTCTTGGTTTCTCCTAAAATCCCTCTTCCAAGGGCGGCCAAACCAACGCGTGAACGGGCGGCTCAACATCGGCCATTGGCTGGTCGACCTGCGTTCCGGACCGACTTTGAGGTGGACGTGCCGACCGTCAACCTGAAGGCGGTTTTCGGCAAGCCACTGAATGGCCTGCGGGAAAATGCGATGCTCGAGCTTGAGGATGCGCGGGCCGAGATGACCGCCGTCCTCGCCTGCGTTGACGGGCACCGCGGCCTGAATGATGACCGGACCGTGGTCCATCTTTTCGTCCACGAAATGCACGGTGCAGCCGGAGATCTTTACGCCGTAGTCGGCGGCGTCGCCTTGTCCGTGAATACCGGGGAAGCTGGGCAGCAGGGCAGGGTGGATGTTGATGACCCGGCCGGGGAAGGCGTCGAGCAGGACCGGGGTGACGATGCGCATGAACCCGGCATGATGACGGCTCCTTCCGGGGCGGTGACGCCGTGCTTGTGCATGGCGTCGACCATGGCTTTGTCAAAGGCCTCGCGGTTCGGATAGTCCTTATGGGACAGCACGAGGGTCGGGATGCCGTGCTTGCGGGCGCGTTCGATGCCGTAAGCTCCGGCCTTGTTGGAGATGACCAGCCGGATTTCGGCGTCGAGGGCGCCTTGCTCGATGCGGTCGATGATGGATTGCAGGTTCGATCCCCCGCCGGAGACGAGGACAGCTATGGGCAGCGGCATGGGCAGTTACTCCGTTTTGGTGCGTTGAAAGACGAGTCCGGCCTTGTCGGTCCTGAGGAGGTCGGCTTTTTTCGCCAGCCATTTCTTGACGTCGGCCACGCGCCATGGCGTGACGCCTACTTCCGCGTTGAGCAGATCCCAGCAGTAGAGCCGGTCACCGTCGGACTGGATCAGGAAAAACACGTTTTTGAACTCGGTGCTTCTGTCGCCGTCGGCGATGGTGAAGACCGGGAAGGAGACGGCGCGGATGTCGGTGCCGGGCACTCGGGAGGCCGTGAAGCGACCGGAAAAGGACTCGCCGCAGTTGGCGGCCTCGGCATACCAGTCGGATCCTGCCTTGCCCATGAGCAGCACGGGAAGGCGGCCGCAGCTTCCGGGGGATTCGTCCGGCTTGGGAACGTACTGCCATTCGCCGAGCCAGCTTTCCGGGAGGCCGCGATTCTGCTCGTAGACCATGGGCTCCACGGTGGAGGGCAGGCAGCCCGAGAGGGCGGCCAGCAGGATCAGAAGCAGTGTTGGTATGCATCGTTTCATGGGGTCTCCTCGCCGATGAGTTCCTCTTGTAAAGGAACGGGGCGCGATGCTCAAGCGCGGTCTTCGAGTCCGAGCATCTCCATGCCCTTTATCAGGCCGAAACAGCCGGTGAGCATCATGTCGCCGCCGGGGGCGGGGAAGCTGGCGTCGTACCCGTGCAGCATGGCGCGGCGCGGGCCGATGACCACGGTTTCGGGGAAGGCTCCGGCCTTGTCGCTGGTGGCAAGCGTAAGGCAGCCGTGGCCCCATTCGTCGAAAACCTGCTGAAAGGTCAGTCGGCCGTGGCGGAAGTCGTCGAGGTCCTGCCAGAGTTTTTCCGGGTTCAGGCAGCCGGTGTGCTGCTCGTAGACGCCGTGGATTCTGCCGCCGTGCAGCAGAAAGGCGATGGTATGGCTGTTGCCTATGTTCACGAGGGTCATGCCCTGTTCGCGGGCGCGCCGTTCTATTTCGGGGTCGAAGAGCGCGCCGAGCACTGCGGCGGAGCCGGAGTCGGCGGTGACGGCCCTGTTTGCGGATTCGTGCAGGTCGCGCAGGCGGGTCATCATGGTCGGGGGCGTTTCGTAGATGAGCGCAGCGGGGTCACCATGATGTTCGGTCAGAAGCTCTTCCCATATCTTGAAGCGGCCAAGGCGGTTGGATGTGCCGGGATGGTGGCCGTGGTCCTGCGCGCAGGCGGCGACGCGGTCCGGCCGTGGCAGCTCGGCGGCGTCGAGAAAGCGGTTCCACCACCGGTCGTCGAAGTCGAGCAGTTCCAGCGGTCGGTAACCGTCCGGACAGTCTTCGGTCAGCGTGACGCCCATGGCCTCGACCTTGGCGGGATCGTCGTTGAGGGTCAGCGCGGCCTGTCGGGTGGCGGCCAGCGGAAGCCCGGCTTCGAGGTGTTTTTTACGCCCCCGCCGATGCCGCCGCCCATAATGCATCCGTGCAGCCAGACGGGCGTTTTTTGGCGGTGAGTTCCGAGAGGTAGCCCGCGATGCGGACAGAGGGCGTGGGCAGGATGAACTTGGGGCAGTTCTCTATCTCGCGGCCGGGGATGTGCAGCAGCACGTCCTGCGTGCCGGAGCCTATGTCGAGGCACAGGGTTGTGGTCATGCTTCCTCCGTGTTTTCGGGAATGGGTACCGAGGTTACATTCCTCGGACAACCCTTTCAAGCGGTTGACTCTTTTTCTTTCCGGGCCGATGATGCCGCATGCTTTATATCGGCGTGCTCATTCTTGTGCTGCTTACGGGGCTTCCGTTGCTGCGGCTGTTCTTCTTCCTGCTGTCCAATGCCATGGACGGGCGGCTGGGAGACATTCGCTCGGCGTGCGGCGGCAGGCTGGTCGGGCCGCTGCTCTCAACGTATGCCACTGCGGTGGGGAGCGAGGGCACGGCCCCGGCGCTGTTCGTCACCGGACTCGGACATGAGCCGATGCCGAAGCCGGAGGGAACGCCGGTGCTGCTCCTGCACGGGCTGTATCACAACCGCTCGGCGTGGCATGTGTTCCGCCGAATACTCTCCCGTGAGGGCTTTCATAACGTACGGGCCTTTTCTTACGGCAGTTGGCGCGGCGGTCTGGACGATGCGCTGAAGACTGTCCGAACCGAGCTGCGGCGCACGATGGCGGCGAACCCCGGTAAACGGGTGCTGCTGGTTGGGCACAGCCTCGGCGGGGTGATCTGGCGCATTGTGGCGGCGGAGGATGAGTTTCGCGATCATGTGGGCGCGCTGGCAACCCTTGGTTCGCCGTTCGGCGGCAGCGAGTTGGCGCTGCTCGGCGTTGGGCGCGTTGCCCGGAGCCTCATTCCGGGACGCGAGGCCTGCCGAAAGCTGCGTACGGTCAAGGACACGCCCGCGCCGAAGCTGGCGGTTGTCTCTCCGGTGGACGATTTCGTGTTTCCGTATGGATGTCTGGAGCCGGGCGGCGGCTGGCGACGCGAGAATGTTTCGGCCATGGCCCACGTCTGGATGCTCTACTCCCCGTCCGTTGCCCGGACGGTCATTCCTTTCCTGAAAGAGGCGGCCTAGTCGTCGAGGGTCTCGTCGGTACGGCTAGATAGTCGAGCACGGCTTCAAGGGCCGCGCTCATGTCGCCGGGGATTTCCGGCAGCCCGGCAAGGGCGGCCTCCACGGCTTCCTCGTCAATACCCTGCTTTGCGGCCTCTTCGCGGATGTCCCGGCGCAGGGAATCACTCACTTTCCACCACCATGAATCCGGGGAAGCCTTCCCCGCTGCCCACGGTGCCCTTCGGCGTTTCGCTGGCGTCCACATTCAGGCGGCAGGCTTTGCCGACAACTTTGGAAGGCGTGTCCGCGGTGATGTTCCATTCGCCGCGTGCGCTGCTTGCGCCGCGCAGATTCAGCACCTCGGCGGTTCCGTCCGGGGCGGTGGAAAGCACGGTAAACTCCCTGACGGTTTCTTTGTTGCCATTCGCGGTCTTGAAGACGGTCATGGAGTACTGGTAGCCGGTGTCCGTGTTGTCCCAGTGCGCGGGAGTGCGGTCGGGCATGGCGGTCAGTGCCCCGGCGATGCGCAGCACGTCGGGTTGCGTCAGCCATTCCCCGGCGTATTCCGGACCGGGATGCAGGTCTACTTTTTCCAGTGGATGACGGCAGCCGAGCAGGCTGAGGATGATGGTCAGGGAAACGAGCAGTGTTCTCATGATGGTGCGGGGGGAGCGCGGGCTCCCCCCTACCTGTATCCTTTGGCTAGAAGTCGTAGTCGAAGGAGTCGACGACGCTTCGGGTGCGCGCCCGTGAGGCGGCCATGCGTTCTTCGAGTTCCTTGACGTAGGCGTCGAGGTCGATCTGCTTGCGCGCGACGCCAGTGTCCATGGCGGCCTTGGCAACGGCCGGGGCCAGCCACGTCAGCACGCGGGGGTCGAGCGGCTTGGGGATGATGTAGTCGATGCCGTATTCGAGGGAGTCCACGCCGTATGCGTCGCAGATGTCCTGCGGCACCGGCTCCTTGGCGAGGTCGGCAAGGGCCTGCGCGGCGGCGAGTTTCATCTCTTCGTTGATGCTCGAGGCGCGGCAGTCCAGTGCGCCTCGGAAGATGAAGGGGAAGCCGAGCACGTTGTTGACCTGATTGGGGAAGTCGGAGCGGCCGGTGCCCATGATGATGTCCGGGCGCACTTCCTTGGCAACGGGGTAGGGGATTTCCGGGTCCGGGTTGGCGCAGGCGAAGATGATGGCGTTATCAGCCATGCTCTTGACCATGTCCGCGTCGATGGCGTCCTTGACAGACAGGCCGAGGAACATGTCCGCGCCCTTCATGACGTCGGCCAGCGAGCCGTGGTCCTTGTCCTGCGCGTAATGGCGCTTGAAGTCGTTCAGGTCGTCGCGTCCGGCGTGGATGAGGCCGCGGGAGTCGAACATGAAGATGTTCTCGCGCTTCACGCCCATGCTCACGTAGAGGTCGGAGCAGGCGATGGCCGCGGCTCCGGCACCGGAGACAACGATGGTGATTTCCTCGATCCTCTTGCCGGATATTTCAAGCGCGTTCAGGATGCCCGCGGCAGAGATGATGGCGGTGCCGTGCTGGTCGTCGTGAAAGACGGGGATGCCCATTTCCTCTTTAAGGCGGCGTTCGACTTCAAAGCACTGGGGGGCCTTGATGTCTTCGAGGTTGATGCCGCCGAAGGTCGGTTCGAGCATCTTGCAGAAAGAGACTATTTCGTCGGGGCTGGAGGCGTTGATGTTGATGTCGTAGACGTCGATGTCCGCGAAAATCTTGAAGAGCACGCCCTTGCCTTCCATGACCGGCTTGGCCGCTTCGGGGCCGATGTTGCCGAGGCCGAGCACGGCCGTGCCGTCCGATACCACGGCCACGAGGTTGCCGCGGTTGGTGTAGCGGTAGGAGTCTTCCTTGTCCGCGTGGATGGCGCGGCAGGCTTCGGCCACGCCCGGCGAGTAGGCCATGGACAGGTGCTTCTGGGTGTCGCAGGGCTTGATGGAGAAAACCTCCAGCTTCCCGCGGCGTTTGTCTTCGTGGTATTTGAGCGCTTCTTCCTTCGTGAAAAGAGCCATGGGGTGCCTCCGTGTGAATGTCGTTGTTCGCAGCAGTTGTAGAGCGGGGACAGGGGCGAGTCAAGACGCACGGGGGTGTTCTTTTCCTTCCGAAAGTCCCGGCTCCGGCGAAGTTGACTTCCGCTGCGCTGCGTGTCAGTGAGCCTTTCCATCACCATTCCCGGAGGTTCCTGTGCTGGAAAACGTCACCGTCGTGCTTGTGCGGCCCAAGTATCCCGAGAACATCGGCTCGGCTGCCCGGGCCTGCCTGAACATGGGCTGCCCCAATCTGACCCTTGTCGCGCCCCGGTATTTCGAGCTGGACCGGGCCATGCCGCTGGCAACCGTCCACGCCCGGCACATCCTTGAGCAGGCCCGCGTGGTGGACACGCTTGAAGAGGCGCTTGAAGGGCAGAGCGCGGCCTACGGCACCACGGCCCGCACCGGCGGATGGCGCAAGGGCGTGATGCTTCCGCCGAGGCTGGCCGCCGTGGTGGGGGAGAAGACCCGCATGAACGGCAGCGTCGCCATCGTGTTCGGCCCCGAGGATACGGGCCTGACCAACGACGAGACCCAGCTCTGCACCAGCCTCGTGACCATTCCCACCGACCGTGAAGGCGTCTCGCTGAACCTTGCCCAGGCGGTTCTGGTACTCTTGTACGAATGCTTCAAGGAGGCGCTGGACCGGCCCTTTGTTCCCGACGGTCCTCCGGACGAAAGGCTCTGCACGGTGGCCGAACAGGAGACGCTTTTTTCCAATTTGAAGGAAAGCCTGCTGGCCATCGACTATCTACGCGAAGGCAATACGGATTACTGGATGATGCCGGTTCGCCGTTTTTTGGCGAGGATCAACCTGAAGCGCAATGAATTCAATCTGTTGATGGGTATATGTAGACAGGTGAAGTGGATTGCGGGGAGAGCGGGGCGCGGGCCTGAATCCCATTGATTTTGCGTTGACATCATGCCAATAACGGTAGGCAATGTTCGAATATGTACGTCGCCTTGCGGTGACGGTGGCCGTGACGCTTGCCGTGTGCATAGTGATCCCGTCTCCGGTTCAGGCGAAACAAAAGACACTCGTATTCGGCATGTCCGCCGCGTTTACCGGGGCCAACGCCGAGCTCGGTATTGAATTCTATCGCGGGGCCATGGCCTGGTTCAGCCACGTGAACGCCAAGGGCGGGGTTCACGGGATGCGTCTTGCCATTCGTTCTGCCAACGACGGCTACAACCCCGATCCCTGTTTTTTCAATACCGTCGAGTTTATGAAGAGCAAGGATATTTTTTCCCTTCTCTGCTACGTTGGCACCCCGACCACTACCAGAATCCTGCCCCTCCTCGAGCTTTACAAAGACAAGGACATGCTGCTGCTTTTTCCCATGACCGGGGCGCAGCCGCTGCGTGAAGAACCTTACGGCCAGTATGTTTACAGCCTGCGCGCTTCCTACCGTCAGGAGACGGCCGGGCTGGTGAAAAAGCTTCTTGAGGCCGGGCGAAACCGCATCGCCGTATTCTATCAGGCGGACGCCTATGGCCGCAGCGGTTGGGACGGAGTGCGCCGGGCGCTTGCCTCCTACGGACTCGGGATCGAGGCTGAGGCCAGCTATTCGCGCGGGCTGCGTTTCGATGCAAGCTACGAAGAGCAGGCCACCATCCTGTTTGACGCGAATCCGGACGCGGTCATCTGCATCGGCACCTATTCCTCCTGCTCCGGGTTTGTCCGTGACGCGCGCGATGGCGGGTATGGCGGGGTCATCGCGGCGGTCTCCTTTGCCAACAGCGACAAGATGCTGGATTTGCTCACCCGCAAGATGCGGGAAAACGGCAAGGATTATCTTGAGAACCTGCTTTTTTCGCAGGTGGTGCCCAGCCCGTATTCCGACGACCTCCCGGCAGTGCGGCAGTATCGCAGACACATGGCGGAATATCGTCAGCGGGAAATGACCGGGGGGCGCGTCTACAGTTATGCCAGTCTCGAAGGTTTTCTGAGCGCCCGGCTGGTGACCGAGGCCGTGCGGCGCATGGGACCGCAGCCGGACCGTGCGCGGTTCAGAAAAGCTCTGACCAGTCTTGACGATTTTGATCTGGGTATCGGCATGCCGCTTCGGTTCGGCCCCGAGCGGACGCAGGGGTTGAACGCCGTGTATTTTTCCACCTTCCGTGAAGGGATGCAGGAGACCGTGTCCGATTGGCAAAGGTGGCGGCAATGAAACGACTGCCCAAGCTGTTCAACCGCCCCTTCCTGTCCATGGCCCTTGTTTTCGGGCTGTTGGCCACGGCCACATCCGTGTTCTTTGCCCACAGGCTTGAAACCGAGTTGACCAGAGAGTACCAGAGCAAGGCCCTTGCGCTGGCCCGCAGCATTGCGGACTCGGACGTGCATACCGTCATCAACGAGGACGCGGCAGCCCTGCAGTCGCGCATCGACAGCTATCTGGACATTGAGGGAGTTTCCTACGTGCTGGTGGCCGACCCGCACCGTACCGTCATTTCGCACACGTTCGTCCCCGAAGTGCCGGACAAGGTTGCGGCCATTGTGGATCAGGTTCACGAGACGGTGCTCGGTGACGACGCGTATCTGGTGGAGCGGCTGGAACTTGGCGGTGATGAACGCATCCTGCACGTTGCCCAGCCCATCCTCGGCGGCCTCGGCGGCTCCATTCACATCGGCATGGGGCTCGGTGGCATCGAACAGAACATCCGCTCGGCCATCCTGCAGCAACAGGGCATCGCGCTGGTCATCTTCTGCGCCAGCGTGTTTGTGCTCTATCTTTTTATCCGAAACCTTTCCCGACCGTTGCAGCAGCTTACAGAGTACGCACGGCGTGTGGCTGCCCATGACTTCTCCTCCGAAGTAGACGTCAAGTCCGACGACGAACTCGGCCAACTGGCCTATGCCATGGAGTCCATGGCAGGGGACATCCACGAGCTGATAATGACCCTTGAGGAGCGCGTTCGGGAAAAGACGCTCCAGCTTGAAGAGGCCAAGGAGCATCTTGAGGTGAAGGTGGAGCAGCGCACCGAGGAGCTATCGCGCATCAATACCCAGCTCAAGATCGAGGTGGCCGAGCGCAAGGTCATCGGCGACGCTCTCAAGAAGGCCGAGCGCAAGTACCGCACCATCTTTGAAAACGCGGTGGAAGGCATCTATCAGGTCACGCCCAGCGGCCGGTTCCTGAGTGCAAACCCGGCGCTGGCCCGTCTGTTCGGGTATAATTCGCCGGATGAACTCATGAGCTCGGTTTACGACATCCGCACGCAACTCTATGGCAGCACCAGCGATCGCGACGCGTTCATGAACAGGCTCAGAGTGGATGGCGAGGTCAAGGACTTCGAGCTGCAGGTCCGCCGCCGCGACGGCCGGGTCGTATGGGTCAAGGAGAGTGCGCGAAAGGTCGACGATCAGGACGGCAACCTTCTGTATTTCGAGGGCTCGGTCGAAGACATCACCCTGCGCAAGAAGGCCGAGGAACAGCTGCGGCGGCAGGCCTTCCACGACCCTCTCACGCGCCTGCCGAACCGCGCCCTGTTTCAGGACCATCTCCAGCTCGCCATGGAGCGCGGCAGGCGGCGGAAGTATCTCTTCGCGGTTCTGTATCTCGATCTCGACCGTTTCAAGGTCATCAACGACAGCCTCGGCCACGACATTGGCGACGAATTGCTCAAGGCCATCTCCCGCGTGCTGGAAAGCTGCGCGCGCAAGATGGACACCGTGGCCCGCTTCGGCGGCGACGAGTTCGCCATTTTGCTGGAGGAAATCGAGGCCCCGCGTGACGCCATCCGCATCGCTCGCAGAATTCTGGAGGGCATCCGCCAGCCGTTCGTGCTCCACGGCAACGAGGTCTTCACTTCGGCAAGCATCGGCATTGTCCTGAACACCACGGGATACGATCGGCCCGAGGCGCTGCTGCGCGACGCGGATACCGCCATGTACCGGGCCAAGGAGCTGGGCAAGTCCCGGTTCAAGGTCTTCAACCAGAAGATGCACCATCAGGTCATGGAGTTGATGGAGATGGAAACCGACCTGCGGCGGGCGCTGGAGTCTGACGAGGTCGAGGTGATGTACCAGCCGGTCATCGACATGCGCGACAACTCCGTGGCGGGATTCGAGGCGTTGGTGCGCTGGCACCACCCGGAAAGGGGAATGGTCAGCCCTGATGACTTCATCCCGGTCGCGGAAGACACCGGTCTCATCTACGCCATCGACAACTACGTGCTCAAGCGCGCCTGCACCACGGTCCGCCGCTGGCAGAAGCAGTTCAGGAGCGACGGCCCCCGGCTGACGATCAACACCAACCTCTCCGGCAAGCATTTCGGCCGCACCCAGCTGGTCCGGCAGGTGGACAACACCCTCAAGGAGACCGGCATCGATCCGGAGCTGGTGAATCTGGAAATCACGGAGAGCGCTCTTGTCGACCAGCCCGCCACCGCAGAGGAAATGCTCCGCCAACTCAAGGTGCTTGGCGTGAATCTGTGTATAGACGACTTTGGAACCGGGTATTCCTCGCTGGCGTATCTTCAGCGGTTCCCGATAGATGTGGTCAAGGTGGACCGGACTTTCGTGGCGGCGGTGGAGCACGATCAGGACAGCCGCGCCATCGTTCGCACAATCCTCTCGCTGGGAGCCAGCATGAATCTCAAGGTGGTGGCGGAAGGCGTTGAAACCAAAAAGCAGCTTGATTTTCTTGCGGAAGCGGGTTGCAAATATGTGCAAGGCTTTTTATTCTACAAGCCTATGTCCGAAGCAGAGGCCGAAACCCTGCTTGAAGCCGAAGCACTCAGCACCGCCTCCTATTAGACCGGGCGCGTCGTCTTCGGAAAACAATCCGGAGGTTTGAGAATGGCCATCAAGGAAATCAGCTGCGGCACCGAGCCGATCGAAAAAGTCCTGCTGCCTTTCAACAGGTTTTTCAGGACCTCAGCCTCGTCCGGCATCCTGCTGCTGCTTTTCGCGATCACGGCGATGATCTGGGCCAACTCGCCGTGGTACGAATCCTACCATCACCTGTTGCACACCAACATCACGCTGGGTTTTGGAGCGGCATCCATGACCCACGATATCCATTGGTGGATCAACGACGGGCTCATGGCGATCTTCTTTTTCGTGGTCGGCCTCGAAATCAAGCGGGAGCTGCTCGTCGGCGAGCTGTCGTCCATGAAGCAGGCCATCTTGCCCATCGTCGCGGCAACAGGCGGCATGCTGGTGCCCGCTGCGCTTTACGTGGCCTTTAACTTCGGCGGTACGGGCGCATCGGCTGGGGCGTGCCCATGGCCACGGACATCGCATTTGCCCTCGGCGTGCTCGCCCTGCTGGGCGACCGCGTGCCGCTTTCGCTCAAGGTCTTTCTCGCTGCCGTGGCAATCGCCGACGACATCGGCGCCGTCATGGTCATCGCGCTTTTCTATACCTCGCACATTTCGGTGCTGCTGCTCGGGCTGGCAGGTGTCATGCTGGCAGTGGCGCTGGCCGGAAACATGCTTGGCGTCCGCAGGCCGCTCTTCTACGCACTGGTGGGCCTCGCGGTCTGGTTCTGTTTCCTCAAGTCCGGCATTCACTCCACCGTTGCAGGCGTGGCCATGGCCATGATCATCCCGGCCAAGACCCGCTGCGATACGGACCTGTTCCTGTTCAACAGCACCAATCTCATTGATGAATTCAAGCGCCACCATCATCCCGGTTCCAACGTGCTGACCAACCATGGCCAGCTCGCAGCCATCCAGTCCATGCAGAACGTCGCCAATAAGGCGCAGACGCCGCTGCAACATCTGGAACACGCGCTGGTGCCGTGGGTGGATTTCGTCATCATGCCGCTTTTCGCACTGGCGACGCCGGGGTGCATCTGCCGGAGAACATCGGCAAGGCGCTGCTGGAGCCGGTGACGCTCGGTGTCATGGCCGGTCTGTTCTTCGGCAAGCAGATCGGCATTCTCGGCGCGGTCAAGCTCATGACAGTGACCAAGCTGGCCTCCCTTCCCGTGGGCGTGACCAAGCGGCACGTCTACGGCGCGTCGCTGCTTGCGGGCATCGGGTTCACCATGTCCCTGTTCATCGCCACGCTTGCCTTCGACGACCCGGTACTGCTCACGGATGCCAAGATCGGTATCCTCGCGGCTTCGTTCGTGTCCGGTATCGGTGGCTGGTTGGTGCTCAGGGGAACGCCGCCCGTTACCAGACAATCAGGATAGATCCGGTAAACGCTCACCTCGGGCCCTTCGCGATTCGGTCGTGGAGGGCCTTTTTCTGTTCAGGGGAGGAAAAGCAGAGTCCCTTGCGGGGCAACGGTCAGCGGCATGCCGTCAAGGGAATCGCGAATCTCGGGCGCAGGGCCGAGGGCGTCCCGGCCCACCGAATAGACGCTGCCGTATCCCGAAAAAGACTCCAGCAGCCGGGAGGATTCCGAGACCGGGTCACGTCCGGCTTGTGACAGATGATTCGGGTGCAGCGAGAGGAGCACCACCGGCTTTGCGCTGCGCAGAAAGCCCGTCATGGCCGGGATGGTATCGTACTCGCCGCCCTCGATATCCATCTTGATGAACGCCGCGTCGGCCATTTCTGCGGGGAAAACGCGGGACGCGTTCAGCGCCTCGGCTTCGAAAGTGTTGTCGCTGCTGGGCAGCAGGCAGGATGTTTCGCTCTTGCCCGCTCCGTGCGGCGGGGTGAGCTTGATGGTTCCGTCCCTTGTGGTCAACGCCGCGTGGCGCAACGTGCATCGCTCTGCAAGCTCCGGGTTGTGCCTGATGTTGGCCTCAAGCGCGCAGTAGGCCACGGGATCCGGCTCAAAAGCGGTGCATTGCCCCGCGATGTGCGCGGCGTAAAGCAGCGTCGGCCCGATCCATGCCCCTACGTCAACGTAATGCGCCCCCGGCTCAAGGTGTTGCTCAAATACCTCGAACGTGGCTGGCTCCCAGCGCTCCTGCGCAAAGAGGGCCCAGAACTTTTCATAGCGGGGGGTGACGTCTGCCGACAGGGAGCGGCCGTTGATCGAGAAACGACGGAGCATCGGCTGATATTACCCCGTGCCGGGGACGATGTCAGCCTTTTTGTCCTTTTGCTTGTCCTGACTGACCCATACGCCCGTAAGCACCAGCGCCGAGGCCGCGTACTGGATCACGGTCAGTCGCTCGCCGAGGAACATCCAGCTCAGAAACAGGGTGATGACCGGGATCAGGTTGACGAAAGCCGAGGCCTGATTCGCCGGGACCTGGCTCATGCCCACGTTATACAGCCCGTATGCGGCCAACGTAACGAACACGCCGAGGTACAGGATGCTGGCAACCCCCACCGGATCGAACGCCGTGGGCAGCTCGGTAGTGGGCAGAAAGAGCAGCGGAAAGAAGAATACGCACCCGATGAAGGCCTGAATCATGGTCAGGAACCACGGCCCGTAGCGCGGACTCAGCCGCTTGAGCGTGATCATGTACCCCGTGGCGCAGCACATGGCCACGAATTCAAGAAAGTTGCCGAGCATGGGGTTGGGCGCGCTCTCCGAGGCCTCGGCGTCAAGCGAGAGCACCACGGCCCCGAAAATGGCCAGCGCGAACCCGATCAGCGTGCGCCTCGAGATGCGCTCCTGAAGAAAGATGGCGGCGGGAATGGCCACCAGAATCGGCACCATCGCGCAGATCATGCCCGCCTGCGACGCGTCCGTGTAGGTCAGGGCCAGTGATTCGAACACGAAATACAGACCCGGCTCGCATACGCCCATGAACAGGAGCGGCTTCCAGTCACCGGCGCGGTACTGCACATTGCGGAAATTCCTGATGACAAGCAGAAAACACAGGCTGGCCACAAGCATGCGCCCGAAGATGATGACCATAGGGTCGTAAGCGCGGAAGCCGTACTTGAGCGCAACAAACGAGCTGGCCCAGAGGGTCACTCCGCCGAGCAGCGCGAGATAGGCATGAATTGGGGCTTTGTTCACCGTGTGCTCTCCTTGCAAGCGGCACCTAATACCACCCTTTAGGCGGCATGAGAATCGGAAAAAACCCCAAAAAAAGGCCCGGCTTCACAAAGAAGCCGGGCCTGATGGGCGTATCGCTCTAGCGACAGACCGCCAGAAGGTTGATGGGAGAATACCCGTTCTCCGGGTTCTCCGCATAACGGCACCCGAGGCGGGAATCGTCGCGCTTGTTGATGATGTCGGAATCCGAACCCTTGTAATGAGGGCACTCGTTGTTGTTGCAGACCACAATGACTCCCCAGCCACTGTCCGGCGGTGCCAGCCAGGCTTCCATAGGGACATTGCAGTGCGGACAGACGCGGTCTTCAAGCTCGGTAACGATACCGGCATATTCATGTTTCACGGCTCTCACTCCTTTCCGGCCGGTGCGGCCGTCGAATTGTTTTCCTGTGTGCTTGAGAAAATAAGAACGAACCCGGCCGAGTCAAGACCGGAAAGAGTCGATTGCTATTCCGCCAACTCCCGCAACATGCGAAAAAGCGCCCGGGAAGCCTTCGGCGGCTTGCCCTTCGACTTCTCCAGCCGAGCGTTGCGCACCAACTGGCGGAAATGCTGCCCGTCCACGTCAGGATACTGCTCGAAAACTTCATCCACCGCAGCATCGTCGCCTTCCACCAGACGGTCCCGCAAATGCTCCACGGCATGAAACGCACGCGTGCCGATGGTGTGCGCCTCATCAATGCCCTCAACAAGCTCCCTGATCGCCGAAACATCCGCCTCGCGCATCAACTTGCCGATGAGCTGCATCTGCCGCCGCTTCGCCTCATGCTTGGTCAGCGTCTTGTAAAAAAAGTACCTCGTCAACCAAATCGCCCGGCATCTCAGCCTTGCGAAGTACATCCGGCCGCAACGCCACAAGCCGCTCGCCAAGCTGCTGCAACTCAGTGGCCTCGCGCTTCTTCTGCGAACGGCTCGGCGGCCGCGTATCCTGATCATGATCGTGCATGGATTTCCTCCGGTGCAGTCAGGTACACCAGAACCGGAAGGGCTTCAAGTGTTCGTGGTGCCTCCCAGCGGGCTGAGAGGGAAGGGGGAAACCCCTCTTGCAAGAGGGGTTTCCCCCTTCCCTCTCAG
>NZ_BBCB01000080.1 GCF_001311825.1 Salidesulfovibrio brasiliensis JCM 12178 | reverse complement strand
TGATTGGTGCGGGTCGCGTCTAGACGACCTTGTTGAGCGGATACTCGATGATGCCCTCCGCGCCGAGTCCCTTGAGTCCGGGGATGATGTCCCGGACCACGGACTCCTCGATGACGATTTCCACGGAGAGCCAGTTGCCGTCCTGCAGCTCCGCCACGGTGGGCGAAGTGACCGCAGGCAGAAGCTCCTGCGCGGCTTCCATCTTGTCCTTGGGCAGGTTCATCTTGAGGCCGACCATCTTCTCGGCCTTGAGGGCGCCCTGAAGCAGCAGGTTGATCTCTTCGATCTTCTTGCGCTTGAACGGGTCGTTCCAGGCGTCCTTGTTGGCGATGAGCTGGGTGTTGGTCTGCATCAGCTCGGCGATGATGCGCAGACCGTTGGCCTTGATGGTGGTCCCGGTCTCGGTGATCTCCACTATGGCGTCGCAGAGGCCTTCAACCACCTTTGCCTCGGTGGTCCCCCACGAGAACATGACTTCGACGTTCACGCCGATGGACTCGAAGTACTTCTTGGTGAAGCCCACGAGTTCGGTGGCGATTTTACAACCTTCGAGGTCTTCAGGGCGCTTGAAGGGCGAGTTGCCGTTGACGCAGAGCACCCAGCGGGCCGGGCGGTTGGAGACCTTGGAGTAGATGAGGTCGTCGACAACGACCACATCGGAGCTGTTCTCCATGATCCAGTCTTTCCCGGTAAGGCCGACGTCGAAGGTGCCGCGTTCGACATACATGCTCATTTCCTGCGCACGGGCAAGGGAGCAGTCGAGCTCGGGGTCGTCTATATCCGGAAAGTAGTTGCGGTGGTGCAGCCGGATGTTCCAGCCCGCCTTGGCGAAAAGCTTGATGGTAGCGTCCTGCAGGGAACCTTTGGGCACACCGAGTCTGAGGGATTGTCCGGACATTACTTGTAGACCTCCTTGGGATCGAAGACCACGGGGGAGCATTCGGTCACTTCCCCATCTTTCAATTCACGGTAAAAGCAGCTGCGGTAGCCCTTGTGGCAGGCCGCGCCGCCGATTTGTTCGATACGGACCAGTATGGTGTCATCGTCGCAGTCGAGACGGATGGAATGGACCTTCTGTACATGACCGGAAGTGCCGCCCTTATGCCAGAGCGTCCTGCGGGAACGGGAGTAGTAATGGACCTCGCCGGTCTCAAGGGTCTTGTCCCACGCTTCTTCGTTCATGTAGGCCATCATGAGGACTTCGCCGCTTTCGGCGTCCTGCGCAATGGCGGGAATCAGGCCGTTCATTTTCTCGAAATCTGGTCTCATTTTTACACCTTTGTAAATGTATACTCTCCGACTGCATCGGCAGGCCGGGCCTGACTACATAACGGGTTAAGACTGATTTCGCAATAGTATGAAACGGCGCATTTTCGTCGATCCGGAAGCGGCCCGGCAACGATCCGGCAACAACAGTATCATGGGTTCCGGTTTTCAAACTAATTCCTATTTTTGAATTATAATGCCACCAGAGATTCGAAAATATTACCGTGGCGAATATGGCAAAACATATAAGAAACCGGGAAAATCCCCCATTTTGCAATACCCCACTTTTCTTGGGCCTTTTGCTGCTGTAAGTGCGATTTTATGGTTGACCGCTCAACGAAAATGGTTCTCACTGAGCGTATGCAACCAATTGACCGCAATGGTTTCGGCGACAAAAGATACTCTTGAAGCACGAAGGAGTTCGTCATGTTCAACTGGGTCACACGGAGTCTGGCACGCACCATCATCCTGCCGGTTGTGGGCGCGATCATCGCAGGGGTCGCAGCGCTAGTCCTCTACGTCAACAACACCACCACCGCTCTGGTCTACGAATCGGA
The DNA here is from genome assembly GCF_001311825.1 of Salidesulfovibrio brasiliensis JCM 12178. Lineage (GTDB taxonomy): Bacteria > Desulfobacterota > Desulfovibrionia > Desulfovibrionales > Desulfovibrionaceae > Pseudodesulfovibrio > Pseudodesulfovibrio brasiliensis. Next base: position 12,889 of record NZ_BBCB01000080.1, on the reverse strand, counting down.
ATCCAGCGCTGCACAAGAGATTGCATCGAGCATCCGCTCTTCGCTGGACATGTTCATCAGCGACTCGGTTTCGCTCGCAAAAGGCTTTTCCAACAACGTGACCATCTCCATGGCCGCCACCACCGGACAGGGCGACAGCGCGCGCAAGGTCCTCAAGGACTCGGTTGCCGGTAACAAGAGCCTCTGGGGCGCGCTCATCTTCAACAAGGATGGGGTCATCGTCAGTGGCTACGGCTCGGACGGAACACAGTTCGAGGGAGTAAACATCGCTTCACGCCCCTACGTCAGTAACATCCTCAGCGGCGCGGACTCCTATGTTTCCAAAACCATATTCAAGGCCAAAACCGGGGACACGCTGCTTTTCGCCGTAAGCGTGCCCGTTTACAACGCACAAAACGAACTGGCAGGCGGTATCGCCCTGCTCGGCGACTGGGCGGCCTTCACCTCCCGCTTCATCGATCCCATCAAGGTCGGCCACGAAGGATATGCCTTCATGCTCGACTCGGACGGTCGGTTCATCTACCACCCCATAAACAAGGGCGTCATCCTTGAGAATCACAGCAGCAAGGACTTCGTGCGCCAGGCCATGAACCGCGGCAACGGCGTCATCTCCTACAAATGGGACGGCGAAGACAAGATTCTCATTTTCCGCACCGAACCGGTCACCGGGTGGATCATCTGCCTGGGCGCGTATGAGAGTGACATCACCTCCGGAGCCATCCGGCAGGGTTACGTCCTGAGCGGCATCGGCACGGCAGTGGCCTTCATCGTCATCGCCATCGTGATATTCTTCATGCGCAGGCTGGTGGTGGCTCCCGTCAGCGAAGGCATGAACGCCGCCGGGATGATGGCCCGAGGAGACCTGACCCAAGACATCGAGTCAGACTCGCCCAACGAGCTCGGCAACCTCATGCGCTCCCTCGCCAGCATGATCGAGGCGCTCAGGACCGTCGTGTATCAGGTGAAAAGCTCCGCAGAGATGGTAGCAGCCGGCAGCGAGGAAGTCTCCGCCTCTGCCGAGGAAATGGCCGACAGCTCCACGGAGCAGGCCTCCTCCGTTGAAGAGGTTGCGGCATCGGTTGAAGAAATGTCCGCGAACATCACCCAGAACCTGCATACCGTGGAACGGACCCGCGACATCGCGGTGCGCACCGCCAAGGATGCGACCGAAGGCGGTGAAGCCGTCAAGCAGACCGTCAAGGCCATGCGCGACATCGCGGACCGCACCTCCATCATCGAGGAAATCGCGCGACAGACCAACCTGCTGGCGCTGAACGCGGCCATCGAGGCTGCCCGGGCAGGCGAGCACGGCAAGGGTTTTGCGGTGGTCGCGGCCGAAGTCCGCAAACTGGCCGAACGCAGTGGCGTGGCCGCCAACGAGATCAGCGACCTGACCGGCAACAGCCTGCAGGTGGCGGAAAAGGCCGGCTCCATGCTCGAAAAGGTCGTGGCGGACATCAAGACCACCGAAGAACTGGTGCAGGAAGTCACGGCAGCGAGTCAGGACCAGCAGAGCGCGGCGGAACAGATTTCCACCGCCATCGGGCATCTGGACATGGCCGTGCAGAAGAACACCTCCTTCTCCGAGGAGCTCTCTGCCACGGCACAGGAGCTCTCGGCTCAGGCAGTGCAGCTGCAGGAGGCCATGGAGTTCTTCACGGTCAACGGCCACTCTCCTCAGGCTGCGCGGCAGACCAAAACCAAAGCCAAGCCCGCCGTTGCCAGAACCGTGCAGCGTGAACTGCCCGAATCCGACGACTGGGAACAGTTCTAACGCACGACGAACATGACAAAACGCCCCTGCGCAGAGCGGGCAGGGGCGTCTTTATTCTCTCTATAGTGGACGCTAGACCTCGGCCAGCGGCCAGACCTCTTCCACTCGCTCGACGGTCTTGATGACGATCTGCTTGCGCAGCGCCTCGGGGACGTCGTCGAGGTCCTTCCTGTTCTGCTTGGGTATGATGACCCGCTTCATGCCGCGCGACACGGCGGCGAGGATCTTCTCCTTGATGCCGCCGACGGGCAGCACGCGACCGCGCAGGCTGATCTCCCCGGTCATGGCGGTGTCGGCGTTGACCGACCTGCCGGAGAGCGCGGAGATAAGCGCCGTCACCAGCGTCACACCGGCGGACGGGCCGTCCTTGGGGGTGGCTCCGGCCGGGACGTGGATGTGGATGTCCCGGTTTTCCGCAAAGTCGGGGTCAATGCCGTATTCGTCGGCATGTGCGCGGGCAATGGAGAGCGCGGCCTGTGCCGACTCCTTCATCACGTCGCCCAGCTTGCCTGTCAGGATCAGCTTGCCCTTGCCGGGCATGGTGGTCACTTCCACGTGCAGGATTTCGCCGCCCACCGGGGTCCACGCCAGCCCGGTGGCAACACCCGCGGGCAGGGCCATTTCCTTTTCGTCATCAAGGAACTTGGCCGGGCCGAGCAGCTTGTGCAGCGACTGCGGAGTGATCTTGAAGGGGCCCTTCTCGCCCTCTGCCTTGCGCCGGGCCATCTTGCGGCAGATGGTGCCCACCTCGCGCTCGAGGTTTCGCAGCCCGGCCTCGCGGGTGTATTCGCGGGCGATGCGGCCGAGGGTCTTGTCACCGATCTGGATTTCCTTTTCCTCCAGACCGTTTTCCTCGGTCTGGCGCGGTACGATGTATCGCTTGGCGATGACCACCTTCTCATGCTCGGTATACCCGGGGATGCGGATGACCTCCATGCGGTCCAGCAGCGGGCCGGGCACGGAGTCGAGCATGTTGGCGGTGCAGATGAACATGACCTTGGAGAGGTCGAAGGGCACGTTCAGGTAGTGGTCCGTGAACGAATAGTTCTGTTCCGGGTCCAGCACCTCCAGCAGCGCGCTCGACGGGTCGCCCCGGAAGTCGCTGCCGAGCTTGTCTATCTCGTCCAGCATGATGACCGGGTTTCGGGTGCCGCACTGCTTGATGGCCTGCACGATGCGTCCGGGCATGGCCCCGATGTATGTGCGGCGGTGCCCGCGAATCTCGGCCTCGTCACGCATGCCGCCGAGGCTCATGCGATGGAACTTGCGGCCGAGGCTTCGCGCGATGGACCGGCCGAGCGAGGTCTTGCCCACGCCCGGAGGGCCGACAAAGCACAGAATCGGTCCCTTCATCTTGGGGTTGAGCTTTCTCACACTCAAATATTCGAGGATGCGTTCCTTGACCTTTTCAAGGTCGTAGTGGTCCTCGTCGAGAATGGTCTTGGCCTTCTTGATGTCGAGACGGTCGCGGGAGAGCTTCTTCCACGGCAGCTCGGTCATCCAGTCCAGATAGGTGCGGATGACGGTGGCCTCGGAGGACTCCGCGTGCATGGACTCAAGCCTGCCGAGCTGTTTGTAGGCCTCCTTGAGCACGTCGCGGGGCATACCGGCCTTGTCGATGGCCCGACGGAGCTGGTCGATGTCCTCGTCCTGACTCTCGGTGTCGCCGAGCTCGCGCTTGATGGCCTTCATCTGCTCGCGCAGGAAAAAGTCGCGCTGGGCCTTGTCCATGCCTTCCTTGGCCATGCTCTGAATCTTGTTCTGCATGGAAGCCACTTCGACTTCCTTGACCAGCTGGGCGTTGACGTTCTCCAACCGCTCCAGCGGGTCCTCGCATTCGAGAATCTTCTGGGCGTCGGGCACCTTCATGCGCAGGTTCGAGGCGATGAGGTCGGCAAGGCGTCCGGGCTCGCTGACGTTGTTGAGCACGCTCATGATGTCGGCCGAGGAGATGCCGCGCAGGGAGAGGATCTTCTCGCTCTGCTCGCGGGAGGAACGCATCAGCGCCTCCTGCTCGGGGGTAAGCGCCACCTCGGTGGGTTCGAGGATCGGCTCGATCTCGGCCATGTGGTAGGGGTCCTCGCTGGTAAAGGCCTTGACCCGCGCGCGGGCGAGTCCCTGTACCAGCACCTTCAGGCGACCGTCCGGCATCTTGAGCATACGCATGATCATGCCCACGGTTCCGGTCAGGTACACGTCGTCCGGGCCGGGATCGTCCACGCTCTCGTCCTTCTGGGTGAGGATGAGGATGTAGCGGTCGCCGGAAAGGGCCGCGTTCACGGCCTCCACGGACTTTTCGCGTCCCACGAAAAGCGGCAGGATCATGTAGTTGAACACCACTATATCCCGCACCGGCAGCACGGGAAGGGTGGTGGGAATATGCGGCTGGCCGGACTCGTTCTGTCCGTCGCCGAACACTGGCTGTCCGGGACCGGAGGACAGGGCTTCCAGCAGTTCTGGAATGCTGGAGGAACCCGGAAAATCTCCGCCCGGAGGGCCACCGGCAGCACCGCCCTGCCCGCCGCCCGGACGAACCGGGGTGCGGGTCGCGCCCGTGGGGCGCTTGCGGCTGATGCGCCGTGGCTTGATCGGAGTCTTTTTCTTCTTCGTCAAAAGGAATCCCTTCCTTCATTATTGTTATTTCAGGAGATACTAACTAAGTCCCCTGTCACGGTTGGCAAGGGCAATCCGGAAAATTTATCTGCGGACCCTGAATCCGGACGGTGTCTCGCCACTTTCAGCCCAAGCGGTCTCCACCTCGGCAACCCTTGCCAGCGGGGGACCGTCGTATAGTTTTTCAAGAAAGGTTTCGAGGACGGCCCGTTCGCCGTACGCCTCGGTTTCCACATTGCCGTCGTTCAGGTTGCGGACCCATCCGGAGAGGTTCATGGACGCCGCGAGGTCCTGGGCCCATGCCCGGTACCAGACGCCCTGCACCTTGCCCTTCACGATTGCATGCAGTTTTGCCATATGCTCCTTTCCTAGATCATGCCCTTGTCCCGAAAGCTGAAGTATCCGCTTTCCGAAACGATAACGTGGTCGTTCACCAACACGTCAAGCGTCGAGGCGGCGCGGATCATGCCCAGCGTGAGCAACTGGTCCTCCTCGGACGGTTCGGGGTTGCCGCCGGGGTGGTTGTGCACGAGGATCACGGAACGCGCCTTGTTTTCCAGCGCCAGTGCCATGATCTCGCGGGGATAGGCCTCCACCCGGTCCACCGTGCCCGCGCCCACGCGTTCCCACGCGATAACGCGGTTTCTGGTGTCGAGAAGCGCCACCCAGAACTCTTCCGTGCGCTTGCCGCCAAGACGGGCCATGGCCGCGCGGGCCACCGCCTCGCTATTGAAAAGAACCTCACGCTCCCGCATGGTCCCTTCGGCCACTCGGGCCAGCAGCTCCTGCAAGAGCCGCCAGTGGGCCACCACCGCCGGTCCGGCACCGTCGAGCTTCTCCAGCCGTCCGGGCTCGGCCCGCATCACGGCCGGGAGCGTGCCGAACTCTTCCAGCAGCGCCTTGGCAAGCGGTTTGGTGTCCCGCCGGGGCAGCACCCCGGCCAGCACCAGCTCCAGGACTTCATAGTCGGCCAACGCTCTCGGGTTCTGCGCAAGCCGCTCCTTCAGCCGCTGCCGGTGTCCGTGATAATGCGGTTTGTCCTTGGTCATGACGATACAGGGATGGAAAGGGTTCGTGTATGATTATCATCCGCCGGGGCTATGCCCGGCCGCTCCTGAACAGCGAGATGAGGTCGGCGATGAGCATGTCCAGCACTTCCTCCTGCCGCCGCAGCCCGGTCTTGACCGAGTACTCCGCGTCAAGCGCGAGGTCGATGAGCCGCATGATGCCCTTTTCACCCAGTTGGCTGCCCTTTGCCGTCAGCTTCTTCTTCACGAAGGGGTGCGCGCGAACAGCGTTTTCCTCGCCATGGGTGAGCATCCACATCTGCCGGGCCTGCGAGGCCAGATAGCCGATGAGGTTGAAGAGCATGCGGTCCTTGGCGTTCTTCATGTGGTCTTCGAGAACGCGCTTCCAGACCCCGGCCTCGGCACCGCGCCGGGCCAGTGAATCCATGAGGTCGAAAAACTCCATTTCGCCCGTGGGCGCCACCAGTGAGGCGTGCTCGCGGCGAACCACCTTCTCGTCCCACACGGCAAGCTCGATCTTGTCCAGCTCCAGCTTCGCGGCCACCGCGTCCTCGGGCAACGCCTGAGCCAGCGCGACCTCGGCACCTTTGTCAAAGGAAATGCCCTTGTCCGAAGCCCAGCGACGCAGAAAATCGCCCATGCTCTTTTTATCCAGCCCGCCGGACTGCCAGACCCAGCCGCCCTTGTCCGCACGCTTCCAGATGTCGCGCTTGGCGAGATGTGCGGGCACTGCGGGTTTCTTGCCTTTCCACTCCCCTTCAAGGCAGAAGATGGGCCAGACGTCCGGAGAGGCCCCGGTGATGGCGCCGCCCAGCTTGTCCCACTGGTCCACCTTGAAGGCGTTTGCCCGGCGCACGATGAGCGCCTTGGGCTGGGCAAAAAGGCTCTTGATGGTCAGGTCGGTCCAGAACGCATCCGGTAGCGGGTCTTCGTCGTCGCCCCAGAAGGCGCGGCGTTCCCACGTTCCGGCACCGGCTCCGGCGAGCATCTCCCGATGCGCGCTTGAGCAGTTGCGGGTCCGGACAGACCAGAAAGCTGTAAGCAGGTCGTTTCATGAGGCCCCTAGAATCCCGTGGTCATGCGGTCCACCAGTCGGCGCACCGCCAGTTCCGTGACCTTCTGGTCCGCCTCGTCGCCCTCGCCGGGAGCGAACGGCCATTCCTGCGAAATATCTCCGGAACGCCACATCACGCGGCCGTCCACCGAGGAACGCACAATGGCTTCAAAGGTGATGGTTGCAACCGATTGCAGCGTCTCTTCCTTTTCCCCGGTGACGTCCGAACGGCGGTAGTAGCGGTCGATCTCGATGGTGATGAGCCCCTTGGCCTGCTCGCGGGAGGTCCACTCGCCCACGCCCCGGCGGGTGATCTCGTCGCGCAGGAGCGAACGGATTCGCGGTTCCACCCACGAGTACGGGGTCGGGTTGTCCACCTCGACGATGAACAGGGTGCGGCGATCCTCGGGCAGGGCGCTCTGGCCGTGCGAGAAGCCGTAGCCGCATCCTCCAAGGACACAGAGCAGCATACACGCGATGAGAAAACGTATCCGGATCATGAAACTCCGTTATTGCCAGTCCTTCTGGTGCCAGTTCCACGCCGAGGAGACCACCTCGCGCACATCGCCGAAACGCGGCTCCCAGCCGAGTACGCGCATGGCCTTGTCCGATGCGCTCACCAGCGCCGGGGAATCCCCGGCCCGGCGGGGCGCGTCCTCCACGGGCACGTCCAGCCCGGTGACGTCCCGCGCCACATCGATAATCTCACGCACGGAAAACCCGTTGCCGTTGCCGAGGTTGAAGACATCCGTGGCCTCACCGCTTGCCAGATGGTCGAGCGCACGCACATGCGCGTCGCGAGGTCGGCGACATGAATGTAATCCCGCAGGCAGGTGCCGTCCGGGGTCGGGTAGTCCGTGCCGAAGACCTTGATGCTCGGCCTGCGGCCTGCGGCGGCGGCCAGTATGAGAGGAATGAGGTGCGTCTCGGGCTGATGCCGTTCGCCAACCTCCGCGTCCAGGTCGGCCCCGGCCGCGTTGAAATATCTGAGTGAGACGGAGCGCAGCCCGAAGGCCGTGCCATAGTCGGCCAGCACCTGCTCCATCATGCGCTTGGACCACGCATAGGGCGAGAGCGGATTCAGCGGATGGTCCTCGGCCAGCCGCTCGGCCTGCGGCTCGCCGTACACGGCGGCGGACGAGGAGAAGACGATGCGCTCCACACCGTGCCGGACCATGCCGTCCAGCAGATTGAGCGTATTGGTCACGTTGTTTCGGTAATAGATGTCAGGCTTCTGAACGGATTCACCCACGGCGATGAAACTGGCGAAGTGGACCACCTCGTCAATGCCGTGCTCCTCGAACACCCGGTCGATGAACGCGGAGTCGGCGAGGTCGCCTTCCTCGAAGACGCCCCACTTGAGGAAATCGCGGTGCCCGGTGCAGAGGTTATCGAGAACCACCACCTCGCGCCCGCGGCGCGTGAGTTCCTTAGCCGTGTGGGAGCCGATGTATCCCGCTCCGCCCGTGACAAGAGTAGCCATGTCGTGGGGATATCTCAGAGAGCCGGGATATGCAACAGCCGGGCACGAAAAGGGGGTTTCGCACCCCCTGAAAGCGAGGGCTAGTGCACGCCCTTCTCGTTTAGGAACGCGCTGTACTTCTGGTCGGTCCCCTTGATGTGGCCGATGAGCCAGTCCTTGAGGAACCGCATCACTTCCATGGTCACGGACGCCTTGCCGGAGTTCAGCTGTTCGGCGAATTCCGAGACCTTGGCCACGAATTTGCGGTGAATTTCCTTGTGCGCCTCGGTCTCGGGGTAGCCGTACCTGTCGAAGAGCCGTTCCTCGGTGGCGAAGTGTTCCACGGCATAATCGGCCAGCCGCTTGACCACGTCCATCATGATGGCCTTGGAGCGGCGGGCGCGCATGGCGTCGTTGAGCTCGTTGATGAGGTCGATGAGCACCTTGTGCTGCCCGTCGATCTCCCTGACGCCCACGGACAGGCTGTCGTCCCACTCGAAGAGCTTGCCGTCGGCCTTGAGGGTGCTGGTGTCGCCGGAAACGAGGCCGTGCACGATGTTGTCGAGGTTCTCCACCAGCCCGGAAATCTCGGTGAGCGCATCAGTGGCAAGGGACATGCCCTCCGCGGTCTCGTTGGCCACCTGATTGACCTCGGCCACGGCGCGGTTGATCTGCTCGCTGGCGGCGGACTGCTCCTCGCTGGCCGCGGCGATGGACTGCACCTGAATCGCGGTCTCGTCCACGATGTGCACGATCTCTTCCATGAACTTGCCGGACTCGGTGGCTGCCTCGGTACTCAGGACGATATCCTCGGCGGCCTTTTCCACGGCGGCCACGTTCTCGCGGGCATGCTCCTGAATCTCGGTTACCGCGCTGCCCACTTCCTTGGTGGCCTGCATGGTCTTTTCCGCAAGCTTTCGGACCTCGTCCGCGACCACCGCAAAACCTCGCCCGGCCTCGCCCGCGCGGGCGGCCTCGATGGCCGCGTTGAGCGCCAGCAGGTTGGTCTGGTCCGCAATGTCGGTGATGACGTTCATGATCTGGCCGATGTCGTCGGCCTTCTGCCCCAGCCCGGTCATGGACTCCTTGAGGGTCATGATCCGGCCGCGCATGTCCTCTATGCCGGAGACCGCGCGGTGCACGCCCTCGGCCCCGGTGGTGGCGTTCTCCTTGGAGGCGGTCGCGCTCTCGGCGGCGCTGCCCGCGTTGCGGGCCACCTCGATGACCGTGCTGGTCATCTCCTCCATGGCCGTGGCCGTCTCGGTCATGCGATCACGCTGAATCTCCACGCCGGAATTGACGTGATCCACCTGCTCGGAAAGCTCGCCGATGGCCTTGAAAATCCGTTCGGACAACCCGCCGGCACGGGATGCGCCTTTCTGCATTGCCTGCACAGCCTCTTTGGCCGAGGCCTCGCTCTTGCGGATGCCTTCAACGGTCCGCTCCAGCTCGCGCACGGCGTCTCGTGCGCCGCGCTCCGACTTTTCGGCGGCTTCGACACGCTTTTCAAGCGCCTCCCGCATGGAAGCTGCGGCGTCCCTGAATTTTTCCGCACCGTCACTGGCGTCCACGCCGAGTGTCCCGGCAAGCTCCGCAAGAGGAGCCAACCCGGCGCGCAGCATGAGGATCCCGGCCACTATGCATATCACAGCGGCGGCAGCCAGCACGCCATGAACCACGGTCAGGAACGTTCCTGCGGCCAGAACCATTGAGGCAACGGGAACGAGGACAACGAGCACAAGAGCAAAGACAAAAAGCATGACAGGCGTTCTGGCAGTGGACACGCGAGATCTCCTGATTGTAGATAATGATGTTGGGTGAAACGCGGGAACATGATAGCCTCGTTCCCGTCAAACAACAAGCACAAGCCTGCACAGGCTTCCCCTGACACTCGATTTATTTACCGATATTCGGAGGCGCATCATGAAACAGCTTTTCAGAATCACCGCGATGGCGGTACTTCTCACCACCCTTGCCGGGTGCGTTTCGACCCTCAACGTGGCAGACAGGAGCTTCGAGAGCGCCCGCCGCAACCGCCTGCGCGGCAACCCCGAAGCCGCGACGCAGGAATACTCGGCGGCTGCAACCGCCTACAACCAGTCTTTCGAGGCCAACCGCAAGGACGGCCGGACACCGTTTCTCTCCTCCCGTCTCAAGGCCGGAATGAGCCTTTACTGGTCCGGCCAGAGCCGCGCTGCCCTCGACCTCTTCACCACGCTCTTCGACGCCCGTGACCGCACCCGCGAGACGCTCGTTTACGGCGGACTCGCCGCAGCCGACCTTGGCAACAAAGACGCGGCAGTCAAGTTCTGGTCCGAACTCGGTCCTGCCCACGACGTATACACCCTGCGCCAAGGCGTGCAAAAAGCCCTTGCCGGGCTGGACAACGGCAGCATGACCACCGAGCAGGCGCAGGATACCGTTCGCCAGGCCCTGCTCGATCAGGACAAACGCGATGTGCTCCAGCGCCTCACGCCCGCCTCGCAGCTCAGCGGCGAGAACACCTGCAGCGGCCGCTTCTGGTGGCGCTACAACGAGAGCCCCTGCTCCTCGGATGTGCGCCCGGTGCGTGCCTTCTGACCTTGACCTTTTACGGCATCCGGGTATACGGCAGTCCGGGTCGCTCTGGCGGCCCGGACTTTTTTATTCAGGGTAGGATCATGGAAGCGCAGATACGAAAGGAAGTGGACCGCCGACGCACGTTCGGCATCATCAGTCACCCGGACGCCGGGAAAACCACGCTCACGGAAAAGCTCCTGCTGTTCGGCGGAGCCATCCAGACCGCAGGCAGCGTCAAGGCCAAGAAAGCCGCACGCCACGCCACCAGCGACTGGATGGCCATGGAACAGCAGCGCGGCATCTCCGTGACCACCTCGGTCATGCGCTTCAACTATGAAGGCTTCGAGATCAACCTGCTGGACACCCCCGGTCACCAGGACTTCTCCGAAGACACCTACCGGACCCTGACCGCCGTAGACTCCGCCCTCATGGTCATCGACTCGGCAAAAGGCGTCGAACGCCAGACCAGAAAGCTCATGGACGTCTGCCGCCTGCGCGACACGCCCATCATGACCTTCATCAACAAGCTCGACCGCGACGGACGCGACCCCTTCGAGCTGCTTGCCGACATTGAAGAGACCCTGAACATCGAGTGCGCCCCCCTTTCCTGGCCCATCGGCATGGGCAAGGAGTTCAAGGGCGTCTACTCCATCCATGAAAAGAAACTGCACCTCTTCTCCGCAACACACGGCGGCGGCATCAAGGAAGGCATCGTCATCGAAAGCCTCGAAGACCCCAAGCTCGACGACGAACTCGGCCCGGATGCCGACAAGCTGCGCGAGGACATCGAACTGCTCGAAGGCGCAGGGTTCCCCTTCGACCCCGAGCGCTACCTCGCAGGAAAGCAGACCCCGGTCTTCTTCGGCTCGGCCATCAACAACTTCGGCGTGCGCGAACTGCTCGACACCTTCGTGGAACTCGCGCCCTGTCCCTGCCCCCGCCCGGCAGAAGAACGCGACGTCTCCCCCTACGAAACAAGCTTCTCCGGCGTCTGCTTCAAGATTCAGGCGAACATGGACCCCGCACACCGCGACCGCATCGCCTTCATGCGCATCAACTCCGGCAAATTCACCAAGGGCATGAAGGTCAAGCACCACCGCATCGGCAAAAGCGTCACCGTATCCAAGGCCACAATCTTCATGGCTCAGGACCGCGAGGGCGTGGAAGAGGCATGGCCCGGCGACATCATCGGCGTGCACAACCACGGCACCATCCGCATCGGCGACACCTTCACCGACAAGGAAGCCCTGACCTTTACCGGCATCCCCAACTTCGCCCCGGAACTCTTCCGCCGCGTGATCCTCAAATCGCCGCTCAAGGCCAAGCAGCTCGGCAAAGGCCTCACCCAGCTCTCCGAAGAAGGCGCAGTCCAGCTCTTCCGCCCCATCCAGAACAACGACTACATCCTCGGCGCGGTCGGCATGCTCCAGTTTGACGTCATCCAGTCCCGCCTGCGCGACGAATACGGCGTGGACGCCATCTACGAACCCGTTGAACTGCACACCGCACGATGGATCAGCGGCACCGAGCAGGAACTCAAACGCTTCCGTTCACGCATGGAACGGTACCTGGCACTGGACGGCGACGGCAATCTGACTTATCTTGCTCCGAGCCGCTGGCGCCTCGACGACGCCATCGAAACCTGGCCTGACGTCACCTTCCACGCCACGCGAGAACAGACGAACACCAAGTAACCATGCCGAACCCCGACCTACCAGAGAAATACACACGAGCTTTCTCCAAGCAGGAGATCAATGCCATGCCCCTCAGGCGCTGGGAAGGCCCTGTGGAAGTGGTGCGCACCGAAAACCAGCGCACCAAGGCACTCAAGGAACTCGAAAACGAACCGCTCCTCGGCTTCGACACCGAAACCCGGCCCGTCTTCAAGAAAGGACGCAAGCCCAATCCGCCCTCCCTGCTGCAACTGGCCACCGCAGACCGCGTCTTCCTCTTCCAGATCAGCCTGCTGCCCATGAGCAACGGCCTGCTCGACCTCCTCGCCGAAGACTCCATCATCAAAACCGGCGTGGCCGTGCGCGATGACATCTGCGGCCTGCAAAAACTCTCAGACTTCACCCCCGGCGGATTCATCGACCTCTCCGATATCTCGGCCCAGTCCGGCATGCAGACACACGGCCTCAGAAACATGGCCGCCAACCTGCTCGGATTCCGCATCTCCAAATCCGCCCAATGCTCCAACTGGGCCAAGGACAACCTCGCCAAAGCGCAAGTCACCTACGCAGCCACCGACGCATGGGTCAGCCGCGAACTCTACCTCGCAATGAAAGAACTGGAACTGCTCTAGTCTATCGCCTTTTTTGTGCCTCCGGCGGCTGAGAGGAAGGGGAGAGGAAAACCCCTTTTTGCAAAAAGCGGTTTTCCTCTCCCCTTCCTCTCAG
>NZ_BBCB01000079.1 GCF_001311825.1 Salidesulfovibrio brasiliensis JCM 12178 | reverse complement strand
GAACCTTTCGGGAAAGGTTCTAAGAACTCCAAAGCTTTTTGGCTCGCCTTCGGCGCAATTGACCGACCATGCAAGGCTTTCGCTTGATACAAACGCCTTCAAGCCAAGGAGTGCAGAGGGGATTATCCCTTTGCCGGGGTACAGGGGCGGCGCCCGCCCGCCGGAGGCACTGCCGTCCGAAAAAATGCCTCCGCGTTTTAGGGGTGTCTGCTGCCATAGTTCTTTCTACCGGATCAGAAGCGCTCGAAATCGTCATCGCCCATGTCGAGTTCTGCTCCGGAGCTTTGCTTTGTTCGTCCTTGCTTGGGCTTCGTCTCGAGGGCTGGGCGGCTGGACCGGGGAGCGGTTTTTGCTGGTCTGGACGATCTTATGGATGGGTCGGAGCAGACCGCGCCGCCGTCGGTCCTGAAGTAGCTGACGCTGTCCAGCATGGTCTGGGCCTGATTGGAGAGGGACGAGGCCGTGGCAGCCACTTCCTCGGCGATGGAGGCGGTTTGCTGCACGACGGTATCCGAATCCCGAAGCGCCGACGTGACCTGCTTCACGCCTTCGTTCTGCTCGGCTGTGGCGGCGGATATGTCTTGAATCAACTCGGCGGTCTTCTGGATTTCGGGGACCATTTTCGAGAGAAGATCTCCGGCCTCTTCGGCCACGGCAACGCTGCTTGAGGAGCGTTCGCTGATGCCTGCTGCCGCGTTGCCGCTGCGTTCGGCCAGCTTGCGGACCTCGGCTGCCACCACGGCAAAGCCCTTTCCGGCCTCACCGGCGCGCGCGGCTTCGATGGCCGCGTTCAGGGCCAACAGATTGGTTTGACGTGCAATCTCTTCGATTATGCCGATCTCTTCGGCGATCTTTTTCATGGCATCCACGGTGCGTTGAACGGCCTGCCCGCCTTTCTCGGCGTCGCGGGCCACTTGGCTGGCGGTTGTTTCCGTGTCGCTGGCGATGCGCGAGGTTTTCTGGATGCTGCCGGCCATCTCCTCCATGCTTGAGGAGATTTCTTCCAGCCCGGCGGCCTGCTGCGTGGCCCCTTGCGAAAGGGTTTCGCTGGCCTCGGAAAGCTCCCTGCTGCCCCCGACCACGTCGCTTGCCGCGCCCTGAATACCGCCGATGGTGGTGGAGAGCTTGTCGGCCATGCTGTTCATGGCTTCCATGATTCTGCCCATCTCGTCCTTGCGGGTTTCACAGTCCACATCCTTGAGGTTGCCTGCGGCTATTTGCGAGGCCATGTCCGTGCAGACCCTGATGGGTTGCATGACGGAGCGCTGGATGACCCATAGAATGATGACGATGGGAGCCGCTATGGTGAACAGCAGGCCGATGGCTAGGAAAATCATGACCGCGTTGATCATGTTCTGCTGCTCATGGATGTCCAGCGAGGTGACGATTGTGCCGATGGGCCGGTCCTTGTAGTCGAGCACGGGGAACGCGCCGAGGGCGTGGCTGCCGAGCAGGCGTATGACCGTATCGTTCATTCCCTTCGACAAAAGGTCCGGCGTAATCATCTCGCGCAGGGCCGCGTTTTCGTTGCCGTAGATGAGCACGTGCTGGTCTAGAACGGGATACTTGGCCGGGTCCTGCAATCTGGTGGTGATGGGCAGGATGGCCTTGTCCATGAAGAGGGTGGCCTGAAGGTCGCCGGTGGCTTCCACCGCTTTGAGCAAGCCTCCGAAGCTGATGAGCACTTCCACCGATCCGAGATGTTTCCCGTCGGGCGAGGTCACGGGCGAAAGGCCGCGGATGGTGAACCCGCCCCGGCCGGGCTCGATGCCCTTGACCGGCTGCCGGGTCCTGTTCACGTCGATGACGGTGAAGCGGAAGCTTGAGAGATCGTCGGAAATATCGACCCACTTGCCGTTGCGCTTGGCCTGTTTGTCGCGCCACATGCGAACAAGGCTCCGGGAGGTGGGCAGATGGAAGTGGACCCTGAACTTTGTACCGAGGGCCTCCTCGTATCCTTTGAGCACCGGAGCGAGGGAGGCACGGAGCATTTCCCGCGCCCGTTGCGCCTCGGGATCACCGGGGTCGTTCATGTCTCCTTGATTGGCGACCTCGAAGGCCTCCACCACCTGCGGCATGCGACTGAACAGCGACGCCTGTTCCAGCGCATTGTTCGACATCTTGGCGATGGACTGGCGCATGTCGTCGATCTTGTTCCCGATAATGACGGATACAAACGACTTTTCAAGATCCTCGAACTTGTAACTCAAACCAAAATATCCGCCCACTCCCATGGCCAAAGCCACAAGCACGAGCGGAAGCAGGATTCTCCACCTGATTCCCATAGTCACTCCTTATACACGGACAGGTATAACAATAAGCCATGACGATAGCCCATATAGAACTCCATTACGACAAATACCGGACTTGTGATAAATGGAACAATGATAAATCGTCCAAACAGGCCCTGCCTGTGGAAAACGTCTGTGACGGGAAGGTTAAATCAGGCCACGCTGCTCAAGGTCGTCCAGCATGGGGTCAAGCAGAATACGCAAAACACGTAGTATGAAGCGGCGCTTCGGTTCCGAGCCATCGATATCGGCGCGTTCAAGCGCCTGATCGTGGAAATCGCTGATGCGCCTGACCAGCGAGAGCAGGTCGGTGGTGGCGTCCTTGGCAAAGGACTGCATGGAGGGGTTCATTTCATCCGGTTCTGGGAAATTGATGATTGTATCTTTCATGACAAAAAAAACGGGCCGGAAGTGGCTTCCGGCCCAGTCAGTTTAGATTGCGTCCAGATTGGGGACGGTGCTGCCTTCCCATTCCTCGCTCACGTCCTTGAAGTTCGGCTTGAGCAGTTTGAAAAGCACGCCCTTGGGACCGATCTCGGTGAAGGAGCGCATGCCGTCGTCCCACATGTTTCCGAGCGTCTGGATCCAGAGCACCGACGAGGTCATCTGCCGCTGCATGATCTCACGGATGCGGCCCGGGTCGCTCTCCGGCTTTCCCGTGACGTTGTGGTAGACGGGGAAGGCCGGGGCTTTCCAGTCGAGGGTTCCCAGAAACGCGGAGAACTCGTCGGCGGCAGCCTGAATGAGCGGACTGTGGAACGCGCCGGAAACCGGAAGCGGGATGGCGCGGCCCTTGATCTCCTTGATCTTGCCCTGCGCGACTTCGAGTGCCTCTTTTTCGCCGGAAATGACGAACTGGGCCGGGGAATTGTAGTTGGCGATGCGGAGCTCCTTGCCGGTCTCGGCGGCAGCCCCGTCGACGATGCTTTCCAGATCGTCCAGCTTGGTCTTGAGGATGGCGGCCATGCCGTGTCCGGCGCCGCCGGATTCGGCCATGAGCCTGCCGCGAACGGTGACGGCGCGGATGGCGTCTTCAGCGGTCAGCACGCCCGCGGCCACCAGCGAGGCGTATTCTCCGAGGCTGTGCCCGGCGGTGCAGGCGGGCGAGAACTTCTCGCGCAGCGCATTCCAGAGCGTGATGTTGACCACGCTGAGCGCAGGCTGAAGCGCCCTGGTGTCCGACATGTCGGCATCGTTTTCTTCCCAGTAGATTTCCCGGAGCGGCAGCCCGGATTCCTTCTCGGCAAATTCCCAGAGAGCCATGGCTTCGCCGGAGGCTTCCGCCGCGTCGCGGCCCATGCCCTTTTCCTGCGAGCTGTCCGGGAAACAATATGGCAAGTGCTGTCATCATATTCTCCTTTGCATGGTCGGGGCGAGGTGATGCCACCCCGATGCGTACTGGTCGATTCGTGCCCATTCCATACAGCATTCTTCAACAAGTGCAATGGGTCAAACGGCTGTTTCACCAATAGATCACACCGTTTTAATGCCGTTCCCGAAGCCTGAATCTTGTGCTATCGGATAGCTCGTTTGAGGATTTTCCCATTATCGAAAGGAATACAATGCACCATCCCCCCGGCGCTCTGCAGCGTGAAAAATGGGTCCCGCGCGAAGAGGCGCTCGGCTATTGCAGGCTCGTGAAAAACGGCAACAACCGGGTGCTGCTCGTGCAGGCTCGTGCCGGTCAGGGCAAGACAACGCTGGCAGAGCAGTTTGCGCAGGAGTTTCCCGGCCCCGTGTGCTGGTGCGCCTGCTCCCGATCCGAGACCGACCACATCGCGCTGCTGGAAACGCTCTGCATGACCATGGCCGATGCGGTGAACGGCTTTGACCCGTCCGGGGTGCTCGGCGCAGCCCGTTCGAGCCTCACCCCCGAAGAGGCGATCGCGGCCGTTACCAACGGCCTTCCCGGCGCATTCGGTTCCTGTCCGTCCCAACAGGTTTTGACGGTGGTGGACGATGTCCACCTGCTCAACAGCGCCCCGGCCAGCCTTGCCATGCTGCGCGCATTCGTGGAATCCTGCCCGGACACGGTCACATTCGCCGTGCTGACCAGAACCCCGCTGCAACTGGACGGCAGCCCGCTCTTCACGTTTTTCAGGACCGTCCGAATAGATGACGCCACCCTCGCCCTCTCAGGCGCGGAGATCGCACAGCTTCATGAAACCGTTCACGGCCGCGAGCTTTCAAATGACGAATGCGCGGCCATACTGGTGGCCACCGAAGGATGGACCACCGGAGCGTTGCTGATGGGCGTCTCGCACAAAGGCGGCATGCCGGGCAGTTCCGCAGAGTCCCTTGCACTGTATTTCTGGGAGACCTGCCTTGCCGGTGCACCGCGCAAGGCGGTGACTGCCGTGCTGGAAATGGCTCTGCTGGAGGAAGTCCCAACCGGCATGATTCAGGCGTTGGACCTTGACGACGGGGCGCAACTGGCCGAAGACCTCGCAGCCCGAAATCTTTTCGTGCGTGTGACGCAAGGCCGCAACGGTCTCGTTTACCGCTTTCACCACCTCTTCCGCGACGCCCTCAGGCACATGTGCCGCAGTGAAATGCCGGAGCGGCAACAAACGGATTTCCTCAAACATGCCGCGCAGTGGTACATTGATAACAGCGACGCCGCAGAAGGGTTGCGCTGCCTTTCCGCAACCGGTCACTGGGATGAACTTGTCCGGGGCGTACGGCAGCACGGCATGCCGCTTATCAGCACCAACCGCCTGCGCACGCTTGACGAAATCCTGTCACGCTGCCCGGAGAATGTTCTGCGAAGCAGCGGCTGGTTCATGCTCGTGCTCGGGCGCGTGAGGATCATGGCGGACCCGCAGCAGGGATTTGAACTGCTGCGGCAGGCCCACCGGCGTTTCGTCGCGCAGGGAGATACGGAAGGGGAGCTGATGGCTCTGGTTTTCCTTGCGTTTGGACACCTGTTCATCACCGGCAGACTCCGCAGTTTCATCAAGACCCTGCCGCGGGCCCGAGAGCTTTTCGACAGGCACAGCGACGGGCTGGCCCCCATGACACGGATCACCTGCGCCTTCGTCCTTTCGCTGGCGCATACCTATGGCCCATGCGACCTTGTTCGCAGCGAGCGTTTCGCCCAGACCGCCCGTCAGACCCTCGGGGAGATGGGGCTTGACCAGACCACGCCGGAACTGGAACTGATAAGCCAGTACCGCGGTGGCCTCTCGGGCGAACTGGACCAGTCGCTGCGACATCTGGAGCCGCAGTTCCGCAGACTGAACGCGGCAGAGGTCTGTCCGTCAACGCGCCTGTCCGTGAGCACTGCATTCGCCAACTTCCGGCTCATGTGCGGCGACATCCGAGCGTATGAGCAATGCCGCGACGAAATCGCCCGGGACTTCGCCGACATCATCCAGCACTCATTTCTTGGCGGGTTCTATCGCATCTGGGACGCGGACGTGCAGCTCGCGCGGGGCGAAACCAAAGCCGCAGCCGATACTGCCGCTGCAATCCTTGAACACCCGACCTACGGACACTTCGATCACCTCCGCAGTCAGGCACACCAATACCTCGCGTTGACGAACGCGCTACTCGGACGACATGACGCAGCTCTTGAACACGCCCGTCAGTCCGCGCGGATTCGCGCCGCAACCGGGGGATGGTTCTTCATCAGGCTCAATCACGCCGTGGTGGGCGGCACCTATACCCTGTGCGGTAAGCACCGCCGGGGCGAGCGCGCCCTGAACAAGGCCATCAGATACTGCCGGGAGATCGGTGACTGCTATCTCGTCCCGCAGGCGCTGGCCTACAGGGCATGGTCTCGGCTGGAGCAGGGCAAGAGAGCCGAAGCGCTACAGGACATCGACACCATGCTCGAACAGATGTCCAGACAGGGGAATACGCACTTTTTCTACAGGGCCCCCGGCATGATGCAAAGACTGCTGGACGAAGCAAAGGCAAACGGTATCCGCCTCGATGCGGTTCGCAGGCTTGAGGAGGCATGGTTCCCGCCCGAGGGCGCAGAGAACGCATCCTCCCCTGTAAGAGAAGGGCTTCGCGCTCTGGAGTGCATGAAGCACGATCTACCGTGGAGCGCCCACCTGTGTTTTTCGTCAATGCTCAAAACCTTCGATCCGGGCAAGGCCAGCTCCATGGATCGTGAAGTGGTGCGGCGGGCCATCGTCTCGTGGACAGGATTGCTGCGCGAGACGCACCAGCCCGCAAAGGCCCTTGCGGTGGCTGAACGGGGTGTCGGCATTTTCCCGGAATGTCCGGAACTGCTGGCGCTCAAGCGCACGCTCGAAACCAAGGGCTGCCGGAACTAGAGCTTTCCGGAGAGGCTCTCCAGTTTGCCTCCAAGGCCGCCGGTACGGCCCTTCCTGTAATCGATCTTCATGGTGGCGTAGACCCGTTCGCAGTAAGGCTCCAGCGTCTCGAAGCAGCGGGCGCAAAGCTCGGTGAGTTCGCGAACCTCGCCTTCGATGCAGGTGCCCATGGGGCCGGTGACGTGCGGCAGGCCGGAAGCGTCGATGACCCGGATCACGTCTGCCACGTAGTTGCTGACGCTTTCGCCCTTGTCCATGGGGAATATGGCCAGTTCCAGAATGGCGCTCATGTTTCCTCCTGTTTCGGTGGCGTTGACAGGGATGAAAAGACGTCTATAACAGAGCCGACCGGACAACAGCAAACGCCGAACAAGGATTTCCCGAAATGGCTGAATATTACATGCCCGCAGAAGATGAAGGCTCATCGCCCGGCTGCGCACCTGGCACAAGACCAAGCGCCGCCCACGCCCCACCTTCCCCAGGGCCGTCCAGATACAGACCACCAGCCTCTGCAACGCCCGCTGCCTGTTCTGCGGGTACGTGGACACCTACAAGGACCTCCCGCAGGGACACATGGACGACGACCTTTTCAAGAAGATCGCCGACGAATGCTGCTCCAATTACGTGGGGCGCGTTTCCACCTATCTGATGAACGAACCGCTGGTGGACCCCAAACAGGCCGAACGCCTCGCCTACCTGAACAGGCACAGAAAGTTCGTGACCAAGACCAAGATCAACACCAACGGCGCGCTCATGACCCCGGACGTGTCCGAGGCGCTCATCGACTCCGGCCTGCGCCATCTTTGGGTCAGCGTGCAGGGATACTCCGAAGAGACCTACAGGAAGAGTATGAATCTCTCCCTCACCAAGGTGCTGGACAACATCGACGCCCTTCTGGACCTCAAGGAGAAGAAGAACGCCAAGCTGCCCAAGGTGAGCGTGACCACGCTGGACACCAAACTGGTGCATGATGAGCTGGACTACGCCCGCAAGCACTGGGCGGACCGGGACGTGAAGTTCAAGATTCACAGCCTCGACAACCGCCGCGGCACGGACCTGAGCGATCTGGCCATGGCAAAGCCCAAGCCCAAGCGCAACTGCGACCTGTTCCTGAAACAGGCGTACGTCCTGTACAACGGCGACATGATCATCTGCTGCCACGACTGGCGCAGGACCGTGGTGCTCGGCAACGTGGGCGAACAGTCCATCAAGGAAATCTGGAACTCGAAACACTTCAAGGACATCATCCGCGAGTATCAGGCCGGCGACTTCAGCAATTGTGAAGTTTGTCGCACATGCATGGTCTCATAACCGTTCCAGTGTCATATCGAAAGCAAGAGGAAGGGCCCGGCCCTTCCTTTTTTTTGGCCCAAACGAAGGGTCCGGAAGCCTAAGTATGGGGAAGACGAATCTTTTTGGTGCGGCCTATTGATTTTGTTTTGAAAGGGGGGTACCAAGAGTGTTACATAAAGTTTTCACAAGGTTACACAACTTTTTTGAAAACGTATGACTATAATGGCACGATAAATAGTGTTGTGCCACTATGGGTGGATACAGGAGTGTTGCGGGCGAACAAACCCACTTATGTCGAGTGGAACAGATCGTTCGTAATCATGAACTCATTTGTACGGAGGTGTTCCATGAAAATTTCCGTAGGTCATGGCAAAAGCGGTGCTGTGGAACGGCTGGAAAAGCGTGGCGTCGGTCGTCGCGACTTCATGAAGTTCTGCGGAACCGTGGCTGCTGTCATGGGTATGGGCCCGGCCTTCGCCCCGAAGGTTGCGGAAGCTCTTACCAACGACAACCGCCCCAATGTCATCTGGCTGCACAACGCCGAGTGCACCGGCTGTTCGGAGTCCATTCTCAGGACTGTCGAACCCTACATTGACGCCCTCATTCTGGACGTCATTTCCCTCAACTACCACGAGACCATCATGCAGCGGCCGGCGAAATGGCCGAAAAGTGTCTCGAGGAAACCATGCACGATCCGCGCGGCTACGTCGCCGTGATCGAAGGCGGCATCCCCACTGCGGTCACCGGCACTGCCGGCGAAGCGGGTGCCCACGGCAAGGTTTCCGGCCATACCATGCTTGATACCACCGTCAAGGTCGTCAAGGGCGCCCAGGCAACCATCGCCTACGGCACCTGCGCCACCTACGGCGGCGTTCAGGCAGCGGCTCCGAACCCGACCAAGGCCAAGGGCGTCACCGACGTTGTCCCCGGAGCTCCGGTGGTCAACGTTCCCGGCTGCCCGCCGAACCCGTTCAACCTTGTCGGCACCATCGTCCACTACCTCACCAAGGGTATCCCCGAGCTCGACGACATCGGTCGTCCGTGGGCCTTCTTTGGCGAGTCCGTGCACGAAAACTGCCCGCGTCAGGACCACTTCGACTACGGTGAGTTCGCCGAGTCCTTCGGTTCCGAAGAAGCCCGCAAGGGCTGGTGCCTGCGCAAGCTTGGTTGCCGCGGTCCGGAGACGTACAACAACTGCCCCACTGTGAAGTTCAACCAGATCAACTGGCCCGTCGAAGCCGGCCACCCCTGCATCGGCTGCTCGCAGCCCAACTTCTGGGACGGCGAAGACTGGGGCGGCATCTCGTACATGTATGCCGACCTCACCGAATGGTAGTAGGGCACTGTTGCCAGGTTTAGAACGACGAAAATCTTCTTTTTAGGAGGTTGAAATATGTCCGGTTGCACTCCGAAAGGCGCCCCGGGTATGGCTCATGGTGAAAAGGTCATCGTTGACCCGGTAACCAGAATTGAAGGCCATCTCCGTGTGGAGGCCGTCGTAGACAATGGTAAAATCGTCGATGTCCGCAGCAGCTCCCAGCTGTTCCGTGGCCTCGAAATCATCCTTAAAGGCCGCGACCCCCGCGACGCACAGCACTTCACCCAGCGCTCCTGCGGCGTCTGCACCTACGTGCACGCCCTGGGTTCCATCCGCTGCGTGGACAACGCCGTCGGCGTGGACAAGGTCCTGCCCCACAACGCCACCATCATCCGTAATCTGGTGCTGGCGTCCCAGTTCATGCACGACCACATCGTGCATTTCTATCATCTGCATGCCCTCGACTTCGTGAACGTGGCCAACGTGCTGAACGCCGACGTCAAGACCGCTGCGGAAATGGCCAACGCCAACTACAAGATGGTGAAGAAGGACTCCTCCCGAGTCACCACCCCGGAAGACCTGCAGAAAGTCAAGGATACCATCAAGGGTATCATCGACTCCGGTCGTCTGGGCATCTTCAACAACGCCTACTTCCTGAAACCCGGCGGACACCCGGCGTACAAGCTGACTCCCGAAGTCGACCTGATCGCCACCGCCCACTATCTGGAAGGCCTGCACCTGCAGGTCAAGGCTGCCCGCATGATGGCCGTTTACGGCGCCAAGAACCCCCACACCCAGTTCACGGTGATGGGCGGCGTCACCTGTTACGAAGGCCTGCAGGACGAAACCATCCAGACCTTCCTCGACATCTACGCGGAAGTGAAGGACTTCATCCTCGAATGCTACATCCCGGACCTCATCACGGTTGCGTCCTTCTACAAGGACTGGGCCTCCATCGGCGGCACCACCAACTTCATGAGCTTCGGTGAATTCCCGCAGCAGGGCGGCGAAGCCGACCTGGACTCCCGCTACATCAAGCCGGGCGTCATCTACGATCGCAAGATCACCAACGTGAAAGCCTTTGATCCCGCAAAGATCGAAGAGCACGTCAAGCACTCCTGGTACAAGGAAGGCACTCCGAAACACCCGTACGAAGGTGTCACGGAACCCATGTACACCAGCCTTGACGACCCGCAGCGTTACTCCTGGATGAAGGCTCCGCGCTACGAAGGCAAGTCCACGGAAGTGGGCCCGCTGGCCACCGCGCTGGTGAACTACGGCCTCGGCCACCCCGAATTCGTCAAGTACGTCGACTTCGTGCTCGGCGCACTGGGCGTGGGCCCCGAAGCCCTGTTCTCCACTCTCGGCCGCACCGCCGCACGCGGCATCGAGTGCCTCATCATCACGCTGAAGACCGCCGAGTGGGTTGAAGACCTCAAGGCCAACGTGGCCGCCGGCAAGGTCGACATCTGCAAGGATTGGGACATGCCCAAGGAAGCCGAAGGCGTCGGATTCGTCAACGCCCCGCGCGGCGGCCTGTCTCACTGGATCAAGATCAAGGACAGCAAGATCGACAACTTCCAGCTCGTGGTTCCGTCCACCTGGAACATCGGTCCCCGCTGCGATCAGGACATCCCCGGCCCGCTCGAAGAAGCGCTGCTGGACAACACCCCGATCGCCGATCCCGAGCGTCCGGTCGAAATCCTTCGCACCGTCCACTCCTATGACCCCTGCATCGCCTGCGGCGTGCACGTCATCGATAACCAGACCGGAAACGTCGCCAAGTTCCGCATCCTGTAGGAACCGGCAACGAACCGAACGAAACGGGGACCCGGAGGTTGACCTCCGGGTCCCCTTCTCTTAGAGCAGAACAATGGAACAACACGACAAGCGCATCCTCATCCTCGGCGTGGGCAACATTCTCTACACCGACGAAGGCTTCGGCGTCCGCGTGGCCGAAGAGCTCGAACAGCGATACGAATTTCCCCCCAATGTCGAGACCCTCGACGGCGGCACCCTCGGTTTCAAGCTCATGGGGCCGATCATGGAGAGCGACCACCTCATCATCGTGGACATCGTGCTCAATGACGGCAAACCCGGAGACGTGTTCCGCCTCAAGGGCGAGGACCTCTCCAAGAGCCTGGCCTTCAAGAATTCCATGCACCAAACGGACTTGCTCGATGTGCTGGCCCATTGTAAGCTCATCGGGCAGGTGCCGGACACCGTGGTCCTGCTGGGCGTGGAGCCGAAAGACTACGAAACCATGTCCACGGAACTGTCCGGCGAACTGACCGACAAGCTGCCCGAAGTGCTTGACGCAGTGCTCAAGGAAATTACCGCGGCGGGCGGGACCTACACCCCGCGCACCGCTGACAACCCGTCACCGGAGAAGGTCTATGTGCCTCGCAGTACCAGCTGAAATCCTATCCATTGAAAACGATATCGCCACCTGCCGCGTGGGAGAGGGCGACGCCACCATCCAGACGTCCATCATGCTCCTCGACGAAAAGGTGGACATCGGCGACTATATCATCGTCCACGCCGGGTTCGCCCTGCGCAAGCTCGACTACGAGGAGGCGCAGGAGACGCTCAGAATACTTCGCGAGATGCTCAAGCTCGCCGACGAGCATGGCGTACAGCAGGACATGCTGTAACACGAGGATACGATTCAACATAAGGCCGCGTCCTGACAGGGAGGCGGCCTTTCCGGGTCTCTCTCCAGCAGATGTGCCACCCGGACACCGACCAACAAGGACTCCGCCATGACGCTTGCCCCAGCCGACATGATTCAGGACATGATCGCCATCGCCCGTGACGCAGGAAAGGCGATCATGGAAATATACCAGCGCGACTTCGAGGTCATGACCAAGGATGACAAGTCGCCGCTGACCGAGGCTGACCTCGCCTCGCACCACACCATCATCGACCGGCTCAAGGCAGGGCATCCGGACATCCCGGTTCTCTCCGAAGAGTCCAAGGCCATCCCGTACGAAGAGCGCATGGCATGGACGCGGTATTTCCTGATCGACCCGCTGGACGGCACCAAGGAGTTCGTCAAACGCAACGGCGAGTTCACCGTGAACATCGCGCTGATCGAAAACGGAAGACCCGTGGCCGGTGCGGTCTACGCCCCGGTGCCGGATGTTTCATGGTACGCAGCCGAAGGGTTCGGCGCATGGAAGGCGACTGCTGACGACGAGCCCGTGGCCATCGCTGCCGCGCGGCTGGAGAGCCTTGAAAACCTTCGCGTGGTCGGCAGCCGCTCACACCCCTCGCCCGCCATGCAGGCCGTGCTGGACGAACTGCCTGACCACGAACTGTTGCCCATGGGCAGTTCCATCAAGCTCTGCGCCGTGGCGGACGGCTCCGCCGACTTCTACCCGCGCCTCGGCCCCACCTGCGAATGGGACACCGGCGCGGCACAGTGCGTCGTGGAGCAGGCTGGCGGCTGCGTCATCACGCTGCAGGGTGACTCGGTGAGCTACAACAAAGAGGACATCCTCAATCCCTTCTTTCTGGTCATCGCCAGCGTGGACGACGACCTGCGCGGCAGGCTCGGCGCTCTGGCCGCGCGCCACGCCAACGAACAGCGGTAACGTCATATGAAGAAGTACATCCAGCCCCATCGCGGCGACGTGGACCGCGGGCACCGGGAAGAAAGCAACGGTCACAAAGGCGGCGTGTTCTGGTTCACTGGCCTCTCTGGCTCCGGCAAGTCGACCATCGCCCATGCCGTGGAAAAGAAACTCTTCGACCTCGGCAAGCGCGTCTACGTTTTCGACGGCGACAACGTACGCCACGGCCTCTGCGGGGATCTGAGCTTCTCACCCGAGGCCCGGGCCGAGAACATCCGGCGCATCGCCGAAGTCACCCGCCTCTTCGTGGACAACGGCATCATCTGCATGTGCGCCTTCATTTCGCCCATGCGCGCCGACCGTGAGCGCGTCAAGGACATTGTCGGTGAGTCGGATTTTCACGAGGTATACATTTCCTGCCCGGTTTCAGTGTGCGAGGAGCGCGACGTCAAGGGCTACTACAAGCTGGCCCGCGAAGGAAAAATCAAGAACTACACTGGCATTTCAGCGCCTTATGAAGAGCCAACCCGCCCAAACATCGCCATTCACAGCGACCGGCAGGACGTGGATGAATCGGTACAACTCCTCTTTGAGTACATACTGAAACAAACCAAGCTCTAAACGTTTCCGGCAAAACGCAGACAGCCCCGCAAGTCATATGACCTGTGGGGCTGTCTGCGTTTTGAGCGAGCTTCCTAGAGGATGCGTTCCAGAAATCCGGGGTTCTCCGCCAGCCCAATGGCCGCGATGCGGGCACAGGCCTCGGCGTCCGAGAGCGCGTTATGGTGGTCCAGCTCTATGCCGAGGTGCTCACAGACGATGGGCAGCTTGTTCTTGGGCAGCGCCCAAGTCCTGCGGGCCAGTTGCACAGTGCAGAGAAACGGCAGGGACGGATACGGATGCCCGGCCATGTCGCAGCAGGCGCGCAGCACCGAGCTGTCAAAGGCCGCGTTGTGGGCGCACATGAAATCCGCGCCCTCCAGCAGCGGCAGCATCTCCGGCCACGACTCCGCAAAGGGCGGCTCCTCGCAGACGTCGTTCCAGCAGAGCCCGTGTACGGCCTGACAATATGGGTTGAACCGTTTTCTCGGCGGCCTGATGAGCCGGTACGCCTTATCGATGATGCGGCCTCCCTCGACCACGACAAGCCCCACCGAGCAGGCGCTGTCGCGCTTGGGATCGGCGGTCTCGAAGTCGATGGCCACGTAACGCAGTGTTTCTACGGTATGCATGTTCCCCCGATTCGCTTGATGATGGATTTTGGTTGGACAGGCGGGACTATACACGGCCATGGGCCGACGGGCAATCTTGCCGCCGCCCGGCTGTTAGGGTATGAGCCTGTATCACACAACCTGCAACCCGACCGAGGAGCCTCAATGAAACTCGCAGCACGCATCGCGCTCATCGCCCTGACCCTGTGCCTGCTGGCCGGATGCCAGAAGACCTATTATTCGGCCATGGAAAAGGTCGGCTACCACAAGCGCGAGATCCTCGTTGACCGTGTCGAGGACGCCCGCGAATCCAATCAGGAAGCCAAGGAGCAGTTCGCCTCCGCGCTGGATCGCTTCAAGTCGGTCGTGGCCTTTGACGGCGGCGAGCTGGAGCAGAAATACGAGACCCTGAACGCCGAATACGAGGCCTCCGAGGAAGCCGCCGAAGACGTGCGCAGCCGCATCGAGTCCGTGGAGGACGTTGCCGAGGCGCTCTTCGAGGAATGGCAGGCCGAAATCGATGAATACACCAGCGCCAAGCTGCGCAGGCAGAGCCAGAGCCAGTACCGCGCCACCAAGGCCAGCTACGAAAAGCTCATCAAGGCCATGCAAAGCGCCGCCGACAAAATGGCCCCGGTGCTGGCCGCCTTCAAGGATCAGGTCCTCTTCCTCAAGCACAACCTGAACGCCAAGGCCATTGCCTCGCTTGAAGGCGAACTGGCCTCCATCCGCGCTGACGTGGACGTGCTCATCAAGGAGATGGAAGCGTCCATCGCCGAGGCAGACGCGTTCATCGCCACCATGGATACCAAGTAATCTCAGACGACTGAGACCCACCACGCCCCGCTGCGCAACTGTTGGCGCAGCGGGGCGTTTTCATTTTACGCAAGCGTTGCAATACGAGGGTTGACGGTAGGGAATACGCGAGTGTACTGTGAAGATGCGATACTGGCCGAAATCTGTTCGGCACGTCGCGGGAAAGGGGAGATACAACCATGTCGCTTCAAGGCGTCACAGACTTCATCGTGGCCGGTCCTGCCGGGCACGTACAAGCTGGTCCGGCCGGACATTTTCAGGCCGCTCCGGCTGGTAGCGTCGTGACCGGCCCTGCCGGACATGTCCCCATCGACACCCGCGCGGCCATCGTGCCCATCGACACCTCGCAGGCCCGAATCCCCTACTCCCCGGCCACCAACGGCGACAACACCGCCGTACAGGCTTCTCCCGCAGGAGGCGGTGCGACTTCGGGCGGCGGAGCCATCTCGTCCACCGGAGGTGGTGGCGGCGG